>NZ_JBIIYV010000002.1:0-156844 GCF_044346625.1 Aquidulcibacter sp. | reverse complement strand
TGGCAGATCGGGGTTATGACAGCGATCACATCCGAAATGTGATCACAAGCCGAGGCGGTACCCCTGTCATAATGGGCAAAGCAAACCGCAAAGTGCCAATCCTCGTCGATACAATAACTTACGCCTTACGAAACCGCGTTGAGCGGTGGTGCGCTTCGCGGCCCTTCGGGTCAACAAACTCAAATGCTCCCGCCGCTTCGCAACACGCTACGATAAAACCGCCGCAAGCTATCTCGGCTTCACTCAAATCATCGCCGCTCGCCTCTGGGTCAAGAGTTTGTCAACGTGACCTAGAATCGGAGCGTCTCCATGAATAAAATCTTCGCCTCCACTGTAATTGCCGTAACAAGTTTAGCGGCCATCCAACCCGCCGACGCGCAAGGCTATAATCAAGGGCGCCCGTCAATTACTTTGTTTACCGGCTTGGACTACAAAGGTCAGTCTGTAACCATTACGTCCGACACCCCGAACTTGCGCGATTTGAACTTCGACGAAGTCAGTAGCAGCCTCGTCGCACGCGGGGAGTGGGAGGTTTGTCTCGATCCCAACTATGGTTCACGATGCCGGACCTATAATAGCTCGATCACCGATCTGCGGTCATTTCGCGGACGCATTTCGTCAATCCGTTATGTTGGACGCGATGGCCAAGCCAACTCTAGACCAGACTATAACGGCGGCTATGGCAATCCACCCCGATACCCGGGACAATCCACACTAGGCCGAGCCACGATCTTCTTTCCGGGCTCGATCAATCTGGGGGGAGCTTCAGCGCGGATGGATGGCAACCAGTTTTGCCGATCACAAGGTTTGAGTGGGGTGGTCTATGCAGGACAGGACCGGAACGGTTACCTTGAAGACGTGTTGTGCCGCCGCTGAGACGATTTTAGCTAAACAATCAGAAAGGTCGCGGTGTTTACAGCGCGGCCCTTTTTTGCCTCTTATACTTCTTTTTATCCACGAGTGCCTTCGACGGAATAGAGCACAGCTATTCGCTGCATCTGGATTTCAAATCATAGCTCTAGATGCTTCTGCGTCTGACAGGGCAACCAATTGCTGCCCTTTTTCGCTTCTCGTGCGCTTAGTCAAACATGAACGGAAGTGAAATGGCCGCCTCACAGGTCGTTCAGATCGCCCCAGTTAGAAGGGTGACATCGCCCCAAGCACTTGGCCTTGGTGCTTTTTCCTGGAGACTTAAGATGAAAAAAGCTCTGTTACTTGCCTTAACCGGCCTTGTCACTCTGGCCAGCGCCCCTGCTGCTGAAGCTCAGCGTTTTGACCGCGGTCGCCCTTCCATCACCTTATACACCGGAACCGACTTCCGCGGCCAAGCCGTAACCATTACCAGCGACGTGCCAGACCTGCGTCAACTCAATTTCGACGAGGCCGCAGGCAGTCTGGTGGCACGCGGGGATTGGCAGGTCTGTCTGGACCCCAACTATGGCAGCCGCTGCCGAACCTATAGCGACTCCATACCCAATTTGGAATCGTTTAAGGGCCGGATTTCATCCATTCGTTATGTCGGCCGTGGGAGCTCCCTTGATCCCCGCCCTGGCGGTGGCTTTGGTCCTCCAGGTGGCGGCTTTGGCAATCCTCCACGTTACACGGGTCAAACAACTACGGGTCGCGCTACAGTGTTCTTCCCTGGTCCCATTGCCCAAGGCCAATTCGGAGGGCGCAATGATGCCAACCAGTTTTGCCGGGACCAAGGTTTGCGCGATGCGGTCTACTCAGGCCAAGATCGCAATGGCAATCTGGAAGACGTTCTCTGCCGCCGCTAATCCCGGTCAGCTCACAACAAAAAAGGCCGCGGTGTTCCCACCGCGGCCTTTCTTTTTGGTTTGTGCGTCAGGCACTTAGAAGTCGAGCGAAACGCGACCGTACACATAACGGCCCGAGAAGCCGAATGGCGAATAACGCGAGAACGCCGATGCGCCCGAGTTATTCAAGGTGGTGAAGGTCGAAGGTGTCAACACCGTGGTGCCTGGCGTCATACGTGGGTAGACGTCGGTTGCGTTTTCAACGCCCAAAGTCAGGCTGACCTTGTCGGTCAGCTTGTAGCGGCCTTCGATGTCGAACAGGACCTCTGGGGTCAGCACGATATCGCGCGCGGCATCGGTGCCGGGCTCAGTCACTTCACCATAATAGGTGGCCTTGAAAGTCGTACCAAACTTGCCAAGGCTCCAATTGGTGTTGAAGGAGGCCTTTTGCTTTGGCTGGCCTTCGGTCAGCGTCAGGGTGTTGATGCGGTTGAACAATTGGGTTGGGGTCAAGCCAATTGCGGTCAAGGCTGGGATGACCGGGGTCTTGTCCAACTTGGTTTCGTTGACGCTCAAGCTACCGGTGAAGTCAAAACGACCAAAGTCTGTGCGCAAGCGATAGCTAGCAACCAGATCAGCGCCCTTGGTGGTGCTGTCCACACCGTTCAAGAAGAAGCGAACGGCGTTGATGCCGACGATGCCATTGGCAGCAAGCAAGGTCGCCACGGCTGGCTGGTTCAGGTTTTCCGACAACACGATGCGGTCGGTCAACTCGATCTGATAGGCATCCAAGGTGAGGTTGAAATCACCAAAGCGCAGAACGCCGCCGAACGAATAGTTCACCGATTCTTCTGGCTTCAAAGCCGTGCCGCCCAAAGCGAGACCAATCCGGTCGGTCGAAGGCACAGTCAGGATTTCCAGAGGCACACCAGCAACCACGTTTGTGGAAGAGGCGGTGAAGAATTGCTGCTGCAAGCTTGGTGCACGGAAGCCGTTAGAGACCGAACCGCGCAGGGCGAAAGATTCGGTAAAGTCATAACGACCCGAAATCTTGCCGCTGACATTGTTGCCAAAGTCAGTGTAGTCTTCGACGCGAACCGCGCCCGAGACCAACAACGCGTCGGTTACATTGACTTCAAGGTCGATATAGCCCCCGATCGCATCGCGCGAACGACCGACTTCGTTAGATGGCTTAAAGCCACCAAAGCCTTGCGAACCAGCCACAAAAGCGCCCTGTTGGAAGTAGGAGCCAGATTCACCAGCGAAAATCTCATAATGATCGCGACGGGCTTCAAGGCCGACTGCAACGTTCAAGTCAGATGCCAAGCCAACATTATAGCCCTTAACGCCCGACAAATTGACGACGGTTTGGGTATTGTTAAAGCCACCGGCATTGAACGAGGTTGGGCTTGCGACGCCCAAAGACCGGTTCAGCGTGTTACGGATTACGAATTCCATTTCGTTGAAGCCGCGGTTCAAGCTCAGATCAACGTCCCAACCATTCCAATTGGTTTCCATGCCCAGAGCAAACGAGCTATCGGTGATGAGCGAGTTGATCTTTGGCAAGAAGCCGTTTGGATAGATTTCGACAACGTTGCGGCTGTCAGCTGGCCAACGGAAGAAGGCTGCAGACGTCGAGTCGCGGCCTTGAACGCTTGCCCAACCATAGAGACGGGTGGTGTCGCTCAACTCGATACTGGCGTTAGCGAACAAAGTTCCTTGGATCAGCTCACCGTCACCATATTGTTGGTTCCAGCGGTTGATGGTGGCTTCACGTGGATCGAGCGCGCCACCTGGCAACAAGTTATAAAGGCGACGGGTGTCATAGCCTTGACGGTTGATCGACTCGCGGTTTTGAATTTCCGCTGCAATGGTCAAAGAACCATTGTCGAACAAGGGCAAACCGACCCAGGCGTTGACCGTCGTGGTGGCACCGTCGTTCGCATCGCGCGACTTGATTGTTTGCCAGCTTGGGTTGGCAACAATGTTGGCTGCGGTGAAGTTAGTGGTGCCGTTTGGCAAAGCAGGTGCCGGATCGGTGGTCACCGTGGTTTGGCGTTGGCCATAAGATACGGTGACATTGCCGCCTTCGCGGCGCTGCTTGAGGCGCAAGTTGATCACGCCCGCGATTGCATCAGAACCATATTGAGCCGACGCGCCATCGCGCAACACTTCAACCGTTTCCAAAATCCCGGTTGGAATGGTGTTCATATCAACTGCAGAAGAACCGCGACCGATCGAGCCATTGATGTTGACCAAGGAAGCGGTGTGCCGGCGCTTGCCATTCACCAAGACCAAGGTTTGGTCAGGAGCCAAGCCGCGCAAGGTTGCTGGACGTACCGAGTCGGTGCCGTCCACAATGGCAGGGCGTGGGAAGTTGAAGCTTGGGAGCGCGGTTGCCAATTGCTGGTTCAATTCTGGCGAACCTTGTTGAGACAATTGGGCAGACGACACGACGTCCACTGGTGCAGCAGTGCTGAGTGCAGAGCGCGCTGCCACACGGGTGCCGGTCACAACAACGACTTCGGCTTCCTTAGTGTCTGGCGCTACTTGCGCAAACGCTGGAGCAGCCAAAGCGGCAGCGCCCATCGCGATGATCATCGCGCGTATAGAAATGTCCATGATTTTTCCTTTAGAGCGGGTACTAACCTCGGAGGCGTATGTGACGTTCGATCTTCGAGGTTTCAAGTCAACCCGTCACACAATCGTGACTTAAGGGGGGGGAATCGCCGCCTTACCTAGCCACATGTTGCACAATGGTCACAATTTTGGATTCACACGGAACTGACTTGCATCCTGCTGCGTGGGGTGGCACGACTATCGTTGCGCCGAGATCACGAAGAATCTTGCACTTTGGGAGACGTCCATGCATCCAGTTCACCATGCGGCACAAACACCAGATAAGGCTGCTGTCATCATGGCAGGCCGTGGCCAAAGCTTAAGTTATGCCACGCTTAATTCTCGCTCGAACCAAGTCGCCCATCTCCTCCGTAGCCATGGGCTGAAAGCCGGGGATACCATTGCCGTCTTGCTCGACAATTGCCCCGACTATTTTGAGATCGCTTGGGGTGCCCAGCGGGCGGGCCTTTATTTCACCTGTCTTTCCACCAAGCTGCAAGTCGATGAGATAGCCTATATCCTTACAGACTCCCACGCCAAGGTCTTATTTGTCGGGGCTAATCTGTTGGCACTGGCGGAAGAAGCATTAGCACATGCTGGCGTGAAACTTCCTGTTCTAGTTATCGGTGGCGAGCCCCAGGGCCATACCGCTTACTCAGACGCGCGAGACGCACAGCCAGAAGGGCCAATTGCCGATGAAAGTGCTGGGGCCGATATGCTCTATTCTTCCGGCACCACCGGTCGGCCAAAGGGTATCAAAATTCCTCTGACCGGTGCACCGATCGACGCACCCAATGCCCTACAAATGATGGCTCAAGCCATTTATGGCATCTCAGCAGATAGCCAGTATCTCTCACCCGCGCCCCTTTATCACGCGGCACCGTTGCGCTGGTGTATGTGCGTCCACAAGATTGGCGGCACCGTTGTGGTGTTGGAGAAGTTTGACCCTGAGACCTATTTGGCCACCGTGGAGCGCCACGCCATTACGGACAGCCAATTAGTACCTACGATGTTTGTGCGCATGCTGAAACTCGATGAAGCGATCCGCAACGCTTATGATTTGTCATCACTCAAAATGGCCGTTCACGCGGCAGCACCCTGCCCGGTCGCCATCAAAGAGCAAATGATGGATTGGTGGGGCCCGATCATCCATGAATATTATGCGGGAACCGAGGGTAATGGCTTCTGCACCATCTCGCCACAGGATTGGCTGCGCAAAAAGGGAAGCGTCGGTAAAGCTTTATTGGGTGAGCTCCGGATTGTTGGTGAAGGTGGCGAGGTTGTGCCAACGGGCGAGTCGGGAACCGTCTATTTCGCCAATGGCCCGCAATTTGAATACCATAATAGCCCGGAAAAAACCGCCGACAGCCGCAATGCTTTGGGATGGTCGACTTTGGGTGATGTTGGCTATGTCGATGAAGAAGGCTTCTTATTCCTGACAGACCGCAAAGCCTTCATGATCATCTCTGGCGGGGTTAATATCTATCCGCAAGAAAGCGAAAATGTGTTGGTGACCCACCCCAAAGTGGCTGATGTTGCCGTGTTCGGGGTACCGAATGAAGAATTTGGCGAAGAAGTCAAAGCCGTGGTTCAGCCGATGGATATGGCCGATGCGGGTCCGGAATTAGAGGCCGAACTCCTCGCCTTCTGTCGCGCCAGCATCAGCCATGTAAAGGCACCACGCTCCATCGACTTTATGGCGGAATTACCTCGATATACGACTGGCAAACTGTACAAGCGGCTGTTGCGCGACCGCTATTGGGCCGGTCGGGAGAGCAAACTTGTCTGAAGGTAAAAACCAAGCACAAAAAGAACTATGGAACACATTTGCGGGGGAGCGTTGGACGAGGCGGCAAGTCGAAATTGATGCCATGCTGCTGCCCTTTACTCAGACCCTGATGGAAGCATCAGGGCTATTGGATAGTGCGCCGCAAATTGTTCTGGATGTGGGCTGTGGCTCTGGCGAAACATCCTTGCTAATGGCAGACCTTGGTCATACGGTAACAGGGGTGGATATCTCGACCTCTTTGCTGGCCCTGGCCCGCAAGCGGGCGGGCGCTCGCAGGAACGTATCGTTTCTAGAGGCTGATGCCTCTGACGCAACCTTTAATGGTCAGTTTGACCTATTGATCTCCCGCTTTGGGGTGATGTTCTTTGACAATCCACAAGCAGCCTTCAACCATTTGGTGCAACAGATAAAGCCCGGCGGGCGGGTCGTGTTTGTCTGTTGGCGACCGCCTAGCGAGAATGAATGGGTGACCATGCCCATGGGGGTTGTGGTCAGTGTAACTGAACCACCCGCCCCGCCGCCACCCGATGCGCCTAGCCCGTTTGCATTTGCCAATCCAGAGCGGGTCACCGCTATTTTGGAAGGGGCAGGCTTAAAAGATGTGAGGTTTACTCCAGTCAATGCGGCCATGCCGATGGGTTCCGACAAGGGTGCCGTCCAGGCCGCAGATTTTATCATGGAAGTTGGCCCTGCCGCCCTTCCCATCGCGCAATTGTCGCCTGAAGGTATCGCGATGGTCCGCGAGAAAATGGAACTGGAAATCCAACCGCGTCTTGAGGATGGCCTCTTGACCCTAGGAGGCGCGATTTGGGTTGTTGAGGCGCGAAAGCCTTAAGGGCGCGCGATTTAAGGCTTATCCCGATACTTATTGGTGATGGGATAGCGCCGGTCGCGGCCAAAGTTGCGCGTGCCAATTTTTACGCCAGGGGGCGCTTGGCGGCGCTTATATTCAGCGACATAGAGCAAATTCTGGATCCGGTGCACCACCGCCGGATCGTGACCACGCGCGATCACATCCTCAATCTCGGCCTCTTCTTCAACAAAGCCATGCAGCATGTCGTCGAGTGCCGGATAGGGCGGCAGACTATCTTGATCGGTCTGGTTCTCGCGCAGCTCAGCTGAGGGGGCTTTGTCGATGATGCGCTGGGGAATGACTTCCCCGGATGCTCCCAAACCAATGTGGCAAATATGGGCATTACGCCAGCGCGACAGGCCATAAACCTCCATCTTATAGAGGTCTTTCAAGGCATTATAGCCGCCACACATATCGCCGTAGAGCGTCGCATAGCCGACTGCCATCTCGCTCTTATTCCCCGTTGTCAAAACCATGTGGCCAAACTTGTTGGATAGCGCCATCAGCAAAACAGCCCGGCTACGGCTCTGGATATTTTCCTCAGCGATCCCAACTTGGGTGCCCTCAAACTGGCCGCTCAGCATGTGAGCGAAAGCGTCCACCGCTGGCTCAATTGAAATGACGTCGTAGGGAATGGCCAAGCGGCGCGCATTGTCTGCAGCATCTTCAAGGCTTTCTTGGCTGGTATAGCGCGACGGCATCATAACACAACGGACCCGGTCCGGTCCTAAGGCATCAGCGGCCACTGCCGCACTCAGTCCAGAATCAATTCCGCCCGAAAGTCCCAAAAGAACGCCGGGAAAGCCATTCTTGGTGACGTAATCCCGTAAGGATAAAACCATGGCGGCATAATCGGCCGCCTCGCCTTCAACCTGGTCAAGTTGTTCCGCAGCAAAACAAACCCAAGCCCCACCTTGTTTTTCCCAATGCACGCTCGATAGGCACTCTTTAAAATTGGGTAGAGATTGGACACACTCCCCGTTTGCATCCAGAGCAAAGCTACCGCCATCAAAGCAGAGCTCATCCTGACCGCCGACTTGATTGACATAGATGAGCGGAAGCCCGGTTTCTGAAACCCGCGCCCGCGCGCTGGCTAAACGCTCTTGCTTTACGGGACGACGATAGGGCGAACCATTGGGCACGATGAGAAGTTCGGCACCTTGTTGCTTTAAGCTCTGCGTCACGCGGTCGAACCAGATGTCCTCACAAATGGGGATTCCGACTTTGATACCCGCAATGCTCACCGGCGCAGGCAACGGCCCAGAGTTAAATACTCGCTTCTCGTCAAACACGGCATAATTGGGCAATTCGTGCTTAAACCGCAGCTCAGCCACACGCCCCTCTGACAGGATAGCCACCGCATTATAAAGGCCATCTGCATCGCGCCAGGGTGTGCCGATGATAACAGACAGCCGCGTCCCAGCCGTTTCGACCGCTAATTCCGCAACAGCCGCCTGACAGTCTTTCACGGCTGCGGGCTTCAGCACCAAGTCTTCTGGCGGATAGCCAATCAAGAACAGCTCAGTGAAAACAAGGATATCTGCATCAAGGCTCAAAGCCTCACGCAGGCTTGCCTTAGCTTTGGCGAGATTGCCCGAGATATCCCCGACAATCGGGTTTAATTGGGCAGAGACGATGTGCAGTTTCTGTTGGGTCTGGCTCATAGGCCTAAACTAACCCGTTACGCGGCTCGGTTCAAAGGTTTGCGCTGAGAATGGTTTCAATCTGCAGGGCAAGGTCCATTGCAGATAGCGCATCTTGATTGGAGACCTCGGCATAGGGGGCGGCGCAGGCGGCCAAAAACTGAGCCAACATTTGGGCGACTGGGTCTGAATCTTGGACCACAAAGGGCTTTGGGTTTGGCCAATTGACCCCGTGAGAAACAACGCCGCGCACAAAGTCGACGCTCATGTGCGATTGCCCTTGGCCTGTGTCCATAGTCCATTGCGTGGTCCGAACACTGGCGGTGCGTGTCGCCCGCAAGCGGGCTTCGCAACCACCTTTGAAGCGGATGCGCGCTTCAGCAGAATCAATTGCAGCACCCCGTCCACCCAGTTTTGTTGCTCGAACTGAAACCGCGCGCGCGCCAAACAAAACGGCCGCGACATAGATATCTTGAATCATCAGGTCCAGAATAACCGACACATCGCTAACATGTTCACGCGGGGGGGCTTCGCGAACGGCCTCAAAACTTCGCAATCCGGCCATCCCAGGTGCGAGGCCGAGAGCGGCGAGCATTGGGCCTTCACGGTGGCCGACTTGTAAGATTAACTGCCTAGCGCGCGCCTCTCCTACCATCTTTTGAGCTTCGTCGCGGGAAGTCGCAATCGGTCGCTCAACAAGCACATGACAGTCATGCGCCAGAGCGTGCAGACTCAAGCGCCCATGCGTGCCCGCGGGCGCTGCGATGATCACTGCATCGGCCTGCTCTAACAAGTTGTCTAGCGGCAAAGGTTCAATCCCAAATCGCGCGCACAAGCCCTCAGAGCGCCGCTCATCGGGTTCATAGAGACCGATCAGGCTTGCCCCCGGCGTCACGCGTAGCGCGGCAGCATGCCGCTCGCCTGCAACACCGGCACCAATGAGTCCTACCTTCAACAAGCGCTTACCGGCCCCTTTACCCATTATTTGGCAACCATCATCGGGCACCTATTTTCGGGCCTGTCGTCCCGGCTTGTCACAGAGATTTCACGTTTCTGTCACAAGCGAGAGGTGCTCAAGCATAAAACGCGGGCGTCCATCAATCGTGCGCCAAAAAAAACTTCAGTAAACCAGCGATTTCCCTCAATCATTTGCAGCAAGCCCCAAAAGCCTTCGTCAAGATGACTTGACCCGCCTCTAAAAAGGCCGTCATTCCCCCTCACAAGCGCACATGCGTGCCAATAACTTACAGGGAGAAGCACATGCCAGCAGTCACATCAAAGGAAGTACGCTTGAAGTCGCGGCCAGAAGGTTCGCCGCTTGCGGAAAACTTCGAGATCGCCAGCGTCGAAATCGCAAGTCCAGCTGCTGGCTTCGTCCAAGTCAAGAACCATTGGATGAGCGTCGACCCCTACATGCGCGGGCGGATGTATGACCGCCCCAGCTATGTGCCACCTTTCCAATTGGGCGAAGCGCTGCAAGGCCACGCCATTGGCGAAGTGATTGAGAGCGGCGATCCTGACTTCCAAGTGGGCGATATCGTTACCCACATGCTGGGCTGGCGAGAATATGTTACCGGGCCCAAAGTTCTGTTCACCAAGATCGACACCCACGGAATTCCATTGCAAGCCTTTTTGGGCGTGATGGGCATGCCCGGCATGACCGCCTATTGTGGTTTCCTCGAAATTGGCGCGCCAAAGCCCGGCGACACCGTGTTTGTTTCCGGAGCTGCTGGGGCTGTAGGCTCGCTCGTCTGCCAGATCGCTAAGATAAAGGGCTGCAAGGTCGTGGCTTCATGCGGCTCGGACGAAAAAGGTGCTTGGCTGAAGTCCGTCGGCGTGGATGAGGTCGTCAATTACAAGAAGGTTCCAAACCTGTTAGACGCAGTTCGCGCCGCCGCACCGCAGGGCATTGATATCTATTTCGACAATGTCGGCGGCGAGCATCTGGAAGTCGCGCTCGAAGTGGCCCGCCCGGGTGCGCGCTTTGCCGAATGCGGCATGATCAGCCAATATAATGCTACGGAGCCCACCCCCGGCCCAAGCAATTTGGTCTACATTGTGGGCAAGAGCCTGAAGATTCAAGGCTTCATCGTGTCCAATTATGCCAGCATGCAAGGCCAGTTCTTGGCGGAAATGGGCGGCTGGATCAAAGACGGTCAAATCAAGTGGGAAGAGACCGTGATGGACGGAATTGATCAGGCTCCAGCTGCCTTCATGGGTCTGTTCAGTGGGGCCAATGCTGGTAAAATGCTAGTCAAACTCGCCTAAGAGGCTGGCCTATGACCGAAAAGCCTAGGCCAGTTCTGCACGCCTGCGCGGACTGGCCTTGCGCATTGTATTTCTTGGGTGACGAACGTCGTCTTGCCCTGTAGAAGCCGCGCTTCAAATTTCGACCCTGAATAGGAAACGTCCCATGAGCCGCCTTTTCGACAATTATGTAATGGTTGACTGGTCGGCTGCGGCCAAGCCTGCAACTGGGGCGGATTCCATCTGGATCGGGACGTTGCGGCGCGATGTGCGTCTGCAATTGCGTTTTGAAGCGCAAAATCCACCGACCCGCAAAGCCGCCCTTGAGGCAATTAGCAGCCTATTGGCCGAGTTTGACAAGCGCGGCGACCGTACCCTGATCGGCTTTGATTTCCCTTTTGGCTATCCGCAAGGAACCTCTGCTGCCCTGAAGTTTGAGGGTGCCCCATGGCTTACCATGCAAGCCTTTCTTTCTAAGGAAATCAAAGACAAACCCGATAATGCCAACAATCGTTTCCAAGTGGCTGCCATGATGAACCGCCTGATTTCAGGTGGGCCATTCCCATTCTGGGGCTGTCCGCCACGCGATGTGCTGACCACACTTCAATCGAAGAAGACCCGCCCACATGGGCCAGGGGATCTGCCGGAGCACCGTTTGGCAGAGCAGGCCGCAAAGGGCGCTAGCCCGATTTGGAAGCTTTACACGGCAGGTTCAGTAGGTTCGCAGGCTTTGATGGGGATCCCGGTTGTTAAGAAGCTGCGCGACGCCCGCGCTGACGCTCGCATTTGGCCCTTTGAAACCGGCTATAAGGCTTTGACGCGAGAAGACCTCGACGGCGTCAAAATTGTGATGGCCGAGATTTATCCATCCATCGTCAAGGCAGTACATGCCAGCGGCGAGGTAAAGGATTTGGCACAAGTTCGCGCGATTGCTGAGCATTTTGCCGCTCTGGACGAAGCTGGAAAACTAGCAGCCGCATTTGGCCCAGCTAAAGGCATGACCGAAGCGCAAATCGAGACGATTGAGCAAGAAGAAGGCTGGATTTTGGGGGTCTAGCTGGGCCAAGCGAGCTTTAGCGTCTTAAGACCCAGCCAATGACTGCGCCACCGACAACCGATGCTCCGGCATACAGGGTCCAGTGCGCGGGCTCGCCTTGATTAAACACGGCGAAAATGGCGATTGGTAACAGCGCAGCTGATGTGCCGAGCAAGCCTAGAAAGGCGGTTGCGCCCGCTGTGCGTAAATGCCGATTGCCAAAAGTGCGCACGATTGCCTCCCATCCTGTGCCGAAACCGTACAGGTGGGTGAAAGACAGCAAGATCGAGTCCAGCGCAAATCCTTCAATCGCTATTTATGGGGATAAGTCCTCACTGGCTTGGGGATTGGCTGCCTTTGCAACTTCGGTCGAATTGATAGGCCCTAGGAGCAAGAGACGAAGCACCAAAATGCCCGCAGAAACGATACTGGCGAGGGCAACCGCTTCAACAAGACCCCGCGCACCGCGTTCAAAATGGATACAAAACAGCCATCCCAAGGGCGACATCACGAGCACGTAGGAGACAAAGTGGCTTATTGTGGGAAACCACGGTTTGCCAAGCGCACGGAGTGCTTGGGCTGCAACCACTTGGATGAAGTCGGGCACCGCCATCAACCACAAAAGGCCAACTAAAACAGCGCCATAGGCGATCAAGCTGGGGTCGGTCGTAAAGGCGCTGGCAATGGGCTTGGCGGCAAGCCACGTCACCACGGAGAATAAGGCAGCATAGACTCCAGACAAGCCAAGGCCAATCCAAGCAATCTTGCGCGCCCCCACCAAATCGCCTGCACCGCGCGCATTTGAGGCGATCACAGCGGTTGCGGACGCAATGCCCATCGCCGGCATAAAGCCGATCGACATGATATTCATCACAATGTTGAACGCGCCGACTTGAACAACGCCAGCCAGACCGGCGATAATCGTGAGGATATTGAAAGAGCCTGCCTCCAAAATCCCACTACCTGCCGCCGAGAGGCCAATGGAGACTTGTTCTTTGGCCTCGCCCGGCGCGGCACGGGTGGTGAAGTCCAAAAATCCAAATTGCTTGGCATCTGGCATATTTAAGAGCCAGATCAGGGCACCCACAGCGAGGAACAATCGCGCACCTAGCGTACTCCAAGCCGCACCGTCTGCCCCTTGTAGCGGCACAAGGTAGGTGGCTAGCGCCAGATTGACCACATTGGCACCTGCCATCAGGGCCAGGGCCACACGTGGTCGTGATAGGGCTTCGAGGGTTTTCGCGCAGGTTAGATAAATGGCATTGGGCAGCAAGCTGAGACCCAAGATAGCCGCACACGATGCCGCCCCTTTTGCCAAATCGGGTTGTTGGCCCAAATGGTTCAAAGCCCACAAAGCGCCAAAGTGCAGCACAATGGCCAAGATGAAACCCATAGCGATGGAGGTCACGATGCCACGCCGCCAAATCAGGCCAATTGCAAGGGGATTGTTCTCGCCATAGCGGCGCGCAGCCAAGACCTGGACGCCCACCAACAGGCCGATAGTCGCCACCAAGGCGGTACCATTCAGGCTCCATGCCAAAGCCAGTTCTGCAAGCTCGTTAGCAGAATGGCGGCCTACCAAAATGGCATCGACCAGGCCCATCAACATGACGAGGACATTCGACCCCGCAACGGGACCAGCTAACAGTAGGAGTTTTTTCAACAGCCCACCTTGCGGCAGAACTGCCGCATCGGGGGCAGAAGTCATGGTTTACCGGCGTCCTGACACCATTTTCGAGCGTGCCCACTGACGGCAATCGTCAGCGACCTCGAAGGCAGAGCGAATCTGCGCTTCACCCGGCATTTGTGGATCGATATGGGTTGCAGCGTCCACGGCTTGCTTAAACGCAATCTCTGCCGCCCCAATCTGGCCAGAACGCAGATAAGCCCAAGCCTCCACTAAGGATGGGGCGATTGGATCACGTGCCAGAAGCGTGAAAAACGGTTCGTCGGTCTCAGCCTTAGAGTAGGCGTCAAACTGGCTTGGCTCGATCTTGCTGCTCATGGGTGCTTCCTGTTCCGTTGATCGACCATAGCAATCCGCCCGAGATAAGAAAGGGGGCGAATGAGGGAGAGATGCGAATTCTTGGCCGAATCCGGCATAGTGTTGCAGCGATGCCCGACATGACCCTTGAAACAGACTATGCCAAACAATTGCGCGTGCCGCTGCATTCGGTGTGCGGGATTGATGAGGCCGGACGCGGGCCCTGGGCGGGCCCCGTTGCCGCTGCAGCCGTGATCCTGAACCCTAATGATCTACCAGAGGGAATTGATGATTCTAAACGTTTGACGCACGCTCAGCGCGAGGCCTTGTATGACGTCATTCGCGATCAAGCTTTGGCAAGTTGCGTTGTGATGATCTCTGCGCAGGAAATTGATTCTACAAATATTCTCAAAGCGACTTTAGAAGGCATGGCTCAAGCGGTTCAGGGATTAGCCTGTGCACCCAGTCTCGGGCTGATCGATGGCAATCGCGCACCGACGCTTCCATGCCCCAGCTTTTGTGTGATCGGCGGCGATCGTCTCTCTCTGTCCATTGCAGCCGCTTCCATTCTGGCCAAGGTCGCGCGCGATCGGCTTATGGCCGAGGCGGATGATCTATATCCCGGCTATGGCTTCGCCCAGCATAAGGGCTATGGCACAAAAGCCCATCAGCAAGCCTTAGAACGGTTGGGCCCCTGCCCGATCCATAGGCTGAGTTACAAGCCGGTCGCGAAAGTCCTTCAGGGCCTGCAACATTAAACTTCTGCAACATTGCAACCACTGCAGACGGAACTGCGACACGAAAGACGTTTCTTATCTCGACGGGAACAAACCTATGGAGATGTGAAATGAAACCTATTCAAAGCTTGTTCGCTGCTGCCGCAGCGCTCGTCCTCTTGTCCGGTGCCCCTGCTACTGCCAAGGATCGCGACAATAATCCCCCCGGTCGAGCTGGTGGCCCCGGTACCAATTGGGAAAACCCACCAGGTGCCCGTGGTGGCCCCGGCGCTTCACCTGATCGCATTTACCGCCACAAAGGGACACGCTACACCTTCGCGCCTCATCATCACGGCTATTACTACAATGCCCATTTCGGCTATTGGCACCCGACATTTGGGTTCTGGAACCAAAAATCGCGCTGCTGGCTCGACAACGACAATAATCCACCAGGTCCAGTTGGCGGACGCGGCACCAATTGGGAAAACCCACCGGGCATCCGCGGTGGCGCAGGTGCATCACCCAATCGTTATCGCAGCTGCCGCTAGGTTTGGAGCGGGTCCTTACAAAGGCCCGTTACCAAGGATCGCCTAAGCCCTGAGGAGGTCTAACACGTGCCGCCCTCTGACACCCCCCTTCAGAGGGCGGCCAACGTGGAAAAAAGATTTTACTGCAGGATTGCAGAAAAAAAGAATCACTGACTCAATTTGTGAATCCTTTTTTAACCCTAATAGATTCAATTGCCCCTAATACTCAAAGGGGCAAAGAATGTCAGCAAATTATGAAAACCGCATTTTGATTGGCGATTGCATCGAGCTCATGAACAGCCTGCCTGAAGGCTCTGTCGATATGATTTTTGCAGACCCCCCTTACAATCTTCAACTGGGTGGCGATCTGACCCGTCCCGACAATTCTAAAGTTGCTGGCGTCGATGACGACTGGGATAAGTTTGCTGACTTCGCAACTTATGACGCCTTTACCAAGGCTTGGTTGGCCGCGGCGCGACGCTGCCTATCCGACACCGGCACGATCTGGGTGATCGGTTCTTACCATAACATCTTCCGCGTCGGCGCGGCTTTGCAGGACCAAGGCTTCTGGATCTTGAACGACGTCATCTGGCGCAAGACCAATCCAATGCCAAACTTCAAAGGCACGCGCTTCCAAAACGCTCATGAGACCATGATCTGGGCAACCAAATCCGCCAACCAGAAGCGTTACACCTTTAATTATGATGCGCTGAAGGTCCTCAATGACGACCTGCAAATGCGTTCTGACTGGTCCATCCCCATTTGCTCAGGGCATGAGCGCTTGAAGGATGTGACTGGCAAGAAAGTGCACCCGACACAAAAACCAGAAGCTCTGCTGCATCGCATCATGATGGCTGCCAGCAAGCCAGGCGATCTGATCTTGGACCCCTTCTTCGGCTCGGGCACCACCGGAGCGGTGGCTAGAGCCTTAGGACGCCGCTGGATCGGCTTAGAGCGTGATGCTGGCTATGCCTTGGCCGCTGAGCAACGCATTTCGCGGGTTGAGCCCGGCCATCTCGACGACCTCGCCGTCATGAAGTCAAAAAAGGACGAGGTACGCGTACCCTTTGGCACCATTGTGGAACAGGGCCTCTTGCGGGCTGGTGATGCGATTTACTCGCCGCGCGGCGATGTCGCCGCCCGCGTGCGCGCCGATGGGTCGATCATGGCGGGTGAGATGGTAGGCTCCATCCATCGGGTGGGTGCACAGGTTCAACACGCACCTGCTTGCAATGGCTGGACCTATTGGCATCTGCGCACCGATTCCGGCCTCGTTCCAATTGACACGTTGCGGCGTGAGATGCGCGCTCGCATGGCGGCCTAGAAGCTAAAAATCGCAACGGGCCGGCGAGAAATCGGCCCGTTTGCATGCAATTTCCCAATCATCTTTAGCCCAATAATAACCTCAGGGTCGTATACGAAGGGTAATGAACCTGCGTATTGTACTCCCTCGTGCTTTCAATTTGACAGCCAGCCTGACGGTTGCGGTTGCTGCGTTTCTTGCACCGATTGCACTTCTGCTTATCTTGTTTCTGCAAGAACAGCAGAAAGCTATCGACTTTGCGCAAAAAGAAATTCGTGGCGTTGAAATGGCCAAGGCCATCAATAAGGCCGACATCAGCCTGGGCCAAGCGATGTTTCAGTCCGAAACCAGTGGCGCGCTAACCTCTCAGCTTTTTACCTCTATGTCAGACCTCAAGCGGGCTCAAAGCCGCTATGGCCAAACATTTTCCACCGAGGCCACAGTTGAGCAAGTTTCAGAAGATTTACTCGAAATTGCAGCCAGTGGCAAAGCTGAGATCGGCGCAGTGAACTCTAGTCGTTCAAAATTACGGACGCTGACCAGTCAAGTTGGGGACGCGTCCAATTTGATCTTGGATCCAGAACTCGATTCCTATTATCTCATGGACCTGCTGATTGTTCGCTTTCCGGAGACACAAGCGATCCTAGACGCCAAAGCCGCAGCGATGGGCTATTTCCGGAGTGAAGATAAGTCAAATGTCACGACGGATGGCAATGAGCTTCTGCGCCTAAGTGGCGGCTATCGCGTGGCGATCAGCCAACTTCAAGACTCAGCTTCGTCCAGCTTACGCCATTCGCGTCGCGCAGAGCGACTTGGGATTTTCCAGCATGAATTTGCTGAAGGTATTCGCGCGCTAGATCGCCTCGAAGTCTATACGCGCCGCCTATCGGGTGGGACAGAGAGCTTTGACCCGAAAGTGGCCGCCTCCCTTGACTGGCAGGCGCGCAAGCAATTTCATGACGTCAGCCTGATTGTTGCGAACGAGCTTACTAGTCTTTTGGAAGATCGGATTGAGCGCCTAGAGACGGCGCGAAACCAATCGCTCTTCGCAACATCTTTTCTGTTTGTGATAGCATTGGTCTTTGTGTTCGCTTTTTTACGCTTACGCGTCACGAAGCCTTTGACACTTCTGACCCAAGTCGCCGAGCGCTTTGTAGGCGGTGACCTGAGCGAAGAAACACCGCTTCAGGAACGGGCCGATGAAGTAGGTGCCTTATCGCGCGCCTTCGAGCGTTTGCGCATTGATGCAGCGGGGCGGCTTGAGGCCGAGGCAGAACGAGCAAGTGCGGTTGCGGCCAATAAGGCGAAGTCCGCATTCTTGGCCATTATGAGCCATGAATTGCGCACGCCGCTCAACGCTGTGATCGGCTATGCTGAACTCCTTGAAGAAGACCTGCAAGTTACAAACCAGTCCCAAAGCCGTGCCGATGCAGAACGGATTAAGGCCGCAGGCAAGCATTTGCTGGGTGTTATCAACCAGATCTTAGATTTGTCGAAGATTGAAGCAGGTTCCATGGAGACCGAGGTGATACCTTATTCACCGACGGTTATTCTGCAAGAAATCGCCGATACCATACGCCCGACTCTTGAGGCCAATGGCAATGTGCTCGCCATCCAATCTGAACCGATCACAAACGCCCTCGGTGACCCAATGCGTTTGCGGCAATGCCTCTATAATCTTGCCTCCAACGCAGCGAAATTTACGAGCAATGGAGTTGTCACGCTTGAGTTGAAGCAGCGGGGAGATCATTTCCTGTTCCAAGTCAAAGACACTGGAATCGGGATGACGGCTGAGCAAGTGACGCGCATCTTTGAACCGTTTGTGCAGGCAGATGATTCAACGACACGGAAATTTGGTGGCACAGGCCTTGGGCTGGCTATCACGCGCAAGCTTGCTCGATTGATGGGTGGAGATGTGACGGTTAGCAGCGAGCCCGATGTCGGCTCGATGTTTGAATTGACTATCTTGCAATATGACGAAGCGCACCGTGTCCCTGAACCAGTTTTTGAGCAAAAAAGTTAAGCAAAAGCGTCGTTCATTGGCTGCTTAGGGATTGCTCGCCAAATCGAGGGCGCGTTGACCCGAGGCGATTATCTTCTGCATCAGACTGGGAAGAGCCGCCGTCGCCAAAGCCCCCAAGGCTAAATGATGATAGCCGTCCAAGCTTTTTATGTTGGCGGTGTAAATAGTGAAAACGCGCATCCGAAGCTCGAAATGGGTGAAGACGTGGCGAACAACTTCACCCTCAATCCACGTGGCTTCTGGATCCATTTCCGAAGTCACCATTTCAGTCTTCTTATAAGGCGTATCGCGCCAAGCTAAGTTTGGCACCTCCAACATGCCACCCAACAGGCCTTCATTCGGCCTGCGCCGAACCAAAACACCGTTAGGATCGAGGTAAACAAAGGCGACTCCAAAACGAACGAGCTTAGCCTTTTTGGCTTGCTTCTTAGGATAGTCGGCAGCAGATCCGTTCGCATAAGCGGCACAACTTCCAGACCACGGACAAAGCCCACACGCATGGTTGCGTGGCGTACAAATTGTCGCACCCAGATCCATTATCGCTTGGGCGAAATCACCGGGCCTATGGGGATCCTCGAACTTAGACGCCGCGTCGCGAAAAATAGGTTTGGCTGCAGGCAAAGCCGCTTCAATCAACCATAGGCGTGACAAAACCCGCTCAACATTTCCGTCCACAGGCACATGGGGCAAGTCAAAGGCGATGGCCGCTACCGCTGCGGCCGTATAGGGGCCAATGCCCTTGATCGCGAGTAGGCCCGTCAGAGAGGCTGGAAATCCTCCCATTGCTGCAGCCGCTTTTGCCCCTGCATGCAGATTGCGAGCCCGGGCATAATAGCCAAGCCCCGCCCACAGGCCCAAAACATCGTCCAAAGGCGCAGCGGCCAAGTCTTCCAGTTTTGGATAGCGCGCCAAAAAGGCAGCAAAATAGGGCTTAACCGTAACAACACCGGTTTGCTGCAACATGATTTCCGATAGCCACACATGATAAGGGTCCGGGCGTCGCCCTGCTTGGCCCTCAGCCGGTGGCACGCGCCACGGCAGTTGACGTGCATGCGCGTCATACCAAGCCAGCAATTGGTGTCGCAGGACGGCAATCATATCAGGCGGCGGTTTATCCATGACCCGTCCCTAACTGCTTCGCGCCTCAAATACATCAGGGCCTCGCAGAGTGGCATTGAATAGGGTAAGTATCCCTAATGCCCGATCAACCTTTGCCGGATCACGACGACCACAGCTTTGACCCGAACTTAGAGGTTGCAGCAGCGGCATGGCTGTCGCAACGGCGCGGTAAACCCGTTTGGGCCGGGCCACCGCCAGTAGCGCGCCTCATCGCGAATTTGGTCCCACAGGATCAACGCAAAGCGGGCATGACCGCACGAGAGCTACAAACCCGTTGGGCCGAGATTGTGGGTGACAAGATTGCAACCATTTGTCAGCCAGATCAGATTAAAGGCGAAACACTGGTTCTAAAGGTCGTTGCCGCAGCAGCCCCCCTGCTTTCGATGCGATCAACCGAAATTATCGGACTAGTTCGTCTCGCTGGGGCCAGCAAAATCAAGAAGTTGTCCTTGGTTCGTGCGCCACTCAAACAAGCAGTGAAAGCACCAGCCACAGCGACTAAACGAAAATTGAACGCCACTGAGCAGCGAAAACTGGATGAACAGCTTGAACAGGTGACACAACCAAGCTTGAAAGCAGCCTTGACTCGGCTGGCCGAAGCCACCGCAACTATCGACTAAGTGATGACCTTGCCCGATAAGGGCTCTTAGGATGACAAAGCGGCCTCGCCTCCAAACGATGCAGGCGCAAGAGGAGTGACCAGATGTCTATACAATACCGCACTTTTGGTTTTGCAGCCAAATTCGCCGTCGTTGCCGCAGCTTTGGCTTTGAGCGCCTGTAGCCCATCGGCTGGCGGCAAGTCTGGGGGTGCGCCAAGCAGCGCGCTGGAGAACGCCACAGATTTTCCCATGGGCTCTAAGGATGCCAAAGTGGTGATGATTGAATATGCTTCAATCACATGCCCACATTGCGCCAATTTCCATACTAACGTTCTACCATCGATCAAAGAAAAGTACATCACGCCCGGAAAAGTGCGTTATGTGTTCCGCGAATTCCCAACCTTGCCGGTTGAACTGGCAACTGCTGGCCATTTGTTGGCGCGGTGTGCAGGCGGTGAAAAGCGCGACCAAGTCATAGACGCTTTGATGCGCGGGCAAACGGATTTAGTCACACAAGCCCAAGGCCCATCGGGCGCCAAACAAGCGCTTTTGAATGTTGCGGTTTCGGTTGGTATGAATGAGTCCCAGTTTGACGCCTGTATGGCCAATCAGGATCTGCTCAAAGTCTTGGTGGAAGTGCAAGAAGGCGGCGTCAAAGCAGGCGTACAGGGCACCCCAGCCATCTTCATCAATGGTGAAAGCTTCGAAGCACCAGGCGGTCGCGAAATGACTGCCGATGATGTCAGCAAAGCACTCGACGCGGCACTGGCTAAGGCGAAGTAAGGTCATACGCCGTTGCACCAACGCCGCCCGTTGCAGGACTGTCGTCGCGCCATAAACTGGCAGGCACGGGCGGCTGCTTGCCTAATCGCAGGGCTCGCCGCTTTGGCGGTGCCAAGCGATGGGGCGGTGGCTAAGGAAAAGCCGAAAACATCAGCGGCAAAAGCACAAGCACCTGCTGCTCCGCCACCTGTGGCGGATTGGCCATTAGGATCAGAACGCGCGCAGGTTACGCTGCTTGAATATGGCAGCCTCACCTGTTCGCATTGCGCAGACTTCAATAATCAAGTCTTGCCTAGGATAAAGGCGACTTATGTCGACACAGGGCGCGTACGCTATGTGTTTCGCGCCTTTCCAACCCCACCCATGGGGCTTTCTTATCCGCTGCATAGCTTAGCCCGGTGTGCGGGGCCTAAGGCTTATCATCGTGTCGTGGATGCTTTCTTCCAACAGCAAAAGGTCATCTTTGACGCCGCCCAGCAAGGTACGGGCGCGAAAAATGCGGTCTATTCGATCTTTACCGAAGCAAGCGGCATGAATGCAGCCCAAGCAGATGTGTGCTTGCGCACCCAATCCCATGCTGATGCCGTCAATCAGCAATCCGTGAAGGGGGCGGAGATGGGGGTTCAGGGCACCCCCACGATCTTCATTCAAACCGCCAAGGGCGCTACGCTTCTGGCTCCGCCCTATGATGTCGAAGGCGTAAGCCGGGCTTTAGATGCCGCCCTTGCCGCCCTGCCGCCAAAACCCGCTGCGAAGCCAGCTAAAGCCAAAGCGCCAACAAAGGTCAAACCCAAGGCCAAAAAGCCATGAGGGTAACCGATCTACGCGTGGTCGGGTTTAAGTCCTTTGTGGACCCGGTGCATCTAAAGATCGAGCCGGGCCTGACTGGCATTGTTGGGCCTAATGGCTGTGGCAAATCCAATATTCTTGAATCCCTGCGGTGGGTGATGGGGGCAACGTCGGCCCGCGCCCTGCGTGGCGGCGAAATGGATGATGTGATCTTTGCGGGCACCGATAAGCGCCCTGCCCGCGATATTGCCGAGGTGGTTATCAGCCTAGATAATCGCGAAGGCCGCGCCCCTGCCCCATTTGATCAAGATCCGGTGCTGGAAGTTTCGCGCAAGATCCGTCGGGCTGCTGGCTCTAGCTTCAAGATCAATGGCAAAGAAGTTCGCGCCCGCGACGTGCAGCTTCTGTTTGCCGATGCGTCTACGGGAGCGAATTCCCCTGCTTTGGTTCGGCAAAACCAAGTCAGTGAATTGATCAATGCTAAGCCTGAAAACCGGCGGCGGATTCTGGAAGAGGCGGCAGGCATTTCCGGTCTTTATACCCGCCGTCATGAAGCTGAACTGAAACTGCGCGGCGCGCAAACAAACCTTGAGCGGCTCGACGATGTCATCCAAGCGATGCAGGACCAATTGAATGGTCTGCGTCGCCAAGCCCGCCAAGCGACAAAGTATCGTGCAGTCGCTGAGGAAATCCGCACGCTGGAAACCTTCCTATTCGCGCAGCGCTACAACGAAGCCCAATCCGCCCTAACTCTGGCGCAGGAAAACCAGCGCAAAGCCGAACAAGAACTGGCAGACGCCACCTTGGCTGCCAATAAGGCCGCTGCGGCAGCAGAGAACTCAGACGAAAGTTTGGGCAGTCTTCGCGAAGAACAGGCAGTAGCCGAAGCCCTCCTACGCCGACTTGAGGGTCAACGCATCGCGTGCGAGCGCGATTTGCAAAGTGCGCGGGATGCCTTGCAGGCCGCTGAAGGCGACCTTGTTCGCATTCGCAACGATAAAGCCCGCGAACAAACCCTGTTTGAAGATGCCAACCAGAATCTCCAACAGGTCACAGAAGCTCTGGCAAACATACCTGACCGCAGCGCTTTGGATGGCGAGATCGAACTAGCAAAGGCCGCGACTGCGCAGGCGAATGAGATACGCGAGGCTGCTGAGGCTACTTTGACCGCGGCCATTTCGCAGCGCGCTGCCGCTGTCGCTGAACGCAATGCACAGACGCGCGCTTTTGAAGATGCCAAGGGACAACTCCGCCGTCGACAAGAAGCCGTTGCGCGTATTGAGGCTGAGGTGGCGAGGCTGCGCCAAGCCCTGCCGAACGACGATGTTTTGATCATTGCGCGCAAAGAAGCCGAAGCTATTTCAGAGGCTGCAAATGCAGCCGCAGAGCGCGCAGATCAGAGCGAGAAAGAAGCGGAAGAAGCAGCCAGCCACGAGACAGAGGCGCGCGAAGCTGCCCGCCAAGCACAGAACCAGCTCGACCGACTAACATCGGAACTTAAAGCCTTAGAGGCCATGACCAAAAAGCCAGTCGCAGGCTCTTGGGCCAAGGTTCTCGACACCATTCGCCCCCAAGCGGGTTATGAGCGCGCCGTAGCAGCTGCCTTTGGCGATGAATTACAAGCAGCCCTTGATGCGAACGCGCCAGCCGCTTGGACGGGTCAAGAGGTGCGCGGCTTTGAATGGCCTGAAGGGGTCACCGCCCTGACTGCCTTTATCACGCAAGTGCCACCACAGCTCGAGGCGCGGCTGGCGGGAATTGGCCTGGTTGATAGCCGCCAGTTTGATCGTCTAGCAGACTTGCCGACCGGTGGACGACTTGTGACTTTGGAAGGTGACATGCGGCGCTGGGACGGGTTTGTCCGACGCAAGGATGCCGTTTCCTCAGCCGCTGTAGAGCTTGAACAACGAACCCGGCTTGAAGCCCTGCGGGGCCAAGTCCCAGCGGCGCAAGAAACCGCGCAAGGCTTTGCTAAAGCTGCTGCCGAAGCACGTGCGAAGGCGGATCAAAAACGAGCCCAAGCCCGCCACGCGCGCGCAGAAGCCCCCCGCGCTTTTGCAGCCGTTGCCGGGGCACGAGACCGCATTGCCCGCCTAGAGGCAGATTTTGCGCGGGCCAGAGCCAGCTTTGAACAGGCCGAAGTCAGCGCCGCTGCTGCCTTAGAAGAACAAAACCAAGCGAGCTTACTGGTCGATGTGGCCACTGATTTGCTGGCCGCGCTGCCGCCAGAAGAAGACACGAGCCACTTGAATGAGGTGCAAGGCCAAGCGCAAAGCGCGCGGGCCGGGGCTAATCAAGCCCAAGCAGGCTTGAACCAAATCCTATCCCGCGCCCAAGCTCGCGATAGCCAAGAAGCCAATTTGAAGCGTGATTTGGCTTCGTGGCAGACGCGTTTGAAAGCTGCCGAAGCGCGTCTTTCTGAGTTGGACCAAGAAAGCGCCAAAGCGATGACGCGCAAACAAGCCGCCACAGATGCGCCGATCGAAATTGAAAAGCGCCAGCGCGAGCTATTGTCCCATGTGCCAGCCGCTCAAGCCCGTAAAGCCAAAGCCGATGATACTCTGAGCCAGACTGAAGCCACCATCCGAAGCCTGCGCGACCAAGACCGCTTGGCCAGCCAAACCCTCTCAACAGCGCGAGAGACCCGCGCTGCCGCGACAATTCGCACGGAATCTGCCACAGATCGGCTGCAGGAATTAAGCGATGAGATTAAGCGCGCCCTCCAATTAGACCCCGCAGATTGCGAGCGCCGCGCGCGCGCGGCTATGGGCGAAGCCTTTGACCAGACCACGATCCACGCGACCGAACAAAGACTGGCCAAACTTCTCTATGATCGAGAAGCTATCGGTGGCGTCAATTTGCGGGCGGATGAAGAAGTAGCCGAACAAGAAGCCCGTTTAGACGCCCTGGTTGCCGATAAGGACGATCTGACCTCGGCCATTGCCAAGCTGCGCGGCGGCGTCGACCAGATCAATGAAGAGGGCAAGGAACGCCTGATAGCAGCTTTTGATACCGTGCATGGCCACTTCCGGGTCCTGTTCGAGGCCCTGTTTGACGGCGGCACGGCTGAATTGCGCTTAACCGAGAGCGATGATCCGTTGGGCGGTGGTTTGGAAGTTTATGCCTGCCCGCCCGGAAAAAAACTGCAAAGCCTGACCCTGATGAGTGGTGGGGAACAAGCCCTTACGGCGTCAGCTTTGATCTTTGCAGTCTTTTTATCAAATCCATCGCCCATCTGCGTGCTGGACGAAGTTGACGCGCCCTTAGACGATTCAAACGTTGATCGGTACTGCCGCTTGTTGAATGAAATGCGTCAGCGGACGGAAACCCGCTTTATTGTTATTACCCATCATCCCATCACCATGGCCCGTATGGATCGCCTGTTTGGCGTCACCATGGCCGAGCGCGGCGTGTCTCAATTGGTAAGCGTGGATCTGAGTCGCGCAGAGGCCTTGATCTCCGCCGAATAGGCTAAGCCCGATCGAATGACTTTGCCCAAAATTTTTGCCAATCGATTGCACAACTTTCATGCATGCACCTCACAAATTTGTGACCGTTCTGCAACAAGTTTGAATCAAAGTCGCTCTCAACCGGAGTTTCGTGCCAAATTTCAGAAATTTGGATGTTGCGCGCCTTGTCATAACATTTTTGTGAGATAACGACGGGAAGTCAGTGTTTTTACAAAACTGACTTCGATAAGTCATAATTAAGAATAAAACATCCAAGAAGAAAACGACGAAACTGAGCGGCGCAAGCATGCTGGCCCTGTCGGTCGCCTCGGCGCTGATCGTAGCTGCTCCCCAATTCGCCCTCGCCCAAGCAGCGACCACAACGGCTGACGAACCAGCCGCACAAGAAGTGGTCATTGTTACGGGTACGCGCCGCGTGTCGCGCTCTGCTGCTGACACCCCCGCTCCTGTCGACATCATCGGCGGTGCTGAAATCGCCAAACAAGGTGAATCCGACACTTCCAACCTGATCCGCAACTTGGTTCCGTCATTCAATGTGAACACCCAAGCGATCAACGACGCATCGTCGATCGTTCGTGCGGTCAACCTGCGCGGTTTGGCTCCAGACCAAACCTTGGTACTGGTCAATGGTAAGCGCCGTCACCGCGCTGCCGTCATCAACTTCTTGGGCGGTGGTGTCTCTGACGGTGCACAAGGTCCAGATATTTCCTCGATCCCCAGCATTGCGCTGAAGCAAGTTGAAGTCCTGCGCGATGGTGCGGCGGCTCAATATGGCTCTGATGCAATCGCCGGCGTGATGAACTTTATCTTGCGCACCGATTCGGAAGGCGCAGAAGTTGAAGCCAAATACGGCCAATTCTACGAAGGCGATGGCACCAGCTATCAAGTCGCTGGCAATTTCGGCCTTGGCCTTGGCGAGAATGGCTTTGCCAATATCAGCCTTGAGTATCGTCAAAACGGTGCCACCAGCCGCTCGGTCCAGCGTGGCGACGCAGCTGCTTTGGCAGCCGCTGGTAACACTGCCATCCCTAACCCAGCTCAAATCTGGGGTCAGCCAGAGTTGAAGAGCGACTATAAAGCGTTCGTCAACGCCGGTTTCGACCTTGGCAATGGCCGCAGCATCTATGCCTTCGGTAACTATGGCACACGCGAAACCGATGGTGGCTTCTACTATCGTAACCCAAACACCCGCGGTGGCGTGTTCTCCAACGACGGCGGCACAACACGTCTGATCGCTGACACCACCCCAGGCACGGGCACCACCTGCCCTGTGATCACGATTGGTGCAGCAAACGAAGCAGCCTTGATTGCCCAAATCAAATCGGACCCAACCTGCTTTGCCTTTATCGAAAAATTCCCCGGCGGCTTCACGCCACGCTTTGGCGGTGAGTTGGTGGATTACGCCGGTGCCGTTGGTACCAAGGGCAATGTTGGCAAGTTGAACTATGACGTCAGCTTCAGCGCTGGTCGTAACGATGTGACCTTCCATATCAACAACACGATAAACGCGTCCTTGGGCCCCGACTCGCCAACTGAGTTCACCCCCGGTCAGCAAATTCAAACTGAAAAGAACTTCAACATCGACTTGAGCTATGCTGTTCCAGTCAAGGGCTTTGCTTCGGATCTGAACATCGCTGGTGGTTTTGAATGGCGCAATGAAGAGTTTGAGTTGATCGCAGGGGATGCGGCTTCTTACACCGTTGGTCCTTATGTGAACCAAGGCTTCTCGATCGGTTCGAACGGCTTCAACGGCTTCCGTCCATCTGACGCTGGCGTATGGGACCGGACCAACACGGCATTCTACATCGACTTGGAAGCAGACGTGACCGAGAAATTGGTTCTGGGTGCAGCAGTCCGAACTGAGGATTTCGACACTTTCGGCCAAACTACCAATAACAAGCTTTCTGGCTTGTTGCGGGCTACCGATGTGTTGACCTTGCGCTCAACCTACTCGACCGGTTTCCGCGCACCAACCCCAGGTCAGGCTAATGTGGTGAACACCACAACGAGCCTGATCGGCGGCGTTTTGGCAAACACTGGCACGGTGTCGCCAACCAGCGTCTTGGGTCAATTGTTGGGCGGCAAGGATTTGAAGCCTGAAGAATCCAAGAACTTCTCCTTCGGTGGTGCTTTGGACCTTGGTGGCCTGAAACTCACTGTCGACTACTTCAATATTGAGATGGAAGATCGTATCCGCTTGCGTTCGGGCGTGCCTTTGACCCCTGCGCAAATCGCCTCTCTGACGCCAACCCAATTGGCGGCAGTCAACGCGATCGGTGGTTTGACCACGGACTTCACCAACTTCAAATACTTCGTCAACGGCGTGGACAGCACGACCCAAGGCGTTGACTTTGTTGCGTCCTACCCGCTCGACCTGTTCAGCGGCAAGACCAGCTTGAACTTGGTAGCCAACTGGACCGAAACCGACATCACCCGTGGTGAGCGTCTGGCCGGTATCGAAGCCGATGGTTCGGCAGGTCTGTTGCAGCTTGAGCAAGGCTTGCCCAAGTATCGTGGCAACATCTCGATCAACCACTATCAAGACAAGTGGAGCGTTTCGGCTCGTCTGAACTATTTCGGCGAATTCTACGACCCACATGCCGATGACCCAACGCTGCCGATCTATGCGGACGCACAAGTTACCTTCGACACCGAAGTTGGTTATGACCTGACCGACAAGTTGAAGATCTCGGTAGGTGCCGACAATTTGTTTGACAGCTACCCCACCAGCAACCCTTACGCGACCATCCTTGGCGCGAAGTACTCCGTCTCAGCGCCTGCGGGCTTCAACGGCGGCTTCTACTATTTGAAGCTTAGCTACAAGCACTAGTCGCGAGATTAAGTTCTGAAAGATTGGGGCTCGGCAGTGTTCTGCCGGGCCCCTTTTTTGATTTTGACAAAGCCTGCGCGTCAAGCTCGCCCTTAGCGGTACCCAAAACCCGCCTCAAAAACCCATTTTTCTGCGCCGAAATCCATCGAAAATTGACGCACTGCACCATCGCACTGTAAAAATCCCGAAAAAGTGATCAAAATCAGAACCGTAGATGCACATCTGCTCGGGTTGACTTGGGATAAGGGCGCCTCTAGTTTCCGCCCGCGTCGGCAAGGGGGCAAGTCCGCACTTTTGTTGTTCGCACGGCTGATTCATGGCTGACCCTAGACACCCACATGGCTCTGATGCCCTTGATGATTTGGCCAAACGTGTGGCTGCGATCCATCAAGAGCGAGAGAATGCAGGGCCAAAGGCCAGCATAGATCGGTCGGGCATGTCCCTAGGGCTGCGTCTGGCTTCTGAATTTGCTTCGGCAATTCTGGTCGGGGGGCTGTTAGGATATGGTGTTGATGTTGTTTTGACGATGCAGCCTTGGGGCCTTTTGGTCGGTTTGGCGCTCGGCTTTGTGACCGGCACGGTGAATTTAATTCGGGCGTCGCGTCAGATGACGCAGGCCCACCCTGTTGATCCCCAAGCATCCGGCTTGAAGGACAACCTAGACGAAGACGCGTGAAGCAGGAGACAAGCGGCGTGGCCAGCGATCCGATGCACCAGTTCCAGATTGCCCCCATGATCCCCATGGAGTTGGCCGGCTATGATGTGTCGTTCACGAACGCGAGCCTGTTCCTTGTCTTGGGTGCAGCACTCCCTGCAGCCTTCATGTTGGCAAGCTCGGCTAAGGCAGCTTTGGTACCTGGCCGGATGCAGACCTTGGGCGAAACCGCATATGGTTTTGTCTATAACATGCTCTACAGCTCTGCGGGTTCGGACGGCGTCAAGAAGTTCTTCCCACTGGTTTTGAGCTTGTTCTTGTTCATCTTCACGGTGAATATGGTTGGCCTGTTTGCCTATAATTTCACGCCAACAAGCCAAATCATCGTGACTGCCATGATGGCACTTTTGGTGTTTTTCACCGTGATCATCGTTGGCTTTGCCAAGAATGGCTTGGGCTTCCTCAAGCTGTTCGTGCCATCGGGCATACCTTGGCCACTCTATATTATTGTGACTCCGATCGAGATCATTTCCTTCTTCTCGCGTCCTTTGTCACATGCCGTTCGTCTCTGGGCAAACATCCTCGCCGGTCACATTCTGGTTAAGGTGTTTGCTGGTTTCGTGCCCATGATGGCCGAGACCGGAGCCGTGGGTGCCGTCGGGGCTATCTTGCCCTTCGTCATGACGGTTGCCCTCTATGCACTAGAAACCCTCGTTGCATTCCTTCAGGCCTATGTGTTCACCATGTTGACCTGTATCTACCTCAATGACGCGCTGCACGCAGCGGATCACTAAGTCACCCTTTTCTTATCGTCCCTTAATCCCTCAGGAGAATTCATCATGGACGCAGAAGCCGCAAAGTACATTGGTGCAGGCCTTGCTTGCTTGGGCATGTTGGGCGCCGCCATCGGCGTGGGCAACATCTTCGGCAGCTTCTTGGAAGGCGCAATGCGCAATCCTTCGGCCGCTCAAGGCCAGTTCGGTAACCTGATCTTCGGGTTCGCCGTGACCGAAGCACTCGGCATCTTCTCGCTGCTGATCGCCATTTTGTTGTTGTTCGTGGTCTGATCCAGATTTCTAATCTGGTCTTTCATCAAAGACCCGGAGTGGTTTGAATATGGCTGGCGAATCTCACGCAGTCGATGCTGCGGGTAAAGCAGGCGAGCATGCAAGCGGTGGCTTCCCACCGTTTGACCCGAGCCTGTTTTCTTCGCAGATCTTTTGGTTCTGGGTTGCCTTTGGCGCGCTCTATATCGTGTTGGCAGCGGTGGTTATCCCCCGCTTTGCTAAGACGTTGTCTGACCGTAAGAACGCCATTGAAGGTGATCTAAAAGCGGCGGCTGAACAAACTGCGGCCGCTCAGGCAGCACGCCAAGAAGCCGAGAAAGCCCAAGCCGAAGCCCGTGCCCAAGCTCGGAAGACGGTTGAAGCAGCCCGCCATGACCATGAAGTAGCCGCAGCGAAAGCTGAGGCTGCTGCCACCAAAAAGGCCAATACCAAAATCGCAAAAGCTGAAGAGAAAATCGCAGCTTCCCGCGACGCCGCTTTGGTCAGCGTGAATGAAACAGTCGGCGAACTGGCCGGTGCGATTGTGGAACGTGTTTCCGGGATCAAGCCAACCGCCAAAGCGCTCGACACAGCAGTTAAATCCGTCGCAGGGGCAGCATAATGGCAGTTGGATTTGACGCGACCCTCGTCGCCGCCGTTGGCTTTGCTACCTTCATCGGTGGCATGATTTATCTCAAAGTTCCTGGCATGTTGACCAAGGCTTTGGATGATCAATCGACCAAGATTTCAAAAGAATTGGACGAAGCCAAGCGCTTGCGCCAAGAGGCTGAAGCTTTGTGGGCATCTTATGAGGCCCAACACGCCAAAGCTGTTGCAGATGCAGCTGCCATCATCGCGAAAGCAGAAGAAGATGCGTTGCGGGTAAAGGCTGAAGCCGAAGCTCAGTTAGAGCGTTCAATTGCTGCGCGCAGCAAGCAAGCTGAAGAACGTATCCGTCGCGCTGAAGAAGCTGCTATCTCTGACGTCCGGGCAGCCGCCTCCAATGCAGCCATGGCTGTCGCAGAACGTGTCTTGGTTGCCAGCGTTAAGGGCAAAGCCGGCGAAAAGCTGGTTGCCAATGGCATAGCTGCCGTTGAGAGCAAGTTCGGCTGAACAAGCTTTTAGGGGCGGACGTGGTGACACCTAAACCGCCCCTGATCCTTTCCCTATCTACCATTCAAACCTTGCGTGGAGTTGCGGCCTTAATGGTCGCGATTGCGCACTTGCATGCGGTGGAAAACCGCTTAGGCGGCACGCCCTTGCTAGGCAATTGGGCGCTGGCAGGTTTTGGCGGGGTTGATCTGTTCTTTGTTATTTCAGGCTTTGTCATGGTCTGGGTTACCCGCGCAGATCAAGGCAAGGCCGCAGCGCTTCCAAGCTTTTGGTTTGCCCGTCTCGCGCGCATTTACCCGCTTTGGTGGCTGGTTCTTTCGGCTCTGGTGGCCGTCTGGATGGTTAAGCCTGACTGGGTTTATGCCAGCCATGAGTCGAGCCCTGAACTCTGGAAATCCTATCTGCTGGTTCCGGACAAAGAGCTTCCGCTGCACGCGGTCGGCTGGACCTTGATCCATGAACTTTGGTTCTATCTCGTATTCGGATTGATGCTCCTCCTGCCTGTGCGCTGGTTCCCTGCGGCATTGGCAATTTGGGCGATTTTGACAGCTGCTGCGGCCAGCATCCTACCGAGCCCTGAGAATCCTTTTGTCGCGCTGATACGCCATCCTTTAACGCTGGAATTCATCCTTGGGGCCGCCGTTGGCCTTCTATCCCAAAGGCAGATTTTCCCAACTCCACGTCTCATGGTGCAGTTTGGGGCCTTTTGGATGTTGCTGAGTGCCCTAGCGCTACGTGAAAATGCCCCGGCCATGTTTGGGCAGGAATGGCAGCGGCTAATCTATTTTGGCGTCCCAGCCGCTCTATTGGTTTGGGGTTGTGTTGGCTTGGAACAAGCCGGCTATAGAAGCCCGCAATGGTCGAAATCCTTGGGGGATTGGTCCTACGCGCTTTACCTCATCCACGTGCCAGTTTTCGCGGCTTTGGGCCGCTTGGCAGAACCCTTCTCTGGCCCAGGGCCACTGGACAATCTGATCCTGCTGACGGTCGCCTTAGCGGCTGCAATTGTAGCAGCTTGGATCCTACATGTGGGCTTCGATAAGCTGCTTCAAAGATTGGTGGCCCGGCTGCGCGGCAAGCCTGCAATGGGCGGCTGACGGCCTCTTTTTCAAGAAGCCGCCAGCCTAAAGTTCATCAGCTTATTCAGCAGCGATCTTGTTCGCTTCAACCGGTGGACTCCATTTGAGCACGGGCTTTCTAGCTGCGCGCGTCTCATCCAGCCGCTTCACAGGGGCATGGTAGGGCGCACCGGTAAAGCGGGCCGTATCGCCAGACTTGGCGGCTTTTGCTAGGCCCGTCATGGACGCGACAAATGCATCCAAGCTCGCCTTGCTTTCACTTTCCGTCGGCTCAATCAGCATGGCCCCATGGACCACCAGCGGAAAGTACATGGTCATGGGGTGATAGCCTTCGTCGATCATGGCTTTGGCAAAATCAAGCGTGGTGACGCCTGTACCTTCGAGCCAGGAATCGTCAAACAAAGCCTCGTGCATACACACGCCATCAAAGGCTGGGCTCATATGCTCTTTCAAGCAAGCCTGAACGTAATTGGCGTTCAGCACCGCATCTTCTGAAGCTTGCTTGATGCCATCCGCACCATGGCTCAACATATAGGTCAGAGCGCGGGTATACATGCCCATCTGACCGTGGAAAGCCACCATCCGGCCAAACGGCTCGCCGTCGCTATCCACTTCATGCTCAACCATATCCAACGTGCCGTCTGCGCGGGTAACCACGTAAGGCACCGGCGCAAATGGGGCCAAAGCGTCGGACAACACCGTTGGGCCAGAACCCGGACCCCCGCCACCATGTGGGGTGGAGAAGGTCTTATGCAGATTGATGTGCATGGCATCGACGCCCAAATCGCCCGGACGTACCCGGCCTGCAATGGCGTTAAAGTTCGCGCCATCACAATAAAAATAGCCACCGGCTGCGTGGATCAAATCCGCAATCTCACGGATATCGCGCTCAAACAGACCGCAAGTATTCGGATTGGTCAACATGATGCCAGCGACATCATCGCCTAGTTTGGTTTTAAGGTCGCTGAGGTCAACGCGACCGTCTGGCGCCGCCTTGATTTCATCCACGATGAACCCGCACTGCACGGCGGTCGCAGGATTGGTGCCATGCGCGCTTTCAGGCACCAGCACCCGGCGGCGGTGGGCTTGGCCTTGCGCGTCGAGCGCGGCACGGATCGCCAACATGCCGCACAACTCACCATGCGCCCCTGCCTTTGGCGACAAGGCAACGGACTTCATGCCCGTCAAGGTGATCAACCAATGCGACAACTGGTCCATCACGCTCAAAGCACCTTGCACGGTCGAAACTGGCTGTAGTGGATGCACATCGGCAAAGCCGGGCAAACGCGCCATTTTTTCATTCAAGCGCGCATTATGCTTCATGGTGCACGAACCCAAGGGGAACATGCCCAGATCAATGGCATAGTTGCGCTGGCTCAAACGCACATAATGGCGCACAGCCTCTGGCTCTGACAGGCCCGGATTACCTGTGGTGGTGGTCCGCGCCAAGCCGCCCAGCCGCGACTTCACGCCTTTGACAGGTGGAAAGTCTACGCCAGTACGGTCGATTGAGCCAGTCTCGAAGATCAGAGAGGTTGGCTGTAACAACCCACGTGCGCCGGAAAAGGTGGTTGGAGCTGCCGCATCATTGGCGACGGCTGCGGTGGGGCGGCCAACATTATTCATAGCCATGATCAAATCACCTTTTTCAGGGTATCGGCGAGGGATGCGATATCCTCAGCCGTGGTCGTTTCCGTCGCTGCAATCAGCAGCACATTCTCAAAGCCGGGCTCTTGGCGCAGACGCGAATAGGGTACGCCACCCAACACATCTTGCGCGGCCATCGCCTCAACCACTTTGGCGGCATCACCTTGCAAGCGCACCGCGAATTCATTGAAGAAGCTCTCACTCAACAATTCAACGCCATCAATCGAGGAAACGGCGTCAGCCGTTTCGCAGGCCGCCTCGTGGTTCAATTGCGCCAAATGCTTGAGACCCTTGTCGCCCAACAGGGTCATATGGATTGTGAAGGCCAAAGCACAAAGCCCTGAATTAGTGCAGATATTGCTAGTCGCTTTGTCGCGGCGAATGTGCTGCTCGCGTGTCGACAGTGTCAACACAAAGCCACGTGTGCCATCGGCATCGACCGTCTCACCAGCCAAGCGCCCGGGCATTTGGCGGACATATTTGTCCTTGGTAGCAAACAGGCCGACGTAAGGACCGCCGAAATTCAAGCTATTGCCAATTGACTGGCCTTCACCAGCCACAATATCAGCCCCCATTTCCCCCGGAGGCTTTACGAGACCAAAAGCAACCGCTTCGGTAAAGACCGCGATCAGCAACGCGCCCTTGGCTTGCACCGCTTTGGCGAGCTCGGTGAAATCGGTCAGCGTGCCAAACACATTCGGGCACTGAACCACGACACAGGCGGTATTTTGATCTACCGCTGCCAAAACGGCTGCCTCGTCATTGATCGCGATTGGCAGGCCAGCAATCTCGAGGCCAGAATGCTTGGCCAAGGTGCGGGCGGCGCGGCGATAATGGGGATGCAAGCCGCCCGAGAAGACCACTTTTGTGCGCTTGGTGACGCGGGCCGCCATCACGACCGCTTCCGCACAAGCGGTAGAGCCATCATACATCGACGCATTGGCCACATCACAAGCTAGCAAGCCTGCCACTTGGCTTTGGAATTCGAACAAAGTCTGCACCGTGCCTTGCGCCATTTCTGGCTGATAGGGGGTATAGGTAGTCAGAAATTCCGAGCGCTGGATCAAATGATCAACACTGGCTGGCACCGCATGGCGATAGGCCCCTGCCCCACAGAAAAACGGCACACTGCCCGCTGCCACACTGGCGTTTGACAGGCGCTGCATGTGGCGCTCAACCGCCAACTCGCCTTGCGCAAATGGCAAGTTGTGGATTGGACCATCCAAGCGTGCGATTTCAGGAACATCGAGGAATAAATCTTCGATCGAAGCAACGCCAACTTTGGCAAGCATTTGCTCACGATCTGAAGGGGTAAGAGGCAAATATCGCATCAGGTTTTCTGACTTTCTTTTTGCATTTCAAGGGAAAGTAGCTGGTGGGAGGTATGCGCGGAGGCAGCAAATGCCTCCTGCACGGATTGGAAATCTGCCTGTGGCTTACCTTGGTTGATCTTGCGTTTGGCAATCAACGCGGTCACTCGGATCTTTAGGCCGACAATCCCGCGCTCTAGGCTGGAGATATAATCGGCGGGCGCATCGTCAACGGTCCAAGGTTTAGTTCCAGTCGCTTCCATCTCATTTGTTGCAGGCTCTAGATAGGCCCGCATTGCGCGCGGATCAGTTTCGACATGTAAAATGCCGCGCGCCTCTGCCGCCAAATAGGCCCATGTAGGCACCACTTTGCCGTGAATCTGCTTCGACGGATAAAGCGAAGGGCTTACGTAAGCATCGGCACCCCGGAAGACAGCTACACAAGGTCCACCAACAGCGGGAACAGCTTCATGGAAGGGATTGGCGCGCGCGACATGGCCAATAAGTTCGAAGGTATCGGCCGCTTCATCATGACGAACAACCAAGGGCACATGCGCGATCATCGGCCCTTCTGGGCCGTTGACGCACAGAACCGCAAAAGGATGGGCTTTCACAAAAGCCCACGCTTCCTCTGGGTTGTCCACCTGATTGTGAACCGGCACATACATGAGACTTAAAGACCTGCCAGATAGGCGTCGTAAGCCGCGCGATCCATTAGGGCATCAAGCTCTGCGGGGTCGGTCAACTTCAGCTTCGTGAACCAGCCCGTCGTCTCTGCCGCCTCATTGACGCCTTCTGGTGCCTCAGCCAGAGCTTCATTGACGTCGACGACTTCGCCCGAGACGGGCGCGTATACGTCCGAAGCTGCCTTCACGCTTTCTACCACAGCCACTTCATCGCCTTGGGAAACGATCCGACCAATATTAGGCAATTCCACAAACACGACATCGCCCAATTGTTCGGCGGCATAGGCGGTGATGCCACAGGTGGCGATATTGCCAGAGACAGATACCCATTCGTGGTCTTTAGTATATTTGGTGCTCATGTTTCAGCCTTTCCGGTGGTAATTATGAGGAACAAAGGGCAAGGGTGCGACGACCCAGCGGCGAGGTTGATCGCGAACGATCAAATCTAATTCGGTGCCGACGGCAGCAAAGGCCAAGTCAACATAGCCCATAGCAATTGGCCCACCGACACTGGGGCCGTAGCCGCCCGAAGTCACGATGCCGACCTTCTCGCCAGCGAGATTGCGGATTTCAGCACCTTCCCGCGCCGGTGCTTTATCCTTGGGCAAGAGGCCAACGCGCTTGCGGGCGGGCTTCTCAGCAAGCTCTTTCAGAATGCGGACAGCGCCTGGGAAGTCCGCGCGCTCTCGCCGGACTTTTTGAATGGTCCAAGCAAGGCCTGCTTCAATCGGGCTCGTGGTTTCATCAAGATCGTGGCCATAGAGACAAAGGCCAGCTTCCAAGCGCAAACTATCGCGCGCACCAAGACCAATCGCCTTCACATGCGCGGTGGCCAACAAGGTACGGACAAAGGCTTCAGCCTTGTCGGCCGCGATCAATACCTCAAAGCCGTCTTCGCCTGTGTAGCCAGAGCGGGACACGACGACTTCGCCATAAGGGCCCTTAACGGTCGCAAATTCCATAAAGCCCAAGCGCTTTGGCCCGTCGCCAACATTACCAATGACATCTGCGGCTTTGGGCCCTTGGACGGCGATCAAGGCGCGATCATCGGCCCGCGTCAGCGTCGCCTTACCCGCACAAGCAGCAGCGATAATGGCAAAGTCCTGTTCTTTGCAGCCGGCATTGACGACGAAATAGAGCGTGCCTTGATCGGCATCTGCTTTTGGGCGACCGACAAACAAGTCATCCATCACGCCACCTGTTGCATTTGGCAACGTCGTATAGCGCAACTGACCGGGGGCGAGGCCGGCGACATCGCACGGCAGGATGGTCTCCACCAAGGCCGCAATCGCCGCATGGGCGGCGTCACCCGTCAAGCTTGCATCATTGAGCTTCAAGAAGGCGGGGCCCATGTGCGACACATCAAACAGGCCGCACTTTTCGCGCGTCCACACATGCTCTTTCATGACCCCTTCAGGAAATTGCACCGGCATCAAATAGCCAGCAAAGGGCACCATACGGCCACCCATGCCCTGCCAAAGCCCAGTTAGGGGTGTGGTTTTCAATGAAGTGTCTTCAGACATTAAAAGGCTCCGACAGGTATGCGACACGCCAAAGGGTTCCCCCGTTATGGCGCGCGCCCCAGCTGTCTAAAACCTGAGAGTTTTCGCGGGGAACCTTGATTGTTCAAGGGACCGCTTGCTCCTTCGGCGGTTGGGCGATTTGCCCAACACTCTCCAGCGTATTGACGTAGCTGCGGTCCTTTTGCCTGAGAGTTTCCGGGGCGGTTGCTCCTTCGGCGCGGTCCTTTGGGGGATCGTCTCTCCCGCAGTCACACATGAGCTTGGGCCGGTATCATCCGAGCGCGGCACAAGAAGCGCCCTCCTGCCCGCGCGCGCGCGACACGTCAACTGGTTTGATCGTGTCACCGCCATTCATCGACAGGCTTTTGCAGCATCTGCGGGCAAATTGAAGGATTCTTAGGCACAAAAGCGCTGAACCGCTTTCCTTCGAAATCTTAAGCGGCGGATCATGTGTTGGCCGACGCGGCCGCTTGCTGTGGCGTGAGAGCCAGCACCGTCAGCACTAGCCACAACGCGATGACGATGTGGAAAAGGTGCCAGCTAAGGTCTGGGCCTAGAAACTTTGATTGGCGCAGAAACAAGACGTTTGGCAACATCACGCCAAAGCCCAAAGCCGCACCCATGTTCGGCTTCCCGCCAAGGCGGTCCAAGCCAAACAGGGCGATCCCACCTACTAAGGCAAGGATGTAAATGGGTGCGCCAGCCGCTGGCAGAATAATCGCCAGCCCCACAGCGCTGACACAGATAGCTGCCGCATAAACCGAGCGAGCAGGGCCGACAGTCGTCTTAAAAATCTGCCAGAGAAGCAGCAGCAAGCCTAACAGACTGCCAAACTGTGAGGCAAACCGGTGCGCCCCAGCGAGAGGCTCGATCAGCCCGCTGGTGACCCGTACAGTGCCAATGGCCGCAGCGAGCCCAAACAAGGCCACACCCAGCGCCCCAACTGGCTTACCAGCCTTAAGCAGGTGCCAAGCCCCCCAAGCAGCAGCGATAAAGACCAAGCCGTCGGTAAGCGCGTAGTGCAGCGGCATCATTGGGCGTTGGTCTCGGCAGCAACTGGATCGCTAGGCTTGGCACCAATGCCGGCTGCTCGTTTGATGTCGGTGCTGGAGAGACGGGATCCATCATGGCTCCACCCCGGGGGGGCAAAGATATAGCAAAAGCGTTGGAAAAGGGTCAGCCCCCGTTGGCTCGCATCTTTAGCAATGCCGATATATTCGTGCGACAGAATCCTGAACATATTAAAGGTGTTAAGGTTTTTGACTAAGCCATAGACAGGGCGATCCGCCTCATCCTCGGCAGCAAAGGTTCCAAAGAGCCGGTCCCAGATGATCAAGGTCCCAGCATAATTGGCGTCTAAATAACGCGCATTGCTGGCATGGTGCACCCGATGGTGCGACGGCGTGTTGAAGACCGCTTCAAACCAGCGTGGCAGCTTGTTGACGGTCTCGGTATGCAACATGAATTGATACGTGGCATTCAAGACGCCGCAGAAGGTCACCATCACCGGGTCAAAACCGATCAGAACCAAAGGTACTTTGAAGAGCATGGTGCCCGTAAAATGCTTGGTCCAGCCTTGTCTGAGGGCGACTGCCAGATTGTATTCCTGACTGGAATGGTGGACGACATGCATGGCCCAAACCCACCGACAACGATGGGCGACCCGGTGATGGCAATAAAAGCGCAAATCATCGAGGATGAAGCACAGCAAAAACGTCCATGGGTTTACTGGAATCGCGTAAAACTGGAACGGCTGAACGAGGGACAAAATGCCGAGTGTGATGAAGGCTGACATCGCATTGACCGGATCGCTCAACACCCCCATCAGAACACCTAGAGAGGCATCTTTGGCGGGCATTTTGCCTTTTGCCCGAAACAGCTTGATCGCGATCAATTCAATGCCAAGTAGCGTGAAAAAGAAGATCGCCGAATAAAGGCCGATGTTTCCTTGAATGAACTCGCTGGTCGTCATTCGCTTCCCCCAATGCCGTTTTTGGCCCGCTTTATCGCGTTCCCGCGGGAGGTTAGGCGAGCTGTTCGAAGCCTACAATTGAATAATAATCTAATATTATGTAGACATTGGAACATGTCTATTGATCTTGTCCTGATCCAACGGTTCGAAGCGGTCTATCGCTTAGGCAGTTTCTCTCGCGCGGCGGAGGAGTTGTTGATCACCCATTCCGCGCTGACCAAAAGCATCCAAACTCTGGAGGCAAAGTGGGATATGCGTCTGTTTGATCGCACGACCCGGTCGATCACTCCGACCGAGGCTGGCCGGCGATTGGCTCTGACCGCTTCAGATCTGCTGGCGCACGCCGAAAAGGTCCGCGCAGACGCGATAGCTGGGGAGTTACAACTCAACCTTATTTGCGGCCCGGCTGTTATCGATACGCTGATGCATGGCGCCCTCTTGGAGTTTCGCAAAACCCATCCCCAAGTGGCCGTGCAAATCGAAACCATGCCGCCAGACCTTGCCAGTGAGAGACTGCTCCGCCGGCAGGCCCACCTTTTGCTGTTTCATTCGACGACCATTGAAAGCCTGAAGAACCGAAGCGAACTAAAACTCCAGAGACTGGCTTCTGAGCCCTATAAAGTCGTCTTTCGCCCCGGCCATCCCATTGAAGAAACCGACGGCTCTCTCCTCGCCATCTTGGCCTTTGATTGGGCCATCGCCGGGTTTGATACTAGGTTTCAAAATGCGCTGCCGTTTGAACAACGCGAACTATTGCGGCAGCGAGGGTTTCCCAAATACCGGATCTTGAACCAAAGTGCCTGCCTCGAACTGGCCATGCGGTCTGATATTGTCACCATGTTGCCAGCTTCAGCTGCGGCACCTTTGGTCGCAAAAGGGGCGTGTCGGACCCTCCCCTTTCCAGGCGACGCTTTTTTCGCAATTAGCGCGGTGACCCATGCCGCCCAAGTGCCGTCGCGGACCGTTCAAGCGTTTATCGGCGCGATCAAGACTTCTTTCGCTAGCTGAAGGGGACATCACGCCTCGCCTAAGAGAACCAAAGTGTTGGGTGCTGCAAGGCAGACTCAATCGACTACAAACGCACAAAGGCCGCACTGGTTTCCCCGTGCGGCCTGCTCTCAACAAGTTGAGTGCGACGGACCCAAGTGCTAGGTATAGCTTTCGCTTCGCCTTCAGAAGTATTCGTTAGAATTAGACTATGTTGACCCCACCTATTGAAAGGCGTTTTCTTCTTTTGTCGCCTCGCTAACTTTTTACTCCCGCTCTTGCTTCCGTGAAGTCAAGATTACGCCTGATTTTTATTTTGACAAGAAGTTTTTTTCGTGTCGCGAAACTTAGATTCACGCATAGAATCAGCGGTATCCGGACTATCCCCAAATTTATCCACCATTTTATCCACAGGAAAGCGAGTGGGCTCTTTCAATCTGGTTTGGCAATACACATATTCCTCGCGGGCAATGATTTAGGGTAGGCTTGGTACGACGTTTCGTACCGCTCTGTGGCCTGCGCTTCATTGCTCCTTATTGGGAGGGTAATTCATGGAATTTTTTTGGTTTTCCGCCGCATTGGTTGTTATGGCGGTCATTTTTGTCACCACATTTGTCAAAATCGTTCCACAAGGTCGCCAATATACGTTGGAGCGCTTTGGTCGCTATTTGCGTACCCTGCACCCCGGCATTCACTTCATTACCCCGATTATGGACCAAATCGGCCGCAAGATTTCTATGATGGAAAGCGTTTTGGACGTCCCGCGCCAAGAAGTGATCACGCGTGACAACGTGATGGTGCGTTGCGACGCGGTGGTCTTCACCCAAGTGTTTGACGCCGCCAAGGCCGCCTATGAGGTCGAGGATTTGCGCTTGGCGATCACCAATCTATCGCTAACCAATTTGCGCACCGTGATCGGCTCAATGGAATTGGACGAAGTCCTATCTCAGCGCGATACCATCAATGCGCGGCTGTTGCAGACCATTGATGCCGCCACCAATCCCTGGGGTGTCAAAGTGGTGCGGATTGAGATCAAAGACCTGTCGCCCCCTGCAGACCTCAATGAGGCCATGGCCAAGCAAATGAAGGCTGAGCGCGAGCGTCGTGCCGAAATCACGTCCGCAGAAGGCGACAAGGCAGCGGCCATTCTGCGCGCTGAAGGTCATAAGCAAGCGGTTATCTTAGAAGCTGAAGGTCGCAAGGAATCGGCTTTCCGGGACGCAGAAGGCCGGGAACGCTCAGCAGAGGCTGAAGCAAACGCGACGCGCATGGTGTCCGACGCGATCTCAGCCGGCGACGTCAATGCGCTGAATTACTTCCTCGGCCAATCCTATGTCGAGGCCTTTGGCAAGCTGGCCTCCTCGCCCCAACAACGCACAGTGATTGTGCCCACCGAGTTGAGCGCAATTGCTTCAGCGATCGAAGGCGTGCGCCAATTGACCATGTCCGGCACGGCAACTCAAGGCCAAGGACAAGGCCGCACCTCTGTTCCAACCACGAAGGGCTAAGACCATGGAAGCAATTATCAGTAATTGGGCGGGCTTTGGCGCGTTGACGTGGCTTGGCATTGGGGCGGCGCTTTTGGCGGCTGAATTGCTGACCGGTACAGCGTATTTGTTGTGGATCGCGACGGCAGCAGCCCTAACCGCCGCACTTGCCGCGATCTTCCCTGAAGCAAGTCTGCCGTTGCAATTGGTTGCGTTTGCCATGTTTGCATTGGCAACGACCGTTGCAGGGCGCCGCTTTTTCAAACCAGATACGACGCCATCTGAAGATCCTACTCTAAACTCCCCGCTTCAGCGTCATATTGGGCAAACATCGATTGCGGTCGATAACTTTGTTGGCGGCATGGGTCGGGTGCGCCTAGGTGACACAGAATGGGCAGCTAAAACCTACGACGGGGCCGAACCAGCCAGCGGCAGTGTTTTGGTGGTGACAGGGGTTGAAGGCGCGGTCCTTCACGTGACACGCGCCAATTAAGCCTTCCCATTCAAGGACAGGTGCGGCTATAGGTTTCTGATGGATCGATTATTGGAAGGCTATAGCCGTTTTCGTCGCGATGCTTGGCCGCACCAGCGCGAACTCTATGAACAATTGGCCGATGGCCAAACCCCGCGCTTGCTGGTGATTGCGTGCTCGGACTCTCGCGCCGATCCCGGTCAAATCTTTGACGTGTCGCCGGGTGAGCTGTTTGTCGTGCGCAATGTGGCCGCCCTTGTGCCGCCGTTTGAGCAAGGCGAAGGCCTGCACGGTACCTCAGCAGCGATTGAATTTGCGGTCCAGGCGCTGGGCGTGAAAACGATCCTTGTCATGGGCCACGCCCGTTGTGGCGGGGTAAAGGCTGCGATCGACCGGGGGCGATGGGGTACCAAGGCTGGGCATAAAGGCCAAACAATGCGGTTTGTAACCCAATGGATCGATGTGCTGGTCCCTGTCGTCGTGGCCTTAAACACCGAAGAGATCGAACCGTGCGAACGCGCGAGCGTAGAGCTCTCAATGTCCAACTTGTTGAGCTTCCCGTTTGTCGCGGAAAAGGTCGCAGCCGGCACCCTCAATCTAGAAGGCGCGCGCTTTGACATCGCCACTGGCGGGTTGGACTTGTTCAACCATGAACGCGGCTGGGTGCGAGCAGACCCACGGGCGGCGGATTAGGGCATTAAGCTCGCTAGCGTCGGCCAATCGCTTATCATCGCCGAGACCGCGAAGTAGGCAGGTATCCCGATGATGATATTGAACGGCAGGGTAATACTGATTGAGGTGGTGAGGTAGAGGCCCTCGTTCGCCTCTGGCATGGCCATACGCACGGCGGCAGGGGCCGCAATATAAGATGCACTGGCAGCCATGGTAGCGAAAACGGCTGTCCCGCCAACCGAGAAGCCCGCGAAGTGGCCGACGATCAAGCCAATCGCCCCAAACACGATGGGCATCGTGATGCCAAAGCCTAGCATAAAGGGCAAAGGTGCCTTCGATTCCCGTAGGCGTTTTAATGCTACCACGCCAAGTTCCAACAAGAAGAAAGCCAAGACGCCTTGGAAAGGCGTAATGAAGACAGTGGAAACCGCTTCAATCCCTTTGGCGTCCGTCAATAGGCCAACCAGCAAACCACCGCCCATCAGCATAACACTCTTGCTGGTGATTGCTTCGCGCAGCACATGGTTGACGCTGATCGTGCGGTTTTCCGACATGAGGCGCGCCAGCACGATGCCAATAATGATGCCGGGTACCTCCAGCACGATCAGCAGTGCGGTCAGATAACCTTCGATCTGAAACCCACTCAACGTCGCGAAGTTCAATGCGGCCATAAAGGTCACAGCACTGACCGAGCCGAAGTGTGCGGCCATGGCGCCAGAGTCGACGATGCTTTGTTTGCCGATCTGTCTTGCGACGTAAAAGGCAATCAAAGGCGTCAAAACACCCATAAAGATGGTGGCTAGGAAAGGCAGCAACATCGAAGCGCCTACCGAATTATCAAGCGCGATCCCGCCTTTGAGGCCAATCGAGAACAAGAGGTACATCGAGATGGTCTCGTGTACCTGCTGGGGGACGCGCAAATCGCTCTTCACATAAGCGGCAAAGGCACCCAAAGCGAAACAAATAACGGCGGGCGAGAGAAGGTTTGCTGCGACGAGGTCAAAGTTAAACATGGCGGGGCGCTACCCCGAAACCCACCAGTTTGCAAGCTTTGGTCCGACTTTCTCAACCACTTCTGTGTGATCAACCGTCGTCGGACCAAAACCTGTGATTTGGTTCCTACTTCTCGAGCTCGACTTGCAGCGAGACTTGGATCGAATAGCTTACCTCGCCTGCAGCCACAGGTGTTGGTGCAGCGGAGTCAGCCATCGCAGCGCGGGCCATCATCATCGGCATAGGTTGCGGGGGCATGTAGCCACCGCTCTCATTGATCGAGACAATGCGTTTAACCCGCATGCCTGCGGCCTTGGCGTAAAGCTCTGCCCGGCGCATCGCGGTGGTCATGGCTTCCGTGCGCGCCTGATCCAGCATAACTTCAGGATTCTCAATGCCGAAGTTTGGCCCGTCAATCTCGTTAATGCCTTGGGCGACAAGAGCGTCCATCACGGCACCGATTTGTTCAATCTTGCGCAGTTTTAGGGTCACGCGGTTAGAAGCTTGGTATCCTACAATGCGCGGGCGCGTGCCGTTGGTGTAATCATATTGCGGGCTGAGCTGCACGCCAGAGGTCTGCATATCCTTGTCGGCGATGCCTGCGGCTTTCAGCGCCACAAAGGCCGCCGACATTTTGCGCGCATTGTCTTCCATGGCGGCTTTAGCGGTCTTAGCAGTCGTCACCACCCCTGCCCCCATGGTCGCCATGTCTGGCGCTTTCTTCTGATCCGCACTGACAGTGAAGTTCAAGGTTGTCGGCGTGACAGGTGCTGGAGCCACGCAGCAAGGCGCGCCCATGGCAGGTGCGGCTTGCGCCATCGCCGACAGGGGCACGAGCCCGACTGTGCCAAGTGCTAGTGCCGATAAGAGGGTGTGGCGATGAAACTGACGCATGATGTATTCCCTTCCCAGATTGGTCTTGTGGTTTCTACCTAAACCAACATGAACAGAGTCTGCACTGCTTTGGGCAAAAAAGAGACCGATCTGCGTTCAAATGAGGACGAGGCTTTTGCGACGCACCAAAAACCGCTATCTCCCCGCCTCCCGCCTCTGGTTCGCCATGGCACGGGTCGTTAGCTCAATGGTTAGAGCCGGCCGCTCATAACGGTCTGGTTGTAGGTTCGAGTCCTACACGACCCACCAGGCTTCGCTCTTCGAGCTACGGCTTGGCGAGCCGAAGCACGCAGTGCGTAGTGTGCCTGCATGTTATATGATCCCGGCTCGCCGCGGCGAAGCTGGGCCCACACGATCATCTCACACCTGTGTTTCCAGTGGCTGATCTTCCCAAACACGAGGAAGTTCAAAATTGAAATACGTCTACATTCTAGAAAGCCTCGACTGGCACCACTTCTATGTCGGCGCTACCGCTGATCTGAAGGCTAGGCTAGCTAAGCATAATGCTGGCGAAGTAACACACACGTCCAAATATGGCCCTTGGCGGGTCAAAACATACCTAGGATTTTCCGATGACTCCCAAGCTTGGGCATTTGAGAAGCATCTCAAATCCGCATCCGGCAGGGCTTTCGCTAAGAAGCGTTTATAGCCTACCCCTTCATCCCCCAAAGGCCCGCGAGGTTATTCTTTTGCATGTCGCTGGACCCACCGACGATGCGCATGCCGAGGAGGTCGCGGACGTGGCGTTCCATGTCGAAGGCATCCGACAGGGCATAGGCACCCAGCACGCGTTGGCAGATCAAGGCGATTTCGGCGGCGGTGTCGGCGACGAAGAGTTTGGCCATGCTGGATTCAATGCCGCAGGGTAGGTTCTGCGTGGCGAGCCAAGCGGCGTGGTAGAGCATATGCCGACAGGCTTCGAGCTTGGTGCGAGCCTCAACCAAAGCATGGCGGATGGCTTGGTGGCCGGAGATGACTTTGCCAAATTGCACACGCTCTTGCGCATAGGCCCAAGCCTCTTCGACGGCGGCTTGCGCGATGCCAAAGGTCACGGCGGTAATTTCCAGCTTTTCAACATCGAGTGCGCGGCCAGCCAACATGCCCCAGCCCTTGCCCCATTTTTCAGGCCCACCGACGATATTGGAAACGGGAATACGGGCATTGTCGAAATAGACATCGCTCGACAGCGTATAGCGCAGATTGACGTGCTCGATCGGCTGCAGGGCTACGCCCGGCGTATCTTTCGGGATCAACACAAAGGCGAGGTTCTTGCGCTTCTCATCGCTTTCGGTGCGGATCAGGCAATAGATGTAATCGGCAAAGTCCGCGCCTGTGCACCAGCGCTTGGCCCCATTAATCACCACATGATCGCCGTCAATGACGCCGCGTGTGGTAACGCTGGACAAGTCTCCCCCCACATCGGGTTCAGACAGGCCATAGCAGAACATGAGTTCGCCCTTGGCCAAGGCGGGCAGATAGGCGGCCTTTTGCGCGTCATTGCCGTTTTCGGAAATGTTCATCCCGCCATAAAAAGCGCAATGGATAAAGGGCCCTGCCAAAAACGCCCCTGCCCGGCACAATTCTTCGATCACCGCCACAGCGGCATAGACGTCCTGGCCGAGGCCACCAAACTCTTCCTCAACCGTCAGCCCGCAAATGCCCATGGCGGCGAGCTCAGCAAACAGGTCGCGCGGCCAAGTATGGGTGCGGTCCCAGAGTTGGCGCTTTTCACGTGGGGCCTTGGCTTCCACAAAGCGGCGCAACTGATGGCGTAATTCGGTAACGTAGTCGGGTTCTGGGGCAAAGGCGTACGGCAATTCTATTCCCCTGTCAGGTTCATTTTGCGCTTTTCTTTAAATGCGGCGACGGCTTCGGCGCGGTCCTTGGCCATATTGGACAAGGTCTCATAGGCGACAGCTGCATCCATGGTCAGATTAGCCGCTTGGCGGAGCTGCTGGTTCATGACGACTTTGGTCCAACGCACTGCCCAACGTGGATTGCCGAGGATCTTCCCAGCCATTTCGGCGACTTTGCCATCAAGCTGGTCAGAAGGCACGGCATAATTGACAAGGCCAATACGGGCCGCTTCTGCGCCAGAGATCAAGTCGCCTGTCAGCAACATTTCCTTCGCCCGCGCTACGCCGATCAAAGCTGGCCAAATCACGGCACCACCATCCCCTGCGACGAGGCCAACCTTCACATGCGGGTCGCCAATCTTGGCCGTGTCTTCGGCGATGATCACATCGCACATCAAAGCAATCGTGGCCCCAAGCCCTGCAGCTGCGCCATTTAGACGGCAGATGATCGGCTTTTCAAGTTCGAGGAGAGACAACACGATCCGCTTGGCGTCAGGCGCAATCGCGCGAAAGCTGGCGGGATTGCTGATTTGCTCGTCAAACCAATCCAAGTCGCCGCCTGCGCAGAATACACGGCCCTTGCCGGTCAAGACGATCAGATCGCTGTCGGGATCGCGCTGGCAATCGGTAAACACACGGGCCAATTCCTCATGCATGGCTTCATCGACGCCATTGACGGGATTATTGCCGCTGATGGTGACGACCAGAACACGCGGCCCATAACCTTGGTCATAAGCAAATTCGATGCGGGAATAGTGCTGAAACTCCATAAACCTCGCCCCACTTAAATGCGCGCAATCCGGCGGCCAAAGGTGGCACCGGGTTGGAACAAAGCACAAAAGGCCGTAGGCAGGCTTTCCACGCCTTCAGAGACCACTTCTTTGAGCTTGAGTTGTCCGCTTTTAATCATGGCGGCAGCTTCGGCTTGAGCTTCTGGGAAGGCGCGCAGATCATCAAATACCACCAGCCCCTCCATCTTGAGGCGATGGGTGATGAAGCGGTCGGTATTAAGAATGCCATGCCGGTCAGGCAACGCGACATTATAATCCGCTACTTGGCCAGACACAACAATGCGGCCAAACGGGCGCATCAAAGGCAGAATGGTATCAATCATCGCATTGCCGACATTATCGAACAACACGTCCGCACCCTCGGGCATGGCCGCAGCAAGATCGGCCGCAAACGTGGGCGAGCGGTAGTCGATTACTTCGTCAAAGCCAGCCTCAGCCTTTAGCCAATCTGACTTATCGCCGGCGCTCGCAACACCGACGACACGCGACGCACCCCAAGCCTTGGCCAGTTGGCCAGCAGTTGCCCCAACAGGGCCAGCAGCAGAGGTTACAATCACGCGGTCACCGGGCTTGATCTGCCCAATACGCTTCAGTCCAAACCAAGCCGTCATGCCGGGCACGCCTAGGACACCGATCCAAGCCGAAAATGGCACGTCCAAGTCCGGCAATTTCGCACAATAGCCGCGGCCATTGGAGATAGACTGGCTGGCCCAGCCCGAGCCTAGGGTCACCAATTGGCCGACTTCAAAGGCAGGATTTTGGCTTTCCACCACATGGCCGACGGCAAAGCCATCAATCGGATCGCCAATTTTCAAAGCACCGGCGTAGGAATCCGTCCCCGAAAGGCGCGACCTTGTACCGGGGTCGGCAGAAACGAACTTATTTTCCACCCGAAACTGGCCCTCCTTCAAAGGCGGGGCTTCAAACGCTTCCAGTTTGAAATCCTCCAGCGAGGGGGTTCCGGTGATATGGCGGGCGAGGGTGATACGGTAAATTTGGGTCATGCCCACACCTTGGCGCGCAATGGGCGTCCTGTCAGCCCAAAAGTGCATCTGATCTGTTTTCCTGTCGTGACAGCAGAGTTTGGCTCGGGCAAGGATTGGCCAAATAGCGATGAGGCAAAGCATGACCCAAGAAACCGACACCCGCACCGGCGCAGACCAATTGGTGGCGACTTTGGCCGAACATGGGGTCACGGCCTGCTTTGCCAATCCCGGCACCAGCGAAATGCATCTGGTCCAAGCCCTCGACCGAGAGCCGCGCATTCGCTCGGTCTTATGTCTGTTTGAAGGGGTGGCGACGGGCGCAGCGGACGGGTTTGCCCGTATCGCGGGCAAACCTGCTATGACGCTTTTGCATTTGGGCCCGGGCTATGCCAATGGCGCAGCCAATATTCATAATGCGCGGCGCGCCTATGCGCCCATGGTCAATGTGGTGGGCGATCACGCCACCTATCACCGCACCTTGGATGCGCCCTTAGCCTCTGACATTGAAACGCTGGTAAAGCCCAATTCGCGTTGGGTTGGGGTGGTGGAGAAGGCCAGCGAAGCAGGCGAAAAAGCGGCGAAAGCCTTTGTCGAAACCATGGGGCCGCCAGCAGGACCTGTGACCCTGATCCTGCCCGCTGACAGCGCATGGAGTGCGGCTGGCCCCGATGCGCCTCGCGTATCAATACCCGGCCTCTCCCTCGTTGACCTTGCCCAAGTCGAAGCGGTGGCCGACGCCATCCAACTGGCGCAAAAGCCCGTCGTGCTGGTCAATGGCCCGGCCCTTTATGATGAAGCCGCGCTTGAAATTATGTCGCGATTGAAGGCTGCTGGCGTCCGGGTTTTGTGCGATACATTTGTCGGACGGCTCGCGCGCGGTGCAGGCCGCTTTGGCCCAGACCGAATGGCCTATTTTGCTGAAATGGCGATGGAAGATCTGGCAGGCGTTGATCTGATGATTTTGGCCGGCACCGGTGTGCCTTGCGCCTTTTTCGCTTATCCCGGCAAGCCCAGCATATTGGTGCCGGAAGGCTGCGCCACCATCGAGCTTTCGGGTCGCAGCGAAGATACGGCTGAAGCCTTGGCCGCTTTGGCCGATGCCTTGGATTCGCCAGAGGCCCCACCAGCGCCAGCGCGCACCGAACAGCCGATGCCGACAGGCAAAATCACGCCTTACACCTGTGCGGCCTCTCTGGCGCGCCATATGCCCGATCAGGCCATTATCTCTGACGATGCGGTTACCGCAGGCCTGCCGCACTTCATGGCAACCCAAACAGCCGCTCAGCATGATTGGCTGTTCCTAACCGGTGGCGCAATCGGCCAAGGACTTCCCTTGGCCATTGGAGCAGCAGTGGCGGCCCCAGACCGCAAAGTGATTGCACTAACCGGCGATGGCGCTGGCATGTACACGTTGCAAGCCCTTTGGACGATGGCGCGCGAACGCCTGCCCGTGGTGACGGTCGTGTTCGCAAACCGTTCGTATCGTATCTTGAATATTGAGATGGGCCGCACCGGAGCAGGCCAACCTGGCCCTGCGGCCAGCTCTATGCTTTCGCTCGACAAGCCCACCCTCGATTGGGTGAAACTGGCTGAAGGTCAAGGGGTTGAGGCGGTGTCTTGCGACACTGCAGAGGCCTTTGATACCGCGCTGGCCCACGCCATCGCGGCGAATGTTCCCGTGCTGATTGAAGCGGTGATGTAGGCGACCCTACAACGGAATATTGTCGTGCTTCTTCCACGGGTTCTCAAGCTTCTTATGCTTGAGGGCGCGTAGGGCCTTGGCGACCCGGCGGCGGGTGGAGTGCGGCATGATGACGTCATCAATATAGCCGCGTTGTGCCGCGACAAACGGATTGGCAAAGCGATCTTGATATTCTGCCGTGCGGGCGGCAATCGCGTCTGGGTCGCCCATGTCGGCGCGGAAGATGATCTCCACCGCCCCTTTAGCACCCATCACGGCGATCTCTGCGGTCGGCCACGCATAATTGACGTCGCCGCGCAAATGCTTGGAGCTCATCACATCATAGGCACCGCCATAGGCTTTGCGCGTGATGACGGTGACTTTTGGCACCGTGGCTTCTGCAAAGGCAAACAACAGCTTCGCGCCATGTTTGATCAGGCCGCCATATTCCTGCTTGGTGCCCGGCATGAAGCCCGGCACATCGACAAAGGTCACGATGGGGATGTTGAAACAGTCGCAGAAGCGCACAAAGCGGGCGGCCTTTCGGCTGGAGTCGATGTCGAGCACGCCTGCCAAGCTCATCGGTTGGTTGGCAACGACTCCCACAGTAGAGCCTTCAATGCGGGCAAAGGCGGTGATGATATTCTTGCCAAAGTCCTTGGCGATCTCGAAATAATCGCCATCATCGACAACCTTCTCGATCAATTCCTTCATGTCATAGGGCTTGTTGGGATTGGCTGGGATCAGGCTATCCAAGCTCATTTCCACCCGTTCTGGGTCGTCATGGGTCGGCCGGGTTGGCGGCTTTTCGCGGTTTGAAAGGGGCAGATAATCAACCAAGCGGCGCATTTGGAACAAGGTGTCGAAGTCATTGTCAAAGCTGCCGTCAATCACGCCAGATTTGGCACCATGCACACTGGCCCCGCCCAATTCTTCAGCGGTGACGACTTCGTTGGTGACGGTTTTGACCACATCGGGGCCAGTCACAAACATATAGCTCGTGTCCTTCACCATAAAGATGAAGTCAGTCAAAGCAGGCGAATAAACGTCGCCACCGGCGCAGGGGCCCATGATCACGCTAATCTGCGGGATCACACCTGACGACATTACGTTTTCCATGAAGATGTCGGCATAGCCCGCCAGCGAATCAACGCCTTCTTGAATGCGCGCGCCGCCAGCATCAAACAAGCCAATCACGGGCGCGCCATTGCGGGCAGCCATTTGCTGAACTTTGACGATCTTAGCTGCATGGGTCAGTGACAAAGACCCACCAAAGACCGTGAAGTCTTTCGAGAACAAATAGATCAGGCGCCCATTGATCGTGCCCTGGCCGGTGATGACGCCGTCGCCCGGGAACTTTTGCGCATCCATCCCAAATTCGGTGCAGCGATGTTCGACGAACATATCAAATTCTTCAAAGCTACCTTCGTCGAGCAAGATTTCGATCCGCTCACGCGCCGTCAGCTTGCCTTTAGAATGTTGCGCATCCACCCGCTTTTGGCCGCCACCGGCGCGGGCTTTGTCACGTTTGGCTTCAAGCGCTTGAAGAATATCTTGCATGGGTCTGTCCCTGAAAAAAAGTCACGCTGTGGGCAGCGCAGGCGGTGTTGGAATTGGGTTAGCGGGACAAAGGCGCGCTGACAAGTTTTCGCAGCGGCAAGTGCTAAAGTGCGGGCAGACCCAAAAGCTCTTCGCATCTGCGAATCCAAGCCTGAATAGCGGGATAACGATGAAGCTCAAACCCGCCCTGATCGGCAAATCGGGTATAGGGCAACAGCGCAATATCCGCCAAAGTAAAGGCGGTGCCAACAAACCAGTCCTGCCCGCGTAGATGCTCGTCCATCCGGCTCAGAATGACTTGGCCGCGCGGCAGAAGGCTCGGGTCAATCTCGGCATCGGTCTGGCCTAACAGATGCACTTTCGCACGACGAACCGCGATGACGGGCTCATGGCTATATTGCTCCCAAAACAGCCATTCGAATAGTTTGGCACGGTCAAACGCACCTGTCGGGATCAGCGCTGATCCTTCGGCCAGATAAAGTATGATGGCGTTGGATTGGGCCAGCGTTCGCCCGTCGTCGCAGCGCACAACGGGGACCTGGCCAAAGGGATTGAGGGCGCGAAATTCTGGTGTCTCCGTCTGACCCGTCAGCGCTAATACCTCATGCCAAACAAAGGGCAGGTTCAAATGCTCTGCCGTCCAACGCACTTTCAGGCAATTGCCAGAGCGATCGTCGCCGTAAATCTCCATGTATTCCCCCTGCCTGCAGATCACTTCGGACCGCCTAGCACAGCTTCACATTAGATTGTCTCAAGAGTCCGCCTAAAGACTGCTAGAGGCGGGTTCTGTCGTGAGGGCCTCGACGGGTTAGGTGACACGGTTTATGCCTACACCCTTGCGCGGTGCCCCGAAGTGCGCCCCACACGACTTTAACAGCTATGGAAAGACTGCCTGTGAGCTCTGCAATCAAACCTGTTATCTCCGCGACTGGCCTTTATACGCCGCCAAATTCCATCACCAATGAAGAATTGGTCGATAGCTTTAACCGTTATGTAGAGCTCTATAATGGCGAACATGCAGCGGCGATTGAAGCCGGGGAAGTGGCCGCTTTGACGCCCTCCTCAGTGGAGTTCATTGAGAAAGCCTCGGGCATTAAGGCCCGCTTTGTCGTCAATAAGGATGGCATTTTGGACCCCACCATTATGGCCCCGCGCATTCCAGAGCGGCCGAATGACGAATTGTCGATTCTCGCTGAGCTCGCCGTACGGGCTGCCCGCCAAGCCCTTGAGCGCGCAGGCCGCGACCCGATGGAGGTAGACGCGGTTATCTGTGCGGCGTCCAATATGCAGCGCGCCTATCCCGCCATGGCGATTGAAATTCAAGCAGCGCTTGGCTGTAACCCCGAAGGCTTCGCCTTTGACATGAATGTGGCTTGTTCGTCGGCCACCTTTGGCATTCAGACAGCGGCAGACTTCGTTCGCGCTGGCCATGCGCGCAGCGTGCTGGTGGTCAACCCAGAGATTTGCTCGGGTCATTTGAACTTCAAAGATCGCGACAGCCACTTCATCTTTGGCGATGTCGGCACGGCCATTCTGATCGAGGCCGCAGATGTCGTCGGTGACAAGCCGCATTGGGAGATTCTCGGTACTAAACTCAAAACCCAATTCTCTAACAATATCCGCAACAATTTTGGCTTCTTAAACCACACCGCCCCAGAAGGCATTGGTGCGAAGGACAAGCTCTTTGTCCAAGAAGGCCGAAAGGTCTTCAAAGAAGTGGTGCCCATGGTGGCGGCCATGATTATCGAGCATATGGAAACCTTGGGCCTAGAAGCATCGGGCCTGCGCCGTATGTGGCTGCATCAAGCCAATGCCAATATGAACCGCCTGATCGCCGGCAAAGTTCTGGGCCATGAAGCCACTGAAGATGAAAGCCCTACGGTGCTGGATACTTATGCCAACACCTCCTCTGCAGGGTCCATCATCGCGTTCCACAAGAATAGTGATGACTTGGGCGTGGGCGACACCGGCCTCATCTGTTCGTTTGGGGCAGGTTACTCGGCAGGTTCTGTTGTTGTCCGCAAAGTGGCCTAAAGTGTCATTGTGAACGGTTTAAGGTGAAATCAAGCCAAGGTTACAAGAGTTTCACTCGACATTCCTAATGCAGCCTGCAAGCTACACTTACTTGAAGGTGTGGCTTGAAGGTGTGGTTTGGGGATTTGCGCCATGTTGATCTTTGCATTGCTAGCGGCTGGCTTTGGATCCTCGGCTCAAACCGAGAGCAAAGACCAAGAGCTTGTTTCGGCCCCTCGGGAAAAAATTGCTATTGAGCAAGAACTGATCCCGCCTCCAACTGGTGGAGCGCCAAAACATTTCTTCGACAAGCGCTTTGAGAAAAGTCCAAGCACGCGCGGTTTCATGGTGGTCACTCCACAACCGCCCGTCCGCCAGTTTGCAGAGCAGACAGAAGGGAACCCGCGATTGGAACCGCCTGGAGGCTGGGTGGCACCAGAGCGCAAGGGCAAGCGCTACCGGGTTGAGCCCTTGAATGAGGCCTCGCCAAGAATTCGAATCCGGCGTGGCAACAGCCATTAGAGTAAGAGCTAGGTGCAAAGTGAAACGGGCTCGGCTATTTGTGGCTGATGCGTGCTGCCCCTTATATCTCCCCCGTCAAGATTGATCTGACCCGTCAAGCCGACGGCACCATCTTGCTGACTAACCCCCATCCCTTGCGACCCGCTTTTGCCAATGTTGTGGCACCCTTGGCGCATTGGGCTGATGAAGCGCCGCGCAGGCTTTGGCTTGCAGGCTTTGAGGCGGGGGCTTGGCGGCACCTCAGTTATGAGGATGGCTGGACATTGGTGCAATCCCTTGCTGCAGGGCTTTATGGCCGCTTTCCACGCGGCAGCATTATTGCCATCGCGTCTTCTAATTCGATCAGTCATGCGCTTTTGACCTATGCAGCGCCCTTGGCCGGCCTCGCCGTAGCGGCAATTACACCCGCTTATTCCACAAAAGCGCGGGACCCCCGACGCCTGCACGAAGCCCTCAAAACGCTGGGAGCAGCAGCGGTCTTTATGGAGGGGCAAGCTTTCGCCAAGCCAGCATTCTGGGCGGAAGAAGTGGGCGTGCCCGTGATCTCGCCCGGCGATGGATTTGGTACAGCGGGCGAAATCTCGCTCGATACCCTCTTCGCCGATCCACAGGACGCGCCTGACTTGGACAGCATCGACCCGCGCGATGCATGCAAATATCTTTTGACCTCCGGCTCAACGGGCTCGCCCAAGGCAGTCACCGTCACGCACGCCAATTTGGCCATTAATGCGGCCCAAATCCGCTCCACCTTTGACGAACAGCGCGAAGCCGAGATTTGGCCAGATGGCATCATCATGGCCAATCATTTGCCGTGGAGCCATTCTCTTGGCGGCAATGCAGTGCTGCATATGCTCTTGCACGCTGGCGGTAGCCTCTGGATCGACCCCGGCACTCCAACGGCTGAGGGCCTTTTGGCCACGATTGCCACAATCAAGCACGTCAAACCGAACTACCACATCACCGTGCCGCTCGGCTGGACGCTTCTGGCTAGCGCTCTGGAACAAGATGAAGATTTGGCCCAAGCCCTTTTCGCCAATTTGCGCATCATGCAATATGGCGGGGCGGCCTTGACCCAAGATGTCTATCGGCGTCTGCAACAGGTGGCCGCGCGCCAAACCGGGGAAGAAATCACCTTGGCAGCGGGCTATGGCGCGACTGAGACGGCGCCGACTGTCTGCAATGTGCATTGGCCCAACGAAATCATGGGCCTTGTCGGGCTACCCGTCCCCGGCCTCACCTTGAAGCTTGTGCCCCAAGGCAGCAAGCTTGAAGCCCGTGTCAAAGGCCCAGGTATTACGCCGGGCTATCTGAACGCGCCTGACAAGACCGCCGATGCCTATGATGAAGAGGGCTTCTATAAGCTGGGCGATGCGCTACGCTTTGTTGATGCGGGTCAGCCAGAAGCTGGCCTCGCCTTTAATGGCCGCTTGTCTGAGGAATTCAAGCTCGCCAATGGCAGTTTTGTGCCTGCTGGCCTTGTCCGCCCTGCCCTTGTCCAAGCCTCAGACGGCCTGTTCAGCGACGCCGTGATTTGCGGCGAGGGCCAAGAAGAATTGGGCGCATTGGCCTTTATCAATCTCGGCAAAGCGCGCGCGCTTGCTGGTCTCGACGAAGAGCTAGATACCTTGGTCTGGCATGAAAAGGTGCGGGCACACGCCAAAACATCGTTGGAGAAAGCGGGGTCAGGTCAGCCCACGACACGACGCATCACCCGCCTGATCCTGTTGACCACGCCGCCCAGCCTTGAGGATGGCGAGATCACCGATAAGGGCTATCTAAACCAAGGCGCATGCCGGACCTATCGGGCCACTGCCGTTCAAGCTCTCTATCAACAAGAGCCAGCTCTAGAGCGCATTGATCTGGTTTAGGCAGGTAGCGCAAAATTAGCGGGATGCTTGCCTACGGCGCGATCATAGTGACTGCGGATCAGCGCCCAGTCGGCCTCGTAATCCCCGGTCGGCTTGATAGACCCACTGATGCGGACGGTTTTGGTAGCGAAGTCCATCACGGCGAAGACGATGGGCACGACGGCTGCTTGGGCGATCAGATAATAGCCCTTTTTCCATTCCTCAGCCCGCGCGCGCGTTGCTTCAGGAGGAATGGCCAAGAACAAGTCACGTGCATTGGCAAAAGCCGTCGTCATGCTGGTGACGAGGCCATTGCTGGTCGAACGATCCACCGGCACACAGCCCAGCCATTTCACAATCCCACCAAAGGGGCCCTCGGTCAGACTTTTCTTCCCCATGAAACGCAAGGTGATGCGATATTGGCCCGCCGTCGCCAGCATTAAGATGCCATCCCAATTGGAGGTATGAGGAGCCGCGAGAATCACCGCCTTTTGAAGATCTGGCCAATCGCCCTGCAACCGCCATCCGCTCAGCTTTAGATACAAGGCACAGATATAGCGCCAGATTTCGGGCAGAAACCCGCGAAATGGCGCTGGTTTGTGGGTAGCTGGATCGAAAATCTGGTGGCCGTCAGTAGTGCTCACGCGTCGTCCTCCAAGGCTATACTCGTGTTTTCTAAACCAAGGCTCAAGGTTTGCGACCTTCGCTACAGCTTGTCCAACCATCATTTACAGTCCGATCAGCTTTATGCTGCGTTAAACGGTCGAGTTTAGGTCTTTAAACCCTATCAAAGTGTGGTGTCAGATTGGACACATTGCTTACAGCAAGCTGCGAGAAAGTGTCCGCTTCATTGACTTTACGTACAATTACGCTCACGACGTAACCACGGAGCCCACCATCCAGGGGGATGATGGGTAAGTCGCGCCATGTTCGGCGCCTCGCCGCAAAACATTGTGAGACGATAAAATGACCGACAACAACGGGACCGGTGATACCGGCCCGATTAGCGAGACTCCAGATGGCGTAACTTTCGCCGATTTGGGTTTCTCGCCCCCGCTTTTGAGCGCTATTGCCGAAACGGGCTATACCAAACCAACCCCCATCCAATGGAAAGCCATTCCTGAAGTCTTGGCGGGGCGCGACGTTTTGGGCATTGCTCAAACCGGCACTGGCAAGACAGCCGCTTTCGTGTTGCCGATGATTGAGCGCCTTTCGCAGGGCCGAGCACGGGCACGTATGCCGCGCACCCTGATTCTTGAACCAACACGCGAGCTGGCTGACCAAGTCGCCGAAAACTTCCGCAAGTACGGCAAGAACCACAAGCTGACGATGGCGCTTTTGATTGGTGGTGTATCCTTTGGCGATCAAGACGCACTTTTGACCAAAGGGGTGGACGTGTTGATTGCAACACCTGGCCGCCTACTCGACCATTTTGAGCGCGGCAAGCTGTTGCTAACCGGCGTCAATATGCTGGTGATCGACGAAGCCGACCGGATGCTGGATATGGGCTTCATCCCGGATATTGAGCGCATCGTGAAGCTGACGCCCTTTACCCGCCAGACCTTGTTCTTCTCGGCCACCATGCCGCCTGAAATTAAGCGCCTGACCGAACAATTCTTGCAAGCCCCTGCCAAAGTGGAAGTTGCACGGCAATCCCAAGCGGCCGCGACCATCACGCAGCGCTTGTTGAAAAGCCCTTCCTCTGACCCCAAGACCAAGCGCGCCGTGCTGCGCGCCGCGATCCAGTCGGCCATGGCAACCATGAAGAATGGCATTGTGTTTTGTAACCGCAAAACCGATGTCGACATCGTGGCAAAATCCTTGAAGGTGTATGGCTTTGATGCCGCCCCTATTCATGGCGATTTGCAGCAAAGTGTGCGCACCGCCACGCTGGACCGTTTCCGCAACAACGAACTTCAAATCCTCGTGGCTTCGGATGTTGCGGCCCGCGGCCTCGATATCCCCGATGTCAGCCATGTGTTTAACTTCGACGTACCGCGCCATGCTGAAGACTATGTCCACCGCATCGGCCGGACCGGGCGTGCTGGCCGTTTGGGTGAGGCCTTTATGGTCGTCACACCGGGCGACACCAAAGCTTTGGACGCGGTACAAAGCTTGATCAAGACGACGATCGAGTTTGCTGACATCGAAGGCATGCCACAAGAAAAAGTCCTAGACGATCGTCGACCATCGCCAGCCTCGGGCTCTGGCTCCGGCAAAAGTGGCAGCCGTCCCCGTCGCGGGAAGCCTGCCGCGCCAGTGGAAGTCGATACAGAAACCGCTGAAGTCGTCGAATCTGGCGCTGAACTCGCAGAGCAAAGCGAAACTGCGCCCGTTGAAGCTGCTGCTGAAGCCACTGGTACCCGCAGCCGAGGTGGACGTAATCGCCGCCGCACAAAACCAGATAACCGACCCAGCGAACCTGCTTCTGACCCAATGGCGGTGATTGATTTGGGTGGAGATGATGAGGGTGAGCAAGGCTTTGAATTGCTCGCCCCACAGGACGCTTCGGAAACACCCCGCCAAAGCCGTAGTCCACGGGACAATCAAGGTAGAGGGCCACGTGGCCGCGACCGCAATGAGCGCGACCGCAATGATCGGGGTGATCGCGGTGGCAGAGATCGCTATCGCCAACAAGATCAGGACCCCGACGTCCTTGCTTTTGGCAATGATGTGCCGGCCTTTATGAAAATCCCCATCCACCTCGGCCCAATTAGCGACGACGAGGCGTAGGATTTTAAGGTCGTAGTCTTGGCTTTGGCGCCGACACCAAAGCCAAGCCGCGACTTTGTGCCACGCATGGAAACAGGTTTTGAGTGTGAGTTTGGCTTGCAGGATGACTGCGGCTGTGACATTACCAGTTGATGATGCGAACCATTCTCAAAAACTCCCGTGCCCGCCTGTTTGTTTCGGTTGCTGTTGCATCCACAATTTTGCTGACCCTTGCGGGTTGTGGTGCGCCAGAGCCTGCCGCTGGCTCGAAAGGCGAAGTCAATATTTATTCGGCCCGCCATTATGATGCGGACGAGCAACTCTATGACTTGTTTGAGAAAAATACGGGTATTACGATCAATCGAATTGAAATGAAGGGCGACCTTCTGCTGGAGCGCCTCAAGGCTGAAGGCACGCAGAGTCCTGCTGACGTGATCCTCTTGGTTGATGCTGGCAATTTCTGGCGCGCTGAAACCGCTGGCCTGTTTCAATCGGTTCAATCAGCAAAGCTGGACGCGACTGTCCCGGCCACTTTGCAAGGTCCGAAGAAGGATTGGTTTGGCTTTGCTAAGCGCGCCCGCGTCATCGCTTATGACCCTGTTCGGATTAAAGCAGATCAAGTTGCCACTTATGCGCAATTGGCTGAGCCGGCGCTGAAAGGCACAATATGTGTTCGCCCATCCAGCAATGTCTATAATCTGTCTTTGATGGCGTCCTTTATCGCAGATTTGGGTGTCCCCAAGGCGGAAGCTTGGGCCAAAGGCGTTGTGGCGAATTTTGCTCGCTCACCTGAAGGCTCAGACACAGATCAGCTCAAAGCCATTGCCGAAGGCAAATGTGCGGTTGCCATCGTGAACCATTATTATGCTGTGCGTTTGCAGCGCTCGACGGACCCCGCTGAAAAGGCGATTGCGAGCAAGATTGCCTTATCCTTCCCGGATCAGGCCGGTGCAGGCACCCATGTGAATATTTCAGGCGGGGCCCTTGCGGCCCACGCCCCCAACAAAGTCAATGCAATTGCGTTTTTAGAGTTCCTCGCAAGCCCTGAAGCGCAAAAAATCTTTTCCAAGGCCAATGATGAATTCCCCATCCTTGCCAGTGCGATGGATGACAATAGCGAGCTAAAAGCGCTCGCAGGCTTTAAAGAAGCCCAAACCCCGATGGCTGCTTTGGGTACCAATCAACCAGAGGCCCAGAAAGTCTTTGATCGCGCGGGCTGGAAGTGACCACACTTGATCCGGCTGCTAGGCCCAACCCCGCGCGGGAGTGGGAAAGGCTTGGCACTGCAAAGCTGCTTGGTTTGCCGCTAAAAGATTGGTCGCTCTATGCACTCATGATCGCAGTACCAGGACTTCCAGTCCTGTTCACTGTGCTGGCCGCCCTGCGTCCAAGCGCCAGTTTCGACCATATTGCGCACGTGCTTTTAGGCGAAATGGCCCTGACCTCGCTTGCGCTCCTGGTCTTGGCGACTTTGGGGGCCACGATCTTCGGCGTCATTGCCGCTTGGTTCGTCACGGCCTATCAATTCTGGGGGCGGACCGTGCTGAGTTGGGCATTAGCTTTGCCCTTGGCGATGCCTGCCTATGTTGCCGCTTATGCTTGGGGTGATTTGACCGGCGCGCGCGGGTTTTGGATCGCGACTTTAGTCTACGTCACGACACTCTACCCTTATGTCTATCTAGCCGCACGCGGCGCTTTTGAAGCCCAATCCGTTTGCGCTTTGGAAGCCGCCCGCTTGTTAGGCGCTGGTGCGTGGAAGCGCTTCGTCACTGTGGCTTTGCCGCTGGCGCGCCCGGCGATTGCGGCAGGAGCGGCCCTGACAGGCCTTGAGATTGCCGCTGATTATGGGGCAGCCGACCATTTGGGCGTTTCCACGCTGACCATTGGCGTGTTTCGCGCTTGGTTTTCCATGGGTGATTTGGCTGCTGCGGCCCGCATCGCATGCCTCCTGCTGGTTGGCGTGTTGTTTTTGGTTTGGCTGGAACGCAAGTCGCGGGCGGGCTTGGTGTCGGGGGGCTCGACCCGCTGGCGTACACCGCAAAGGGCACCTGTCTCTGTTGTGCATCAAGTTCTTGTAACCGGCTTTTGCTTTGTGCTTCTGGCGTTGGGCTTGGTCATCCCTGTGATGCATCTCGCAAACCTCGCGATCGCGAGCGGATTGCCCGAGCGGGCCTTGAGCAAGCCACTGGCTGCTACCGCACTGCTTTGCACGCTGGGGGCTAGCGCCACCTTAGTTTTGGCAGGGCTCAGCGCCTTTGTAGGTCAACGCAGCGCGCAAGCTAGCGCCTTCGTCCGCGCGGTCAGCCTTGCGGGCTATGCGACCCCCGGTGCCGTGACGGCGCTAGGCATATTGGCAGCACTCGCGTTGAGCGGGTCTCATGTCGTTGCAGCTTTGAGCGGCCCACTAGCGATCGTGGCGCTCTGCTATGCCTATGCCGCGCGTTTCACTGCAGCCGGGCTAGAGCCCTTGAGTGCTGGCCTTGAAAAATCGACCCGTTCGATGCGGGAGTCGGCACAGACTTTAGGCGCAAGCCGGATCAAGCGCTTCTTGACGTTAGAAGCCCCTTTAGCTGCCCCGTCAGCCTTTGCGGCGGCTTTGATTGTGGCAGTTGAGATCGCCAAGGAATTGCCCGCAACCACCATTTTGCGCCCATTCGGCCTTGATACCTTGGCAGTCCGCGCTCATGCCTATGCCGCCGATGAGCGTCTGGGCGCAGCCGCGTGGCCTGCACTTGCGATTGTGTTGGTAGCTTTGATCCCCACCCTTCTGTTTTCACACGGCCTTTCGAAATCGCGGGCGGGGCAATCATGAGCGCATTTGCCCTTGAAGCACGCAACCTCAGCCGCACCTTTGGCGCAGTCAAAGCGCTGGATGATGTGAGCCTAAGCCTAGAGGCAGGCAAAGTGCTGGCTCTACTGGGGCAATCAGGCTCTGGCAAAAGCACGCTTCTGCGGGTGCTGGCAGGACTTGAAAGCTTGGACGCGGGCCAGGTTTATGCTGACGGCAAACTGGTCAGTGACGTGCGCACCACTGTGCCGCCCGAGAAGCGTCCCCTAGGCATGGTGTTTCAGGACTATGCCCTGTTTCCCCATCTGACCGCTTTAGGCAATGTAGCATTTGGCCTTGGCCATTTGGGTAAGCCAGAGCGGCGCGCCTTGGCGGCATCTTGGCTGGAGCGTGTTGGCCTTGGTGACCGCGGCGGCGCATTCCCGCACGAGCTCTCCGGCGGCGAGCAACAACGCGTCGCCCTTGCACGCGCCCTTGCCCCTAACCCGCGTGCCATTTTGATGGATGAACCCTTCAGCGGCCTTGACCCACATCTGCGCGCTGACCTGCAATCGAGCATGCTGGCCACCTTAGCAGAAGCAGGCGTCGCTGCTTTGATTGTCAGCCATGATACCGAAGAAGCCCTAGCGGTTGCCGATCAAGTCGCGATCATTGAGCATGGCCGCATTCTGCAAAGCGGTTTGCCACGCGACGTCTATCGTGCACCCAAGTCCCTAGAAGCAGCCCGCGCGCTTGGTGCCGTTTGGAGCCTTGATGGTCACGCTGAGAATGGCCGTGTAGAGACACGCCTTGGCACCTTTGAAAGTTCATTTGACGGCCCAGTCGTTGTTTGCTCCCGACCCGAAGCCACCCTCGTTACGGCCTCAGACAACGGGCAGTTCACCGTTATAGATCGACGCGGCGTTGGCCGCTTCCTGACGCTTAAGCTGCAGGGTGACACGGGCGATGGCGGGTTTATTACCGCTCTGGTTGAGGCGAAAACCGCGCCAGAGAGAGGTCAACATGTTGCCCTAAGCCTGCTTCCTGAAGATGTGTTTGTCTTTAAAGCTTAAAGCGGACTATGCCCCTCACTTGAAAAACCCGTCAAGCTTGCCCAAGGTGGGCGGATGACTTCTTTGGCCGCCCCCCTCACCCGCGTGATGCAGACCCGCTTTGGTCCAAACGCAGAGGTGCGTGAGATGACGCGGCTGTCGGGCGGGGCAAGCCAAGAGACGTGGGGCTTTAGCCTTCATTTGCCCAACGAAGCCCCGCGCCACCTCATTCTGCGCCGGGCCCCGTTTCAAAGTGCCGCGAAGGGTGAAGCCATTGGCCTCGTAAAAGAGGCGCAGATTATTGCCGCCGCCGCACAAACTGGTACACCTGTCCCCGAAATCATTCACGTCTGTAGCCCAGAAGATGACTTAGGCGATGCCTTCATCATGGCCCATGTGGCAGGGCAAACGATCGCACGCAAAATCCTGCGCGATGAAGAATACAGCCTTGCCCGCCCGCGTCTGGCATTTCAATGTGGCGAAGCATTGGCAAAAATCCATGCGGTTGCGCCAGATAACTTGCCGTCAGACCTGCCGATAAGCCATGGCTTGGATCAATTGGACCGCTATGAAGCTATTTATCGCGGCTTTGAAATGGATCGTCCGGTATTTGAGCTCGCCTTGTCGTGGCTGCGTCAACATGCACCGGCACCCCTTTCCACGACCTTGGTGCATGGTGATTTCCGCAATGGCAATTTGATGGTCAATGAAAGCGGTCTCGCCGCTGTCTTGGACTGGGAGCTGGCCCATCAAGGGGATCCGCGCGAAGATCTGGGCTGGATCTGCGTCAACTCTTGGCGCTTTGGCGTACGTGACAAGAAGGTTGGCGGCTTTGGCCCCCTTGAAGAGCTTCTGGCAGGCTATCAGGCCTCCAGTGGCCAGTCGTTCGAGCCAAAGGACCTCGACTGGTTTCAGGCCTTGGGTAGCTTGAAATGGGGTATCATGTGCTTGATCATGTATCAGGCCTTTGCCACCAAAGCCGATCCATCGATTGAGCGCGCGATGATTGGCAGGCGGGCGTCTGAAGCCGAAATAGACTTACTCAATCTGATGGAAGGCCGCCCCCATGCATGAAGCCCCCTCCTCTGAAGAATTACTGGGCTCGGTGATCGGCTTCTTGAACCAAGTTGCGGCTCCCCAACTCAGCGGCCAAGCCGCTTTCCACGCACGCGTAGCTGCCAATGCTTTGGCTTTGGTCGAGCGTGAGATGGCGCAGAGGCCCACAGCAGACACCCGGGCGCGGGCCCTGTTCGCTGCCCTATTGAACGATGAGGCAAGCACTTTGGAAGCATTAAACGGCCAAGTTTGCGCGCAAATCCGATCGGGTGACCTAGCGTGTGACAATCCAAGTCTTTTGGCAACTCTGCGTGAGATTACCTCCGCCCAATTGGCGATTGATCAGCCCAGCTATAGCGGCCTGAACCCATGAGCCAGAAGTGGCAACGTTGGATCATAGGCGGGATTATTAGCCTCAATCTGTTGGTTGGGCTGACGGCCTATTTCATGCGCGATAATTTGTTCCGTGAACTGATCCAGCCCGCCGTCCCATTTCAAGTCGACGAACCACCGCCCGTCCCCGACTATAGTGATGCCGCCGCTTGGGCTTTTCGCCCACAAGGGGCCAATAGAAGCCTTGGCAAAGCGGACATCTTCATCGTGCATCCCACAACCGCTTGGAGCGGCAATACGGGCTGGAACATGGATATTGCCGACAATGTCTCCCGCACGAGGCTGGAAACGGTCGCCCTGCCCAATCATGGGGAACCCTTTGCCGCAGCGGGCCACCTCTGGGTGCCTCGTTATCGCCAAGCCGTGCTGTTCGCCCTGTTGTCACAGCGGGACGATAGCCGCGAAGCGCTCAACCTTGCCTATGAGGATGTTGCGCGCGCCTTTCTGACCTTTCAGCAAGCGCGCAACCCCAAGCGACCCTTTGTTCTGGTGGGACTTGGGCAAGGTGGCCTGCATGTGCTCCGGCTCCTGCAAGAAAAAGGCGATTTGGGACCCATGTTGGCTGCAACCTATCTGATTGATCAGCCAGTACCTAATGCTCTGTTCGAAGGCCCAATTGCGGTGCAAGGCTTTCCCAAGCCGTGTCAGAGCGCCAATCAGACCGGCTGCTTTGTTAGTTACACGAGCCTCGATGGTGGAGACCAACGCGGCGCGCGCATCTTGAAAGAGCGTTCAACGATCTGGACAGCGAATATGGGCTATCGTGCCATTGGCGGGGGGCGGTTTGCGTGCGTGAACCCGCTGACGGGGGCAGCGCCCCTTAACAATGCGTCCGCCAGCACCAATCGAGGGTCTGCTGCTGCCAGTGGCCTAGAGCGCGGCACCGAGCCCGCGCTATTGCCCGGCGAGACGGGTGCCATATGCCGCAATGACTTGTTGTGGGTCGAGGTAAACCGCCCTGCAGCCCTGTCACGGGCGCGGTTCGAATTAGGCACTTTTTATAAGATCACCGGCTATAATCTGTTTTACGCCGCACTCAGCACCGATGTCCAAGCCAGGGTCAATGCGCTAAGGTAAGACCCGATCTTCACAGAAAAAAGCCCGCCGAGCCCAAAGTTCCGACGGGCTTTTGACTGTTCGGCTTAACAGGATTTACATCCCAAAGCGGGCTTTCAGTTCAACCGTCATCTCTTCAATCGCCTTCACAGTAACCGGATCCTTTTCACGGGTTTTCCAGTATTTGGCGATCTTCTTGAAATTCTTCAAAGGTGCTTTAACGCCCAAGACCGGCAGGATTTTAACCACGAAGAACAGGCTTGGCGTGATGGTGCAGTCTGCCAAGCTGAACTTATTGCCAGCTGCATGCTTTTTGCCCGTCAACACATATTCGAGGTGACCAAGTGCGGTATAGACGTCTGCAATGGCTGCTTTGACGACTTCGGGATCTTTGCCGGGGCCCAATAGCCCAAACACTTTACCCATGGCAGGGCCCACATAAATGTCATTCACCCGCGAAATCAGACGCACTTGTGCGCGCTCTTCGGGCTTACGTGGACGCAGAGCAGGCTTTGGGAATGCATCTTCGAGATATTCCAGAATGACTTCTGACTCCGGCAAGGACATACCCGAGTCGGTGACCAAGCAAGGGATTTTCCCGATTGGGTTGATGGCCAGAAACTCTTCGCTTTTCATGCCGCCGCCCGGAGGGGGCAGATACTCAACTTCCAAACCCTTAGCGGCAATCTGCATCTTCACGCGCTGCACAAACGGGGAAAGGTCACTTCCATATAATTTCATCACTCAAGCTCCCTGGTTCTTATAACAAATAGCGTGCTTTAGCTGCCCTTAGGACAGACGCTTATCAATGAATTGCGACTCGCGTAGCGCGCCTTTCTTCGGAGGATAGGTAGCGCCAGACGCGCGTCTGGCCAATAACTTTGACAGCCTAAATGCCAATCAATGCAGTCAAGTCACAAGAATTGACCAGCTAATGTTCAAGTCTTCCAGACTTGCCTAGCAATGAATAAGGGCGCTTGACCGGGTCTCGCCTCAAAGGCCGATAATCGCCACCGAGCAGACATTGCTGGCAGGTGCCCCGCCGAGATTGTGCGTTAGCCCTAAGCTGGGGTTGGACAACTGGCGATCACCCGCGCGACCCTGCAATTGCAAATACATTTCATAGAGCATCCGCAATCCCGAAGCACCAATGGGATGGCCAAAGCATTTCAAGCCACCATCAATCTGGCACGGCACTTGGCCATCGCCATCATAAAAGCCATTCATGACATCTTTCCAGCCTTGGCCTTCGGGCGAGATGAACAGATCTTCCATCGTGACGAGCTCGGTCACCGAGAAGCAATCATGGACCTCAATCATCGAAATCTGGTCACGCGGGCGGTCAATGCCCGCCTCAAGATAGGCCTTCTTCGCGGCGATGCGGGCCGTATGGAAGTAAGAGCCATCCCAAGAATTATGCTGGCTTTCCATCCCGTTAGAGACCGATAGCTGCAAGGCCTTCACATAGACCAAATCTTTCTTGCCCAAAGCACGCGCGATTTCAGGCGTCGTAACGATAGCAGCCGCAGCACCATCGGACACACCACAGCAATCAAACAGGCCCAGAGGCTCTGCAATCATCGGGGCGGCCATGACTTGTTCTTCGGTCACCACATTACGCAAATGCGCCTTGGGATTTTTTGAGCCATTAGCGTGGCTTTTTACCGAGACATGGGCAATGGCGCGCTTGAGGTCTTCACGCGACACATTGTGCTTGGCGCGATACGCACTGGCCAATTGGGCGAAGTTACCGGGAGCTGAACCATTCGGGGCGGTCTGGGGAATATAGGTCCCCATATTGCCAGTGGGCAGGCCGCCATACCCTGTATCTTTCAGTTTCTCGACGCCCACAGCAATCGCGATGTCTGCTGCCCCAGCGGCCACAGCATAAACCGCGCCTCGAAACGCCTCAGAGCCTGAAGCACAAAAATTCTCAACCCTCGTCACCGCAATATTGGGCAAGCGTAGCGCGACTGACAAAGGGGTGCCGCCCTTGCCGGTGCCGATTTCGTCAATGTGGGTTGAAAACCAAGCCGCATCCAATTGCGTTGGCTCGATACCAGCATCGGCCATAGCCTCTAAATAGGCCTCGACCATCAATTCCTCAGGACCGCAATCCCAACGTTCCCCAAACTTGGAACAGCCCATGCCGATGACGGCGACCTTGTCACGAATTCCTGCGGCCATGATGATGCCTCCCTGAGCCTATGCGGCATTTATTTTTATGGACTGTGACGCAGATTGATCAGGGTTTCAAGCGGCAGTTTGGCTACTTTGTTGTCGCTTTTGGGACGGTGCGATCAAAAAAGGAAAGCGCTTCATCCCAATCCTCGGTGTGGATGCCGTGCAGGCCGGGCCGCATGTAGAAGGCCAACACGCCTTTTCCATCGGGTTCTCGCAATTTGGTCTGGGTAAAGGCTGGCGCGCCAAAAAGCTCATAGACAGGGTCAGCGCCTTTTAACGCCCGGAAGCTGCCATGCGGGTCACCCCATTGGTCCCGCCGCCCCGTTCCGATCAAAACAGGACGTGGCGCAATCAGCGCAATCAACTGGTGCTGATCGACATCGAGGTCAGTTGGTTTGTCTGCATAGGCGCGATAGGATGGCGCAAACCAATGGGGAAAAGACGCGGTAATGTCTGCCACAGGCTCACCCACATCGTCGCGGCCCAAAGCCGCACCGGCAGTTCCCGATTGTAACGCCCAGACCGCAGCAGGCCTTGGGTCAAAGGCAGCTGAGAGCAAAGCGGCTTTCCCATGTCGCGAATGGCCCCACAACATCACCCTCGTTGGGTCTAGACGTGGGTCGGCACATAAAACATCGACCATGCGCGATGAGGTCCAAGCCCAGCCTGCAATGGCCCCAGTCCGCTGGGCTGGTGGCGTGCCAACAGGCGTCAAGGCTTGCAAATAGGGTTCTGCGACTACGGCCAAATCCGGGACCACGTCGCCGGGATGCCAAGATGCCACAGCATAGCCCTTAGCGGCTAATGTTTCCCAAGGCGGCGCATTGGCGTGTAGACCGAAGATGGCTGTCACAAGGAATTCTGGCACGCCGCCGCTACATTCTTGCGGCAGAGGCATGATGGTTGTGCGCATGCCCCGTTGTTTCGCAAGCAGGACGTCATTGCCACAAAAGGTGCCGCCCGCGATGACCGGGAATGGGCCTTTGCCTTTAGGGGTCATCAAAATGAGATCGACAACGGGCTGCCCTCTAGGCCAAGGCCCTCTTTGGGCGGTCTTAAGCGCAATTGTGATACGCTCAATGGTGCCGATCGCGCCTTTCTCGGGGGCCTGTAGCACCTCCCAGCTGACGATCTCATATCCTGCAGGTGCAGGCATCGCGCCATAGATTTCACTTTGAAAGCGCGCTTTCAAGAGGGGTACACGGCGGTCGTGCCAATCTTGTTGAGTTTGGACCGCTGGGTCAGAGCGGAAGGCCGCCAAAACCGGGGGCGAGGCCGCTGGGCCTGCAATCTCACGCGGGACATTGGGGAGGCGCTGCAGAGCACATCCACCGGCACTGAGGGCCAAGCCAGTAACAATCAGAACTGCCCCCAAAGCAAGTTTTCGACGCAATCCCATAGGTTTGTCCCTTTTTGCCTGCCTAGTATGGCCTACGGCAGGGCCTCCATTGTGGTTACAGGGTTTGGGCGGACTGGTCTATTAAATTGCGGGTTAGAAAAGCCCGTCGAGTGGTGTCATCACGGACGGCGATAGCCGATCCGGAACCCCATGCCGCAAAGTCCTTTGAGGTCCCCGCTCTACGCTATTGCCTCGGCGGGGATGACAGGGTTGGAGATAAAGAGCGGCCAGGACCGGTTCAAGTCCCCCTCACCGCGCTGGCACGGCTTTCCAGAAATAGCGGGTAAAGCCGCGTCGGTCGTCCCACTCTTTGACGCGAAACGCCATGCGAACCTCGGTGCCGCTATCGATCTCGCCGGGCTCAACATCGGCGATGTCCATAAAGATCCGACCGCCACCCTCAAAGTCGATCTGGCCGTAATGATTGGGTGGGTTCATCGAATAGGTCAGATAGTCCGCTGAGTAGGTCAGGACCTTGGCAGCGCGTTCGGCGAATTTATAGGGTTCTTGGCTGTCGACTTCGGGGGAATTTGGCGCAACGGAAATGCGCGTACGCGGATATTGCACGGTCCCCGTGACCTGACATTTACCACCAACGAGGCCCAAAATGCCATCATTATAGCGATACAGCGTCGTCAAAGCGGTCTTGTTATCCTTTTCCGCCCGCATGCCCTTATCCCAATCAACCAAGCCGTTAAAGACCAGATATTTCATATAGCTGGTCTCCTCCTTCTGGTTGGCGAGCCAACCCGATAGGCCTACACGGGGTTTGAACTGTGTGATTGCGTCGGTTACCTTAAAGACCAGCGCCTCACAGCCTTGCCCGAATTGCGCCACCAGTATCGTCTGCCCAGCTTGCGCCTTCTCCAAAACGCCAGCCAACATCAAAAGCGCGTGGGCGCAGCCAGTCTCGCCCACGATTGTACCCAGATTGTCGCGGACTGCTTCGGGCTTCAGGCCCAAGCGCTTGGCGATGCCCTCGGCAATGCCCTTGAAGGTGCTCGGCAGAATGAAGTGGTCGACGGCGGCGGCTTCAAGTCCGGCACTGGCCAAAGCCCGCGTCAAAACCGGCGGCACAATCTTCATATAGCCTTCGTCGCGGATCCAGCGCTCTTCCCATTGATAATCAAAGGCCTCGTCAGCACCGCGAAAATGATCAACGAAATCAACCGTGCTCGCAGCCCCGCCCACCCATTCGGCAAGAACATTCTGACGGCCCACCACCATGGCCGCGCCGCCATCGCCATAGTCAAATTCTTGCGCAGAGACGGCCTTTGGCACACGGCGATCACCTGCGGCTACTAAGAGACTGGGGTTTGCACCCTCAGGCGCACCATTGGCGACGCAAAGGGCTTGGGCCAATGCCGTCATGCCAGCCTTCTGCGTGCCGGAGATGTCGGCGGCTTGGATCGTTGGTTCCAGCGTCAAAGCCGCTTGCACAATGCCAGCGTTCAAGCGGTCGGCGAAGGGGGCCGTGGTGGAGGCAAAATAGAGTGCCTTGATGTGCGAGCGATCATCGTCTGGCCCCAAAGCATCACGGGCTGCTTCCACGGCAAAGGTAATGGCATCCTCGTCCCAATTACCAAAGGCACGCTCGCCCTTCGCTTTACCCATCAAATTAGGCGCGAGCCACGCATTGGTCTGAGCCATCGCTTTCTTCTGCAAGCGCAGGCGCGGCACATAGGCTCCAAAAGCTGTAATCCCAATCATCGCGCCATCTCCCCAAGCATTGTTATTCGTTCTTGTATCAGTCCACTTTGGCGCGAGGTCGTGCCGTTTTCAAGATGGTGGGATCAATTTGGTGAGGTTGGCAGCCGCAGGCATGGAAAAGCTCCGGAACTTCTTCAAGATCGCCACTTTCGCCATGTCAGTTGGATCAACTGCGGCAATAACTTTGCCGAACCCATCCAAGCGCGACTCACGAATCCATTCACGCAATTTGGGGTCTTGGCTCCACGCCAATTGGTTCATCATATTGCCCAGCACCGCGCGCGGATACAGGTCCAAGGTGCGCGGCAAGGGAATTGATCCGCATAGGCCATTCTTGGTGGTATCATCCTCGTAATTGGCCTCAACATAGGCCGTGAGTGCCGCGCTGAATGCGGGCTGAGGAAGGCGGATCATTTGCGGCACAATCAGATCACCCTGGAATACAGGCACCGCGGGGCGGTCTTCCACAGCACTGGCGGAGCAGTCGATGAAGAGGGTTCCTTCGTCAAACGTTTCCTTTCCGCCCTCCAGCACCACCGAGTTCGGGCTGATCGAGGTAACACGGCCTTTGCGGATCACGTTCTTGATGCGGGCCAGCTGCGCTACTTCACCGGTCGAGACCGTGGCATAACGGTGGATGGTCGGACGCACGTTCGGGTCAATCCGCAACATCACACCGCTTGCTTCCAAGCGTTCAAACAAATCGTCGACATCGGTCGCCAACGCACAAGCTTCCATCATGTCGGCTTGGCCTGCGATGGTTTCCTCAAAAAAATCGATACCGGGTTGGGTCTTCAGGCGATTGAGGAGCCAGGAATCGCGCGGCATGATCCAACTGATCGACTCTGGATCAGCACCGGAGGTCAACAACCAGCAGGCCGCGTCCATCCCGGTTTTTCCAGCGCCAACGATCACAAAATGCTTTGGCATCCCTTGGCTGCGCTTCCAAAGATGAGGCAGTTCATTCAGGGGCACAAAATCAACGCCGGGCTCAACAGCAAATTGCGGCTTGTGGGTAGAAGGAACCGTGGTTCCAAAATACGTGGCATCGACGGTCTTCTTGCGGATGTGAACCTGGGTTTCCTTGCCGGACAACAAGGATACAAACCGGCCGTCCCCTTTGTAATTCGACATGGGAAAATACTGGACAGCACCGCTCGCCAACAGGCGCTGGTTCATCACCTTCTCAAAATAGCCACTGACTTCCGGGCCCGACGCAAGCTCATAGAGACCTTGATTAATCCCCGTCTCATCAATGCGATCATGGCCAAGCGGCAGCGAATTCACCCCATAAAATGCGGATGGCTGGTGCAAGGATACAAAGCTATAGGCATCATTCCAATGGCCACCGGGCTTACCATGGCGATCCACAATCGTGATGTGGGCGTCGGTCTCTGCCAACAACGTATCGGCAAAGGCAAGGCCAACCGCCCCTGCCCCAACAATCAGATAATCGGTTTCCATGATTGGCCTTTCCTGAATCAAACCTCGATGTCCTTAGAGGCTTGCATCAGGATTTACCACCAAGATCTCGCCTTCGCGTTGAAACCTGATTGTGCCTCAAGGACACCCGCAACCGCAAACACCGTCTCTTCATCCAAAGCCCGCCCAATGACTTGCAGCCCTAAGGGTAGACCTTGAGAATCCAGCGCCGCAGGCACCGAAATACCGGGTAGCCCGGCGAGGTTGGCCGTCACGGTGAAGACGTCATTCAGATACATCTGAATAGGGTCATCACTCTTTTCGCCCAAGCCAAACGCCGCAGATGGCGCAGTCGGCGTCAAAAGCGCGTCGCATTTTTGCCAGGCCAAACGGAAGTCTTCGGCAATCTTGGTGCGGACCCGTTGGGCACGCAGATAATAGGCATCATAATAGCCAGCAGACAGCACATAGGTGCCAATCAGAATGCGCCGCTTCACTTCATTGCCAAAGCCTTGCGCCCGGCTTTGTTCATAGACTTCGGTCAAGGTTTCCCCCTCGACGCGTGCGCCAAAGCGCATGCCGTCATAGCGGGCAAGGTTGGAGGAAGCTTCGGCTGGGGCTACGATGTAATAGCAAGGCAGAGCGTATTTGGTGTGTGGCAGAGAAACATCAACGATTTCCGCGCCTGCATCCTTCAGCCAAGCGATGCCATCGCTCCACAGCTTTTCAATAGCCTCCGGCATGCCGTCGACCCGGTATTCCTTAGGCACACCAATCTTCAAACCTTTGACGCCGCGGGCGACAGCGGCAGCAAAATCAGGCACGGGGATTTGCAGGCTGGTTGAGTCCTTAGGATCGTGACCGCACATCGACTCTAACAAGATCGCACTGTCCAAAACCGTCTTGGCAATAGGACCTGCTTGATCGAGTGAACTGGCAAAGGCAACAATGCCAAAGCGGCTGGCGCGGCCATAGGTTGGCTTGATCCCAACGGTACCCGTGAAGGCAGCAGGCTGGCGGATCGAGCCGCCGGTGTCGGTTGCCGTGGCACCTAAGCACAAGTCTGCGGCAACCGCGGCAGCTGACCCGCCAGAAGAGCCGCCGGGGGTCAATGAAGCATTGGCCCCATCCTGACGCTTCCACGGATTAACGACCGGGCCAAAACGACTGGTCTCATTGGACGAGCCCATGGCAAACTCATCCATATTGAGCTTACCCAACATCACCGCGCCATCGCGCCACAATTGGCTGGTGACCGTGCTTTCATAAGTTGGCTTGAACTCACCTAGAATGTTGGAACAGGCGGTTGCACGCACACCTTCTGTGCAGAACAAATCCTTGATGCCCAGAGGAATACCTTCCAAGCGGCCAGCGCTGCCATCCTTCAAGCGCGCATCAGAGGTAGCCGCCATCGCCAGCGCTTTCTCAGGCGTGGTGACAACATAGGCATTAAGGTGCGGATTGGCGGCTTCTATGGCGGCATTAAACGCCTTGGCCAGCTCAACCGCAGAAAAGGCTTTCGACGCCAAACCGTCGCGGGCTGCGGCTAGGGTCAGCTCAGTCAATTTGGTCATTTATTCAACCACCTTTGGAACCACAAAGAATCCATCCGCACTACGGGGCGCATTGGCGACGATTTTTTGCGAATTGCCGCCATCGGTCACAACGTCATCGCGCAACGGCAGTGTTGTTTCCACAGCGCTTGTCATCGGCTCAACGCCTTCAACATCAACTTCATTGAGCATCTCGATCCAGCCGAGGATCGTGTTCAATTCGCCAGCTAAGCTTTCAAGGCGGGAATCAGGTTCGTGAATGCGCGCCAATCGGGCGACACGCCGCACGGTATTTGCGTCTACTGCCATGGGTTGAGGGTCCTTATTGTCGACTTGTCGCTAACGGTTCATGCCGCCAAGAGCAAGGATTCAGGCCAGTGGGCGCGATAGTCGATGGCAGAGATAAGCAGTTTGGGAGGCGTGATGGCCAATTAGTTATCCCCCTATCTGACGCAGAGGATTATAGTAGCAGTTCAAACAGTCAGAACGGATAGCCACCGACCTTGGGATGAACGAAAACAATGGTGAGCGGCAAAAGCTCTAATAAAGAGCGGTAATGGCGTAGATTGTTCCTCTCCGCCTTATCGACACACATATGTGCTGATATCGGTTAGGTTCAGACCTTCGATACAGGTGCTTGCTTGCTGAGGGTAGCTGCTTTGAGCTTCTGTCCGCGATACAAACATAACGAGACTGGCCAAAACGATCCATAAAGCCAACGATTGTGCGACTTCTTTCATAAGATGCTCCAGTATTCTTAATTCAGCCTAGCGCATTCAACTTTATGACATGCTGCTGTATCTTGAGCGGTTCAAATTTTTGAATGCCAAATGATATAAACGCGATTCCAACACGATCTCTAACTGATCTTAGGTTAGCAGAGAGGAATCGGATTGTCATGACAAGGCGCTGCATACAGCGTGTCCATGACGCTTTTTTATGCATCACCTATGGTCGCTGCACGAATTTTCTGCCACATAACCCTATGACCACACCCACCCCCAGTAATACGGTGCCAGACCAGCACGCGTCATCCGGCTTTATCTTTGTTTTCATTACCATTACCTTGGATATGCTGGCGCTGGGCATGATTGTACCTGTCTTGCCCAATCTGTTGAAGGACATGACGGGCGGAGACGTGGGTGAGGCGGCCCATATGATTGGGATTTTTGGGTTCTTCTGGGCACTGATGCAGTTCGTCTGTATGCCAATCTTAGGTGCTCTGTCGGACCAAATAGGACGCAAACCTATCCTGTTGATATCGAATTTTGGACAAGCGCTTGCGAATTTAATGACGGCATTTGCGCCAACCTTTTGGGTCCTGCTTTTATCACGGGTTCTATCAGGGGCTGTTAGCGCTGTGGGTTCTGCCGCCAACGCCTATGTGGCCGACAGCGAACTGGTTGAGACACGTGCGCAAAAGTTTGGCATGTTGGGAGCAGCCTTTGGCTTGGGCTTTATTTTGGGCCCGGCCATTGGCGGCTATCTCGGGCAGATTGACTTGCAGCTGCCTTTTTTAGTCGCAGCCGGGCTCTGTGGGGCGAACGGTCTATTTGGGCTGTTCATGCTCAAGGAATCTCTGTCGCCGGAAAATCGCAGGCCCTTTCGCTGGAACAGCGCCAATCCGATCGACTCTCTCCAATTTCTAGGATCAAACCCAAAAATCTTGAAACTCGCCGTGATCCGGGGTCTGTGCGACTTCGCCCAAGTCGTCTACCCAGCTACCTTTGTCCTCTATGGTTTCTATCGCTACGGCTGGGAGTCTGATGTGGCAGGCCTCACCTTAGGATTGGTTGGCCTTGCCTCCATGATTGTTCAAGCAGCCCTTGTCGGCAGGATTATCCGCCGTATTGGCGAGGTTTCAACTTTGATTTTGGGGCTGTTGCTTGGTGCCGTTGGGTACGGACTTTATGCTTGGGCACCCAATCAATACATACTTTGGGCTTCAATCCCCATTGCGTCCTTGGCGGGCATTTACGGAGCAGCCATCCAGTCCTTGCTGACACGACAAATCGGCCCGGACGAGCAAGGGCGCCTGCAAGGGGCCGTGGGGGCCGTTCAAGCTGCGACCAGCATGGTCGGCCCACTTGTCTTTACCGCCCTATTTGCGTGGTCCATTGCACCCGTGCGTGAACCAAGTCTGCCCGGTCTCGCCCTAAGCTTGGCGGCTTTCTGTTTGCTCATCGCCACCGGGATCGCGGCGATCAGCGCGCGACAGTTCCGGGCGGATCAGGCCTCTGCGCAAAGTTGAGTTAAACAGCCTAAACCCGGATCGCCAACGCACGTATGAAAGTCTCTGGATCGACATTGCCGCCGCTGCCAGTCACGGCAATTACTTGGCCATTAGCCGCCACTTTGCCTGACAAGACAGCTGCCAGTGCGGCTGCCCCACCTGGCTCGAGAACGATCCGCAGATATTTGAAAGCAAACGCCATGGCATGCAGGACTTCATCGTCGCTGACGGCGACGCCTCTGGTCCCGATGCGAGCAAGAATTGGGAACGTGAGTTCACCCGGGATTTGCGTCATCAAAGCATCTTGGATGGTGCGGGTGCCTGGCTCATTCGCGACGCGGTGCCCCAAAGCGAGCGAGCGCGACAGATCATCGTGCGAGACAGGCTCTGCCCCTATCAATTGGGTTTTGGGCGATAGGGCTTCTAAAGCAAGGCCAATGCCCGCCGCCAAACCACCGCCACTGGCACAACTAACCAGCGCATCAAGTTCTAACCCTAAATATTTGACTTGATTGATAATTTCAAGGCCGCAGGTTCCTTGGCCGGCAATCACATCGGGATGATCAAACGGTGGGATCAAGGTAGCGCCCGTCTCTTCGGCTAAAGCCGCACCAATAGCTTCACGGCTTTCTAGCACGCGGTCATAGGTGACAATCTTGCCGCCGTCGGCTTCAACGGACTCCAGCTTTCCCTTCGGCGCATCCGATGGCACCACGATCGTAGCAGACATCCCCAGATGCTTGGCGACATAGGCAATGCCTTGGGCGTGATTACCAGATGAGAAGGCAACGACGCCTTTGGCACGATCCTCAACCGGAATCTTCAACATTGCATTGGCGGCACCGCGCATTTTGAACGCACCGCGCGGCTGGAGGCAGTCGGCTTTGACAAAGATTTGGCCACCGCTTGCTTGATCCAGCGCATCAGCGCGCAGCAAAGGGGTTACCAAAGCGAGGGGTCGGATGCGGCGATCTGCTTCTAGCACATCCGCGAAAGTGGGTAAGGTCATGCCCCTTCCTCACGCGCCACGCTGGGAAGGTCAAGCCCGCGGCTTGGCGCGCGCCGTGGGTTGCGCAGTTGCGGGATCATCCGGCCAAACATGTCGAGGATAGCGCGCCTTCATGTCTTTCCTCACATCGTGCCAACCGGCTTTCCAGAACTCTGGCAGATTTGAAGTCACAGCAATCGGGCGGTGAGCGGGCGAAAGCAATTGGAAGACCAAAGGCACCTGCCCGCCCGCCAGCATGGGATGGCGCTCTAGCCCAAACAATTCCTGGACACGTACTGCTACTGTCGGCCCCTGCTCCGCCGAATAATCTATTGCGTGTCGGGTTACGAGTGGTGTCTCAAAGTGGGTTGGCGCGGCTTGGGCCATGGCCTGCCGCTCTGGCCAAGACAAGGCGTTTTCAAGCGCTTGAGCTACATCGACATCCGACAAAGCCTTCACTCCAATCAAGGCTGGTGCCAACCACGCCTCAAGTATGTCTTCAAAAGTACCGGGTTTGCCCTGTGGCCATTGTTCTGGATCACGCATGTAAAGCCAATTCAGGCGCTCAACATAGGATTGTGCGCGATCAGACCAGTTGAGCTTGTCGATGCCAAGGCTGCGAACAGCTTCGAGCAGGCCTGCTTCAATCTGATCCGCAGTCAAGGAAACTGGGCGCTCTTCCAGCACAAGTGCGCCGAGGCGACGTTGGTGGCGGCCCTGCATTGTCCCGCGCGTGCGATCAAATTGTGTCTGGGTTCGGGTTACGATCTGGGCTGGAAAGAGCTCTTCAAGATCAGATTTGTCGAGACGGGCCGCTTCCCCGATCCGGGCATTGGCCGCTTTGCCTTGCAGGGAGCCAATGGCCAAAAATTCCGCCGTCGCCAAAGCCTCATGCGCGGGCACTTCCCCGCCACTACCATTGGACAAGATAAATCCGCCCCGTCGATCTCGCGCCTTGGCGACACGTTCGGGGAAAGCAAGCGCCAGTGCTCGGCCTGCCAATTCTGCGACGGGTGACTCCTGCGCGCCGACTTGCCGCGCCCAGCCAAGTGCTTGCGCACGGGCTTTATTTGCTCGCGGTGTACGGTCGCGTGCAAACGAGATAAGGCGCTGTTCAAGATCAATGGACATGCCGCCTAGCCCGCGCTCACTCAACAAAGCAGCCAAATGGGCAGCCGTACTTCCAAATCCAAGTTCCCCTGCCCGCACGATCATATGTGCCAGTCGTGGTGGCAGGCCAAAGCCCACCAACTTCTTGCCATGCTCAGTCAAACGCTGGGCTTGACCAACCTGTGGCTCAAGCGCGTCCAAGTCGATGAGTAGCTTGGTCGCTTCTAGTAGGGCTGGCACCGGAGGTGGGTCCAACCACTTCAGGCTTGCAGGGTCTGACACGCCGAATGACGATAAGGTCAACACCAATGGGGCGAGGTCGGCCTCTAGGATTTCAGGTCGATCATAGGCCGGAAACGCGCCCATCTCGGCTTCTGCCCATAGGCGATAGCATTGGCCAGGTGCCGTTCGACCCGCCCGGCCACGGCGTTGGTCACAAGCGGCGCGGCTGGCGCGCACCGTCACCAAGCGGGTCAAGCCGCTATCGGGTTCAAAAGCTGCTCTTCGCGATAGTCCCGCATCGACAACAATCTGAACGCCTTCGATGGTGAGACTGGTCTCTGCAATTGCGGTTGAAAGAATTATTTTGCGCCGCCCGCCAGCTTGAAGCCGAAGTGCTTGGTCCTGCTCCGCAGGGCTTAGGGAGCCGTGCAAAGCAATAACCGCGCAGGATAAAGCCTCTGCTTTGGCCTGAATGGCTTCAAGGGCGCGGTTGATTTCAGCGGTGCCGGGCAGGAAAACTAAAACATCCCCCGGCCCTTTCGATAAAGCCTTCAGCACCATGTTGGCCGCTTGTATTTCAATGGGCCGATCTTGGGATCGGCCAACATAGAAGGTCTCAATCGGATAGAGCCTACCGGCGCTCTCGATCAATTCTGCGCCGCCCAACTGCGCTGCCAATCGCCCGCCCTCAATTGTTGCCGACATGGCAATCAGGCGCAAATCTTCTCGCAGTCCGGCTTGAATATCGAGAGCGAGGGCTAGACCTAAATCACCCTCCAGATTGCGCTCATGAACTTCATCGAAGATCACCGCGGCTACATCACTTAATTCCGGATCAGCCAGCATACGCCTTGTGAGAATGCCTTCGGTGATTACTTCAATCCGCGTCCGTGCTGTAATCTTCTTATCCAGCCGTACTTGATAGCCGACAGTGTCGCCCACGGCTTCCCCAAGCAAGTCGGCCATACGAGCGGCGGCAGCCCGCGCTGCCAAACGCCTTGGGGCGAGCATCAAGATCTTTTTGCTCGCGGCCCACGGCTGATCGAGCAGGGCTAGGGGCACAGAGGTGGTTTTACCTGCCCCGGGTGGTGCCACCAAAACCGCAGAAGTTTGGGTGCGCAGGACCGCCAGCAAGTGGTCCAGCACGGCAACGATCGGCAAATCTGGCGGTATCGCCGCCATCATGGCCGCTTATTCTTGGTCTGGGTCGGTTGCGACCCCAACACGCTGGGCGAGTGAGGCGGCCATAAACATATCTAGGTCGCCATCCAGCACACCGGATGTGTCTGACGTCTCGGCCCCGGTGCGAAGATCTTTCACCATCTGATAGGGCTGCAGCACGTAGGAGCGGATCTGATGGCCCCAGCCAATGTCCGTCTTTTGGTCTTCCAACGCATTGGCGGCGGCTTCGCGCTTTTGCAACTCCATCTCATAGAGCCGCGCGCGTAGCATTTTCCAAGCAATGTCACGGTTCTTATGCTGGCTCCGCTCTTGCTGCGAGGCGCATGCGATGCCGGTGGGCAAGTGGGTGATCCGAACAGCGGAGTCGGTTTTATTGATATGCTGACCGCCGGCACCCGATGCACGATACGTATCAATGCGCACGTCTTTGTCTTGAATATCAATCACGATGGTATCGTCGACCACCGGATAAACCCAGACGCTGGAGAAACTGGTATGGCGCTTAGCGGCACTATCGAATGGTGAAATACGAACAAGTCGATGCACGCCAGATTCTGTCTTCAGCCAGCCAAAAGCATTCTCACCCTTAATCAAGAGGGTCGAAGATTTGATGCCAGCCTCTTCGCCGACACTTTCTTCAATTTCCTCAACACTCATGCCACGCGATTGCGCCCAACGGACATACATGCGGCGCAAGATGCTGGCCCAATCTTGACTTTCCGTACCACCAGCGCCCGCATTGATTTCAAGATAGGCATCATTGCCATCAGCTTCACCCGACAAAAGCGCTTCTAGTTCAGCACGATCCGCGCGTGTCTTCGCGTCGACGAGGCCTTTACGGGCCTCCTCGATCATGTCTTCATCGCCTTCGGCTTCAGCCATTTCAGCCAGCTCTACATTGTCGGTTAGGTCACGCTCTAATTGCCGGACAGCCTCGACAGAGGCTTGGATACGGTTGCGCTCGCGCATCAAGCTTTGGGCTTCTTGTGGATTATCCCACAGGTCCGGCCTCTCGCTCAACGCATCAAGCTCGTCCAAGCGGCGCAAGGCAACATCCCAGTCCAACCGGCGACGCAAGAGCGCCACAGATTTACTGATGTCACGACTAAGCGCTTCAAGTTCGGCGCGCATAAGGTCTCTCCAAATCAATCCACGCAGACGGCGGACATAAGCAAGGCCGGCCTGAAGGTCCAGACCGGCCAAAAAATGGTGTCAGTTTGCGTCGTCAGCCTTCTTTTTCGGCCTTCGGGGTAGCTTCTGGGGCGCGTTGCGGGGCAGCCTTCTTTGGCGCAGAGGCACGTGCTGGGGGGGTGTCATCAATGACAATTGCGCTTCCGGGCCGCATATCAACGCGCGGTCCATCGGTCCGGCCACTGCGCATTTGCGCTAAAGTGGCAGCAGCAGCGGCTGGATTGGTTTGCAGTTCAGCTAGAATATTCATCCGTTCTTCTGCTTCGATTTCGCGCGTGACTTCTGGGGAGGCTGAAAAATCCTCTACCGGTCGGCCTTCGTGAGCCTTCATCATATATTGTTTGAAGATCGGTCCGGCGACTGGGCCGCCTGATGCGCCTTGATAAATCGTGCGCGGCAAGTCGTAGCCGACATAAACGCCGGTTGCGATAGAGGGCGAAAAGCCAACGAACCAAGCATCCTTATAGTCGCTTGTGGTCCCAGTCTTACCAGCAACTGGACGACCGAAATCAACGCCGCGCCCGGTCCCTCTCAAGACGACGTCGCGCAAGATACCCGTCATTTCCCAAGCTGTGCGCGGGGAAATCACTTGCACACCCCATGGGTCGATTTGGGGTGGCCCTCCATCGGGATTCAACGCCGTATCGCAAGCCGGGCAAGAGCGCCGGTCTGAACGCCAGACCGTTCGGCCTCGCGGATCCTGCAAGCGGTCGTAGAACACCGGCGGGATATAGCGACCACCATTTGGAAACACGGCAAATGCCGAGGTTAGGCGCAGCACCGTTGTTTCCCCGGCCCCCAAAGCCATGGTTAAATCATTCGGTAGATCATCATAGACGCCAAAACGCCGCGCATAATCGGCGACACGTCGCATGCCTATGCGGCGGGCGATGCGCACCGTCACCGTATTGCGCGACATCACCAGCGCTTGGCGCAAGGTCATCACACCGTAAAACCGACGGTCAGCGTTTTCAGGACTCCAGCCACCACCGCGGATTCTTTCATCCGAAATCTTGGTTTCAGGCGTCAGGCCTTGCTCCAACGCTGCCGCGTAAATGATTGGCTTAAAAGATGATCCGGGCTGGCGCTTGGCTTGGGTGGCGCGGTTAAAGCCTGAATCTTCCACATCCATCCCGCCTGCCATGGCGATGACAGAGCCTGTCTGAACATCGATTGAAACCAATGCACCTTGGATGCCTTGATGGCGCTGCAATTGGAGAGTACCGTCATCACGCCGCCCCAACCAAACCAAGGCTCCGTCTGCCAAGGGTTTGGACGAGCGTAGCGCCCAATCTTTATCCGCCTGCGGAATGGGAACCTTGGTCCCATTGGTGAGGCCAAATGATTGTGCATCATCGAGCACAATGGCAAAAACTGCACGAGGATCTGGCCGCCAATAACGCGCTTTGGTTAGACGCGCGGGCCAATCTCCGCCCACATTCATCATACCAACAGCGCCCGCGAAGCCGCGCGTCCGGCGGGGGTCTAAGCGGTTAAGGCTGGTGGTGAGTGCTTCACGAGCATATTTCTGCTTATCCAAATCCACGGTAGAGCGCACAATAAAGCCGCGCGAATAAGGCGCGTCCTTGCCAAAGCGGCGGATTAAATCACGCCGAACTTCTTCCACAAACTCCCCCGCATCGGGATCTGTCCAACTGCCACGCGGGTTTGGATTAACAGTCAAAGGCTCCGCACGCGCTACAGCGGCTTGCTGGGTGGTGATGAAGCCATTGTCTGCCATGCGCCCGATCACCCAATTGCGCCGGGCTAATGCACGATCCATGTGACGCTGTGGGTTATAATTGTTCGGCCCTTTTGGCAGGGCCCCCAAATAGGCGGCTTGAGCAATGGTAAGATCGCGCACGTCTTTGCCAAAATAAGTTTGGGCGGCGGCTTGCACGCCATAAGATCTAAAACCCAAAAAGATCTGATTGACATAGATCTCCATGATCTGGTCCTTAGTCAGGACTTCTTCGATCCGTATGGAAACCAGACCTTCGCGCACCTTCGATAAAATCTTGTCCAAGGTAGAGCCTCGCGCATCATCCAGTAGCAATACGTTTTCGGCCACCTGTTGGGTTATGGTCGAAGCGCCTTGCATCCGCCGCTCGCCAAGATTGCTGATATTAAACAGAACCGCGCGCGCAACACCCATGAGGTCCACGCCAGAATGCGAGTAAAAGTCCTTGTCTTCGGCGGCCATAAAGGCGGCGATCACGTGATCTGGCACTTGCTCAATGGGGATGTAAGAGCGGTTCTGCCGCGCAAATAGCCCAATCTGACGACCATCTGAGGAATAGATCGTGCTCGACACTGCGGGTTGGTAGTTTGCGAGCTTCTGGTGATCTGGCAGCCCTTGCAGCGCCATATTGACCAAAATCACAGCACCGATCACGCCCATGGCAATCGCGACCAGCGCGGTCAGAGCAATGATCTTCAAATAACGCATCGTCGCTTGGTCTTTCTCAGTCGAGTATGCGCCGAACAGGGCCCAGGGCGCTTGTACCACATTCCTCAATAGTGGCGATTAGTATGGCCTGCTTGAGGCACAAGTAAAAGCGCCCTTTGCCAGTTGGGCTGCCGCAAGCAGAGGAGAATGCATCCCTATTTGCTAGCGCCGCCGCTGATCACCTGTACCCGATCAAAATAAGTGCTGATGGATTTTGCGGTGGCGGCCATCTGACGGCTGCGGAATTGGGGATTACCCAGTCGGGCTTCGTCTTCGGGATGCGACATGAAGCCCATTTCTAAAAGGACTGCCGGCACGCGCGGCGACAGCAATACAAAAAAACCTGCTCGTCGGTGCGAGGTCTGGGTAACTGGGCCAATTTTACGGATTTCGCCGATCAAGGACTGCCCGAAAATAGCGGATTGGTTCTTGGTGTCGCGCTGGGTCAAGTCGCGCAAGATTTCCATCACCGATTTATCTTGGGTCTGGTTCGGCTGGGCAATCGACCAATTGTCATTGTTCAAAAGCTGGCGCGCGCGCTGACCGCCTGCTTCGGACAACGTGTAAACGGTCGCCCCCACAGCGCGTGAGCCTGGCGGCGCAGAGTCGGCATGCAAGGAGATAAAAAGATCGGCGCGCTTGTCGCGGGCCGTCAAGATCCGGCGTTCCAAGGTGAGAAACACATCGGCATCACGCGTCAGGATTACTTCAAACCTCCTATCACGCCGCAAATAATCACGCAACAAAATGGCACTAGCGAGGGTCACGTCCTTTTCAAACAAGGTTCCTGAAACCCCTATCGCGCCGGGGTCTTTGCCACCATGTCCGGGATCAATCACGATCACAAATCGCCGCCCGGAAGGATTTGGCCGGATTGGCGTCGGCGCGCCATTCACTGTCTCAGCCGCGCGCGGCTTGGGCAATGGTGCGGTTGTGGCAAACGTGCTGGAATTGGTCGGCACCAGTTCAAGCCGCAGTTGCCGCCCTCCTATAGAGCGCACAATTTCGTGCTTTCGCACCCGCATCGGACCCGTTAGGTCCAGCACAATGCGCGATTCTGCCTGCGACTTGTCAGCAAAGCGAATTTGCGAGACACCGCCTTCGCCGATCAAGGTACCAGCCTTGCCATTTCCGAGGCCCCAATTTACCCGCGGCATGTCGATGACAATACGCGGCGACGGTGTTGGTAAGGCAAAGAATCGATACTTGACCGATTGATCCAAACGTATCGTAACGATCGTGGCTTCTGCTGCCTGATTAGTGTTTATCGCACTCACGCGAGGCAGACCGATCGTTTGCGCTTGCACGCGAGCAAACTCCGGACTGGCCTTTGATAAGGGTGCCCGCCACTCAAAAGAAAAAGAGGCTAATCCCAGCGCCAGCATCAGCACAACAGCCAAGCGCCAAGCAAAAGTCCGGTGCGCCCGAAGGTGCCGGAGCACAGGAGCAAACACTGTTTGATAAGACAATGGCTTCATAAAGGGTCCGACTGCCGAATCTATGCGGGAATAAGCCTTCGCTTGATACCTGTAACCCACCGGACCTGTCCAATGTGGAATCAGGGAGTAAGTCGCGCTTCCCTTTCTGTGCGAAGTGAGGCAGTGTAATTCGCAATACGGGATGTATCGAATTTTGATCTGTGCCGTGTTGTTTTTTTGGAACCAGACTTGCGCATTTGAAAGCCAAGTCTCAACCAGTTCATTCGATGTGCCTTTGGGCATATTTTAAGTCGGGACGCTCCGCGGCGATGACAGTGCGCGCCACTCTGTTTCTAGAGCAATTGATCTTAGGCGAAGCTATGGCGCAAACGCGCCATTCGCATGGGCCTTATGGCCGAGATCTAGGTGACGCACTCCCATCGCGCTTCGTTCAGCGCCGACTTTCACCAACAACCTTTTATAATTCGCGCTCATTGACCGGGAGACGACGCCACTGCGTTGCCCTGCGGCCGAGCCAGTGCGCTGGAGCTTATATCTATGTCCAAAACAATGCTGATCGACGCGGCCCACCCGGAGGAGACCCGGGTTGTCGTGCTCGCTGGAAACCAGATCGACGACTTCGACTTTGAATCTGCCTCTAAAAAGCAAATTCGGGGCAACATCTATCTTGCAAAAGTCACCCGGGTAGAACCTTCCCTACAAGCGGGCTTTGTCGAATATGGCGGTAACCGCCATGGCTTCCTCGCCTTTGGTGAAATTCACCCCGACTATTATCAGATCCCGGCTGCGGACCGCGAAGCGTTGCTTGCCGAAGAAGCCGAACAAGCCGCACTTGACGAAGAAGGTGACGGCGACGACGAGCTGGTTCGCGCACGCCGCGCGGCCCAACGTCGCTACAAAATTCAAGAAGTGATTCGCCGTCGCCAGATCATGCTGGTGCAAGCGGTCAAAGAAGAGCGCGGTAATAAAGGCGCTGCACTCACCACTTATTTGTCGCTCGCCGGGCGCTATTGTGTGCTGATGCCCAACACCCCACGTGGCGGCGGCATTTCGCGTAAAATCACCGCCGTAGGTGACCGCAAGCGACTAAAATCCGTCATCTCGGAACTTGAAGTGCCTAAGGGCATGGGCTTGATCATCCGTACCGCGGGGGCCAAGCGCACCAAGATCGAAATCAAGCGCGACTATGAATATCTTCTGCGCCTGTGGGACGATATTCGCGAGCGCACCATGAAGTCGATTGCGCCATCTTTGATCCACGAAGAAGATAATCTGGTGAAGCGCGCGGTTCGAGACCTCTATGACAAGGACGTCGACGCAATCCTTGTTGAAGGCGAAGAAGCGTATCGTGAAGCCAAAGACTTCATCAAAATGCTGATGCCAAGCCACGCGAAGAAGGTGCAACAATACAAGGCCGCGACGCCTTTGTTCTCGCGCATGAAGGTGGAAAGCCAGCTTGAAAGCATCCACTCGCCAATCGTGCAATTGCGCTCTGGCGGCTATATTGTGATCAACCAGACTGAAGCTCTCGTCGCGATTGACGTAAACTCTGGCCGTTCGACGCGCGAGCGCTCGATTGAATCCACCGCTCTAAAGACCAATCTTGAAGCTGCCGAAGAAGCTGCACGCCAAATGCGATTGCGCGATTTGGCCGGGCTCGTTGTGCTCGACTTCATCGACATGGAAGAAAACCGCAACGACCGTGCGGTTGAGAAGAAGATGAAAGATGCGCTGCGTTTTGACCGCGCGCGTGTCCAAATGGGCAAAATCTCGGGCTTTGGTCTCTTGGAAATTTCCCGCCAGCGTCGCCGCACCGGCGTGCTGGAAGGGTCTAGCCACATTTGCCCGACCTGCGATGGCACCGGGCGCGTCCGCTCGCCAGAATCTGCGAGCTTGCAAGCCCTGCGGTCGGTGGAGGCCGCTGTCGCCAACCGCAAGGATTGTGAAGTCGCCCTGCATGCCGATATCGCGACGGCACTTTATCTGTTGAACGAAAAGCGCGACCACCTTACGCGCTTAGTTCAAGAGCGCGGCCTTGTCGTGCGTGTATTTGCCGAGTCTGACATGACACCTGGCCAATACCGCTTTGAAATCGTTGAGTTGGGTGAAGAATTGCTCGAGGATGATTTCGTACCTGTCTATGTGAAGATTGATGATCCAATCGATGAAGATGATGAGATCATTGAAGACGATGAGGACGAAGATCAAACCGAAGCCGATGGCGACGGTGAAGAACGTGTTAGCGCCAAAGAAGGTCAGGATAGTGAAGGCCCGCGTGAAGGCGGCAAGCGTCGTCGTCGTCGGCGGCGTGGCGGCCGTCGTGACGAGGCAGGCGAAGGCGAGACTTCGGCTCGAAGCGCTGACGGCGAAGTTGGAGACACCGCTGAAGGCTCTGGCACGGATGAAAGTGAAGGCGATGATGAGGCCGGCCCAGAAGGCGAAACCCCGGCGGAAGCTCAAGCCCGTCGCCGTCGCCGTCGCGGACGCCGCGGTGGTCGTCGCAGACGTGAAGGTGAAGCCTTGCGCTTGGGCCAAACGGACGGTCAGCCACAGAGCGAAGGCGTTGAATCCGGGCCTGAGATCGCGGGCATGGAGACTATCCATGTGGATGGCGTTGAGGCAGATGCACCAGTTGGCGATTTGACCGCTATTCCTGCGGTTGAGCCCCTACCCGTTTCTGAAGCGCCCGCTAAACGAAAGCGTCCAACTCGGAAGAAATCTGCCGACGATGTAGCAGAGGCTCCGGTTGAAGTTGCGGTGGCTGAGACCCCTGCGGCCGAAACCCCTGCAGAGGTTGAACCAATTGTCGCCGAAGCGGCAGCACCAGCAAAGAAGGCACCAGCAAAGCGCGCTCCTCGCGGCGCAAAAGCAGCTGCCAAAGCGATAGAGGAGGCAGTTGCCCCGGTTGAGGCAGTTGTGCCTGCTGAGGAAGCTGCTCTAGTCGAGCCCGAGAACACATCCGCAGTGGAGGCTCCCGAGCCTACCGAAGACTCAACACCGGCAGCGCCCCGTAAGAGTGGCTGGTGGTCGCGTAATGCTCAAAAGCTGTTTGGGAACTAAAGCAGGGCAATCTGAACCAATATTGGATGAAAAAGGGGCCAGATTCCGCAGGGAATCTGGCCCTTTCCGTTTATCGCGACACCTCTTTGCACGCTTCTTTTGCCGTTTCAGCTCTGGTTCATCCCACTGCCGCGAAATTGCCCTATTATCCATGAAAACAGTTTGGTGCTAAGCTGAAGTCGATGGTTTGAAACGAATGAAAAGGGTGATTGGTCCAGAACTATGATAGACAAAGCCAACCTAAAGCTTGGACCTTCCCCTAAGGCGCGCGCGCAACGGCTATCACCCCTTCGGGCGCTGGCCTTTGCTATGACCATCTCGTTCGCGCCGTTTCAAGCCCAAGCACAATCCTTGGTCCGCGATGCAGAAATTGAACGGACGTTGCGCGATTACTCAAATCCGATTTTCGAAGCCGCAGGTCTCGCCCCCTATGACGTGAAAATCTATATTGTGGGCGACAAGACGCTCAACGCCTTTGTCACCAATGGCCAGAACGTCTTTCTGCACACCGGCCTGATCTTAGAAACTGAAACGCCAAACCAGTTAAAGGGCGTGATTGCGCACGAGACCGGGCATATCTCCGGCGGTCATTTAGCCCGTTCCGATGCTAATATCCGCGAAGCCATGCGGCCAGCTTATGTAACAATAGCGCTGGGGCTTTTAGCCATTGCGGCAGGTGCACCCGATGCCGGTGCAGCGCTCTTGGCTAGCTCGCAACAATTTGCGATGCTGAGTTTTTTCACCTTCACCCGCGTGCAGGAAAGCAGTGCAGATCAGGCAGCGGTAACATTTCTTGAGAAGTCCGGGCAATCAGGTCAGGGCTTACTCGAGTTTTTCACCAAGTTTCGCTATAATGAAATTCTGTCGGACTCACGCCGAGAGCCCTATTTCCGGTCTCACCCGCTCTCAGGAGATCGCATTCAGGCGCTGCAAAACCGCGTGAACGAGCAGAGCAATCGCGATGCTGTGGACAGCCCTGCCGATATTGATCGCATGAAGATGATGCAGGCGAAAATCCAAGCCTTCCTCTATACCCCAGCGCGCACGTTCGTGAAATACCCAGCGTCGGATCAATCGATTCATGCTCGCTATGCCCGTGCAGTGGCAGCTTTCCGGGCACCAGACCTAACAACGGCCGTTCGGGAAACCCAAAAGTTGATCGCAGAGCAGCCCGAGAACCCGTTCTTTCACGAGCTTTTGGGGCAAATCTATTACGAGAATGGGAAGGCGGAAGCCTCTATTGAGCCTAACCGGCGCGCTGTGGCACTGGCACCAAACGAGGCACTCCTCCTAATTGGCCTTGCTAGGTCCCTCCTAGCAACCGAGCGGGCTGAGCTGCGGATCGAGGCTGAAGCTTGTTTGCGAACCGCGCTGCGGTTAGAGCCTTCAAACGCCTTTGCTTGGAACCAACTGGCGGTCGTGGCTGACCGCAACGGACAGGTCGGCCTCGCCCGACTTGCGACCGCAGAGGAAGCGTATCATCTGGGCGACCTATTGCGCGCGCACCGTTTCTCAGACCTTGCGATGCGAAATTTGGTCCGTGCAACGCCAGAATGGCGACGGGCGTTTGATATTTCAACCATCACCCTACCCTTGGCCACGAAGGCTAATCGCCGAGGTAATGATTCCCGTCCTTTCACCGCTTTGCCCGAAGCCCCCTTGGCAGCGTCCAGCTTTGCACGTCAAAGCTCCTTTGGCCTTCAGCGCGTGATCCATTCTGATGGCACTACTCGCGGTCACGACGATGCAGAAACGCACGCAAAACATTAAGAGTTAGCCGATAAAATCTTATCGAAATTCACTCATCTTCCTTGGAGACGCTGATGCGCCCTCATTCATTTGTCTCGTTGCTGGCACTTTCTGTCGCAGCATTTGGTATCACCAGCTGTTCTAAGCCGACTGAGAAAGCTGCTGAAACCGGTGAAGCCAAAGCGACCGCTGCGCAAGTAACGCCAGCGCCTGTTAATGCAGACGTTCTAAAGTCCTTGACCGCCGAGCAACAAACGGCCGTCCGCGCCCTAATTCGCGATGAACTTGTTGCCAATCCCGAGATTTTACTAGAAGCCCAGCGCGCTTTTGAGACCAAGCAAGCGCGCATTCAGAACGAAAAAGTTGCTGCTGCCTTCAAGTCCCTGAAGAGCGATCATGCCCAATTCAGCTTTGGCCCGGCCAATGCAAAGATCACGGTGATTGAGTTCTTTGACTATAAATGCGGCTTCTGTCACGCGGCCCAAGGCTGGGTCTCTAATCTGATGCAAACGCGCAAAGATGTGCGCGTGATCTTCAAAGAGCTGCCGATCCTGTCTGAAAACTCAAGTACTGCGGCTAAGGCAGCAATTGCAGCACACAATCAAGGCAAATATCTGCAAATGCATAATGCTTTGATGACTGCTCAAGGCGACCTCAACCCCGAACAAATCTTCCAGATCGCAGCCTCAGTTGGGCTAAATGTTGAGAAGCTTAAAGCCGATATGGAGAAGCCCCAAGTTGAGGCCACCATCACGGGGATGCGCGATCAAGCGACCAATCTGAATATTGGTGGCACGCCGGGCTTTGTGATCAACGGCAAGTTGGTTTCAGGCTTTAATCAGGAAGAGCTTGAAAATGCTTTGGCGACAGCCGGTGTGGACGTATCCAACCCACCTCCAGCAAGCGGTCCCAAGAAGGGCTAAACCAAGATATCAATCCCACTGATGGATTTTGCGGCACTGACCGCAAAAGCATCCTGTGTTTGCACAATGGCTTGCGACAGCGTCGATAAAGCCCGCTCTTGGCCGGGTGTTTCCTGAACCGCTCGCAAAGCCGCCATCTGCAACTGGGCAGCTTGCGCCTGCATCTTAGCATTCATCAACGACGAGACATCCATAGCACACTCCTGTGACGCTATATGGTCTCAGCAAAACCTTAGACTTGGTTTGCGGAATTTGATGCAGTTTGAGTCAAATTGGATGGGTTTTGAGCGCGGTTGAGCGCACGATGCGCGACGTGAAGCGGCACAAGCAGGTGACCTATTTTTCTTGAGAAAAACCAGTGGTGCCCCGGGTCGGACTCGAACCGACACTCCTCTCGGAACTGGATTTTGAGTCCAGCGCGTCTACCAATTCCACCACCGGGGCACGGTTGGGAGGGCAGTACCTAAACGGGCTTGCCTGTGAATGCAATCAGATTTTCTGCAACTTCCTACAAGTTGGGGCCCTTAAAGGCAGAGCATGATGCAGCGACGGGTCAATCCTGATTGGCAATCTCAGGGGCTGGGCGTATAGACAGCCGATGACATCTGCCCCGCCCCCCGCGTCTGACACGCAAGAGCCACCCGTTAGTTTTATTGATGCTATTGTCGGGCTCAAAAAGGTCGCAGGACCGGATGGGGCTTTGATTGGGGATATTGTTGATCAATTGGACGAACGCGCCTTTGGCCTGTTGATCTTGCTGTTTGCTATTCCGTGTTTGGTGCCGGGCCTGCCGGGCGCACAGGTGATTGCGATCCCGATCTTCTTATTGGCCCTGCAAATGGCGCTGGGTAAGCAAGAGGTTTGGTTGCCCAAGCGGGCGCTAGCAGCGCGGGTGAAGTCGGCTTGGATTGAGTCGATTGCTGACTTTGCCGACAAACGTCTGCGCTGGACCACCGTATTTTCAAAACCCCGCCTGACCTTCTTAGCGAGCGGTTTGGCAGAGCGTCTGGTTGGCGCGATTTGTGCGGTCGCTTCAGTCACCATTATGTTGCCGATCACCAATACGATCCCGTCGCTGGCCATCACCTTGATTGCCGTAGGTCTTCTACAAACAGACGGCCTCTTCACCTTGGCGGGCAGCCTGTTGGGTCTTGCTTGGTCGATCTTTTTGGTAGTGATGGTATGGGGCCTCTTCGCCGGAGCAGGCTTTGCTGCAACTTTGGTACAAGAGCACCTGCCCTGGTTGGGCAATATGATAGGACAATAGGCCGCATGCCTATGGGATGCGGGCTGAACTGTTCGAAGCGTGAGGAACGGCCTATATCATTATGATGCGACTACGCCCCTTCTTTAGCTTCGTCTTGGCTCACTGGCCTTGGATTGCATTAGCTTCCAGCTTGTCCATGTTAGCCATCGCGCATGGGTTTGAGCGCTTTGGCGGTTTGGCACCTTGCGCATTATGTTTGCACCAGCGCGAAGCCTATTGGATTGCTGCAGCCATCGCCGCCCTCGCCCTCCTTGCTCGCCGCATGGATGGAGCAGAGATGACAAATCGTGCGCTAAACCTGCTTTTGACCTTCGCGTTTGTGGGCGGCGCGATTGTGGCAGGCTTTCACATGGGGGTTGAGTACAAGTGGTGGCCGGGTCTGCCTTCTTGCACTGCAGCCAGCAGCGGGGCGGTGCCAACTGACCTACTTGGTGCCCTCAACCAGCCCTTACATGTCGCTGGGTGTGATGAGGCGCCTTGGATCTTCCTTGGCCTGTCGATGGCAGGGTGGAACATGTTGATCTCGCTCAAGCTAGCGATCTATTCGGGCTTGAGTGTCTTTTATCCCCGCGGCTTGACGGAGAAGTCTGATGTCTGATGCCACCACTGCCCGCTCTAGCCGACCCGCCGCGCCCGGTCGCCGCTTCGCACAAGACCGCGTCGCAGAAATGCTGCGAGTCGACCATGCGGGGGAGTTTGGTGCAACCCGTATTTATGAAGGCCAGCGCGCAGTATTCTCGCGCTTGCCCGGTGCACGACGGATTGCTGCCCAACTTGCCGAGCAAGAGGCCGATGAGGCCGTCCACAAGGCCGCATTCGACAAATTATTGCTAGAGCGCAAAGTCCGACCAACCCTTCTAGGCCCCATTTGGGGAGCAGCAGGCTTCGGCCTTGGGGTCGTGACAGCCCTGATGGGTGAGAAGGCCGCGCATGCCTGCACCGCCGCCGTCGAAGAAGTGATTGAAGATCACTACCGCGAGCAGATCGAGGAATTGGGCGATCAAGAACCTGAGCTATCAGCCATGATCAGCCGGTTTCGCGATGAAGAAATCGCCCACAAGGATCAAGCCATTGCCGAAGGCGCCAAAGACGCTTTTGGTCATCCAGTCTTAGAAGCCGTGATTAAGGCCGGATGCCGGGTTGCGATTGCAGTCTGCCAAAAGGTCTGAGGCCGCCCTATTGATAGCGAAGGTCGGACTCAATTGACTGGTCCAACAGCTTCAAATCAATATCCAATTCCTTGCCTTCATCGGCCTTAAGCTCAAGTTCAGTCCGCTCAAACAGCACTTCCAGTTTCTTCAAAATCGTCTGGGTGCCGCCAATCCGTTCCATATCTGGGGCCGGATCGCTTTCAAGCTTGGCCAGCGCTTCGGCAACTTTGACTGTCTCTGGGCAATAATAGGTGAATACGCGCTGGGCGATGGCGAGCTTCTCTGGATTTGCCGCAACCATCATCATCAAACGATTACCCACCGCGACAATACGCGCCACCGAAGCCACCGAGTCTGGATGGCGCAAGCGTGGCATTGTCCCATCCAAGGCGCGCAAAGCTGTTGCCGCATCTGCCAAGACTTGCTGCACCAATTCGGTGCGGCCTTGCGGCATGGCATTTTCGCTTACCGTCGGCGCTTCAATTTCAGGGCGGGCAGGCACAGGCGTTGCCGCTGCTCCGGCTGCAGGTTTGCCGATGCGATGGAGGAATAGCGACCCTACCCACGAGATCGCGCCACCTACCATAATGCCAAAGCCAATGCCGGCAAGGGGGTTGAGCGCGTCACCAATCACTGCAGCCAAGAAAATCCCGGCCCCGATCGCGGCCAAGGTCCAAGTCGTCTTGATGCGACCTTGGGCACGGCGCTGTTCGCGCTGGACATCCCGCGCAGCGCGAATCTCGAGTTCAAAGCGGCGGCGGGCATCTTCCATTTTGCGTCTATAGACCTTGCGGTCCTCGTCGTCATCCTCTTCCCGCCATTCGCGTCGCCGTCCCATCGTGTCACTACCCTTTTTAATCTGCGCCTCATGACGTCGATCGAGAGCTTCATAAGCCTCGCGCATCGCCAGTTCGATGACACTTTGTATAAAACCAATCAAAACGCCAAGTAAGCCAAGGCCCGCTAAGCGGCCTTTACGCAGTAATGGTCCCGCTTCACGCACTCGTCCCATCCCCCGACGCAAAGTTTCGCGGGCAATTGCACTGGTTGGACCGAAAGGGCGCTTCATCAAGTCATTCCTCAAGCCTACGCGAACGCGGCCTATTACTCGACATAGGAGCTTAATTGCCTGATCGAAAGGGGGAACGCGCGCAAATGGGCGCACGCAACGTTACAATGATGTAAGGCAGGCCTGATTAAGCCTCCAGCACCACATCCCAGTAGAGCCAATCGACCCAGCTCTCATGCAAGTGGTGCGGTGGGAACTTGCGGCCCATAGCCTGCAACTCATGCATCGAAGGCCTACGCGGCGGCTTGCGCGGTATCATACCAGCTTCACGCAAACTGCGCCCACCCTTTCGCAAATTGCAGGGTGAGCAAGCTGTGACGATGTTTTCCCATGTTGTTTTCCCACCTTTGGAACGGGGAATTACATGGTCGAACGTCAGATCATCAGTGGCATGGCAATAGGCGCACTTAAACCCGTCACGCAGGAACAGGTTGAAGCGCGTGAAGGCCGGTGCGCGATCTTGCTGCACATATTCTTTCAGCGAAATGACGCTTGGCAATCGCATTTCAAAGCTGGGGCTGTGCACGGCATGATCATATTCCGCCACCACTTCAACCCGGTCCATATAGACGGCTTTGACCGCGTCCTGCCAAGACCAAACGGACAAGGGATAATAGGACAAGGGTCGATAATCGGCGTTCAGGACCAAAGCAGGAAAGCCTGCCAACCTCGACTGGGTTTTAAACGGCTGAGGGGCGGAGGCCAGCTCAAATTGCTCAATATCCATAGTCGCCTCCGTGTTTCAAGGAAGCAATCCTAATGGGTCCGGCACGGCCGACGGCGAGACATGTGTGGTATGGCCTGTTGAAAACGGCTTCCTCCTGCTCTGCGCAACACCACTACCCGATTCACTGCAAAGAAAACATGACAGATGCGATATCGATTTGTGTCGATGCAGTTGCTCTGCCAGTGACTGGCGTCATGATGACCAACATCGCCCCATCCACGTCTGCACCCATTGCCCGCCTAACCGCGGGCTTATTGTGCCTGTTCACCTGCGCAGCCTTGATCCTGCAATCATACATCAGTGTCGGCTGGACGATGCGCGATGGCATGGGTTTGGCGGACAGCCTGTGGCGACTGACAGGCTATTTCACCATTCTGACCAACAGCTTGATCGCGATCAGCATGGGGATGATTGCAACTTCATCGAAGGGACCCAAGGTTTTTCCAAACCACGCCTTGGCAGCCCTGACCTTTTACATCACAACCATGGGCCTAATTTATCACCTCTTGTTGAGCGGCGGACGTAATCTTTCAGGTCTTAGCTTAGTTGGCGATTTGGGCGTTCATTATGTTGTCCCGGCTTTGATGCTGGTCTGGTGGTTCTGCTTTGCAAACAAGGATGAGGTGAAGTTTGGCCATGCGGCTATCTGGCTGGCTTGGCCGCTTCTTTATACCAGTGCGGCTCTGTTGCGCGGCCGGTTTGAGAATTGGTATCCTTACTTCTTCCTCGATGTCGACAAGTACGGCCTCGTGCAAATTGGACTCAATGTGCTGGGCCTCGGGCTTGGTTTCTTCATCATGGGGCTGGCATTTGTTGTTCTCGCCAAAGCCCTCAACGGGTTAGCGGCTAAGCCCCGTTGAGTAAACGGGCCAGAAACGCGCCGCCAAGCTGTAGACCGTCCATCGCAATTGTGTGCGCCGCCCGTGGTGACACGTGCAAGCGCGCATCCAGGCCAGCCGCCTTCAGGAATTGTTGCGCCATTTGACTGGCCGCCAGCGGGACCACATCGTCTTGATCGCCATGCACCAACAGAACTGGGGGCTTAGACGCGACCTCGGGATTGCCCACCAAAGCACCTGAAAAGCCCAATATGCCTGCGTAGGGCTCCTGCGAGGCAAGACCCACTTGCAGCGCCATCATCGTGCCCTGACTGAAGCCTACCAAGGCTGTCTGCGCTTTGGTGACGCCAAATCGCGCCATCTCTGCTTCGAGAAAAGCTTCTAGCACAGGGGCTGCTTCGCGTGCGCCCTTGGCTAGATGGATTGGATCCATGCTCTCAATCGCAAACCACTGATACATCTTACCAAAACCCGGCACGTGTGCGGGGGCGTTGGGCGAGCTGAACTGGACGTCGGGCAAAAGCCGATCCCAATAGGGCGCAAGCGAAATCAGATCCTCCCCATTTGAACCATAGCCATGAAGGGTCACAATGAGACCCTTAGGGCTTTGACCTGATGTTGGGGCGCGACGCGGGCCGGTGAGGATTTTTTCTGCCATGGCCTATGTTAGCAAAAGCCAATTGCCAAAGACAGCCGCCCCACGGCATAGAGCAGGCATGTTTGCCACCCGTTTTGCCCCCTCACCCACTGGCTATCTGCATGTGGGCCATGCCTTCTCAGCTTGGACCGCCTATGACGCAGCCCAAAGGGCACAAGGCAGGTTCATTCTGCGGATCGAGGATACCGATCTGACGCGGTGTCGGCCCGAGTTTGACGAAGCGATTTATGAGGACCTAGCTTGGCTCGGTCTGGCGTGGGAGGTCCCCGTTCGTCGACAAAGCGATCATATGGCCGAGTATGAAGCAGCCCTTGAACGACTGAAAGATTTGGGCGTCCTTTACCGATGTTTTAAAACGCGCAAAGAGCTTATGGATGGCATAGCCGCTGCCCCGCATAGCTTTTCAGGGCCGGAACCTGTTGCCCCTTTGCTGCCGCAAGACGAGGCAGCCTTATTGGCCTCTGGAAAGCAGTTTGCGTGGCGATTATCCCTGCAACGCAGCCAAGACTTGCTCGGTGAGTATTGGGACAATCTGGGCTTTGAAGCCAATGGGACTTGGGTCAAAGCCAATCCCGCGCAATTGGGCGATATTGTGCTGGCGCGGAAAGAATTTCCCTCAAGCTATCACCTCGCCAGCGTGTTGGATGATGCCAGCCAAGGCGTAACACATGTTATTCGGGGCGAAGATTTGGCCGAGGCGGCCCATATCCACGTCGTCCTGCAAAAGCTTCTCGGCCTGCCAACACCCATTTATCACCACCATCGCCTGATCCTCGACGCCGATGGTAAGCGCTTTGCCAAACGTAATCAGTCCGTCACATTGCGCAGCCTGCGTGAACACGGCACAAGCCCCGCTGAGATTCGAACAAGCCTAGGCCTTTAGGAACCCGCGCGTGGCCCAAACCGATGCACAAAAGTTATTCCTAGGGACCGTGGCGCTAGCTGCGGGTGCCTCTTGCATTGCGCTTGCGCCCATCATGGTCAAGCTGTCGCCAGTTGGTCCCCAAGCCAGCGCGTTTTGGCGCCTTACCTTCGCGTTGCCGCTCTTGGCACTTTGGGCCTGTTTGGAAGCCAAACCACAGGAGCATGGCGGCAAGCGCACGGCTTTGCCGATCGGACTGTTAGCGCTTGCCGGGTTTTTGTTTGCGGGCGATCTAGCCACCTGGCACGCAGGCATTGTGCGGACCAGCGCGGCTAACGCTACCTTTTTGTCGAACCTAACCCCGATCGTCGTGGTTGCCGTGACTTGGTTGACGACACGGGCGCTGCCGAACAAGGCCTATTGGATCGCCGTTGTGATCGCTTTAGTCGGCTCGCTTTTGCTATCAGGTGGGGCCCCAGCCACCAATCCCGAGCGTTTGGCCGGAGATGGGTTATCTGCCCTAACCTCCATTTGGTACGGACTTTACCTCATCACCATTGCTCGCATGCGCAACCAATGGGGTGCGGGCACAATTATGTTCTTCTCATCCGGCTTTGCCATGGTGTTGTGCTTGGTGGTGACTTTAGCATCGGGTGAGCCCCTATTGCCGCCTGCCACTGGTCAATCCTTTGTCGCGCAATGGTGGCCGCTTCTGGTCTTAGGCGTGCTGGCGCAAGTGGCCGGGCAAGGCCTATTGGCTGTTGGTTTTGGCATGGTGCCAACCCATATCGCTTCAGTCTTGATCCTGTTACAGCCTGTGCTGGTTGGCTTCCTCGGCTGGGCGTGGCTGTACGAAAGCCTGACCCCCATTCAGATGATGGGCGGAGCTTTGGTGCTGGTAGGCGTTTGGCTCGCAAGACGGGCAGGCTGATACCCCCTTGCCTAAATGCCAAAAGAAGGTGAACCTGCCCGAAATATAACGGGAGGCACCAACATGGCAGACGGCCATCATTCTGATCTTCATTCAGACCAAGCGCAGTTCAAATCTATGATGGAAGGCACCCAAGAAGATTGGGCCATCATCGCCAATCATGCCAAGGGCTTCAATAAGGGCTTGGCAGACCGGGTTCTCGCGCATTTGAGGCTGTTGGATGGGGATTATGGTGGTTTTCCGATTGATCGGCTGACCCATTCGCTGCAGTCAGCAACCTTGGCCCACCGCGATGGAATGGACGAAGAATATGTCGTCTGCGCACTTCTTCACGATATTGGCGACACCTTGGGCAGCTATAATCACCCTGATATCGCCGCGGCCGTCCTCAAGCCCTTTGTGAGTGAAGCCAATCATTGGATGGTGGCCAATCACGGCATTTTCCAAGGCTATTACTTCTTCCATCATCTAGGCCTCGACCGCGATATGCGCGAAACCTATCGCAATCATCCCCATTTTGAGCGTACAGCGCGCTTCTGCCATCGGCATGACCAAAACGCCTTTGATCCAGCCTATGACACCATGCCGTTAGAAGCCTTTGAGCCAATGGTTCAGCGCTTATTCGCCGCACCAAAAAACTCCATTTATCTGAAGGCATTAGACGACAAAGCTTAGGCAGTTTTGCATCAAATGATGATGACTTTGTTGGGCAATTCGTCCACATCTTCGTCTTGGCGCGGGAAGTGTTCGGCCAGAATTGTTGCACTGTCTTCGATGGCAGCGATGAGGCCGCGAGCTAAGGCTTGATCGCGCGCGGCGGTAACCAGTTTGCCGATCACGTCGCGCCAAACATCGCGCGATACTTTGGTATAAATGCCTGTGTCGGCAATGATCTCCGCTTGATGCTCGGCTAGGCTCACAAAAATCAAAACTCCGGTTTTGCCTGCGGTTTGATTGAGGCCGTGTCCCAGAAACTGATCACGCGCTGCACGATGAACCTGTTGTCGCTTGAGCCACGCGGGGGTGAGTTTGGCGGCAAAACCCGGACGAAGATCAAGGGCTGAAACCAGCGTAAACAGGACCGCTTGTAGCGCGAGCAGGAAGATCATGCCGGTAGCAGACTCATCGGCTGGGGTCGCGCCAAGCCCGATATTCCATCCCCCCGCCTGCCAGTGCGTAAAGGCACTGCCAATCGCCAAGGGGTTTAGGCCGAAAGCCATCAAGACCAAGGGCACCAGAATGGCAACCAAGGCCCCATAAAACAGCATAATCCACCGATAATCCGCTGTGCGCCCAGAGACAACGACAAAGATTTCGCCCGAAGTCTTTGTCTCGGCAGTCTCAATCGCTTGCGCGACTGCTGCCTTATCGTCGGCGGATAAATGTAAGTGTACGTGTTTTACCATGAGCCTGACGCCCCGCCCCCACCAAAGCTGCCGCCGCCGCCGGAGAAGCCACCGCCACCCCCAAATCCACCACCGCCAAAGCCGCCGCCAAAGCCGCCACCACCACGACGATCATCATCATTGTCCCAATCATGCAGGATGATTGGGCCACTGCCCCATGGGGAATGACGACGGAAACGCGTGCGCTGCGAATTAGCAATCGCAAGCCAAATCCAGAAAATCAAAAAGGCAATCACGAGGATTACAGCAATCGGATCGCCACTGCTGTCCTTCGCCTCAGCCTTCAGACCACGCGCAGCCCGGGCCTGAAGCTCGGCGGGATCGGTTGTCAAAATTTGCTCGATCGCCGCAGCACCAGCTACAATGCCACCAGGCATGTCACCCGCTTTGAAGGCCGGCACGATGGCTTCGCGAATAATTTGGCTAGAAAAATAGTCCGTCAAGACACCTTCTAGGCCATAGCCGACTTCAATCCGCACTTTGCGCTCAGTGGGTGCCACCAAGAGGATCACCCCATTGTTGAGGCGTTCGCCTTGCCCGATTTGCCAAGCCCGACCAAGCTTGTAGCCATATTCCTCAATCTCAAACCCTTGTAGGCTAGGGACTGTCACCACAACCAACTGGTCGGATGACTTCGCCTCCAACGCTTCCAATTGCGCAATGAGTTCGCCTTCCATCTCTTCAGGAATGATATTGGCGTCATCGACAACCCGGCCTGTCAAGACCGGGAATTTAGGATCGGCGGCCCACGCAGGGTTCGCCGCCAAGCAAGCGGCCATCAAGCTGAGTGCAAGCAGGACCCCAAGCCCAAACTGGCGTAGAGGGCTGAGTATCGGCCGCAGCAAGGCGGGCGTTGTCACGCGCTTAGAACTTCACTTCGGGCGGTTTTTCAGAGCCCGCCGTAGCTTGGAACAGCTGCATAGGCTGTGAGGACGAGAACGCAGTCTTAGCCCAAACCACGCTCGGGAAAGTCCGCAGGGTGGTGTTATAGGTCTGCACGGCGGCATTATAGTCGCGTCGCGCAATCGCGATGCGGTTTTCCGTGCCCTCAAGTTGCGATTGCAGGGCAGTAAAACCTTCCAATGAACGAAGCTCTGGGTAGTTTTCCTGAATGCTCATCAGCCGTCCCAAGGCAGCGGACAACTGCCCCTGAGCCGCCTGAAACTCTTGGAATTTTTGAGGGTCCGTAATGGTTGAAGCGTCAAACCTTGGCTGAGTGGCAGAAGCGCGCGCTTCGGTAACAGCCGTCAGCACACCTTTTTCCTGCTCAGCAGCGCCTTTAACAGTCGCAACTAAATTTGGAACCAGATCGGAGCGACGTTGATATTGGGTCTGAACTTCTGCCCAAGCAGCTTTTGCGGCCTCTTCCTGAGTTGGAATGGTGTTATAGCCACATCCTGAAACCGATGTTGCGGCAACGCCAACCAGTGCCAAAGCGGCAAAACGTGTGTTCAAAGCCATCTAAGCCTCCATACAATCTTTGTGTCGCTACATGCGCGCACCAAAGGACGCCCATATGTTAGGAGTAGCAAGGGGTAGCGCAAGGTGGTGCATGTTAAATTAGAACGCGCTTTGACTTTAACGCTCTAAGCGCACGGTCTGATACTGATAGGCAGTGGCAAAGCCTTCGCTTTCGTAGAGATGAAGGGCGGGGCCATTATTGGTTTCAACTTGCAACCAGAATAGCCGATAGCCAGCCTGATAAGCCTGCCCTATGATCGCGCGCAGGATCGAACGGGCAAGGCCTCGATTGCGATAATCGGCTTGTGTGCGCATGGCAGCAATGCCCGCACTATCGCCCGCAAAAGTGCATAATCCCGCCGCGACGAGAGCGCCATTTTGTCGAATAATCCCAAAGGCGGACGGGTTTGGCACGCGGCCTAAGATATCCACCCTCTCTTGCCCATCGCCGCCCGAATGGCTTGTTTCTGAAACAATCTGGATGAAGTCAGCCGTAAATTTTGGCTCAATATCCACCACGTGTTCGGGCGCTGCCATCGGCCCTTCACGGGTCATCACAGCCACCTGACTGACGATACGATAGCCGCGCCGAGCTAGCCTATCACTTAAATCCAATGGATCGGTTCCAGCGGTCACCAGTTTGAATTGTGGAGCTAAACCTAGAGCGCCATAATGGACCTCAACCCGATCTATGGACGCTTCAACGTCGGTTCCTTCATGCATCAAGGGCCAACATGAATTGGTGCGACCGACATAGCCCAGACCTGAGAAAACCTGCCACCCATCAATTATGTCCATTCGCGCGGCTGGCCAGCCGCGCACGGTAGCCTGTTCGATACGCTGGATGGCAGATAGGTCCAAGGCGGCTGCCTCTATTTCTGTGCGCGGGCAGCGGCCTCAATGCCCAATTTCGCCCAAGCCAAGGCTTCATCTGCATCATCAAAGGCAGTCTCGGGCATCGCCCGATACGACATCGTCATGATCTCTCCAGTCCCTTTGTCATAGTGAAAGGGCGGGCAGTCATGGGCATTGAACTTCGGATCATTGATCCGGTCGGCCTTTAAATAAATTTCATTGTCAGCTAGCAAAGCAAACATGCGGCCGTCATAATAGACCCCGGCCCCCCCAAACATCTTGCGCACACGAATATCGCCTAAGCCGCTGAACAAGTCCTGTGCGGTGGCGATAAGGGCATCGAGTTCTGGGTTGGCTTTTGCCTTCTTAGCCAAAATCAGGCCTCAGCAGCGGCCGGTACGATGGTCACGCTCTCACCACAGCCACAGGCATCGGTTTCATTGGGGTTTTTGAAAACGAACTTTGAGTGCAACTTCGTGTTCTCCACGTCGACGACCGAGCCGACCAAGAACAAAATTGCATTGGAAGCGACCAAGATTTTGACGCCCTTATCTTCTACCATTTCATCGAGCGGGTCAGGGGCGTCGGCATACGCCATGACATATTCCATGCCTGCGCAGCCGCCGTTCTTGATGCCAACACGCAGGTATGGCTTCTCAGACTTGGCCATCACATCGCGCACGCGCTCTGCGGCAGCGTCTGTCAGGCTCACCACTTGCGGGCGCGGGCGGCGGGTGCGGGTTGGGACGAGCTCAGGCGTATTCATCATGGCCACCTATAACATATTCAAAGCCAAACGGGCTTCATCGCTCATGCGCGCTTGGGTCCAAGGCGGATCAAAAGTAACAATCGCCTTGGCCGAATTGATCCCATTCACCGTCTTAGCAGCATCTTCTACCATAATTGGGAGTTCGCCGGCCACAGGGCAAGCAGGAGCAGTCAAAGTCATGTCGATATCGACATGGCCGCCAGCCTTTAGATCAACTTTGTAGATCAAGCCCAATTCATAGACATCGACCGGAATTTCTGGGTCATAGACCGTTTTAAACGCGTCGATCAGATCGTCCGTCAAGCGGGCGATCTCTTCAGACGGCAAATCGGACGGCTCCCGATCGGGCTGGACGATGGGTGGACTGGACACATCCAGCATATCTCGTGAGGTGGTGGTTTCATCGCTCATGGGGTGACCTTACAGCAAAAAATCGCGCGCTTTTGCAAGCGCTTCAACAAAGGCGTCGACATCTTCGAAACTGGTATAGGCGGCAAAGCTCGCCCGTGCGGTGGCGGTTACGCCGAGAACCTTCATTAGGGGTTGGGCGCAGTGATGACCCGCCCGGACGGCGACACCATAACGGTCCAAAACTTGGGCGACATCATGGGGGTGGGCCCCATCGACGTTGAAGGCGATGATGCCACCCTTGCCCGGCGCGGTGCCATAAAGACTAATGCCATTGATGCCGCGCAAGGACGCTAACGCATGGTCTAACAAGGCTTGTTCATGAGCATGCATTGCCGCTTGGTCCTGCGCCATCATCCAGTCGACCGCAGCACCTAAGCCCACAGCTTCAGTGATGGCAGGCGTGCCCGCTTCAAACCGGAATGGCGGCACATTATAGGTGATCAGCTCTTTCGAAACGATCTCAATCATCTCACCGCCACCTTGCCAAGGCGGCAAGCGGTCGAGGGCCTCTGGTGTACCGTGCAGCACGCCAATGCCCGTTGGCCCATAAATCTTATGCGCGGAGAAGGCGTAGAAATCGGCACCAATGGCTTGAACATCGACACTTTGGTGCACAACGCCCTGGCAGCCATCAATCAGAACTTGCGCCCCGGCTTGATGGGCAAGCGCAACGACGGTCGCAACATCCTGCACGCTGCCCAGCACATTCGACATATGACTGATGGCAACCATTTTCGTACGCGGACCGATCAGGGCTGCAAGTGAGTCCATATCCAGTGCGCCTTGCGGCGTGATCGCAGCCCATTTCAGGACCGCGCCAGAACGCTGGGCCGCCATATGCCAAGGCACGATATTGGCATGATGTTCCATCTCGGAGATCACAATCTCGTTGCCCGGCTTTAGGCTTTGACTGATCCCGGCGGCCACCAGATTGATGGCTTCGGTCGCGCTCTTGGTAAAGACAATCTCATCCGCACTACCAGCATGGATGAAGCGCGCGACTTTGGCGCGGGCATCTTCAAATGCTTGGGTGGCTTCGTTCGCTAAGGTGTGCAGGCCGCGGTGCACATTGGCGTAAGAGGTGCGCTGGAAGTCGGCCATGGCCGAGATGACGCTTTCAGGCTTTTGCGCACTGGCCGCGCTATCAAGATAAACCAAGGGCTTGCCATGGATTGTGCGGGTCAGGATCGGGAATTCCGCGCGCACTTTGGCGACATCAAACGCTGAAGGGGTGGTAGAGGTTTGCGCGTTCATGACGAACTTGCCTCCAACCACGACCGCGCCAGACCCGAAAACCAGTCGCGTACGCCCTCATGATCAATCGCATCAAACACGTCCGTTACAAAGGCTTCTACCAGCAAAGCTTTAGCTTGGGCCTCAGGTATGCCGCGCTGGCGCATGTAAAACAGGGCCTGATCATCCAGCGCCCCAATCGTATTGCCATGGGCGCATTGAACATCGTCAGCATAGATTTCAAGCTCAGGCTTGGCATCAATCTCTGCCCCCTCACTCAACATCAGAGCGTGGTGGTTCTGTCGGGCATCGGTCTTTTGGGCGGCGCGCTCAACCAGGATTTTGCCTTGGAAAACACCGCGCGCACGGTCCTGAACGGCCCCTTTGAACAATTCTCGTGTTTGCCCGTTTGGACCGGCATGGACCACCTTGGTGGTCATGTCCGCATGGGTGCTGCCAGACAGCAGATAGGCACCATGGATCAGACAGCTTGCCCCTTCGCCCGCCAGCAGCACTTGGGTCTCAGCTCGAGCAAGTTTGCCGCCAAACATCAGGGCGATGGCGTGGTAGCGCCCAGTATCTGCGACAGTTACTGATGTGTGGGTCAGGTCAATCGCGCCAGTGCCACCATTTTGCAGATCATAGCGGACCAGTTCAGCGTCTTCGGCAATCTCGATTTCCAAGAGGCCCGTCGACAGACCAGAAGTCGCTAGCCCCGTATCGATCAAGGTAAGCTGTGTGCCTGCTTCCAACTCCAAACGCACGCGCATTGGCGCACCGGGATGACGGCGCAATACGACGGGGCGGGTTTGGCTTTGTGTAACCCGCAACACTACTGCCCTTGGCGCAAAGCCTGCTGCTAGCATGGCGACGGGACCAGCCCCTTCAATCTCTAGGCTATCTTCAGTCTCAATGATCAGACCCTGATCTTTCTCACCCTCAAGGCCAAATCCTTCAGGCGCGAAGTCCAAAACCAATGCATCTTGCAGACATGCAGGGAACAAACCAGCCGACCCATCCGCTTCAGGAATGCCGTCAGCGAGCGCTGCGCGCACATCCGTCCACTTAAACGCTTCAACCCGGCGATTGGGCAGGCCTGCAGCAGCCAATTGCGCCTTTGCCGCTTGCCCAGCCTCTGTGTGCGGCAGGGCGTTCAACAAAGCCTCTTCACCTACCGAAAGTCTCAGTTCAGCCAAGGCCATTAAGCGGCATCCTTGTAGCGATCATAGCCGTCTGCTTCGAGCGCGAGCGCCAATTCCGGCCCGCCGCTATCGACGATGCGACCACCAGCCAGCACATGCACCCGGTCTGGCTTAATATGGTCCAGCAAGCGCTGATAATGAGTGATAACCAGCATGCCTTTATCCGGTCCACGCAGAGCATTCACGCCTTCGGAAACGACTTTGAGGGCGTCAATGTCAAGGCCAGAGTCGGTCTCGTCCAAGATCATGAAGCGGGGGTCAAGTAGCGCCATCTGATAGATTTCCATCCGCTTCTTTTCGCCACCCGAAAAGCCGACGTTCAAAGGCCGCTTCATCATCTCAGGCGTAACGCCCAGCTTCTTGGCGACATCGCGCGACAGCTTCATAAAGTCAGGCACGCTGACTTCGCCCTCGCCACGCGCCTTGCGCTGGGCGTTCAGCGCGGTGCGCAGGAAAGTCAGGGTGGGAACGCCTGGAATCTCGAGTGGGTATTGAAACGACAGGAACAGCCCTTTTGCCGCACGCTCCTCTGGGGCGAGGTCCAATAAGTCTTCGCCATTGAGGGTCGCGGTCCCACCGACGACTTCATACCCGTCACGGCCCGTCAGCGCATAGGACAAGGTCGACTTGCCCGCTCCATTGGGGCCCATAATGGCGTGCACTTCACCTGCAGGCACCTGAAGGGTGAGGCCTTTGATGATGGGCGTGCCGCCGACTTCGACTTGCAGATTGCTGATGTTCAACATGACAGGGTCTTTCAAAGTTTTTTTGGGCCGGAGGCCACAGATAGGAGGAAGGATGGATGGGGTTTTTGACGGCTAAAAAGATTGGGAACCGTCTTCACACGCCCTCCCCGATCGGCTTTAGAATTTCGATCCGATTGCCAAATGGGTCATAGATAAATGCCCGCACATGACCGGGTAATTCGTCATCGTGTTTGACCTTAAACCCGTGTGCGTGGGCCTTGTCGGCAAGGCCTGCAACGTCTGAAACGCGGAAAGCCACATGGGCCTTGTCATTGGCGCGAAAATCTTGCTCGACGCCTAAATGAACCTTGACCCCGCCCGTCTGGTACCAAGCGCCACCGCGTGCGGCCATCGACGCAGGCTTCGGCACTTCGGTGAGGCCTAAGAGGTCGGCATAAAACGCACGCGCGACCGCCTCACCACCCGGCGGGATGGCGATTTGAACATGGTCGATGGCGGCGATGGTGGTCACCCCACACTCCCCTCAAGGCTAATGGCGACGAGCTTTTGCGCTTCCACGGCAAACTCCATCGGCAATTCCTGCAGGACTTCCCGCACAAAGCCATTCACCAGAAGAGCGACCGCGTCTTCAGTCGGGAGGCCACGTTGGCGGCAATAGAATAGCTGATCCTCGCTTAAACGCGTGGTCGTCGCCTCATGCTCAAAGGTGGCATAAGGCGTCTTGGCTTCAACATAGGGCACCGTATGGGCCCCGCATTGGTCGCCGATCAGAAGGCTGTCGCATTGGGTGAAATTGCGTGCGCCTTTTGCTTTGGCATGCGCACTTACCAGCCCGCGATAGGTGTTGTTGCTTTTACCTGCCGAGATACCCTTCGAGACGATGCGTGAGCGCGTATTTTTGCCCAAATGGATCATCTTCGTGCCCGTATCGGCTTGTTGATGGCCATTGGTGATCGCGATGGAGTAAAACGCTCCTTGGCTGTCGTCGCCGCGCAAGATGCAGGACGGATACTTCCAAGTGACAGCAGAGCCTGTCTCCACTTGCGTCCAACTGACCTTGGAACGAGCGCCCCGGCAGTCTGCCCGCTTGGTCACGAAATTATAGATCCCGCCAACGCCATTCTTGTCGCCGGGATACCAATTCTGGACCGTCGAATATTTGATCTCCGCATCGTCGAGCACAACCAGTTCCACCACCGCCGCATGGAGTTGGTTTTCATCACGCATCGGGGCGGTACAGCCCTCAAGATAAGAGACATAAGCGCCCTTATCGGCGATGATCAACGTACGCTCAAACTGACCGGTGTCTGCCGCATTGATGCGGAAATAGGTCGACAGTTCCATCGGACAGCGCACGCCGGGTGGGATGTAGACAAAGGTGCCGTCCGAAAACACGGCACTATTGAGCGTGGCGTAAAAATTGTCGGTCACCGGGACTACTGTGCCCAGATATTGCCGCACAAGGTCTGGATATTCCTTGATCGCCTCGGACATCGAGCAGAAGATCACACCTGACTTGGCCAATTCTGCGCGGAAGGTGGTGGCCACCGAAACGCTGTCGAAGACCGCGTCTACCGCAATGCGGGGTGCGCCTTTGACGCCGGCCAAAACCTCTTGCTCCCGCAAAGGGATACCCAGCTTTTTATAGGTCTCCAAAATCTCTGGATCGAGATCGTCGAGGCTGTCGAGTTCTATTTTGGCTTTTGGGGCAGCGTAATAATAGGAATCCTGGAAGTCGATGGTCGGATACTTGACCATCGCCCAGCTTGGCTCTTGCATGGTCAGCCAACGCTCATAGGCCGCTAATCGCCAGTCTAGCATCCATTGCGGCTCACCCTTTTTCGCCGAAATATAGCGCACAATATCGGTATTGAGGCCCTTGGGGGCCATTTCCATTTCGATATCTGTGACAAAGCCATGCTCATAGTCAGCAATGCTTTCAACGGTTTCGATGGTTTCTTTTACTGCGGGCATTACGTTTTGGTGCCTTTCAGGCGACTTGGGTGGTGACTTTGCGGCCGGCGCGGGCTGCGGCTTCTAGATAGAGCTCGGCCAGTCGCGCCCCATCTTCGATACGGCTAGACCAACCAAAACTGGCGCGGAGTGATGAGGACGCGGCGCTATCGGTATAACCGCAAGCTTTCAGAATTCGGGACATTTTGACTTTGCCAGACGAACAGGCGGAACCCGCAGAAACCGCTGCACCTGCTAGATCCATCGCCATAACTTGGCGGGCCCCTTCCCAGCCATCCACCAGCAAACACGACGTATTGCTGAGACGCCGGACGGTGTGGCTGACAAATTCGACCCCTGACAGTGCTGTTGCCACCGGCAACTCAAAGGCGTGACGGGCTTGGGAAGTCAGATCCTGAAAGGTTTGAACGGCATCATCTGGGCAGGCGACCGTGGCGGCAGCGGCAAAACCTGCAACAGCGGCAACGTTCTCGGTTCCACTGCGCGCACCGCGTTCTTGACCACCCCCAGCGCGACCATTGAAAACATCAATCCCGGGGGCTGCGATCAAAGCTCCTGCTCCCATTGGACCCCCGATCTTATGGGACGAAACAACCAGCCAATCTGCTAGCCCGGCAAATTGAGCGACTGAAACTTTACCCAATAGCTGAACCGCGTCGCATAACAACGCACCGCCTGCCGCGCGAACACGCGTCGAAATCGCATTTAGAGGCTGGGTCGCCCCTGTTTCATTATTGGCCCCCTGCGCAATCACAAGCGGTTGGCCGCCTTGGTTATCTAGTTCTTGGCCTAACCAAGCAGCATCAAGAAGAGCGCCTTGATTGACAGGGATTAGCTGGGCTTCTGGCCATAATTTGACGGCATAGGACCATACGGCATCATGTTCGACAGATGACACATAGACAGGTCCAAAGCCCATCGCTTTCGCGCTTTCCATAGCAAGATGCAGCGCCTCGGTTGCCCCACTGGTGAAGGTCACGGCATCGGCCCCGCATTCAAGGATATGGGCTAGGCTTTCTCGCGCATCTTCTAGGGCGCGCTTAGCCGCACGGCCTTCGCCATGCACCGAGGAAGGGTTGCCGCCAAGATCAATTGCACGCAGCATCGCTTCGCGCGCCTCGGGTCGAAGCGGCGAAGTTGCATTATGATCTGCGTAAAGCCGACCCATTATTCAGCGGCCGCACTTCTATAGCGTGCGATCTCGTCGGCTTTGCCTTGCATTTGGCGCGCTAACACATCGGCCAAAGTCACGGCACCCAAGAATTGGCTGATATGGCGCGACAGCTCGTCCCACAAATCATGTGTCATACAGCGCCGATTGCCACTCAGGCAGCCCGCCCGGGTATGGGCGTCACAGCGCGTTACTTTCAAAGGCTCTTCCACCGCCTGCATGATCGCACCAATCGAGATTTCCTCAGGCAATGAGGCCAAGCGATACCCGCCGCCTGGGCCACGCGCGCTTTCCACCAGGCCGCGACGGCGGAGGCGGGCAAACAATTGCTCGAGATAGGACTGGCTGATTTCTTGTCGCTCAGCAATTTCGCCAAGATTAACAGATCGCGCCGAAGAGCCGGTTTCTGGGCTGTTGAGCGCCAAATCTACCATAGCCATTACGGCATAACGTCCCTTGGTCGACAATTCCATTTCGACGGTCCTTTCAGCGCTTTCTGGACACTTTACAGCGCCATTGCGGAAAATCTTGGCTTTTTGATATAGGCCTATGTTACGAGCCCGTTCCGGTCCTTCACTGGACCTAGTATTCCCGACCCCATAGGTCAAGAATTAAACTGAGCATCATGGCAGAACTTATCCTTACTGGCGCCGCTGGGCGTCTTGAAGCCCGTTACAATCAAGCTGAATCGGAAAATGCGCCGATCGCGCTGATCCTTCACAACCACCCCAAAGCCGGTGGGTCGATGCAAGACCGCGTCACCGTCATGCTGCACAAATTGTTTGTTGAGCGTGGCTTTTCCACGCTTCGCTTCAATTTCCGTGGCGTGGGCCGAAGCCAGGGCAATTTCGATAATGGCCAAGGTGAGTTGTCTGATGCGGCCAGTGCGCTGGATTGGTTGCAAGGCCAGAATCCGGTGGCCCCGGTTACGTGGGTAGCCGGCTATTCTTTTGGGTCTTACATTGCCCTGCAGCTCTTGATGCGTCGTCCTGAAATTGATGGCTTCATCACCGTTGCAACCCCTGCCAACCACTATGACCTCTCGTTCTTGGCACCCTGCCCTTCATCGGGCATGATGTTCTACGGCTCCAACGACCAAGTTTCGCCACCAGCAGACCTTGAACGCTCTGCCTCCAAGATTCGCACCCAAAAGGGCGAATTGGTTGAGTGGGAAATGATCGAAGGGGCTGACCATTTCTACCGCAATGAACTCGATATCTTGCGCGATCGGGCAGCCACCTATCTCGACCGCCGCTTGGCAGAGCCGCGCAAAATTGCGCCTCCCCCTCGCCGCTAAGAAAAAACTTTCCGATGGATTGGAGACCTGAGCACCCATCGCTCAGGTCTTTATTCTTCGCGGTCCAGAAGCAATGGACCCCCAGCTAGCGCCGCCGTTTCTGGACGCTCATCACGAGCCCACGGCCCTTGCCTTGGTGGCGCGGGATAAAAGTAAAGCCGCCAGCCATCGCGCATTAAAAGGGCGCCACTGGGAATATCGCCCCGTCCAAAGGCGTGCGAGTGACCATCAAAGCTCACGGCTAGAACACCGCGCCCCCGGCCTGAATAGACATAGCGCCCCTGCCAATCGCCAGCACCTACGGCGCAAGTTCGTGCGAGACGATGCTCACCCTCGGGCAATAAGCGCGCTGCTTCAGCGGGGCTGACGCCAGCTTTATCCAATAGGCGCGTGGCATCAAATCGCCCGCCTGATGTGCGGCAAAGGCCAGCTGCTTCGCCAGCGGATGTGGCCAGAATGGCTCGCCCTTCTGGACCGATCCACGCAATCGGTTTTGGACTTAAAGCCCAGATAGACAGTCCAACTAAGATGGCAGCAATCGAAAGAAGTCGCAGCCACGAACGCCAAAGTGTCAGCCACAAGATCGCGACAATCAAGATCAAGGGCGCAGTTGAATCGGTCCAAGCAACACGCGCATCTGCTCCGGGTAGGTCCGCAATAAAGTGCGCGATCTTGAGCGTGATACTCAATCCTTCTGCCGCTGCCTGCCAAGACCAGTCATCCAGACTAAACGGCGCAAGGCCTGCCGCGAGGAGTGAAAAGGGCGCGACCCAGAAATCAAGGATCGGTGCGGCCAACACATTGGCAGGCAGCGACCAGACTGACACGCGCCCAAAGGTGGCAGCTGAAATGGGCGCGGTAGCAAGGCCTGCGACCACACTGGTAGCTGCCGCCCCGCCAAGCCACATGGCCCCATGTTGGAATAGGCCAATCTCCGGCATGCCGTCGCGCCGTCGCTCCCAAATCTCCCAGAGGGCCACCAAAGCTGCTGTCGCCAGAAAGCTCATCTGGAAGCCGGGGTCTATCGCGCTTTCGGGCAGAGCGACCAAGACGCAGATTGCGGCGATGGCGAGCCCGCGCATCGAAATGGCTTTGCGGTTCAACAAGATCGCCCCGAAAGCAATTCCCGACATAATGAAGGCTCGCACAGCCGGTGCCTCAGATCCCGTGAACACACAATAAGCCCCGGTGCCACACAAGGCGAACACCGCGGCGATCTTGCGGGCATCTAGCCGTAGGGCGAACACCGGGACCAAAGCGGCAAGCTTCCAAATCGCCAGATAGACCAGACCGCCGAGCAATCCGACATGTAGGCCAGAGACCGAAATCACATGTGACAAGCCAGAAGCCTGCAAAGCTTCAACATCTGCCTCACTCAGCCAAGCCCGGTCACCGGTGGTAACTGCCGCCAAAAATCCAGCACCATCGCTGTCTGTTGCCTCCACAATCGAGCGGGCCGCTTGGGCACGCCAGAGGGCCAAGCGAAATCGGATCGATTGGGTTAAAGGCGGAGACGTATCGAGTAGGCTGCAGGGGCGAAGCGCGTAGCCGACCCCGCCCAAGCCTTGAAACCAAGCCCGTCTCGCGTGGTCATAGGCACCGGGGACAACTGGCCCTGGCGGCGGTCTCAAGATCGCTTGGCACCTGATCTTTTGACCAGGTTTTGGTGGTTCGTCTTGGGCCAAAGCAATGCGAACAGATTTTGGCTGTGCTTCAAACCGCGTCTGGGACAGTGTTTCAACCACAATCTTCGCCCGCCAAGTCCCCCGTTGCGTGCGATCAATTTGCTCCACATAGCCTATGACGACAAAGGGCGCTTTGACATCGGAAACGCGGGGTGCTTTGGCCGCTTCTGCTCGCAACAGACCCGACGCACCACCACCCAGACAAGCCGCAGCAAAGAGACTGAAAAGTCCCAACGAATAGATTGCCGTGGCAAGACGCTGGTCAATACTCCGCTGCGCTATCAGGCTACAAACAAGCCAAATGCCCAAAGCCAGAAATGTGAGGATTACCCAGACCAGGGCGGGATCGTCTGCGCGCACCGAACAGGTGGCGCCAGCACCAAACGCAAAGCCGACAGGCAGCCACAAAACCAGTCGATCACGGTCGTGATCGCGGATTTCCTGTAACCGATCCTGCATCCATCTGCGTAGACACCTTTCACCTTCACAATGGCGTGTTATGAGGCGGCGGAGGCCACGTTTCTTGGCCTGTTTCGTTTCTTGATTTGCCTCTTTTTCAAAAGCCCAAGCCATCATGCATGCTCCTACCGAAACGACAGTCCACACACACGAAGCCACTGGCGCGGATGTTGTGACGCGGTTTGCGCCATCGCCAACGGGCTTCCTCCACATTGGAGGGGCAAGAACGGCATTATTCAACTGGCTTTACGCACGAAAAGCAGGTGGCAAGTTCCTGTTGCGGATTGAAGATACCGACCGGGAGCGTTCGACCGACGCAGCCGTCGAAGCGATTCTCCAAGGTCTTGCATGGCTTGAGTTAGACGCAGACGGCGAGCCCTTCTTTCAGTTTGCCCGCGCCAGCCGTCACCGGGAAGCTGCCGAAAGCCTTGTCGAAGCGGGCAAGGCCTTCCGTTGTTATCTGAGCGGCGAAGAAGAAACAGCCCTGAAAGAAGCGGCACGGGCCCAAGGCCTCGCCTTCCGGTCGCCTTGGCGCAATCCAGATCGGGCAGCGCCTCCTGCAGGTGCACCCTATGTGACCCGTTTGCGCGCACCCAGCGAGAATGAGTTCATTCGCGTGCACGATAAGGTGCAAGGCACGGTCGTGACCGCAGGACGTGAGATTGACGATTTCATCCTCCTCCGCTCCGACCACACACCAACCTACATGCTGGCCGTCGTAGTGGATGACCACGATATGGGCGTCACCCATGTGATCCGGGGCGACGACCATTTGACCAATGCCGCGCGCCAAACGGCGCTGATCCATGCCTTTGGCTGGCAGGTTCCAACCTATGCCCACATTCCCCTGATCCATGGCGATGATGGCAAGAAGCTGTCAAAGCGCCATGGGGCCCTAGGCGTCGAAGAATATCGCGACATGGGCTATTTGCCAGAAGCGATGCGGGCCTATCTGTTACGCCTTGGCTGGTCCAAGGGTGATTTGGATATTGTCAGCACGGAAGAAGCCTTGGAGCTGTTTGACCTTGAAGGCTTGGGCAAGAGCCCTTCGCGTCTCGACTTTGCCAAAATGGGCAGCGTGAACGCCCATTTCATGCGCCTTGCTGATGACCAGCGCTTGGTGACCCTCCTACGTGAGCAAGCCGCGCGGGCTGGCCAGCCAGACATCGACAAGTCGGACGAAGTACTTGCTGCCGCCGTGGCCTATCTCAAAGACCGGGCAAAAACGCTACCAGAGCTTCACGACCAGTTTGCCTTCATCCTAGCGCAGCGGCCGTTGCCCCGTGATGAAAAGACACAAAAGACACTCTCTGAAGAAGCTGTCGCACGGATCGGTCGCATGCACCCGGTGTTGGCGGATTTAGAGACTTGGCATCATACCGACATCAAAGCCGCGTTGGATAAGTTTGCTGAGTCCGAAGGCTTCGGCTTTGGCAAAATCGGCCCACCGCTGCGCGCTGCGCTGACCGGTGGCCTTCCAGCACCAGATTTGGCAATCGCCTTAGAGCTATTGGGCAGAGTTGAAAGCTTAGCGCGTCTTGGAGACGTAATGTAAACTTCTGTCGTGGAAACTGTGGTTACGAGTAAAATACAAGAGGGCATAAACATGGAAAGCAAAGCTGAACCAAAGGGTACCGCTAAACTTGATTTCGAAGGCAAGATGATTGACTTGCCAATTTATGGCGGTGCGACCGGCCCCGATGTGATCGATATCCGTAAACTCTATGCAGAGACGGGTGCCTTTACTTATGACCCAGGTTTCACTTCTACCGCTTCTTGCGAAAGCCAAATCACCTTCATCGATGGCGATGAAGGCATTTTGCTGCACCGCGGCTATCCAATCGACCAATTGGCAGAGCGCTCAAACTTCCTCGAAGTGGCCTATTTGTTGTTGGAAGGCCATCTGCCGAACCAAGGTGAGTTTGATAAGTTCAAGCACGACATCACCTATCACACGATGCTGCACGCACAGTTTGACCGCTTCTTTGAAGGCTTCCGCCGTGACGCGCACCCAATGGCCGTTATGGTCGGCACCGTGGGGGCCTTGTCGGCCTTCTACCACGACAGCTTGAACATTGATGACCCTGTCCAGCGCAAGATCACCCAGCATCGCTTGATCGCCAAGATCCCAACCATCGCAGCACGCGCTTACAAATACTGGCTGGGCCAGCCATTTGTGACCCCGCGCAATGAGTTGAGCTATGCGGCAAACTTCCTGCGCATGTGCTTTGCCGTGCCGGCCGAAGATTATGTCGTGAACCCCGTTCTGGCCAAGGCGATGGAGAAAATCTTCATCCTCCATGCCGACCACGAGCAAAATGCTTCGACGTCAACCGTCCGCTTGGCGGGCTCATCGGGCGCTAACCCATTTGCCTGTATCGCCGCCGGTATTGCCTGCTTGTGGGGCCCTGCCCATGGTGGTGCCAACGAAGCAGCCTTGAACATGCTGAAGGAAATTGGCCATGTGGACAATATCCCAGCCTTCGTCGCGCAGGTGAAAGACAAAAACTCCAGCGTACGCCTTATGGGCTTTGGCCACCGCGTGTACAAAAACTACGACCCCCGCGCGAAAGTGATGCAGCAAGCCTGCCACGAAGTGCTGGCCGAAGTTGGCGTGAAGGACGATCCATTGCTGAAGGTCGCCATGGAGCTCGAAAAAATCGCGCTGAATGATGAGTATTTCGTCAGCCGTAAGCTCTATCCTAACATCGACTTCTATTCGGGCATCACCTTGAAGGCGATGGGCTTCCCAGTTGAAATGTTCACCGTATTGTTTGCTCTGGCCCGCACCACTGGCTGGATCGCACAATGGGACGAAATGAACAGCGACCCTGCCCAAAAGATTGGTCGCCCACGTCAGCTCTACACGGGTGCCGTACATCGCGATTACGTGCCCATTATCAATCGCTAAACTCAACGACAAACTGATCGAACGCGCGGGCCAAAAGCTCGCGCGTTTTTGTTTGTGCGCGAAGCTTCTGATTGACAGAGTCTAATTGCTGCTTAGAGTAGTGGGATAGATTCTTCTGAATTTGGAGCCAATATTGAAAAAGTCTGTGGTTTCCGTCTGTGCGCTGCTACTTGCAAGCGCCGCCCCAACATTTTCGGCAGCCCAAAGCCAGCGGCCAATGATGCCGCATTGGGAGGACTACATTCAATCGGCCAGCTCAATTGCCCGGCCGACCAAGCTTGATAAAGATAAACTAAATCAAGACTTGGAGAAGCAGGGCCGCTGCGCCGCTGCGGCAGTTAAAAACTTGCCTGCATCTGAAGCCGATGGCCGCGCGATGAAGTTGATTGCGGCTTACGACGGTGATTGCAGCACCGGTGTGGGTGCAATTGTCATGACCGTTTGGAAACAGTCGGGCAATGGAGTTTGGGTGCAGCATAATCAGTGGGTGACCTCTGGCGCCGACGTTAATCTTGTGATTGTGCCGAGAGAATTTGCCCCTCAAGTGGATCAAATTGGTCGGTTTGAGTCTCTCTTTCAACTGGAACCGTTTAACGCATCAAAACTTCCAGTTTGGACATCTGGGAAAATCATGCCCAACTTGGCGGCGGGACTGGAGTGGCGTGGCGGCATGGAGCGCGAGCTCTATGAAGCAGTGCGCAGCGGCGATTATCAAATCTTCTGCTCTTACCTTTACACAATGGCCTGCTTCGCGGATCTTCCTGGACGGAGCACGCGCCAGATTCCAATCCTAATCACCCGCGGTTATGCGGACATGTATGAAGCCAAAACGCCAGCCGCAGCCTTGGATGTCCTGCTAGGTAAAACGCCCAGCCTCACGCCCAGCGAAGTGGCTGAAAAACAAAAGGCCGTGGAAGAGATGGTTGATAAAGCGGCCAGGGACGCTGTATCGGCCGCGATCAACCAAGGAACAATGCCAGAATCCCCCACCGCAATTGAAAAGGCGGCTTCTCAGGCAACACCCCCTCCACATAAAAAGCGCTAATCAGAACCCTTCCAAGCATTCCAATCACCACAAGCTTCAGAGTTGCTTCAAACACTAGCACCACAAGTAAAGTTCGCCTAAAGTGACACGCATGCTTGATCATCTCAAATCTTTTGGCGAAGGTGCCGCCCAAGTTCATTATGGGACGCCAGAGCTCACCATTCTGCGACCCGGGAAGTTCGTGCGCTGTGCGGTGACGGGGAAGCCCATCACGCTTGAGGATTTACGCTATTGGTCAGTCGAACTGCAGGAAGCCTATGTGGATGCAGCAGCAGCGACGACGCGCTGGAAGCAAGTGAACGCGCGCGCCTAAATTTCTCGACCAATCTCGCTAGGCGGACCCTTGTATTCGGGGGCCTATTTGGCCTGACGGGCTTAAGCAGCGGATGCGACCGCGCCTTAGCTCGATCCCCTGAATCCCAGCATTCACCCCTTCCCTTCAGCTTTAACGGTACCCCGCAACAATCGGGTTTAGTGATTGGCACCACAGTGCCCGGTGCCCAAATTGATGCCAGTGGCATTACGACCAACGCTGATAGCGACGGCCGCTTTGTTATGGGTTTTGACCGCGACGCCCCTTTACAAGCCATGATTACCATCTCGATGGGTAGCACGATCGCCCGGTTCGGCCTTGATGTTGCGCCACGCGCCTATAAAATTACCAGCGTCAGTGGCCTGCCCTCTGCCACCATCGACCCCCCTGCTGAAGCCCTTGCCAGGATTGAAGCCGATGCAGCCTTGAAGCGGGCAGCGTTTGACAGCAACAACCCCATTGCCCGCGGCTTTGAAGAAGCCTTCCGCTGGCCCTTAGACGACGTGAGGATCACCAGTCCTTGGGGGGCGACGCGCATGTTAAACGGCAAGAGCCAAAGACCGCATTTCGGCATTGACCTTGGCGCGCCCCGAGGTACGCCCATCTATGCCCCCGCCAGCGGTTTTGTTGTGTTGGCAGAGCCCGACATGCATTTTGAAGGCGGCATGGTAGCCATTGATCACGGCCAAGGCCTGATCACGACCTATCTGCATCAAAGTGCGTTGGCGGTTGAGGTGGGACAACGTGTCACACCAGGTACCTTGATCGGTTATGTCGGCTCTAAGGGCCGTGCCACCGGCCCGCATTTATGCTGGCGAATGCGCTGGCGTGGCCGCAATCTGGACCCGAGCTTACGGGTTAGATCCGCCTGATCTCCTGGCCTTCCAACGTCACTGTTGAGTGCCAATCGGGCTGGACATTTTGCGCTGGCCTGCCTAGCGAGACCCGATGCATCGCGCCTCTGCTCCTCTGTCGTGGCTGAAGAAACTCCATCTGTTGGTGGGGCTGCTGGCGATTGCAATCAAGGTCGCCATCCCCGTCGGTTATATGGTGGCACCCCAAGCTTTGGCGGCTGGCCTCACGCCCATCGTGCTGTGTACCTCTGATGGCAATGTTACGGCCTTTATGGATGAGGGTGGACAGATTGTTACCCACGGCGAGGAAGCCCTCGCCAACGACCATCAAGGCCTGCCGTCGGACCATGAAGGCTCTAAGTGCGCCTTTGCAGGCCAAGGGGTGCCATTGGCCGCCCCGCAAGCGGCCAGCATGCCGGTGCTATTTGAAGACGTTGTCTCGGTTGCCACCATTCAACAAAGCTTTGTGGCCCCGGGCTTAGGCCTTGCCGCCCCTCCCCCGCCCAAGACAGGGCCACCTATCCAAGTTTGAGATCACTTAAGCCGCGCTGATGGTTCCCCATCGGCTTGCCTAATCCTCGACTTGGAAACCTAGTATGACCTCCCTTAAAGAAGCGCCACGTGGGCGCAATATGTTCTTCTTGCAGGCCCTGTTGGCGGCAACTTCCCTATCTGCCCCCAGCGCACTCTTAGCCCAGAATTCTCCGGCCTCAGATTCTGAAAAGCCAACCGAAACCATCATCGTAGTCGGTCAACGAGATACCCCGATAACAGTCGTGCCGCGAGGCTTGTCTGTCTCGCTCGGCAAGGCAGACTTTGAAGCCGTCAATGCTATCAATGTCGAAGACTTGATGAAATATGCGCCGAACTTCTTTGTCCGCAAACGTTTTGCGGGCGATGATAATGCGGTAGTGGCCCTGCGCGGGGCCAATACAGTCCAAAGCGCACGGACCATCGTGATGGTCGATGGCTTTCTGGTCTCCAACTTCCTTGGCAATTCCTTCTCGTTCTCACCTAAGTGGAATGTGGTTGGCCCAGCCGATGTGCGCCAGTTCGACATCGTCTATGGCCCCTATTCAGCGCGTTATGGCGGCAATTCGATGGGGGGCGTGGTCTCAGTCACCACAGAGGAGCCCAAGAAGACCGGGGCCTATCTCAACGCCCAAACCATGCTTATGCCATTTGAGGAGTATGGCTTCGACGAGACCTTCACAGGCTATAGTGTTGAGGGCGGTGGCACTTATGTGACGAAAGACGGCAAGCTGCGGCTTCGTGCTGGTTTCCGCCGGTTCGATAATGTCGGCCAGTCCATGACATACAATCTCCTCACCCCCGCAACCGGCACAGCTGCGGCAACGACTGTTACCGGGGCCTTTGTGGACCCAGAGCTTGCAACGCCCGTTTTTGGCGCAGCCTCGCCGGTTGACGTCGTCCAAAATCAAGCCCGCCTTCGGGTTGCCTATGACTTTGCACCCGGCTGGACGGCGGATGCCATGCTGTTTGGCTGGACGACAGACCAAACCTTGCGCGACACCCGCAGCTTCTTGAAAGATGCTAATGGGGCACCTGTCGGGCAAGGCCGCGTGCGCTTTAACAACCAAGTTTGGAATGCCACGGGCCTTACCTCCTCAGAATTTGAGCGTACCGAATATCTTGCAGGCCTTAAGCTTACAGGTGCTTTGGCGGGGTGGGATATCCGGACCAATCTCTCGCGTTATTGGATGCCGATTTGGAATACCAAGACCTCGCGCGACTATCTAACAGGCCAGTCAAATGGTGCGGGCACGTATCAAGTGCAGGACAATCCCGGCTGGTATGCTGCTGACATCACGTTTGACCAGAGCTTTGGCAATCACAATGTCGGCTTTGGCTTCAATGCCAATCGCTATGAGACGGCGCAGGACACCTTCAACGTCACCAATTGGAGCGCGGCGACGGGGCGGACCTTTGCGTCCTCAACCGCTGGCAAGACGGAGTCGCTTGGCCTGTGGGTCGAGGATGCTATTGATCTAACCGACACAGTCACTCTCACACTTGGCGGCCGTTATGACCGTTGGCGTGCTTTTGACGGCTCAATTGCGCGCCAGTCCGGTACCATTCTGCTTGCCGACGCCTATCCAACCCGGACAGACAGTGCTTTCAGCCCAAAAGCTTCGATCCAAGCTGAAGTCACCGAGGGCATCATGGTGCAACTTTCGCTCGGTAGCGCGACCCGCTTCCCGACTGTAGGTGAGTTGTTCCAAGGCCGAATTGACGACATCACGCGTGAGATCGACCCTCAAAGCTTTGATCCCAATCTGCGGCCTGAACGCTCCACTGACATCACTTTGATGGGGCGAGGCAAGATTGGTCCTGTGCAGATTACCGCGAGTGCTTTCTACCAAGATATTGAAGATGCCATTTTCTCCTTCAGTGGCCTCAATCAATTCGGGACCGTCGTTTCTAGCTTCAAGAATGTTGATCTGGTCACGCAATCTGGCGTGGAGCTTATCTTTGAGGCCAAGGACCTTTGGATCAATGGGCTCGATCTGAACGCGAGCGTTAGCAAGATGGACGCCACGACGGTTCGCAATCTGTCCAATCCAGAGACTGTCGGAAACCGCTTCCCGCGTATTCCAGAATGGCGGTCGAGTGGTAACGTGCGCTACAAATTAAGCCCGAAACTGCGCGCCTCATTAGGTTGGCGGCAGGCTACGACGCCAACCTCTGATTTGTTTGGCCGCGAAGGCAGCGTCTATGGGTTCCAGACCGAGTATTTCTTTGTCGATACGCGTCTAACCTATGACATGAATGACAGGGTCCAACTCAATTTAGGCGTGGACAATCTCAATAATGACCAAGCCTATGTCTCGCACCCCCTGCCACAACGAACCTTTGTGTTCGACGTGAAGCTGAAACTGTAGGAGCCTCAAATGACAGACGCTTCAGCCCCAATTCAAACGGCTCAATCCGTACCAGAAAAGCGAGCCCGTCTCTATCGCATGCTATGGCGCTGGCATTTTTATGCAGGCCTGTTCTGCATTCCTTTCATCATCCTGTTGTCGATCACCGGCAGCCTCTATCTGTTCAAGCCCCAGATCGAGGCCGCTTTAGATCGGCCCTATACCAATCTTGTGATGACCGGGCCGAGTGCCCCGGTTAGCCAGCAAGTGCAGGTGGCCCTCAAGCACGTGGAGGACTCCAGCTTTAAATCCTATCGCCTCCCCGATGGACCCAAGGATGCCGCCCAAGTCCTCGTTACCAAAGGCGGCGAGGACACCATCGTCTATGTTCACCCGACGAGCCTAGAAGTTCTCAAGGCGCTTCCCCGAGAAGCGCGCTTGATGGCCGTGGTGCGTACCATACACGGAGAATTGCTGATGGGGGATAACGGCTCGCTTATTGTGGAGCTCGCTGCCTCTTGGGCGATTGTGATGGTGGTAACCGGGCTCTATTTGTGGTGGCCTCGAACGGCACAGGGGCTGCAAGGCGTCCTGATCCCGCGCCTCCAGTCCGGTCCGAAAGTCTTTTGGCGCGACTTGCATGCGGTGACCGGCATGTGGGTATCCTTCTTCGCGATCTTCCTGCTTCTCACTGGCCTGCCTTGGACCAATGTTTGGGGTAAGGGCTTTGATATGGTGCGCGATCTCACAGGCACTGCTGCTGTTTCCAAGGACTGGACCCAAAGCCGGAAAGCTGAGCGCGAAGCGACTGAGCAGGCCTTCTCTCACCACGGGCATGATGCGCCTTATTATGTCGCCAATGTCGACGATATTGCCGCGAGTGCGCGGGCAGCCCGATTGGCCCCACCTGTCACCATCACGCCGCCGAACGCCAGAAATCCCAATTGGATGGCGCGCTCCTCAGCTGGAGACCGCATCAGCCGTGTCGAGATTGCCTATAGCGCGGCAGATGGCAGCGAAATCCGTCGTGAGGCCTTTGGCGACAAGCATGTGATTGATCAGGCGTTGGGTGTCGGCATTGCGGCGCACGAGGGCCAATTGTTTGGTGTGCTCAATCAGCTCCTAGGTGTCCTCACTGCCTTGGGCTTGGTCCTGTTATCGGTGTCCGCCTTTGTGATGTGGCGCAAGCGTGCGCCTGACGGTGTTCTCGGTGCACCACCGCCCATTCCAGATCAGAGGATTGGTGTGGGCCTTGGCCTTCTGATCTTCGTCTTTGCTTTGTTTCTGCCTGTACTGGGGGCCTGTCTGATCCTTGTCGCGATCGCAGAGCGGCTGATCCTAAGCCGTGTCCCCAGCCTGCGCCAGTTTCTCGGCCTTGCCCAACCTGCCCCACTTTAGGAGTTTCTCATGACCTTATCCGTTCGAACCCTACCCCTGATCCTGATCGCTCTTGCAGGATTGGCCGCGTGCGAGCCTGCCAAGACGCCCCCCGCCCCAATGCTGGCTGTTGCCACAATTGATGGGGTGGAGATTAGCGAGCCCCGCTTGCGCGTGCCGCCGAATGGCCGCGACGTCACCGCTGGCTATCTGACGCTGACCAATGGCAGCGATAAGGCGCAGAAATTGGTTGGGGCCAGCAGTCCAAAGGCCGAGCGTATCGAGCTGCACGCCCACCTAAAAGGGGCTGATGGTATGGCGCAGATGCGCCAAGTCCAACAGGTTGAGATTCCCGCCAAAGGAACAGCCGTACTGGCCCCGGGTGGGCTCCATCTAATGGTGTTTGGGATTAAGGACCCTCTGCAACCGGGCGACAGCTTCCCAGTCGAATTGACCTTTGCAGGCAACCGCAAAGTCGGCTTTGCCATGCCTGTCGTCGAGAACCCAAGCCAAAAGACCGAGGGCGACACGGGTCATGGCGGCCATCCGCATTAAGGCAGCCTGAAGCAGCAGGGTAAGGAATTAAAGCCCTGCTGCTGCCAAGCGCCGTTGCTGGCGACCTTCCCGCAGGCCATTGGCGATGGTGAAAGCCAGTTCAATGGCTTGATCCGCATTCAAGCGCGGGTCGCAATGGGTGCGATAGCGGCTCGACAAGGCATCTTCGGTCACAGGGGTTGCGCCACCTGTGCATTCGGTCACGTCATCACCTGTCATTTCCAGATGCACGCCGCCGGGATAGGCCCCTTCCGCGCGCACAATATCCATGAAGTCATTGACCTCACTCGCCACCCGCTCAAAAGGCCGGGTCTTATAGCCAGAAGCCGTCTTCAGCGTATTGCCATGCATGGGGTCAGATGACCAAACCACGCTACGACCTGCATCGGTGACTTTACGGACCAGCTTGGGCAGGCCTGCGGCAATCTTGTCAGAGCCAAAGCGCGCGATCAGCACAATACGGCCAGCCTCATTCTTAGGGTTCAGCTTGTCGAGCAGCGCCAATAATTCATCCGCGTCCAAGCTCGGTCCGCACTTCACACCAATCGGATTGGCGATGCCACGGCAGAATTCGACATGGGCGTGATCGAGCTGGCGGGTGCGATCGCCGATCCACACCATATGGGCAGACGTGTCATAATAGGCCCCTGAACCAAACAATTGGTCTTGCCGCGTCATGGCTTCTTCATAGCCCAACAATAGGGCCTCGTGGCTCGTAAAGAAGTCGACTGTGTCGGTCGCAATGCCAGCTGGTCCGGTTAGACCCAGACCATCCATGAACTCAAGGCTTTCTTCGATCCGGTGGCACAATTTCACATATTCAGCCGAAGCTTTGCCCTGCTTCTTGGCGAATTTCAGGTTCCAGCGATTGACGTTTTCAAGGTCGGCATAGCCCCCAGTCGCCAGCGCGCGAAGTAGGTTCAAGCTTGCCGTGCTTTGATTATAGGCTGCGACCAAGCGCTCTGGGTCGGGAATCCGGCTTTCTGGGGTAAAGGCTGAACCATTGATATTATCGCCGCGATAAGAAGGCAGGGTCACGCCATCAATCACTTCGGTCGGCTCTGAGCGCGGCTTGGCAAACTGGCCTGCCACACGGCCAACTTTCACCACATGCTTGCCACCGGCAAAGGTCAAAGCGACTGCCATTTGCAAGAACACACGGAAATAGCGGGTGATGCGGTCAGCCTCAAACTCCGCAAAGCTCTCGGCGCAATCGCCGCCCTGCAGCAAAAAGGCTTCGCCCTTAGAGACGCGCGCCAATTCTGCTTTCAGCTTCTCAATCTCGGACGCCACCACCAAAGGCGGCTTCTTGGCCAAGCGCTGTTCCACCGCCAGCACGGCGGCTGGATCGGGGTAATCGGTCGGAATGTGGCGGGCGGGCAATGCGCGCCAGGATGAAGGCGTCCAAGTCATGTTTAATTTCCAGTGGAAAGGTTCAAGCTGTCATAGCCTTAGCAAGACCTTTTGTCGAACTTGGGCACCAGTTTGGATGCAGGATTTCAACAAACCTTACCAAGCTTTAACTTGACCGAACAAACCCACGAGTTAGGGGTCGCGGGCTGGATGACGATGAGGGGTTGAATCCACATGACCATTGAACTGACAAAGCGCGAGCTTTCCTTTGGCCTGGCTGGCCTCATGGCGGGCACCATGGCGACGGCCACCCAAGCACAAAACGCTGCACCGCTTTGGCAAAAGCTGATCACCGAGCCCTATCGCGGCAAGCAGGATGATTTGGTGGTGCTCGCCGATGGACGAACGGCCTGGTATGGCAATGGGGCGGGCAAATTGTACCAAAGCCTCGATGGCGGCGATGTCTGGACCAAGATTTGGGATCAGCCGGGCACCTTCATTCGCGCGATGGGTTTTGTCGATACGCAAATTGGCTTTCTAGGCAATGTCGGCACGGACTATTATCCGGGCGTCACCAACCCCCACCCCCTCTATCGCACGACAGATGGCGGCAAGAGCTGGAAGAAGGTGATGGCTGACGGCATTGAGCGGGTGAAGGGCATTTGTGGCATTGATATTCTGCCCACCCGCCGCATCTATCAGGGCGAAGCCAAGGTGAGCAACCTTATCCATGCCGCAGGCCGTGTGGGTGGCCCGGCTTTCATCTTGCGTTCGCAAGACAGTGGCGAAAGCTGGAAAGTCATCGATCTGACCGCCCAAGCCGGCATGATTTTGGACGTCAAATTCCTTAGCCCAACCACGGGCTTTATCTGCGCCGCAAGTTCCAGCGATCTGGAGCAAGCCCAAGCCCTGATCTTGCGTACCGAGGATGGCGGCCAGACGTGGCAAGAGGCTTATCGGGGCACGCGCAATTTCGAGAATTGCTGGAAAATGTGCTTTCCAACCAAGGACATTGGCTATGCGACGGTACAAACCTATGACGATAAAAATGCCAACCAAGTTTTCATCAAGACGACGAATGGCGGCAAAAGCTGGGCCGAAATGCCCTTGATCCAAGATGCCGCTGCCCGCCAATTCGGCATTGGCTTTGTCGATGCCAATCGCGGCTTTATCGGCACCCGCCAACAAGGCTTTGAGACCCAAGATGGTGGCAAGAGTTGGACCCCTGCCCCCAGCATGGGCCCTGCCGTCAATAAGGTTCGCGTGGCCGCTAACGGGAAGACCGCCTTTGCCATTGGCGTGCAGGTCAGCCGTTTAAATCTTTAAGCGCTTAAGGCCCCGCTATGACACAGGCACATAGCGGGGACCTTTAGAGCGATGGCCAGCTATTTCTTCGAGGCCGCGACAGTCTGGCCATCCCGCAACACGGGTGCCCAGCTTGTGACCATGGCTTGAAGTTTCTGAACTTCCGGCCCGGCAAGATTGACGGTGTTTGCCCGACCAAAATGATAGACCATAGCCGCCCGACGTGACGGCGCGACATTGTCGGTCGAGCGGTGGATTAAGTAAGAGTGAAACACGAGGAGATCGCCGGGCTTCATGGTGACGGGAACCGAACGCTCCTCACTCAGCCCCATGATTTCAAGGTAACCTTGATTGGCACCGGGGCGCAGATCAGGCTCATGGCGTTGCAGGGGCCGCTTATGGGACCCCGGGATCACATGCAGACATCCATTTTCTAAAGTGGCTTCTGTGAGTGCCAACCACAGCCCAACTTGAGGCTGCTGGTCAAAGTTGAAGTAGTGGCTATCTTGATGCCACGGCTGGCCCCAAGCGCCCGGATTCTTCAGAATGAACTGTGTTTGAAACACATCCAAATCAGGCCCCAATATGTCACCGACAAGCTCACCCACGGCAGGTGAATGGGCAAAATCGCGGGTATTTCCGACCAAATGTGCGTTAAAAACCTTGGCTACAAAGTCTTCTGGGTTGACGGCATGGGGCGGGGTTTTTGCTTCTGGCTGCACATATAAAGCGCCATCAATGAGGTAGCCGGGATGGCCAGAGTGTGCACTGGGCGGATCAGCGCGGATCAGATCAACCAGTTCATCGCACATGGCTTGAACATTTTCAGCACTGTCAAAACCCCGGCGAATGAAATAGCCATCGGTTTCCCACGCTTCCTGTTCGGCTTTTGTTATAGAGGCCACTTCGAGTTCTCCCGCTTGGTATGTATTCGTCCAAAAATGCTGCGTTTGGCGCAGGGTGTCACGGTTCAATTATCAGAGATACAAACAGGATAAGTGTCCCATTTCGTAGATTAATTGTTTTGTTACCAAGGGTCAATAATGCTTATGAGGCACGATAAGCGCCCTTGCGTAGCAAGATCGCTCAAAGTCGTTTTTGTCTAAAAAGCGCCAATGCAAGCGTCGGCATCACAAAGCGGATGAAATTGATGAAGCACCCAAAGCCGTTTCTGCGTCGCGATCTGAACAGTGTCACTGGGATGGGTTTACCCGACTGGTCTGCAGGGCCGAAGGGCGATTTTGGTGCTATTATCGAGGCTGCCAAAACGGCAGGCTATGCAGGGGTGCAGCACTATTTTCCAGAGCACGTTTTGGCCGCTGGGCTGAAGGCAACCGGCATGGGGCGGGTTTTGACGCCCGAAAACGCGGCTTCCATCGCCAGACAGCACCATGAATTAGGCCTAGACGCGACCACCTTACATGTCGGCACCGGCCTTGAGACAGATTTAGAAATGGATCGATTGGTTGGCGCCGTTCTAGAGGCCTCGGCGCAGCATGATTATCCTCTCTATATTGAGACCCATCGCGCGACGATAACCCAAGACATCCGTCGGACGGTCGATATGGTTGGGCGCTTTCCAGAGGTCAGGTTCAACGCGGACTTGTCGCACTATTATTGCGGCCATGAGATGACCTATGGGGACATTGAAGCCAAGTTTGACTTCCTCATGCCAATTTTTGAGCGGGTTCGCTTCCTTCACGGCAGGATCGCAGACGCGTGCCATGCCCAAGTTAGCATCGCCCCAGGCGATCAGCGCCCCTTTGTTGTCCATTTTCGCGAGATGTGGCGACGCTGTTTTACCGCGTTCAAAGCGGCTTCTGACCACAAGAATGTTCTGATCTTTGCGATTGAGCTTTTGCCTTACAAAGTGCCCTTCGGCGGTCAAACCCATTGGCTCTATTATGCGCATCAAGCACAGAGTGATGGCACAGGTGGCGATGCCTATGACCGCTGGACCCAAGCAGATTTACTCTGGCAAATTGCTTCAGAAGAATTTGAGGCCGCTTGAGCATAGTGCGGGGTAAGAACGCGACCTAGGCATAGTCGGCCTCCCTTCCTTCGGCAGCATCGGCGCAGGCGGCGAAGCGGCAGGGGCCAGCCCTCACGCTGCCCGCACCGCGCGGACATCCTTCGCCACCACTTCTTCCCCGCACGCAGCACAAGCGACATAAGGCGTCAGCACGTGGCCGCAGGTTTGGTGGCGATGGCGGATTTGGGTTTCGGGTTGGCCGTCAACGGCGGTTCGGCCCCATTCGCTCAGCATCAGCATCACGCCATTGAGCGCTTTGCCTTTCGCCGACAAAACATAATCATAGCGAACGGGACGGTCCTGATAGGGCCGCTGCACCAAGATACCTGCCTGAACCAAATGCGCCAGTCGGTCGCGCAAAATCGTGCGTGAGATGCCGAGATTGGCTTGAAAGGCTTCAAACCGATGGACGCCAAAGAAGCAGTCGCGTAGGATCATAAAGGTCCAGCGGTCGCCCAATATGCTCAAGGCCCGGGCGATGGGACAATCGGCTTGGTCAAGCTCGCTCCAACGCATGTGCAAATTCTCTCTCGGTTTCCGTTGCGGAGGCGATTGACGCCAGAAGCGCGCACCGGTTAAGTGAGTTTAGTTTATAAACTGACTATAGTCGTTGAACCGTGGAAAAGGCAAGCATGACCCAAGAGCGCACGAAAGTTTGTCTGGTTGTCGGTGCTGGCGATGGCCTAGGCGGAGCCATTGCGCGCGCCTTTGCCGCCCAAGGCATGATTGTGTGCATGACCAGACGACCCCGAAACCTCGACAGCCTAGAGGCTTTGGCCCAGTCCATCCGCGATCAAGGTGGTCAGGCCCATGCCTTTGGCATTGATGCGCGCGAGGAAGAGCCGATGGTGGCACTGATCAACACGATCGAAGCCGAGATTGGTGATCTGGAAGTTGTCGCGTTCAACATCGGGGCCAATGTGCGCTTTTCCATCACCGACACTACGTCGCGCGTGTATCAAAAGGTTTGGGAGATGGCAGCCTTTGCAGGCTTTGTCGCAGGCCGCGAGGCGGCCCGTGTGATGAGCCCGCGCGGTCGGGGCACCATTATCTTTACCGGCGCGACGGCGAGCTTTAGGGGCCGCGAGGGCTTTTCCGCCTTTGCCGGGGCCAAGCACGCGCTGCGGGCGCTGGCCCAAAGCATGGCGCGCGAGCTGGGGCCGAAAGGCCTGCATGTCGCCCATGTGATCCTGGACGGCATGGTTGAAGGCAATTTTATCAAGAGCCTTCTGCCCGATTATGAAACCCGCTTGGCCAAAGGTGACATAATCCAAGTCGATGAAGCCGCTAAGAATTGGGTCTGGCTGTGGAGCCAAAACAAATGCGCTTGGACCCATGAATTGGATCTGCGGCCTGGAAGCGAAACCTGGTGAGGAAGACATGAAACAGCTTGAATTTATTTTCGATTTTGCGAGCCCAAATGCCTATTTGGCCTACCATGCCTTGGGGCCAATCCTCGATGCGACCGGGGCAGACCTTGTCATCACCCCCTGTCTTTTGGGCGGCATTTTCAAAGCTACCAGCAACCAAGCCCCCATGGTGGCGTTTGGCGGCATTAAGGGCAAAATGGATTATGAGATGCTGGAGATGCGCCGCTTCATCGCCCGTCACCACTTGACCGCGTTCAGAATGAACCCGCATTTTCCGCTGAATTCCATCCACGCGATCCGCGGACTCGTCGCCGCGCAGGCCGCAGGGGTTGGCACGACCTATCTCGAAGCGGTACTCAAAGGCTTCTGGGAAGATGGCTTGAAGATGGATGATATGAATGTGATCGCAGAAGTCCTTGTAAAAGCAGGTCTCGACGGCCCTGCCCTAATGGCGGCCACCGCTGAACCGGATGTCAAGGCAACGCTGGTTGCCAATACCGAAGCAGCTGTTGCCCGTGGCGTTTTTGGCATCCCCAGCTTCTTTGTTGCTGGTGAGCTATATTTTGGAAAAGACCGTTTGGGCCAAGTGCATGAGGCCTTGGCCGCATGAGCGATGATCAAGCCCCTACCCGCTTTGATACGCTTCTAGGCCAGATGACCGAAACAGACGGGCGCTATCACGTCACCGCCGGGCCAGATTGGATGCAAGGCCGCACGCTTTATGGCGGGATCTCAGCGGCCTTGTGTTTACGCGCGGTCCGCATGGCCTATCCAGACCTGCCTGCCCTGCGCTCTGCCTTGATCGCCTTTGCAGGGCCCAGTGCGGGTGACGTTTCGATCAGGCCAAACATGCTGCGGCAGGGCAAGTCTGCCGCCTTTGTCACCGCTGATCTGACAAGCGAAGCGGGCTTTGGCGTGCATGCAACCTTCTGTTTCGGGGCCAATCGGGTGTCGGCAAAGCGGCAAGTGTTGTTGGACATGCCGACCCTGCCAACCCCTGCAGAGGTCTTTCGACCCTTCTCGAAGGATCGACCACGCCCGCTCTTCACCGACCATTTCGACATGCGCCTAGCCAAAGGGGCCTTGCCCGTCTCTGGTGCGACGGATGCCGACATTTATTGGTGGCTGAAAGCGCTTGATAGCCATGAGGATTTTGCAGAAGCGACCCTTTTGGCCTTGGCCGACGCCCCGCCACCTGCGGCCCTCAGCCTGTTTGACAGCTTCACGCCACTGAGCACCATGACTTGGATGGTCGACTTCCTAACCGACGCCCCATCCAGCGCAGACGGCTGGTATGCCGCCCATCTGAAAAGTGAGGCGATTGGGGACGGTTATTCGGCCCAAAACTCTTATCTTTGGGCCTCTGACGGCAAACCCTTGCTGGCCTGCCGCCAGACCATTGCGCTGTTCGGCTGAGAAGGGTTCAGGACGCGTCGCGTGAGAGAATGATAAGGTCATCGCTTCGCGCCGCGAGGTGATCGCCGAGCCGCTCTTTTGGCGGCTCGATAAAGGATTCCACTTCCCCAGTCCGCCGGCACGGCCCCGTATAGCCGACCGAAGTGATAAAGGGCCTAGGCTTTTCTATGGCATTATTTAGGCGCGCCATCAGGGCTGCGCTTGAGAACGGCTTGGCGACAATTTCTGTCACACCCGCTTCGCGCGCCTCATAAATAAAGGTCACGTCGCTGCGATGGGAGAGGAGAATGATCACCACCGCAGGGTTAACCCCCAACTTACCGGAGCGAATGAAGCGCGTAACCGAGATCGCATCCAAATTAGGAATACTGGAATCCAGCAAAATCACCTCAAAGCTATTCGATCGCACGGCGTCGGTAAAGTTCTTGGAATCATAAACTTCTGAGATTTTACTAAAGTGCTGATACAGAAGAATGGATTGGACAGCCGAGCGGAATTGCGGGTTAAATTCAGCCAGTAAGATCGAGACGGCTCTATTTTGAGAGGATGGGCGCATCGGCACCTCGCCTTGTTTTGGTGTGGAGAGAGCACGCACAAAGATGTTACCAATCGGCAGTACCAATGGGTTACAGATTACCTAACGGCTTTAGAGTGTGAGGCAGTTCGGCTGAACTAACCTAGAGAACGGGTGGTACCCACTTCTCTTTCATTGTCACCAGTTCTTCCGCGACAGTGGGGTGAACCGCACAGGTGGCGTCAAATTGCGCTTTTGTCAGGCCGTGCTTCACCGCAATGCCGACGGCTTGGATGATTTCTGCGGCATCTGGCCCAACGATATGACAGCCAATCACCACATCATCGGCAGGCCGCACGATAAGTTTCATCAGCATCCGCGTCTCGTCATTGGGCATGACATAGCGCATGGGCCGGAATGTTGTCTTATAAATATCGACCGGGCCATATTTCGCCCGCGCATCGGCCTCAGACAGGCCAACCGTGCCTGTTGGTGGTTGCGAGAAGACAGCCGTGGCGATCGTGTCATGGTCAAACGACATCGGCGTGCCACCAAACACGGTTGCAGCAAAGCACGCCCCTTCGCGGATCGCCACCGGCGTCAAATTCATCCGATTGGTCACATCGCCAACTGCATAGATGGAAGGCACGCTGGTTTGCGAATAGGCATCAACCTTAATCGCGCCATTGGCCTGGCGCTCCACACCCGCAGCCTCACAGCCAAGGCCATCGCTATAGGGGTCGCGGCCCACGGCTAGCATCAGGGCGTCTGCGTGCACACTCTGGCCATTGGCCAGATGGGCGGTCAGGCCCGCTTCGGTCTTATCAACGCTGGTCAACACGGTATGGGTCACCACCCGAATGCCCTTGCGCTTTAGCTCTCCATGTACGTGCAAGCGCACATCATCGTCAAAGCCGCGCAGCACCGTATCGCCACGATAGAGCAAGGTCACATCGACGCCTAAGCCCTTTAACAAAAAGGCAAATTCAACCGCGATATAGCCCCCGCCAGCAATCAGAATTGACTTAGGAAGTGCATGCAACAGGAAGATTTCATTCGACGTGATGGCATGCTCAATCCCAGGCACATCACTGGGCACAGAAGGCTTGCCGCCTGTCGCGATCAGGATCGTCTTGGCCGTAAACGTCTCCCCGGTGGAGAGCTTGACGCTGTTGGGGCCGGTAATTTCGGCGCGCGCTTCCAAGATGGTGACGCCAGAATTACGCAGATTGCGCGCATAAATCCCGCTCAAGCGGTCCACTTCTGCGCCGACATTGTCTCGAAGCGTCGGCCAATCAAACTTCGCGCCCTCAAACGTCCAGCCATAGCCCGGTGCGATATCGGCCATCTCATGCCCAAATTCTGAGGCATAGATCAAAAGCTTCTTCGGCACACAGCCCCGGATCACGCAGGTACCGCCAATCCGATACTCTTCCGCCACCGCCACCTTAGCCCCAAACGCCGCACTCATCCGCGCCGCCCGCACACCCCCCGACCCCGCACCAATGACAAACAGGTCAAAATCAAAGGCGGTCGCATCGGTCATGGAGGGTCAGCTTTCGTTTGAAGTATTGGCCAAGCATGTAGGGCGCGAGGTGGGTGATTGCTAGGTGGGGGGTGTGGTTGTGGGTGGGCAAGCTGGTCGCGAGCCTGTGCACTTATTTTCCTGAATAGCGTCTCGCGACATTGCTTTAGGGGTCAAAACATCCTCACGCCACTTGGAGTGGACCTCGTGAGGAAGTCCCCCCCCCTAAACCTCCACCATATCCACCCCATCCTCATGCCCAAACAGCACCGTCCGCACGGTGCGGGGAAAGGTGAGGAAGATGCCGTTTTCGATGACGCCGGGGATGGTGTTGAGGGCGGTGGCGGTGGCGGCGGCGTCGGGGATGTGGCCGCAGGCGCAGTCTAGGATGTAATTGCCATTGTCGGTGATGAAAGGCCTGCCGGGGGCACCGGCTTCGCGCAGCTTGATATCGGCGGTCTTGCAGCCCGTGGCGCGCAAAGCGTCAAACACTTTTTTCGCGGTGATGGTAAAGCCAAAACTGGTGACTTCTAATGGCAGAGGAAACGCGCCTAAAACATTGACCAGTTTGGACTTATCGGCAATCACCACCAGATGATCGGTGGCGTGGGCGATGATTTTTTCGCGCAATAAGGCCCCGCCGCCGCCTTTAAGGAGGTTGAGATATTGGTCAACTTCATCCGCGCCATCGACGGTGACGTCGATCCGGTCGGCTTGGTCGACCTCGATTAACGGGATGCCAAGGCTGGCCGCAAGGCGGCGGCTGGCTTCTGAAGTGGGGATCGCGCCAATGGTCAGGCCCTCGCGCACACGCTCACCCAACATAGAGATAAAGTGATTGGCGGTAGAGCCGGTGCCAAGGCCAACGATCATGCCATCTTCGACATATTCGAGTGCCGCCGCGGCGGCCTGCATCTTGGCAAAATCTGGCCCGGTCACGCGCCATCCCCCTTAGATTTCAGCGCTTTAGCGGCGGTCTTGCGAGCGCGGAATTTGGTGGCCCAGCCTTCCAGATTGCGTTGATCAGCGCGCTCTAGCCCCAGCGCCCCTGCGGGCACGTCCTTGGTGATGGTCGAGCCCGAGCCCGTCATGGCGCCTTCGCCAATCGTGACGGGGGCAACCAACATCGTGTCAGAGCCGATAAAGGCATTGGCTCCGATTTCGGTGTGGTATTTGTCGAACCCGTCATAATTACAGGTGACGGTGCCAGCCCCGATATTGGTCTTGGCCCCCACGGTCACATCGCCCAGATAGGTCAGATGATTGGCCTTGGCCCCTGCCCCGATTTTGGCCTTTTTGGTTTCCACGAAATTGCCAATATGGGCATTCTCGCCAATGTCGCTGCCGGGGCGGATGCGGGCAAAGGGGCCGATCAGGGCACCCTTGCGGATGAGGCATTCTTCCAGATGCGAGAAGGCGCGGATAACGGCCCCGGTCTCCACCACCACTTTGGGGCCAAAGACGACATGGGGTTCAATCGTCACATCATTGGCGACCTCTGTGTCGTGGGCGAAATAGACCGTGTCGGGCGCGGTTAAGGTCACGCCTGCGACCATAGCTTCATGGCGCTTCTTGGCTTGGAATTGCGCTTCAGCTTGGGCCAGCTCTACCCGACTATTGACGCCGAGCACTTCATCCTCGGTGCCCGGCACGGCAGTGGCGCGTAGGCCGCGAGCGCGGGCAAGGGCGACAACGTCGGTTAGATAATATTCGCCCTTGGCATTGTCGTTTTTGACTTCCGACAACAGCTCAAACAACAAGGGCGCGGGGGCGGCCAGTACACCCGAATTGCACAGGCGCACAGCCAATTGCGCGGGGCTGGCCTCCTTAGCCTCCACAATCGCATCCAGATCACCAGACGCGTTAAGGATCAAGCGGCCATAGGCGCCTGGGTCTGCGGCCTCAAAGCCCAGAACGGAGACGGCAAAGCCCTGCGCGAGGCTATCAAACACTTGCGCGGCGGTCTCGGTGCGGATCAAGGGTGTGTCGGCATAAAGCACGATGGCGTCGCCCTCAAAACCTTTCAGCGCGTCCTTTGCCGCATTTACGCCATGGGCAGTGCCAAGGGGTGGATCCTGCAGCGCAGTTGTGCCGGGGCCGAGGCTGGCTTCTGCCACCAGCTTGGCATCTGGATTATGGCTGCCGACCACCACAATGATCTTCTCACAGCCGAGGCTTTTGGCCAAAGCAATCGTCCACGCCATCATCGGACGGCCGCCGACAGGGTGGAGGACTTTCGACAAGCTCGACTTCATGCGGGTGCCGTGACCAGCTGCAAGAATGATGGCGGCGCGCGCGCGAGACATGGGATTTCCTTCCAGGAAGCAAGTGCTGATTCGGCTTGTGCCCAAACGTCTAGCCTTCTAGCCGTCGAACAGGCAGACAGGCCAGAGGCTAAACAGAAAAACCTTTCTGGGTCGAGTTGGCGAAAACCAAAGGACGATGGGACATGCGCGGAATAGATGGGCTGGCAATCTCGTTTGATCTAGACGGCACCTTAGTCGATACCGCGCCAGACCTTGTGCGCGCGACCAATGCCGTGATGGTGCGCGCCGGCCTGCCCGAGATTTCCCTGACCAGTGTGCGTGGCATGATTGGCCAAGGTGCCCGGGCCTTGGTAATCAAGGCAGGCCTTGCGGCCGGTGTTAGCTTTGATGAAGAGACATTGGCCATCCACATCGCCCATTTTTTGGAGGTCTATCAAGCGGGCCTGACGCAAGAAAGCCTGCCTTTCGAAGGCGTGATCGATGTTTTGGAAACCCTATCAGCCAAGGGGGCAATCCTCAGCGTTTGTACCAATAAGCCAGCGCATTTGGCCCAGCCAGTTCTCGAGGCATTTGATATGGTGCGCTATTTTAAGGCCATCGTTGCCAATGGACAGGCCGGTGTGAACAAGCCCGATGGTCGCCATTTGACCTATACGATTGAGGCCAGCGGCGGCAGCGTCGACCGGGCGCTGATGGTGGGCGACAGCATCACCGACCTGCAGGCCGCACGCAATGCGTCGATCCCGGTGGTGTTGGCAACTTTTGGCTACACCATAGAAAAAGCGTCCGCCTTGGGGGCGGACGCTGTCTTTGATCATTACCATGAGCTGCCTGATTTGATCGAGCAGCTTTTGATAAAATGATCTATGCGGCTTCAGTCGCAGCGCGACGACGTGGCAAACCATTCACCATGTCAGAGCGCACATCGGTACGGCCCGAACGCATCGCAGGAACGAAACCTTCTTCAACCAGATCAACGCTGACGTCATAGCCACGTTCGCGCCAATACTCTTGAATCTTCAGCTTCAAACGTCGTGCGCCGTCGTTCGTGCAAAAATCGCCTTCCATTTTGGTCCTCATTTTTTTCTGTTATTGATTGGGTGAGACAAACCCATAACGAGCATCGGTTTGTTTTGGATGGCGGCTTTAACTACACAAACCTGTCACATTCAAGGCAAAAATCGACGAATTTTAAGCTTAGTTGAAACACCAAAAAATCATAAGATCGGGGCTTGACATCAGAATTTCTTAACATGTCCCAGAAACGGGAAAAATCGCGGTAGAAACTTCCACATTTTTCCTTATATGTAGAATTTTTTTGGTGAATTTTAGTCGATTTCCATGAATCACAGGAACTCGGGACCCTTGTTTTCGGAGGTAATAGGTGCATTGCAAATTTGCATGGAACCGATTGCGGTCGGTGATTCAGAGCGAAAAACCGTCAAAATGAACGTTCACAGATAAAATCGCGGCCATTCTCGTCTCAGACGTATGCGGATGTATTGATTCCCATCTGCATCGATCTGGGGATAGCGCAGCTAAACTAAAGGCTCAGACCCACCCACAACTTTGATGCGCGAAATCAAGGATTGGCACCTGCCCCTCTTGACGTTACCGGCCCCAACCTTCATGACGCCGCCTCTCGCACTCAATGCCCCTTTGGCGGCACGGCGGACGGGCGATTAGCTCAGCGGAAGAGCACTGCATTCACACTGCAGGGGTCACTGGTTCAATCCCAGTATCGCCCACCATTTAAACGCACCGTTGGAAGGACACCTGGTGTTTGCCAGACGGTATGCGCCCTTCCCTTCTGTTCGATCCAGATTTTCAGTGAAGTCCGCACCAAGTTTCAAAATAGCTATGTGTTGCGCGACGCCGTCGGCGTCGGGAACACCCCGCCGTTCGCCGCAAATGATGGACAGGTTGGCTGTGTCGCGATTGCGCGGCGACTTACTCGTCTTGGGAACCGCAATAAATGGCCCCTGAAGCTACGTTCATTCGGTCAAGGTTGGAATAAGCACCTTGCTGGCGATTGCGTCAGCGAGCTTCGTTACCAGTTGAGTGTTGCCTTCAGTCAGTGTGCCGCCGACCATGAAGCCTGGCCACTCTTTGACCTTGAGCCATCCGTCAGCGGGGCCGTCCGTATCACTTCCAATCATAGCCGGGTTGCCAAAGAACACGAGCAATTTGCGTTTCTGATCGATAATCTTCGGATCGTCCCATTTGGCGCGCAGCCCGTCATAGGTGCGCGGCATCTTCGTGGCAGGCGGATAGTCCGGGTTCTTCAAGCTTACAGAGTAGCCTGGCCTGTGCGCTGTGATGTCTGTCCACACGGCGATGACGGGATAGACCGCCTGCAACGGCTTGGTGCCCCCGCTGGGGAGATCGCCAACCTTCGCCCAGTTCGAGTCCATAGCCTCGTTCACGCATTCAAGCCCCGACTCTGGTAAGTCCGCGCCTCCAGTAGCCGTTTCCGGGCTCACGTAGGCGCTGAAGCTGGTTCTGTCGGCCGGGAGATTGAAGAATGCGGACGACTTCATCGGCGGCGTATCTCCAACCCCCTTCCAGTATTCGGGATGGGAAGAATTTATCAATACCCATGACGTGCCGTTATGCCACCATCGATTCGATCCGGTGAGGTTTGACCCGCCATAGTCGCGATAATAGATGGCTCGAACGCGCATGACATCGAACGCTTTGATGCCGCGCTTCTCCAACTCCGCGGTAAGGTTGGCTTCAAGGTTGAGCGCGTTTGTCTTGACGGCGTTTAAGGTCGACCCCATTGAACCAGTCGCATCAATGCACATGACAATGTCCAATTGGCGAATCTCTGGCCGCGCAATAGCGGCCGTTGCCCGTAAGGTCGAGGAAAAACTGGGAAAGCCGAGGATGCCTACAAAACGCGTCGGGATGACGATATCCGCCCACCCTTCGATACGCTCCTTATCTTCCGTCATCACGAATTCTTTGTGGGAGACCATTGCAAGTTCATTAGATGACAGGTTCGCATTAAAGTGACGCCCTGCAATCTGTGCCCGTTCGCTGTCCTCATCATCCAATCTGGCTGCAGCCAGTGTCCCCGCATCGACAGCCGCCTGAAACTTGGTCTCAATATTGGACTTCTCGGTATAATCCATCGTCATCCCGACCATGAGCACTACCGAGACAGATAGGAGCGCGAACGTTACTGCTAGCGAACCGCGAGCATCTGTATTGAACAATTTGATGCGAGCGAGCAATTTCGAGATAGTCATCTTCCGAAACACCACTAATTGAGATTGAAAAGCATTTTATGACCATAGAGACTTAAAAAATTGAGAATTCAAAGTATCAAATTTTAAGATAACAAATGTATCCCTAAGCAATGCGCTTCGCGCGGTAGGGTGCGTTCCATCAGGAATGCACCGCCTTCAAGCCACGCCTAAATTTGATCAAATTAGTTTTTCGCTAGAGGACTAAGAGTGGCAACACGGTACCAAGCTTAAGGGAAATCGGCGCATTCCTAACGGAATGCATCGTACCTAGCGGCTTGGGCTATTGATTTAACCCTACGTTTAGATATCTCTATACAGGCCTTTAGATCTGAACTTGACGGGATGATGCATGTTAAGCTTGCTGGCTATTCTTTTGAGCTCTTTGGCTATTTTTCTTGGAGCGACTCTGGGTGCAGTAATCTTGGGCTCAATTTTGTATTGCTTGTTTCGCGCGGCCGTGGGTGTTTTTGTGAAAAATTTGAAGGTCCGCTATCTGCTTTCAATCGTGCTCACGACGCTCGGCGTCGTGCCGTTTTCAACTTGGGGCTACGCAATTAGTGGTTCTATGGATTGGATAGTTAGCTTGCTTTACGTTCCAGGACTAATAGTTGTCGCAATCGTGTTTTATCGGCGTGATGTAATCGTCTCAGTCGCAGGTCAAAATCCGTAGCAATGCGCTTTTCGCATTAGGAAATCGGCGCATTCATTGGGGAATGCACCCGACCCAACCACCTAATCTGCACACCGCCCCACTCGCCAATGAAACCCTGTGTGCAACCTCGAGAACCCATGCTAGGCTCCACCTTAGGGCTTCGCTGGTTGGGGGTGGAATGGCTAGTAATCGACATGTGGGTTCGCTTGGTTTGATCTTTGCGATGCTGCTGGCTGTGACTGGATGCGCCAGTGATCCATTGATGCTCAAAATTGTTAGCGCGCCTGAGGCCCTCATTCACGGCAAGCTCAATGCCGCCAGTGACACCAAGCCAATCTCGGATTTACCCGGTGGCGGCATGCTCTATGCGACTGATCGTGCCCCGGTGGGAGTCTCTGAGAGCGGGTTTTATGGTGGAGCCCGCAGTCAAGCTTTGCGGGTCGGTCTGGCAAAGCTGGAAGTGGGCGATAGCGACCTGACTTGGGAAAAGGCGCGGGAGATTTCCATTCTGAAGAATCAGGCGGCCCATTATCCGCTGCGCGTGACGGGCGTGGAAGAATTCGGTGCCCTGGACCCTCGCACACCTTTAACCGAGGATGGGGTGAGCGATGAGGCGGGCGTAGCCCGCGCCCGCTTTGCCAAGGAGATCAATGAACGCTTGGACCAATCGTCCCAAAAGGACGTGTTTATCTATGTGCATGGCTATAAGGTCGTCTTTGAAAATCCGGTGCTGATAAGCTCAGAACTCTGGCATTTCTTAGGCTATGAGGGTGCGTTTATTGCGTTCTCTTGGCCATCGACGCCCAAAAGCACCGCCTATTTTGGTGATATTGACGCAGCAGCAGGTATGGCCCGCAATCTTCGCGAACTGATCGAGTTTGTGGAAACCTCCACCAAAGCAGAACGCATTCATATTTTGGGCTATAGCGCCGGCACGCGCATGGTCGCGCGTGCGATGGAGCAAATCTCGCTGATCAACCGGGGCCGTGAGGCGGACCCCAAGCGCTTGGGTCACAAGCTTGAAAACGTCATGTTGGTCAGCAGCGATATCGACCGGGATGTATTCTCGGCCTATTTGGCCGACGGCATCCTTGGGTCTCAGCGGCATCTGATCATCTATGGATCACAGCGCGACCGCGCTTTGCAGGTGTCTGGCTTGGTCACCGGCCACAAGCGGCTGGGGTCCACCATGACGTCGAGTGAACTGACCCCCGCCTTTCGTCGCTTGCTGACCGACAATAAGGAACGAATTTCCTACATCAATGTCTCCAATGCTGAAGACATTACGCTCGATAACGGACATGGTTATCTCCGCTCCAGTCCTTGGGTTAGCGGCGATATCCTAATGAAGCTCGCCTATCGACTGCCCCCGGAAGAAAGAGGCCTTGTGCGCGACCCGACGACTGGGATCTTGTCGTTTCCGCCAGACTATCTTCAGCGGATGAGCGCAATCCAATCGGCGAGCTTCGCCGCCTTGTGCTCAAACCAGCCCACAACCACGGCACCAATCACCCCAAACTGCAAAACGAAACCGCTGCCGACGCCGTCTAAGAAGTGAGATCAAGGGGGTTGGTTGGGCAGCGTGCGTACCTTTCAGGAGTTAGCTCCATCCAGCGGCTTGGTCTACCCCCTACACCCGCAAAAACACCAACAGCGGCACGATGCTCTCCGTCGCATCTTCCTCATGCGGCACATGGCCAAGATTGTCGAAGGTCGTCAGCGTCGCATCGGGCAGGGCTTTGAGATAATCTTGGGCATTCGCCACAGGGATAAGTGCGTCTTTCTTGCCCCAGAGTAGCAAGACGGGCTGGGTGATTTTGGGTAGGATCGGACGGGGGTCGACAAGCACCGTCTGCTGCATGCGGGCCAACAAGGCGTCTCGGCTGCCTGGGGCCAAGGTTAGGTCGTAATAGCGATCAAAGACCGCCTCGGTCAGGCGTTTGGGGTCTGCGTAGGCGACCTCAATATTGGGCCGATAGAGAGCTCTGGGCAGGACATAGGACATGATGGATAAAAGGGCGGGCACTTCGGCCTTCTGGCCATAGGCAAAGCCGGGGCTTGCAAACCCATCTGGCGAGATCAACACAAGCTTGCTGACCCGGTCTGGGTGCTTGGCCGCAAAGGTCCAAGCAATCCTGCCGCCCAAGGAATTGCCGACAAAGACAGCTTGCTTGATGTCCAGCTTGTCCATCAGCTTGAGGATGAGGGCTTGGGTACGCGCGTCGGTATAATCACCAGTCGGATCTGGATCAGATAGGCCAGCGCCGGGCAGGTCTAAACGCACGACGCGGTACGTGCGCTCTAGCGGCCCGGCCCAAAGGTCCCATGTCTGTAGGCTAGAGCCAAAGCCATGCAGAAGAATGATGGTTGGCGCTGATTTAAGGCCCGTGTCGCGGATATGCAGGCGAAAACCGCCCATATCGACGAGGTCGGTGGGACTGTTCAGATAACGCGCCTCCAGCTCGTCTCGCGAGCGATCCGGGGTCCAGAGCCAGAAGGCTAGGGCTACAAGCAAGATTAGACCGATGGCGCCCGCTCGTTTAAGTGTCATTGCAATCCTGCTTTCATTACCCAATTACGGTCGCACAAATTTGCTTAGAAACCTAGTTGTCATTCTATCTTGGATATTTATGATGGACCCACTTCTAGACCAAGCGAAGGCGTGAGCGGATGAAAAAAGCAATCATTTGTCTGGCCTTGATGGTCAGCGGCTGTGTGTCCCCCTCTGGCTTGTCTGGCACGGTGCCAAACCCAGAAGATCCTAAATATAGCTCGCCCAATTGTCGCGCTATTCGCGCGATGGCGGCGGATTATGACTTCAGGTCTTGGTCGCGCACAGGTTTGGCGCTTGCTGCTGAAAGCTCTCACAAGCGACTAAAGGAGGTGCCCTCAACCAAGTCTGTCGCCACCCATCATGAGCGCGGACCCATGATCGAAGCGGGTGTGCGGGATTTGTGCACGTCCTAGCGCGATAGGCCCCTCACCTTTTTTGACGCGGCTGGTCGCGCCGCCAGTCCCAAGGGGCCCCGAAACTACCCTTCCACATGCCTGCCTTCGCGGCTTTGGCCTCTGCTTCATACGGACGGTAAGCTTTAGAATAGCGTCGAAAGGCCAATGCATGGCCATTGCGCACCATCCAAGCCTGTAGGTCTTCCCCCGCCACAGAACAGCGCGCCACGACACGGTCAAAACGATCCTTGCCAGTCGGCTGACAGGAGACGGCCCGCGCGCCCACCTTATCGGACAAGGCAAATGCCGCACGCTTGCCGCAGCGATAGGTTCTGGCTGCTTGATCTAAACAGGTTTGTGCGGATTCGGGCGCATCAATGCCGAACAGGCGGATGCGCGTGCCTTGAACCTCCAACGTGTCGCCATCAATGACCGAGGCCCGGCCTTGCAGAGGCCCCGCCGATGCTTTGGCCCCTGCCTCTAAGGGAAACGAAAATAGGCCGCCAAAAGCGACTAGACACAAAACACTCTTGGGAACACACATGAACGCGACGCACTATAAAACACAACTAGCTGGCCTGATCATGGTTTGTGCGCCAGTGCAACTCCAGTCCTCGCCCGTTCAGGCTAGCGGCGGGGGTAAGCCGGAACACAATGCCAGCCAGTGCAGCGGCTGTAGCTGTCGCGGTGGCCCCGGTTGGCGCTCTAAGCGCAAAGGTCCTTCTTTGAGCTGGAAGCAGCTCTGCAGGGAATGCAGTAATCCTCCGAGCACCGTGGGGTGCACGATAAAGAACTGAGCGTGCTAAGAAAGGTTATCGGGTTTAGTCGTCAAAACCGACAAAGGTGGTGGCGTCGGCCACGCTCTTGCGCTCTGACACCACCGCATTTGCCGGGAAGGTCTCGTCAGGCCAGCCCAGCGCAATGCTCTTCATAATGACTTGATCGTCCGCAATGCCGGCATGCTCGCGCACGACGGGCGACTGCATGATGCCTTGGCTGTTGATAACCGTGCCCAAGCCCCGCGACCAAGCGGCGTTTACCAAGGCGGTGGCGACTGCCCCACAGTCAAACGGCGTATCATCGCTGCCGTCCAGGACTTTGTCATAGGTGATGATGATGCATACCGGTGCGTCAAACTGACGAAAGCCGCGCAGCACCCAGTCCTGCCGCATGACTTGATCTTCGCGTGCGATCCCCATGGCAGAGAATAATTGTTTAGCGACGCCTACTTGGCGATCCCGGTGCACGCCTGCAAAGGCCCCGCCAATGCGAAACTCGCGCGAGTGCGGCACTCCGGCCAGATTACGCTCGGTATTGCCGGCGCGAATGCGGTCTAAGGGTTCACCCGTCAGCACATAGAAGTTCCAAGGCTGGGTATTCATCGACGAGGGCGCGCGCATGGCCAGCCCCAGAATTTCCTCGATCAGCACTTTCGGCACAGGGTCAGGCTTATAGCCACGAATACTGCGCCGACCCAAAACAACCTGATCGAATTCCATGTGATACCCCTGAGCCATTCTACGCTTAACTTGCTTACCCCTCTCCTACAGGGACTCAGACCGAAAGGTCAAAATGCCGTAGGGGGAACCTGATCTCGCACCCGCCCGAAAACCAAGGCTCTAACGTTTCTGAATTTACAAAGCTCAGAAACACGCCCACATCCCATCAAAAGCGCCCTCGATTTCAGATCAGAAGCAGGCGCAAATGACGGGGGCGGACATGACAGACGGGCTTAACACTCACTCAGACACCACAAGTATGAAGGAAAGTGTCCCACCACCGAGTCTCGCGACAAAGGTTTCGTATGGCTTTGGAGCCATCGCTTACGGTGTGAAAGATAATGGCTTTGGCTTCTTCTTATTGATTTTTTATAGCCAGGTTCTGGGCGTGGATGCGCGCCTTATCGGGCTCGCTATGACGATTGCTTTGTTACTCGATGCTCTCAGCGATCCAGTTGTTGGCTATTGGTCTGATAATTTTAGATCCAAATGGGGCCGTCGCCATCCCTTTATGTATGCATCGGCTCTCCCGGTTGCCGCGTCCTTTTTCCTTCTCTGGAACCCTCCAGAAGGTTGGTCGGATGTGGCTTTGTTTTGGTATGTGCTGGTGATTTCCGTTTTGATCCGCACTTGCATCACTTTCTACGAAACACCCAGTTCCGCCCTAGCCCCCGAGCTAAGCGATAATTACGACCAACGCAGCGGACTCCTCAGCCTCCGCTTTTTCTTTGGCTGGACCGGCGGCAATCTGATGGCCGTAATTATGTTTGTGGTCCTGTTTCCAGCTTTTGCCACACCCACCATCCCAAATGGCCAGTTCAATAAGGATGCTTATTCGACCTATGGCATGATTGCTTCGGTGATGATTTTTGTCGCCATTATGGTCTCGGCGCTCGGGACCCATAAGCGCATTGTTCATCTCAAAGCTCCACCTCCCGTGCGCACTCTGTCGATCGGCCTAATTTTCAAGGAGATTTTCGAAACCTTGTCTAATCGGTCGTTCATCGCTTTGTTTCTTGCAGCCATTTTCGGTTCGATTGCGTCGGGCCTGTCTGCGTCCATGACCTTTTACTTCACCTCCTTCTTTTGGGGGTTCACGCCCCAACAGACTGGATTTTTGACCATCAGCGTCTTTGTTTCCGCTATCATTGGGGCAGTCATGGCCCCTATTGTGACCAAGTCTATCGGCAAGAAGCAGGGAGCCATGATCATTGGGTTGGTTGCTTTTCTAGGAGCCCCTTTACCCATCGTGCTGCGTCTTCTGGGGATCATGCCAGAGAATGGCGACCCAACTCTGTTCTGGATCGTCATGTTCGCCAATATGGTCGATACCGGGTTGATCATTTGCTTCCAAATCCTGTCGGCATCCATGCTGGCTGATCTGGTAGAAGATGCAGAGATCAAGACAGGTCGACGGTCTGAAGGCATTTTCTTTGCGGCATCGACCTTCATTCGCAAATCCGTCCAAGGGCTTGGTGTCATCACGGCTGGCTTTGTCTTAGCGGCTGCGCAATTCCCTGCCGGGGTCAAGCCCGGCCAGATCCCCGAGGAAGCCCTAACCCGCCTCGGCCTATTCTATGTGCCAACCATTCTATTCCTATGGTTGACCATGCTGGCAGTGATGTCGACCTATCGCCTCAAGCGCGAGGATCATGAGAACAACCTGCGCGAGCTTGCGTCGAGACAGAGCCAAACTGCCGACTGAAAGACGGCTTTACACAAGACCGCCCAGCAAAAAGGCCAGCCCGATGGGCTGGCCTTAAAGTGTGTGACTGGAAGAAAAAGCCGAAGCCTAAGCCGCAGCCTTTTCCCCAGCGCTCAAAGCCGCATAGCGCTTCAAATGCCAATCGGCGCTACCGGCTTGGGTGTCGATCATGGTCAATCGCTTGAAGTAATGGCCGATGGCCAACTCATCCGTCATGCCCATGCCACCAAAGATTTGGATGGCGTTTTGGCCAACGAAGCGACCGCCGCGACCGATTTGCGTCTTGGCACCGGCGCAAGCCTTGGCGCGTTCCAGCACGTCTTCTTCACCACAGCGAATGGCGGCGAGATAGGCCATCGAAGTCGATTGCTCGGTCCACATGAACATGTCGACCATGCGGTGTTGCAGCACTTGGAACGAGCCAATGGCGACGCCAAACTGCTTGCGCTGACGGGCATAATCAACCGTCATCGCATGGGCAACGCGCATGCCACCGACAGCCTCGGCGCACAAAGCGGCGATCACATTGTCTTGGGTCTCTTCCAACGCGGGCAGGATCCCGTCGACAGGGCCGATGACGGCATCAGCACCGACCGAAACATTTTCCAGATAGACATCGCTGGCGCGCAGGCCGTCGACGGTTGGATAATCCTTGGTCGACACGCCTGCTGCAGTCTTGGACACCAAGAAAGCCGTCAGACCGGCACGCTCGCGCTGGCCACCTGCCGTCCGGGCGATCACGATCAATGTATCAGCTTGCGGCCCGCCAATGACGACTGACTTATGGCCGTTCAAGACATAGCCTGCGCCATCCTTTTTCGCGGTGGTCGACACATCGGCCAAGTCATAGCGGCTCTTAGGCTCGCTGGTGGCAAGGGCGTAGATCCCCTCACCCGTGGTGATGCGACCGCCATGTTCTTCTTGTTGAGCGGCAGAGCCTGCCACGCGCAACAGATTACCACTGGCGACAACCGATGGGATGAAAGGCTCAACCACCAAGCCCTTGCCGAACTCTTCCATGATGACGAGCGTGTCGATTGCACCACCGCCAAGGCCACCCATGGACTCAGGCAATGGGGCCATCATCAGACCCATCTCAGCCATTTCAGCCCAGATCTCGGGCCGCCAGCCTGCTTCGGAATGAATGGCCTTGCGACGCGTATCGAAATCATACTTTTGCTGGACCAGCTTTGCGATCGAGTCCCGCAGCATGTTCTGTTCGTCGGTAAAATTGAAATCCATGTGGACGTTCCCTGAGTTCGTGCCTGTTCAGGCTCTGCATTATAAGTGAATTGATAGCGCGTTTAGCGCACGATGCTAGAGGGGAAGCGCGGTTTAAGTCAGGCGATTACACATCAAAAACGCAAACAAGCCCGCGATCAGGCGGGCTTGTTCATTGGATTGGATGCGAAGTCTTAGCCCAAACGGGTCAAAGCCGCTTCATACTTCTGCTTTTCAGCTTCGTAAGCGACGCGACGTTCGCGTTGCTCGTCAATCACCTCAGCGGGTGCTTTGGCGACAAAGCCCGGATTATCGAGCTTGCGGGAAACCGTCTCTATTTCCTTGGTGCAACGGGCGATCTCTTTAGACAAACGGGCCTTCTCCGCCCCAATATCCATGACGCCAGCCAAAGGAATGGCGACAATGGCTTCACCCAACACAAAGGTCACACTGCCAGCTGGCGCGGCATCCGCCACCACCGAATAATCCAAGCGTGCCAAGCGGTCGATTTCAGCCTGATAACGCTCAAGGCGTTGTGCGGTTTCTTTAGACGCGCCGATCAAAAGCGCTGGAACTTTAGCACCTGCTGGCACGTTGGTTTCACTGCGCAAGGACCTAAGGCCCGTGACCAAATCGACCACCCAGCCGACTTCAGCGGCGGCGGCTTCATCAATCAGGCTCGCATCGAGTTTGGGCCAAGCTTCATTGATCAACAAGCCTGCCCGCTTGGGGCCGAACTCGGCTGTCTTGTCCCACAATTCTTCGGTCACAAACGGCATGAAGGGGTGGAGAATCTTCAAAATCTGATCAAGCACCCAAGCCACCGTCCGGCGCGTTTCAGACTTGGCTTCCTCGTCTTCGCCATTCAGCAAAGGTTTGACGAGCTCAAGATAGAGGTCGCAGAAAACACCCCAAACGAAGGCATAAGAGGTCTGGGCCGCTTCATCAAAACGATGGGCTGAGAGAGCGGACTCGACACCATGAGCAGTCTTGGTCAATTCCGACACGATCCAGCGGTTCAGCGTGTGGTTCACCGTGCTCGGCTCAAAGGCCTCCCAAAGGCTACATTCATTCATCTGGGCAAAACGGGCGGCATTCCACAATTTCGTGCCGAAATTCCGGTACCCTTCCACCCGCTTATCACTCATGCGGATATCGCGGCCGGGGCCTGCTGCAATGGCGAGGGTGAAGCGCAGCGCGTCGGCACCATAGGTGTCAATCAGAACCGTGGGGTCGATGATATTGCCCTTGGACTTCGACATTTTCTTGCCGTTCTCATCGACCACGCGGGAGTGGATCACAACGGTCGAGAAAGGCGCTTTGCCAGTGAAATGGCAGCCAAACATCATCATCCGGGCGACCCAGAAGAAGATGATGTCAAACATCGTCACCAAGGTACTAGTCGGATAAAAGCGGCTCATCTCCGCCGTGTCTTCAGGCCAGCCAAGCGTCGAAAATGGCCACAGGCCGGACGAGAACCAAGTATCGAGAACGTCTTCGTCTTGGATCAAAGTCACATCGCGGCCATATTTGGCCTTGGCCGCCGATTTGGCTTCGGCTTCCGTTTCTTCAACGAAGATTTCGCCTTCTTCATCATACCAAGCTGGAATCCGATGACCCCACCATAGTTGGCGAGAGACGCACCAAGGCTCGATATTGCGCATCCATTGGTAATAGGTCGCCGTCCAGCTTTCGGGGACGAACTTGGTCTCGCCGCTTTCCACCGCTTTGAGCGCATTGACGGCAAGCTTGGCTGCATCGACATACCATTGGTCTGTCAACATCGGCTCAATCACGACATCGGAACGCTCACCCAGTGGCTGTGTGATCAGCTTGTCTTCGACTTTGAGCATCAGGCCGCGCGCATCAATGTCGGCAACCACGTGCTTGCGCGCCTCAAACCGGTCTAGGCCGCGATAGGCTTCTGGGATATAGTCGGCATCCAACATCCGGCCCTTGGTATCGAGCAAGATGAACATTTCAATATTGTGGCGACGGGCAACCTTATAGTCGTTGAAGTCATGCGCGCCGGTGATCTTCACCGCACCGGAGCCAAAGTCCGGGTCTGGGTATTCGTCGGCGATGATGGGAATCAAACGATCTGCCAGCGGCAGTAAGCAGCGCTTGCCCACAATCGACGCATAGCGCTTGTCATTGGGATGAACCGCAACCGCGCCATCGCCCAGCATGGTTTCTGGGCGCGTGGTAGCGATCGAAATATAGTTGCGGGTTTCAAACTCTGTTGGCTCGCCGTCTTCGTCAAACGCGATGGGGAACTGATAGGTCTCGCCATTTTCCAGCGGATATTTAAAGTGCCAAAAATGCCCTGCCCGCTCTTCATTGACCACTTCTAGGTCCGAGACGGCGGTTTCAAAGTGCGGGTCCCAATTGACCAAGCGCTTATCGCGGTAAATCAGACCTTCCTTATGGAGTTGGACAAAGACCTTGCGCACAGCCGCAGACAAGCCCTCATCCATGGTAAAGCGCTCACGGCTCCAGTCGCACGACGCGCCTAAGCGCTTGAGTTGGGTGGTGATTGTCCCGCCGCTTTCGGCCTTCCAAGACCAGACGCGCTCTAGAAATCTTTCCCGCCCCAATGTCCGACGATTTTCATTGGTGCCGCTTTGCGCCATTTGACGCTCAACCACCATTTGGGTCGCAATCCCGGCATGGTCTAGGCCAGGCTGCCATAGGACCGACTTGCCGCGCAGCCGCTCAAAGCGGCACAAAATGTCTTGCAGCGTGCAATTCAGCGCGTGGCCAATGTGCAGAGAGCCGGTAACATTCGGGGGCGGAATAACGATGGAGAAAGTCTCAGCGTCTGGATCGGCCTTGGGCTTAAACGCGCCGGATTGTTCCCACGCCGCATAAAGGCGAGGCTCAGCAGCTTGAGCGGAAAAATGACTTTCTAACATGTGTGTCCCGAGTAAAATGTGATGTGGGCGGCGGGGATAAGCCCCACTGGCACCAAACAAAAGTGACGTTGGCATACCATGCCAACGTCGTTCTTTTGAAGACTTTCTGCTGTTGGAAGCGGCCTGAAGGGCCGAAAGAACAGTCTTAGAAGGAGCGACGGGCGATCCGTGCGACTTCGGCTTCGACTTTTTCTTCCACAATGCGGGGCAAATTCGCGTCAAGCCAGTCTTTCAACATCGGCTTAATAAGCTCGCCCACCATGGCTTCCACCGTATTGCCCGAGATAAACATGCCGGGCAGCGTGGTGTTGGGGGCCAATTTCGCAAACACAGTCGATGTCTTGTCCGCAATCGGATTGCTGACGAGACCTTGATCGAACGGGAATTGGGTTGGTGCAGGCTCTGGAGCCGGCGCATAAACTGGGGCTGCAACTGGTGCTGCAGCGACTGGCGCAGGTGCAGGTGCGGGCTCAGGCTCTTCCCAGCGATCTTCGACAATAATTTCTTCCAGCGCGACCTCGGGCTCATCCTCCACAGGCAAGGCGTCAAAGTCGAAGTCTGGCGAGACCGTTTCCGGCATTTCCATAACAGGCTCGTTCAGCTCCAGAACTTCGTCACCGAAATCTGGTTCCGCGATAGATGCGGCTTCAGCTGCTGGAGCTGCACTATCATCTTCAGAAATAATCCGGCGGATCGAGGCCAGGATTTCTTCCATAGTCGGTTCGGCTTGTGCGTCTGCGGCGCTCATAATATCCCCATGGTGTGCGAATCGCACATGAAGTTCAGTAAGCTAGCTTGGATTGCCAATCAAAGTCTAGCGATGCCCCGAATCTGACAACAATTCGTTAAAAGGCAAATGCAAGTGCGATTGAAAAGCCCGGCAATTGAGGAACCGTCGCATCAAAAACCACGCGCCCAGCAACGATTGTTCCACTCTTGGTAAAGATATTGGCTGTACCCATTGGTCCCTTCAGAACGACGACGCACAAGCGGCCCTGCTCTGCCAAAATGTTTGTCCAAGCATCTGGGAAAGCCTCAACCCCGCCATCGACGAAAACAACGTCAAACGGGCCGGCAGGCGGAGCGTCCAGTGCCCCAACCACACTGTTAACCCCAGCGACCTCAACAGCCACATCGTCCAGCATTGTGACCGTACAGCCCAAGGCGGCGAAAACAGCAGCGCTATAGCCGCCGGCACCGCCAATTACCAAAACCCGCTCGCCTGCTACGACGTTCGCGGCTTGAGCCAATTTCGAAAAATCCCTTGGCTTCCATAACCAACGGCCAGACGGTGTCGGGGATGTCACTTCGGCATAAGCAAAGGCACGCTTTTCCGGGACGACAAAGGTTTCTCGTTCCACAACGCGCATTGCGCTTTGTAATGCCAGATCACTAACATCATTGGTACGAACTTGGCTTTCGATCATCGTGTCGCGTGCTGCCGCAAAATCCATGTCGGTCCCCGTACCCTTGCTTTAAGCTATTCAATCCAGCGTGCGGACTCATTACAAGGAATTGGGTCTTGCGGGCAAGAATGGATAACTGTCCAAAGTCGTCAGCATCGCGCTTTAGTTGCAGCGCCAACCTGCAGACATTCATTGCCGCTTAAGGCCTCCTCTGTTACATCCCCCGTCCACCCGCTTGCTTCTGCGTCTAGAAGGCCTCGTGGCGGAGTGGTGACGCAGCGGATTGCAAATCCGTGTACCCCGGTTCGATTCCGGGCGAGGCCTCCACCCCCCCTTTTTCCTTTAGCCGATCTTGTGATTAATCCGTGGCGCTCGTTGGGATGTCATCGCCCATCAGATAGCGTGGCCCAGCCCCATGTTTTCTGGCTTGGTCCTCGGGATTGAATAGCGCACAGGTCTCTAAGGACAGGCAGCCGCAGCCAATACAGCCGTCCAAGCGGTTGCGCGTTTTGGTTAGCGCCTGAATTTTGGTGTCGAGCGTCTCAGCAATGGCTTGGCTGATGGCGCGCCAATCGCGAGCATTCGGCGGACGCCCCTGGGGCAAACGGTCAAGCTGTGCTTTGATCTCATCCAAGCTCAACCCCAGTTGTTGGGCGATCTTGATGAAGGACAAGCGGCGAATATCAACGCGCTGAAAACGCCTTTGTTGACCCGAGCTACGGTGTGCGATGATCAGACCACGGGCCTCATAGAAGCGGATTGCCGAGACAGAGAGGCCGACCCGATTGGCGATTTCTCCGATGCTCAAAACGTCATGTGCCTGCACTGCGATTTCCCTGAATTTAAATCTTGACCTCAATCTAGGTTGAGGTTGCATAAACCCATCTGTCAAGTCAGCGCTCACGCTAGGAGCTTCTCAGATGACCCAGTCTTTTCTTGAACACGTCAATGTCACAGTCGCCGATGCAGATCATTCTGCAGCATTGTTAGCCAACTTGTTTGATTGGCACATCCGCTGGTCTGGCCCTGCCCGCGATGGCGGCTATACGGTCCATGTCGGCACCGCAGACCAATATCTTGCTGTTTACCAGCCAAGAGAGGGCCAGAGCCAAGATTTTCCAAAGGGGGTGCCGCTGAACCATCTCGCGGTCGTTGTAGAGGATTTGGATGCGGTTGAAGCCAAAGTAGTCACCCAAGGCCTCACGCCCTTCAACCATGGCGATTATGAACCTGGTCGCCGCTTCTACTTCTTCGACAATAATGGCATTGAGTTTGAGGTCGTGTCCTATAGCTAACGTGGCGGGCCTCTGCCACGACGTAGACAAGGCGGTCGTCTGCGGGATTTTCCTGCCGATGTAGGCCCAGCGGGCCAAGTCGCGTAAAATGCGACTGCTTTGTCGAGATCATTGCTGCCAACAACGATTTGGCTGAACATGGGGTTCTCGGGTGAAATTGAGCTTACCGCGATCTTCCTGAATATCTCAAACAGATGTCGCTGTGTCCAACTAGCGGCCCCCTTACAGTCCCCGCTATTCCCTGGCGCCCACACGCACCCCAGATGTCACCCAATCGGCAATGCGCTGATCACCAAAAGGAAACTCATATGCTTATCGATCAGCTCAATTGGCGCTATGCAACCAAGAAAATGGACCCGAGCAAAAAAGTCAGCGAAGACAAGATTGCGAAGATCCTTGAGGCCATTCGTCTCACCCCAACTTCAAGCGGTTTGCAGCCTTACGAAGTAATTTTGGTCACCAATCCAGAAGTCCGCGCGCAAATTCAGGCCGCGGCATGGAATCAGGCCCAGATCACGGAAGGCTCGCATGTTTTGGTTTTTGCCGCTTGGGACAATTATACCGTTGAGCGCATCAATCACATGTTTGACCTCACCAACGAAATCCGCGGCTTTAAAAACGATGGCTGGGAAAATTATCGCAACATGTTGTTAGCGACCTATCCACAGCGCGATGCGGAAGCCAATTATCAGCATGCTGCCCGTCAGGCTTATATTGGCTTAGGTGTCGCGATGGTTGCTGCCGCTGAAGCCCACGTGGATGCCACGCCGATGGAAGGCTTTGACCCAACAGCTGTGGACAAGATTTTGGGCCTTCGTGAACGCGGTCTACGCAGCGTTGTGATCGTGCCTTTGGGCTATCGTCAAGAAGAAGGCGATTGGCTGGTAAATCTTACAAAAGTGCGCCGCCCCACCGCCGATTTCGTCACAGAAGTGCACTAGTAAAGCAGAGCTGCCTACCCATCAGTAATGATCAAATTAACCGAACATTAAGGTTAGAATCATATTAACTGCTCTCATCTTCTTCGGAAGATACCCCACCATACCCGATCTTAACGGGGGGCCCGCAACGGCTCCCCGCTTTTTTTTGGTGCTATGGTTTAAGGTGCCTTAGGTGTCATGATCTGCAGCTTGCTGCATTCAATCGGCATCAAAGGCTTGCACGATCCGAAGGTGGCGCTATAAGGCGCGCCTTCAAGTGTTCCCCGATAGCTCAGTTGGTAGAGCAAGCGACTGTTAATCGCTTTGTCGTAGGTTCGAGCCCTACTCGGGGAGCCACTTTCCTCACCCCCTCAAAATCCACTTGAAGCAAGAGATCGACGCAAGCGCGGTCGAGGATGTATGGCTGTCTGGCCAAGACCGCGGCCTAGGGAATTTCGGCCACTACCTGAGCATTCATGCGGGCCTGCATCTCCCACAATTCGGCATAGACCTCGCCCTTGGCCAAGAGCGCTTCGTGGCTGCCCCGTTCGGCAACTTTGCCATCAGCGAGCACGATGATTTCATCTGCATCAGCCACAGTTGATAAGCGATGGGCGACCACCAATGTTGTGCGGCCTTTGGCAGCATCTTCTAACGCTTCGCGAACTTCGGCTTCAGTAACCGAGTCGAGGCTGGAGGTTGCTTCATCGAGCACAAGGATCGGCGGATTTTTCAAGAGAGCACGAGCGATGCCGACACGCTGACGCTCCCCCCCCGACAGTTTCAAGCCGCGCTCACCCACTTTGGTTTGAAGTCCCATCGGTGCTGCCGCGATCAGGCCCTCTAAGCGCGCCATTTTGGCTGCCTCGTCGATTTCCTCAGGCGTGGCATCTGGACGCCCATAGGCGATGTTATAGGCCAAAGTGTCATTAAACAGCACAACGTCTTGGGGCACGAGGCCAATGGCGGCGCGCACGCTTTCTTGGGTCACGTCGCGCAAGTCCTGGCCATCAATGCGAACAGCCCCGGCCTGGGGATCATAGAAGCGAAATAGCAGGCGCACGATCGTGGACTTCCCCGAACCAGACGGACCAACAATTGCGACGGTCTTGCCGCTGGGGATGGTAAAAGAGACGTCGGATAGCCCCGCATGGCGACCGTCATGCACAAAGGCGACACGGTCAAATTCTACCTCACCTTGGCTGACGTCTAAAGCTCTCGCTGACGGCTTGTCTGCAATATCAGGGCGTTCATCAAGGAGCGCATACATGGCTTCCATGTCGATGGAACTTTGTTTGATTTCGCGCCATGCAAAGCCCAGAATATTGAGTGGCCCATACAGATTCAGCATAACAAGCGTCACAGCGGCAATATCGCCTGCCCCCATCGTGCCACGAGAAATCGCATAGCCTGCGGCGGCCACCATGGCTGCCAGACCCAAATTCTGGATAAATCCTTGCGCAGCGTTTAGGCCTTGGAGGGTGGCGTTGGATTGCACGGAGGCTTTGGCATAGGTTCGAACCGCTTGATTATAGCGCTCGGTCTCTCGCGCTTCAGCGGCAAAGGCTTTGACCGTTTCGAAATTCATCAAGGAATCGACTGCCCGGCCTGTTGCTTCGCTGTCGGCATCATTCATATCGCGACGATATTGCAAGCGCCATTCCGTGATCGCCAAGGTGATGATCGTGTAGACCACGACCGTTGAAGCCGCGATCAGGGCAAAGAACCAGCCATACCGCAGGCCTAAGACTGCTGCTGCCATCACCAGCTCAATCAAAGTTGGCCCAATATTGAAGGCAACAAAGCGGGTCAAAAAGTCGATCGCGCGAACACCGCGTTCAATCGTGCGCCACACCGCGCCCGTGCGCTTGGATTGATGGAAACGGATCCCAAGGGCATGAACATGGCCGAAAACAGCAACCCCTGCCCGTCTTTGTGCTTCTTCACTGACAGGCTGGAAAATGGTGTCGCGCAATTGGGGGGCACCCGACCCCAAGAACCGCATCAACGCCCATGCGCCAATCGCCATCAGAAACACAGCATCCCAGGACGGATTGTTTCCACTGCTCAGGCCATTCACGGCATCAGCCAGCACCAAAGGGGCACCGACAATGAAAACCTTGGAAATGAGCGTAAGGCCAAGGGCTAGCCCCACTCGAAAACGCAGCTCTGGTGTATCCAGGCCACCGATCAAACGCACGAGGCGCGCTAAAGCCCGCCCGATGGGTGAAATCTCATTTGCTGCGTCGGAAGCTGTGCGTTCACCTTTTCTCATATCTAGCACATAGGCAATCTTCGCAGGGATTGAACAGCCTAAATGTGTTTGCTGGCAAGGCCTGATGCACAATTGTCAGGAAACATGCATATAGCGCACGCAAAATTAGGTGTGACCCTGAAGTGAGTCGGGCGCACATTCGGACGTCCGCTTAAGGAACACGGCATGACCAAACTGAAATCTGTCTGCGTCTATTGTGGTTCATCCAACAAAGTAGATCCTGCATTTCTCGAGCTTGCTACGAGGATGGGCCAAGAAATTGCCAAACGTGGCGTTCGCCTTGTCTATGGCGGCGGCAATGTTGGCTTGATGGGGGCATCGTCTCGTGCAGCGCATGAGGCAGGTGGCGAAGTTCTTGGCATTATGCCGCACTTTCTGACCAAGTGGGAAAAGCCTAATCCCGCTTTCGAGACCCGTATGGTTGAGACAATGCACGAGCGCAAATGGGGTTTGTTTGCCGAATCCGACGCGTTCATCGTCCTGCCTGGCGGCATAGGCACTTTGGAAGAAGTTGTTGAGACACTGTCTTGGCAGCGTTTAGAGCTCCATCAAAAGCCGGTCGTGTTTGTTGGGCGCGCTTTTTGGCAACCTTTTGTCGATTTGATTGAAGCCACGATCGAGACGAAATTCACGCCTGAGGCATTTCGCGACTCCTTCTTCTGCGTGGATACACCAGAAGAAGCGATGGACGGGTTAGAATCCGCGCTCGCGACGGCGTAAAGCCACGCTTATTGCACCTCTAACAATTCCCTGTTGACTGCGTTGCCGTCCTCCGGCGCGGCGGCACACGTTTGGCCGCAAATTCGGGGCTAACAACTAACCTCGAAACTCAAAATACGTAAAAGTAAATTTGATTAGATTTTTTATACATTGAGATTAAATTTTATGGAAAATATAATTAAATTTTTATATTATACACTTTATCGACGAAACTGGTCAGTTTTTAGTATATAAGATATTGATTTTTATATGTTTTTAATCGTTAACTGTAATTGAATGTTTATTTTGAATTTGATTCGTTTTATTACTTAAGTCGCAACTAAGTAAACACTTTACTTTTCGGTAAATTTGTCCGACAAACTCTTAAGATGGTGCCCTGTGGGGGGCTAGCAAGCTCAAGGGTTTGGATGCTTCACGGCGATCCTTCGAGGGCTGAGTTCGGCTCGCGGTTGATTGGATACAAAGTGTCAGCTTGGGGGCATGGGCACCGGCCGTAACGCAGCTGGGGGAAAAGAGGCTGTAGGTTGATGGAAGTGGATAACTTTATGCTTGCGCTGCAAGAGGATGAAAGTCTGGGCAGAACAGCGATGGAATCTGACGGCAGCACTCCTGCCGGTGGCCGTGCTTTCGACAATCAAGTCCAACGCTATCTCAAGGTTGCTGTTCGTCGCCATGACCTGACAGCTCGCAGAAATCGCACGCTTGCAAGCGTTCTGCTGGAATGGACTGAGGTTGGTTTTGCAAAGGCACAAGTTGCCAGCATCGCGAACCGTGCCGGCATGTCGACGGCAAGCCTTTATCAGCAGTTCCAAGACAAGAGGATCCTGTTTTGCGAAGCCCTCAGCTTCGGCCATGCAATCCTGCTGGATGCGCTTGCAACCTATCGCAAAGATCCAAATCCGATCCGCGACTTAACAGCCATGCTTTGCAATTACGTTGAGACATTATCCCAACCCGCACCACAGCAAATGCTAATTGCCCAAAGCTCTATGTTGCTCGATCCAGAGTTCCAAGCAGATGTCAGCGCAATCGCAAACGAAAATCATGCCAAGATCAAGCAGATCTGGTACGCCAAGGTCCAAAAATGGGCTGACGCGGGCTGGGTCCGGCTGGATCAATTTGAGGCGCAGAGATGCCATCTTGCAAGTGCCTTTGAAATACAGGCAGTCCCTTGTTTCAAATTGGGGCCAATAGCGAATGCGCCTGATGGCAATTGGCCAGCCGATGTCCAACAAGTCGTTTGCGATTTTTTCAAGCTCTATGGCACTGAAAAATTCAAGCAGCAAAAAGTCTTCTCTAATTCGGATTTCGACATAGCAGCTTTTTAAGTTTTATTGACTCCTAAAGGACAAAAAATGATCAGCCTTTACTTAGCTAACCAACTCGCTCGACTTGCACTCTATTTGGCGAACCGACCCGAGGAAAGGCTCAAAAAGGGTTAGTCATGACTGCTGCGCCAGCTCATCCTAAGCCGAACCTGTTTTTCGAACAGCAGATATCCGAACTATTGTCGGTGACGATGTCTCGTCAAGATGACGGCACGCGCTCATATCTCGTCTTGGCTGCAGTTCTGCAAGAATGGGCGGAAGTGGGTTTCTTAAGCGCCCAAATGCCAAGCATTGCTGCGCGCGCTGGTCTAACGTCTGCGACCCTCGATCGATTATTCCCCAACCGCGCTGATCTACACCTGGAAGCATTGGCTCTTGGACAACAATTAATTGTCGAGGCGATGAAAAAATGTCCGTCGCACCCAGATCCGATGTTGGACTTGCTTGAATTGGCACAGCACTATGCGTCCATTTTGCAAGAACCCTATTTCAAACAATTCTCGCTATGCCAAACCATCTTGATTCGGATGGATTCCCACGTGAGAGAGCTGGCCAGTATCATCGCGTTGGCTGGCAACGCCGAACTCAAGCAGTTTTGGCACGATCGCATCGCTTCGTTGATACAAGAGGGTCTTTTGCGCCCTGCCTCTCTCAACCATATGATTTTCCGCCTAACCGCTCCAATCGAAGCCCAGACATCGCATTGGTATCAAACGAGCCGCAGCAGTTATACTCCCGACGGTGAGTGGCTCCAAGAGATTACCAACATTGTTGAGAACTTCTTTGCGATTTTCGGCACCGAGAAGTATCAGTCTCTGCGTCCAAGTTTTGCTCGCGACTGGCCTGATTTAACTACTGAGCTTGATATGCAAACGCTGCGTAACAATCGGGCAGTTGATGCAACCGCAGAGCCTTAGAAGTTACCAAAGCTCAATCACCCTGAGCACTGATTGCAGAAAATCGTATAGTTTTTAGTTACTTAAGCGAAGCCGGGAGATCACGTCCCATTTGGTGGTGTAACACGCGGTGACAGCTAATCCCCCTGCGCAGCGCTCGTCACATAGCTGGCGGAGCGGGGGGATTGGCGGTTGGTCATTGATCATTCTGGTTTAGGATTGGGT
>NZ_JBIIYV010000067.1:0-14143 GCF_044346625.1 Aquidulcibacter sp. | reverse complement strand
GAAACTCTCGCACCTTTAAGCAATGATCCCATCGTCATGCTCAGCGCAGTCCCCTGAACATGATCAACTCAGCCCTAAACCGGCTACCTCATGACGCCGCTGTTACACCACGCCATGGGACACGATCTTTTTCCCTAAGCGGAGGCTCGAGGAGTTTTTTCATTTAAGCCAATCTGAAATGGACGCTTGAACCAATTTATTGCCCCAATTTGGCTCATGTTTGTAGCATGCAAATCCTTGGCGATAAGCATCTGCTATTGGTCGCGTTTCGCAATACAAGTTCGCCGGCGATTGCGCCTCCATTCAGTACTGACGAATGAACGGACAGATTGGCACGCTTTTAGAGGCTTGGGGCGATGACATGCCTTAGCAACGCTGCCAATCCCCTATTATGTTTCCTTTCGTGGTGATCTGTTTCGAAGTGGGGTCATAAGGGGAACAGAGGAGATATGAGAGAGGGAGAGGCAAGATAAAGGGAAGAAATTATTGCATTATCATACTGATATTATTCGAAAAATAGGTGAATCTTGCTGCCCTTCGTGAATTGCCATGAATTACTGTGCACATGACAGGATTTAGGGCTAAACCGGACCGCCACCTGGGAGTCCCGACTATGGCTTATGGCAGTCAGGATCAGGGTGATCGCATTAGCAGATCCGAGCCGGTCTTCACGCTTCAAGAACGCTTGAGCCTGCGCCTCGCAAGCCATGGGGCCGAGGCGCAGGCTCGCTTGCCTACCCGTCTCAAAGGCGATGGCGGCTCTGTTCGGGCCTCCCTGGCCCGGAAGCTTGTTCATGCCAAGCTCTGTGGTCTTGGCAGTGATGGGACGGCTGGCGCGGGCGGGTCGTAAACGCGGCTAGGTGCTGATGTCTCTATTGGTGTGCAACTAGAACCCTCCGAACGAAGAGTCCTAGGCCACAGTGATACCGCTCTTCGCCGTCATGCCGTCATAGATGCAGGGGTGAATATCATCGCGGTTCGCAAGGCACCCGGTGCGGAGCTTGCTCTCGGGCAGGTCCTAAGCGCGGAGATCGGTCGGTGATTATTCTGGGCAGGACTCAGCCCGGTTTGAAACACGACGCAACCAATGGAAACGTTGCCATAGCGGAGATCAATTCTGATTTTTATTTCAGAAATCTGTGCCCCAATCCCACCCCAATTATCACGAAATCGTGATCAGAATTTTTGGCCTCTTGCAATATTCTGTTTTTATTGTAGTAATTGGAGCGGGCGATGGGAATCGAACCCACGACATTCAGCTTGGGAAGCTGACGTTCTACCTCTGAACTACGCCCGCATTGATAGGAAGGGCTTGGCGACGACCTGGTTCTTTGCCAAGGCGGCTTCCTTCACATCACGCGGTCCTTTTTCACCATTTTTATGTCGGTGGCAAGGCCAGACACTGGGGCGTGATCTAGCTCCATCTCTGATGCCTCGAGGTAAACGGCTGCCATCAAATCCGTGACTTCATCCGAGATCGACACTAAGGCCGGGAGCAGCTGGGTTTCCGGGTGTTCTTCAACAAAAGCCTGCCAGCTGGTGAGGATTAGCTGCGCGCGATCAATGATTTCAAGCAGTCCTCGCTCGGAACTGAATTGGCCCATAACACTCTTCTTCCCAAGATTTACTAAAGAGTATGATCTTTGTAAAAGCGGAATTCCACAACTACATAGGTTGATAAAACCATCCAATATATTCGAGGTTGTGCTAACGCAGAATTCCCCTAGCAGCCATGTCTTCAATCACCGCGCGTTGGCGGGCCAAAACCTCAGCACGTTCAATCATCTTGCCGTCTGGTGTCTTATTGGCCGGTGCCAGACGGGTATCGGCATAGGTCTTTTCAAACGCATCCATCGGCAAGCGCGAAAGCGTGTTAGTCATGCCAGTTTTCTTCCGTGTCTCGCGCAAGGCCGCAATATCAAGGACCGCATTGGCGTTAAAGGTCTCGCCCGTCCCAGCTTCAGCCAATGTCCGTCCATACCAATCGAGCACGATGGACATGCCGTCGGTTGAATTGGCCGCCACCGGCGTGCCGTAAATGCCGGCTGAATTGGCACTGACGACATAAGCGATATTCTCCACCGCGCGGGCCATTTTGGAGATGTGCTTGGGGGTCAAATTGGGGCTGCCCACTTCACTTGTGGGGTGCAGCAAGATTTCAGCGCCCTTAAACACGGCCATACGTGCGATCTCTGGGTAGAGGATTTCTTCTGACGCAATCGTGCCCAAAGTGCCAATCTCGGTCGCGGCAACAGGGAAAACAGCCTCGAGCCCGTAAGCATCGAGATATTTGTCCCACACATCATAGGGGCTCGGCGTATAGAGTGAAATCATGCGGCGATAGCGCAAGACGACCTTGCCGGTCGGCCCATAAACCACATTGGCTTGAAAATAGAGATCGGGGAAATGAGGGTCGTTCTCATAGTGATTAGAGCACAGATAAAGGCCGTGTTTCTGGGCGATAGCGGCAATTGCATCGGCTTCTGCCCCTTGCATGTCGATGGCAGCCTTGGCCTGCCATTGCTCGCGCGTTTCGCCCAAGGGGAAGCTTGTCAGCCAATATTCGGGCAACACCACAAGCTTGAGATCATAGCCATTAAAGCCTTTGAGAAAGCCTTTGGCCGCACCAATCTGGCTGGAAACGCGCGCCATGGTCGCATTCATACGGGCGCGGGCGGCTTCCTTGGTGCTGTCCTGATTAACGGCATCACAGCGCGTCTGTAGCGCCAAGGCCGAGTAGCGCGTGGGCGAGGTTTGGGCGATGGCATCGGTCATGGCTAAGCTGGCTCCAGCGGATATGGCGGTCAACAAGATGTCGCGGCGGTTCATGATTGGGCGCTTCCCGCCTGCTCAGCATCCCATTTTTTCAGAAAAGTTTTTTTCGCCTGCTCGCGCCAGACACGCTTGAGATTAGCCACGACCCAATCGGGATCGAGTTTATCTGGACGGCCAAGAATCAAGGGCCAGCTTCTGTAGTGCGGCGTGAAGTAAAAGGTGTCGGGATCGACCTCGATCAGGAATTCCCGCTCTTCAAAAGTGGTTTTGAACACAGGCACATTTTCCTGCGGGCTCCACCACACCCACATTTTCCCATGCGCCTTTAAATTTGGCTGGCCCCACGAGACGGCATCTTCCACATTGGGCAGATTGAGGGATAAGGCTAGCGCCCGCAGGCTCTCCCACGTGAAGGGTTCAGCTTGCGGCATCAGCAATCTCCTGCGCCGTCGCGCTCCATACTTGAGCATCAGCGCTGAGCGCGGCAAATACCTCGCGCACCGCCCACAGCCGGAATGGCAGGCCTATGACATAGGGTGTCAAGGTGAAGGACAACACCTGGCCACCATAGCGCGGCCCCTCCTCTACTAGTAAATCACGGGCTGCTAGGATTTGGTTACGCCAATCGGCCTCGCTCTGGCGCTGGTCGATCAACAGTTTTCTGTCGTCCAATTCGTTGGCTAGTGGCACGCACGTCAGTGGCCCCGAAGCGGTTGCCATCGGCCAAGGCACGCTGTCGCTCTCCCAGTCGAGGCAGATCTCAAAGCCTGCCGCCTTAATCAAATCTGGGGTCTGCTCGCTTTGCTGGCGGGCGGGCGACAACCATGTGCGCGGTGCAAGGCCTGCAGCAGTAAAGGCGTCGCGAGTGCGGGCCACGTACGTCGCCTCAGCATCGGGATCAATACCGCCCCAATGGATAGAGTCGGTGTCCCAGCCATGGGCGGCAATTTCATGCCCATCGGCCAAAACCGCCTCAATCAAGGGTTTTTTCTTGTCGAGCAAAACGGCATTCACAGCAATCGTGGCTTTCAGGCCTGCCACCTTCAGCGCTTTCAGCAAGCGGAAGACGCCGACCCGATTGCCATAGTCGCGACTGGTATAGTGGCGCAGGTCTGGATAGGGCGTCACCATGGCACCGGGGTGCTTAAACGGCTTGCCCGACGGGTTCAGCATGAAGAATTCCAGCGGGATCACAATCAGGGCCGCCACTGTCTTGTCACCGGGCCATCTAAGCAGCGTCCGTTGGTCCGCCTGCAGCCACGCATAGCGCTCTATGTCTTGGCCATAGCCACGCTTGGGATAGGTCAGATAATCGCTCGGCAAGGTCATAGGCCACTCTAACCCCGCTTAGCCGCAGGTTTCAAGGCAAGGATATATCTTTGTGCGCGCCTATGTAATGGTTCGGCGGGCCCTAGATCGTGGGCGGCCTAACTGATTTAAGGGCTCCCCCTCACCGGGGCCGTTCGTTCAACGTTTGGGTGAGGTCGATAAGGCTGCCGAGTTGGTCGATGGTGGTGGCAAAGCGGGCGTCGTCGCCATCGGCTTCTATGCCGCCGCTTTCAAACATATCGTCGGTCTCGATCACCACGACGACCCGACCTTGAGCAAAGGCGAGGCGCATATTATGGCCATTGAAGGCAACTTCCATCTCCATCAGACGCTCGCAGAAGGCGGGGTGGAGGAGATAGCGGGCTTCGACTTGATCGGTGGAGACCACTTCAAAGCGACGTTCAAAGTCGGGATGGACCATCTTAATGGCCTCAAGCTTGAGGCCTGCCAAGCGCGAGCCGAAGTTAAACAGCCCATTCAATAGGCCCATATCCTGGCGCACCAAGGTGGTGGACGTAAAGGGCCGTGCAAACTGATACCCTATCACCACGCCTTGAAACACGGTGACGAGGCGACGATGCTTACCCTGCTGCTGATATTCCTGCAGATGGGCTTCATGCAGCGTGCCCTCTGAACTGCCAAACTTGCCTTCCCAGAAGTCGCTATAATCGGCTTGATCGGGATTAGACGGCAAAAGCCCCATGCGGGTGGCAAGGTCAAAGTCGCTGCTGGGGGTTCCGTTTGGGTGATAGGTTAAGCCAAGGGCTGCGCCCAATTCTTCATTCGCCCGCACTTTAATCTGCTGCGATATCGCTTGAATAGGCTGGTTCGCGACCCACCAAGTAATCCCACCGATTAGCGCCCCTACGACAAAGCCGTACTCGGCTTGATCTGGCATGAAAGACATAACAGCGATGGCGGCCGCTGCTGCAATGCCCATCCCGATCATCAGAATCTGCAAGTTTTGGCGCTTGGCCTCTTCCCGCGCGGTGGCTTGGCTATCCAGCCAATCGCGCAAGCCGCTCGTCATCACTTGGTCAAAAAGAGCTTGATGTCTCATAGGTGGCAAACATACCACCGCCAAGTAAACAGAAAGCAACCAAGATTACAGATCAAATCAAACAGACTCAACGAGATTTAACGATTTATAGGTCATCCTGTGCCATTCAGGCGCTGGCAAGGGGCCTTTGTTGGGAGAAGTAGCGATGGAAATGTTTATCTTAGTCGGCATCCCGGTTGTTTTGATCTTCTTGGTCGCCGGCATTTATAACAACCTCGTGGCAGTGCGCCAGAATTGCAATCAAGGTTGGGCCGATATTGATGCTGCACTTCGCCAGCGCCACGACCTTGTGCCGAACTTGGTCGAAACCGTCAAAGGCTATGCGACCCATGAATCCGGCACGCTTACCGCTGTGATCGCGGCGCGTGCGGGTGCTTTGGATGCTAATTCTCCAGACCAATTGGAAAAGGCAGAAAAGGTCCTGTCGGGCGCTTTGGGTAGCTTGATGGCTGTCGCCGAGAATTATCCAGACTTGAAAGCCAGCGCCAATTTCCAAACTCTACAAGGTGAATTAGCAGATATCGAAGACAAGCTGGGCGCAACACGTCGTGCCTTCAACGCAGCTGTGGCGACCTATAATACGGCAATCCAGTCTTTCCCCAGCAATATCGTTGCGGGGATGTTCAACTTCCCTGAGCGCACCTTCTTCGAGCTTGATCGCAATGAGCGCTCTACGGTGAGTGCGGTTCCAAAGGTCACTTTCAACTAAAACAAAACAACAACAAAGGCCGGATATCCTTCGGCCTTTTTCTTTTGGTCTCGAAGTTAGCGAAACTTAAACTTTAACCGCTACGGTTGCGATGATCTTTGATTGGAGAAATGTACATGTGGCCACGTAATCAGTCGGTCGGAGCAGGCGGCGGACGCAGCACAGCCCCCGGTGGCGGGCTTTATACAGGTCCGGGCGGTGGCCGATCTAAAGAACCAGGCGGCGGCCTTTATGATGGTCCGGGCGGCGGCCTTTACAAGGGCCCAGGCGGCGGGCTTTCAAACGGTCGTGGCGGTGGCCTCAGCCGAGAGCCCGGTGGTGGTCTCTACACGGGGCAAGGCGGCGGCCTTTACACCGGTCCAGGCGGCGGCCTCTCTGCCGAAATTGGCGGTGGCGCTTATGCGGGCCTCGAAGGGCCTGTCTATATGAGCAATATTCCGCCTTGGGACGTTTTCCTGCAGATCCTGTGTGAGGACTATCCCCAATACGCCCACTTGGCCCACAAAATCGAAAGCGCGATCCGGCTTTAGTCCGGCAGGCCTGAACTAAAACAAGGGCATCACAAAGGTGATGCCCTTTTTGTTTGGCGCAGTTAGAATTTGTAACCAATACCGACCGAAGCCACCCAAGGATCCAAAGTCACTTTGGACTTTAAAGCTCCAAAATTGATGTTGGCATCGGTCTCAAACGCGATATGCTTTAGGTCTAAATTGACAGACCAAGGCCCTTTGGTCGCGATATCTGCCCCAATTTGTAGGGTATAGCCAAAATCGTCTTTCAGATCGACATTAAAGCCGTTCTTGCCCTCTTGGGAGGCAAACCAAATGTAGGTGAAGCCTGCACCGACATAAGGCGAGACACGCTGATCTGAAGCAAAGTGGTATTTAGCCGTCAGCGTGGGTGGCACATGCCACAATTCGGAAACTTCGACATTGGTCGTACCGCCAACAGCCTTCACCTTGTGAATACCTGAGCCAGCGATCAGCTCCAGCGATACATTTGGGTTGATGAAGTATTCAATGCCAATCGTCGGCACAACGGAGTCGTTGACTTCGACATTCAGTCCGGTCGACGCCCCTGCTGCGGTCAGGATGGCACCGCTCTCGTCTGGAACAATACCGCTCAAGCGCACGTCTAATTTGATCGTGCCGGCTTTGGGTGTTTGGAAAGAGTCTTGAGCGCGTGCGGTTTGCCCGATTATTGCAATGGCGGCGATTGCCGTAATTAAAAGTCTTTTCATCTGCGTTCCCTCGTAAGGTCAGTCTCAAAAAAATTTGAGCACATGGACCCTTGTGGGCGCGCCTCGCACTAACTTCGACTTGACAGATTGCCGCGTGACGGCGTGACGCGCGTCGGGTTGACGCAGGCAAGTGCCCGCGTTCAGTCCTGCTCTTTAATGATCTAGGAGAGACTTATCGGCCTAAGCCTAGAGCGAGCGCTCTACCATCATCGTCTTGATCTCGCCAATCGCCTTGGCGGGATTGAGGCCCTTAGGACAGACTTGGGCGCAATTCATGATGGTGTGGCAACGATAGAGCCGGAACGGGTCTTCCAGATTGTCGAGGCGCTTGCCCTTTTCCTCGTCGCGACTGTCTATCAGCCAACGATAGGCTTGCAGAAGTACCGCAGGGCCCAAATAGCGGTCGCCATTCCACCAATAAGATGGGCAAGAGGTGGAACAACAGGCGCAAAGAATGCACTCATAAAGACCGTCCATTTTTTCGCGGTCTTCAGGGCTCTGCTTCCATTCTTTCTCCGGTGCAGGCGTCGTCGTCTGCATATAAGGTTCGATAGAAGCATATTGCGCGTAAAAATTCGTCAGGTCAGGGACCAAATCCTTGATCACTGGCATGTGCGGCAGAGGGCTGACCGACAAAGTATCGCCAGGGATTTCATCATGGCCCTTGGTGCAAGCCAAGGTGTTGCGCCCGCCAATGTTCATGGCGCACGATCCACAGACGCCTTCGCGGCACGAACGGCGGAACGTCAAGGTCGCATCCATTGTGCTCTTGATATGGATCAGGGCGTCCAACACCATCGGGCCGCATTGATCGACGGCTACGTCATAGGTGTCCCAGCGCGGATTTTGGCCCGTCTCAGGGTCATAGCGGTAAATCTTAAACGTCCGCACTTTCTTAGCATCGGCTGGGGCAGGATAATGCTTGCCCTTGGTCACGCGAGAATTGGCGGGAAGTGTAAGCTGGACCATGCGACGCGTATCCTCATACCGACTGCGGTAGGTCTGACATAGTCCAAGTCATGGGCTTCGGCAAAGGGTTGATGGCGGTAGAGTGCAGTAAATCAACGGCCTGAAAGAGAAAAGGCAGGCCCCAAATGCAAGGCCTGCCTGATCTAAACGAAAGCTCAGATTATACTAGCCTTTTGCAAAACGGCTGGCGCGCTCCGCCACTTGGTCGAGCAATGGAAACATTGATGCGTTTGGCGCATCTTCTGCGATAACATCCACACTCTCACCATAGCCATTGAAGCGGGTGGCCATGGCGACGCCGTATGCGCCTAACATACCAATCTCGATCCAATCGCCTTCGCCAATATCGGCCGGCAAACGGAAAGGTCCTTTGGCTGCATCCATGGAATCGCAGGTTGGCCCATAGAAGCGGAAGTCAGCCAGTTTGGACGGTGCTCCGCCGTCAGGACGGATCATCGATACCGGATAGACCCAGTTCACGTGTGTGGCATCAAACAAGTTCCCATAGGAGCCATCGTTGATGTAAAGCGCGTCGCCTTTGCGCAGGTCCACTTTGACGACGATTGAGGTCGCTTCAGCCACCAAAGCCCGGCCAGGTTCTGCCCATAGCTTACAATTCATCGTCACCGGCATGGCGTCAAATACGCGATGAATCTCGTCGACAAATAGCTGCATCGGAGGTGGGTTCATCCCTGGGTAGATCGAGGGGAAACCACCGCCAACATCGACCACGTCAATGGTCACGCCAGCTTGGATGATCAATCGAGAAGCTTCGCGCAAAGCCGAACGCCAAGCGCTTGGGTTCATGCATTGGCTGCCAACATGGAACGATACACCGAGATCTTCTTGGGTAGCGGCCCGGGCTTGGCGTAGAAGCGTCACAGCCTCTTCGCCCATAGCACCGAACTTTGCCTCCAGCTTTAGGCTGGCGTCGGCGTTGCTGACGCGCAGGCGGACAACAAAGGTTAGGTCCGTCGCACCATCGGTCTCATCCAGAATCTTCTGCAGTTCTTCCACGCTATCGAGCGCGAAAATACGGCAGCCAAACTCATGATAGGCACGTGCAATCGCTGCACGGTTTTTGACCGGATGCATGAATGCCAAAGTCGCCGTTGGGAACATGTCCCGCACCAGCTTGCACTCATTAACGGATGCGACGTCGAAATGACGCACACCTTCCCGCCACAAGGCTTCCAGCACCCACGGTGAAGGGTTTGCCTTCACCGCGTAAAGAATATCGCCCTCGAACGAATCAAGGAACCAACGTGCAGCCGCCCGAACAAGATGCGGACGGTTGACAGCCAATGGCACATCCGGACGCAGCTTCACGACAGCGTCGTGCGCAGAATTGAAGTGACCCATGCGGACCCCCCTATGATCTAAACCCAGGCCGGCGTTAGTCGGACATGCTAGGCAAAAATCGGATTCCCGATCCTTACCCGGATGTAAGTCAGGTCCGCCCTTGGAAGCTTACGCCGGAAGCGGGGGTGAAAGCCGCTGCCGTGTGGCCTGGGCCCGAGGGGGCGTTAGTGGACTGGATGCTGTTTCCAGGTCCGCCGGAAGAAGCGCGTATAAGGCTATTTTTCCGCGACGCAATTGTTTTTTTCACCTCAAAAAACATGTCGCAAAAAATCGTCGAAAAGATCATATTATTCAGTAAATTATCTAGGGTTTTCTGCTGCTATTTTTTCAGCGTTTGTCGACAACAAATCGCGAGTCATTCTGCATCTTGAAATTGCACCACCGATGCAGTTTGCTGGAAGACAGCCAACCGCAGGTCTCAGATCTTTGTTTGCAGGTCTTTGCGACGCTCGCTGCCACCATAATTGGGGTCCGGCCTGCGGCGGCGATCTGGGCCAAAATAGAGCTTACTCTTCACAAAATTACGCGGCTTGTTCACGATCAGCGTCAGGCGTTCCATCAAGCTCTTCGCGGTCACAGGCTTTACCAAGAACTCGTTTACACCAGCATCACGCGCAGCGTTAACGCGTGACCGCTCTGAGTGACCGGTAATCATGATGATCGGCAGGAAGGGGTTGGGACTATCTTCGCTCGTGCGGATCATTTTGGTGAACTCAACACCATCGATCAGTGGCATAGCAAGGTCGACCAAGAGCAAGTCTATTGCACTGGCCTTCATATATTCAAACGCCTCAACGGGGTCGGAGGCTTCCTTGATATCATTCACGCCGGCAGCGCGCAGCAATTCTTTCAATATCCCGCGCATATGCTGATTATCATCGACAATCAGAATGGTTATGGGAATCGAAGTTGATGCGGCCAAAGTACAGGATCTCCAAGATCGAAAAACTGATACCCTAAGAAATAATTAGCGCAAGAGTAAGGGTTCAGATCAACTGAGAAGTAATTCAGACTTCACAACTCTCAAGCACTCAAAAATGATGAATTGGTCACAAGCCCAAGGCGCGGGCGGTTGCCACAGTCAAACTACCTTGCCCCGGAAGACCATTGGCACGCTGGAACGCCGCCAATGCTTGTTTGGTCTTGGGACCAATAATACCATCGATTGGACCGCCATAAAGCTTTCTCGCCGCCAAAGCACGCTGAACAGCTTGGATAGAATGCTTACCCTCTGGCGTGTCGACGCACACAACAGGGACCCATTCATAACGTTCGGGCGTCACTTCCACTTGGCGTTGCATGCTGCCGGTGCGGGCCTCAACCTTGGTTCGAATTTCGCGAGCTGGCTCAACCAAAGTCTGGATTTTTAACTCCTTGGCTTCCGCCCGCACAAGGACTTCTCGGACGGCGGCAGGCGTAACAAGGAAGCGCCGCTCAATGATCTCCTCAAGCGCCGGAATGCGCTCGCGCGTGATTTGTGCTGGTGTGATCTGAACCTCGCGCTGCATCACAGCCGTCTTAGCGGGCTCTTCAACCAGACAGAAAACTTCGCCCGTGGCCGCATCAATGCGGCGCACTTCTGAGCCCTTGCTACCGGGACGCCAAACCAGTCGTGGCTCGCGGATCACCACTGTTACGGGACGGGTTCCAATCACGGCCGGGGAAGCACGCAAGCGCTCATGGGCAGGACGAACAACGATCTTCTGCTGTTCAGTCCGGAAGGTTGGTGGGGTTACGACATACTCTTTATATTCATCGCTAATCGGGAAGCTCTTAATCTCACTCTTGAAAACAGGCTCGCTCACCTGCACGCTTTCATGTGCATCACGGATGACCACGGGCATGTTTTCGCTGCGATAGGTCGCCTGAACCAGCACACGTGCAAAACATTGACCCGGTTTGGCATGGGGCGGCATTTGCAGATCTAGCGGCTGTTGTGCCGATGCTAGTGCGGGGACCAGCAAGCATGCCGATAAAGACCAAAGGGCGATGCGTTTCATAGATACGACCTTACAAACGTGACTTGGTGCGATTATGCAGATATTCAACAGATGGTTACCCAAAGTAGAAAGTCATCTTGAACTTATTAAGTCAATAAAAATCAGGTATATACATGATAATGGCGTAATACTTGCCCCAATCTTCGCTTTAATGGCGAAGATAGCTCTTGATCATGACGCTTTGGCGGACAGATTGATTGAACTCTTTCACATGCTGCCAGACGGCAAATATGAGTGGCACTAAGCCTGCAGGCCATCGTCGCATCTGGCTTGAACCGCGCGCGCAAAAGCGCCAAAGCTGTCTCGGCAAAACAGGTGGGCACTATGGTCGATACGGCAGCAGTAATTTGGGATTTTGGCGGGGTCTTAACCTCGTCACCGTTTGAAGCTTTCGCGCGGTACGAACGGCAACACGGATTGCCCGAAAACTTTATTCGCCAAGTTAACAGCGTGAACCCCGATACCAATGCTTGGGCCCTGTTTGAGCGGGCAGAAATTGACGCAGTGACGTTTGACGCTTTGTTCACGGCGGAGAGCACCGCTCTTGGGCATAAAGTCGCAGGCCGCGATGTCTTGGCCTTGCTGGCGGGCGACTTACGCCCGGGCGCAATCGCGGCTCTGAGGTCGTTGAAAGGCACGTATCTTTTGGGCTGCATCACCAATAATGTGCCCGTGGGTCATGGTGCAGGGATGGCTGGAACCGAAGAGAAAGCCCAAGCGGTCGGCGAGGTTATGGCTGTCTTTGATCACGTCATTGAAAGCTCAAAGATCGGGATTCGAAAACCCGATCCCCGCATCTATCAAATGATGTGCGAAAAACTTGGCGTAGACCCTTCGGCTTGCATTTATCTGGACGACTTGGGCATCAATCTAAAGCCCGCCAAGGCCATGGGGATGCGCACCATTAAGGTAACGTCAGAGGCCCAACTACTCGAAGAACTTGGTGCGCTTTTAGGCCGAGCCTGGGATTAAGCCGAACACGAGCCACCGCCCAGCACGCAGAATTTGGCGCAATGGGGATGGTTCAAGCGCACCGGTCCAAGGCTTCCTGCTAAAGTTTCGCCCATTTCAAATTCGGGTTCATAGGGCAAGAGGGTACAGGGCAAAACGATCGGGGCCTTGGCACCTTTGCGTTTGACGATCATGCGAGAGCTCGCGCACATCAGGCCCTTCGGATTGACCCCCAATATCCCCCAACAGGCTGGCGTGATTTCCGGCACATCGACGCGTGCATCCATTTCGGGGAACAGAACAAGCGATAGGGGCTCTGTAACATTGATCGGCCACTTCCGCTCTTCAACCAAGGCCTGAAAGCCTGCCTGACCGGCTTCTTGGCTTTCGCCCCACAAGGTCCGCCCGGCAATGGCTAGCTTTGCCCCGTGGGCGGCCAGCCAATCGAGACCCACACAGGTCTCTTCAAAGCCACCTTCGCCGCGTTCTTGATCATGGAAGCGGGCACTCCAATGATCAAGGCTGACGCGAAACGTCAATTGGTCGCCAAAACGAGCGATCAAGCCTTTGACGCCTTCCTGCACGCGCGGCCGCATCATCGGCCGCATGGCATTCGTCAATAGAAGCGCTGGATGCCCGCGTTCCAAAGCGATGGTCAGGATTTCGATGATATCTGGATTGAGGAAGGGCTCACCCCCAGTAAAGCCAATTTCCACAGACCCGGGCTGCACCTCTGCCAATTCGTCCAGAAAGGGCACGACGTCTTGGGGCGTCAGATAGACCAAGCGATCATTGGTGGGCGAGCTTTCAATATAGCAATTGACGCACGTGATGTTGCACAAGGTACCCGTATTGAACCAAAGCGTTTGAAAGCCATCAAATGCCACAAAGGCCCGCTCTTCCCCCTTCGCTGTGTGTAAGGGGTCTTGGAATTTCAAAGGAGATAGCGTGGCTTGCATAAATGTATCCGTCGGCTCAACCGCTCCCAACCTATGGCATAGGTTGGGACATTCAAGCCTTCACCTGCCGAACAATTGCCTCAGCGAGGTGAAGTCGCTGGAACCGCCAAGGCACCTGGACGACGGGGATCCGCTGCACCAAGGAAGAGGCCATTTTCAATCATGATGGATTGAGCACTGCCCATGGTCTCATCCGACGTCACCTTATGCCCCATGCGCTCAAGTAATGCGACCGTGTCTGGATTGAAGTTTGGCTCCACCCGCAGCGTGTCGGTCCAACCCTGATAAATGCGCGGCTGATGGGTCGCCTCGTCGATGTTTAACTTGAAATCGATCACATTGACGATGAGTTGAGTAACAGTGGTGATGATGGTGCTGCCACCTGGCGTGCCTACCACCAGCCAAGGCTTACCATCCTTATAGGCAATCGTCGGCATCATGGTCGACAACATGCGTTTGCCCGGTGCCATGGCGTTCAAGGGTGGCTTTGTGCCATTTTTTTGTGCCTCAAACGCCCCTTCATGGTCGAAATTATTCATCTGATTGTTCAGAAGAATGCCTGTCCCTTCGATCATAACACCAGAACCAAAGTCAGCCCCTAAGGTATAGGTGGTGCTGACAACATTGCCTTGGGCATCTGCCACCGAGTAGTGCGTGGTAGACGGACTTTCAAACCGTAGGGGATCACCGACGTTTAGCTTTTTGACTTGAGAGGCCCGGCTTGGATCAATGCTCTTAGCCCGCTCTTGGCCATAAGCCTTAGAGATAAAGCCTTTTACCGGGGCTTTG
>NZ_JBIIYV010000066.1:0-14293 GCF_044346625.1 Aquidulcibacter sp. | reverse complement strand
AAACTCTCGCACCTTTAAGCAATGATCCCATCGTCATGCTCAGCGCAGTCCCCTGAACATGATCAACTCAGCCCTAAACCGGCTACCTCATGACGCCGCTGTTACACCACGCCGTGGGACACGATCGTTTGCTGCGGCAATTTGCCATTAACCGAGCAACAACCAATTCACGTGTTACCTTTCGGTGAGTTGCATTCCATGTGTGTTCTAAATGCTGACCAAAGCAACAAGTGAGGGTCCACACATGAAATTCGATTCAATTGGCGCGAAAGTTTCGGTGGGTGGGGCGCTTTCATTTGCATTTGCGGCAACAGCGGCTGCAGCGGGATTGTGGGTATACACCCGCTATTAAGACGGCGTCGACAAAGCCGTGTCAGCCGCCCGCGTTCTTCGCAAACATGTGCAGGCCGATATGATGCATGATGCGCTGCGCGCGGATGCACTCGCAGCTCTGCTGGCTTTCGATCCAGCTTCGGCCATCGACACGCCGACTCAGGTCAAACAGGACAGGGAGGAACATAGTGCCATCTTTGAAAAGGCTGTGGCCGATTCCAAAGCCACCGCCGGAGACCCGAAAGTCAAACAGGCCCTAAATGAACTGGCACAGCCCCTTACCAACTATATCGATAGTGCCAAATACATCGTCGGAAGGTCTGCCAGTGATCCTGCGGCTACGCGCAGGCATTTTTGATCCAGTCCCCGGCGACCCACTCAGGCCTGACCGCACAGACCTGCGGTGGCGCAAAGAGGGCCGCCTCTTGAGTGTATTGGAAATTGAGCAACAAGGGAAATCTGGGCGATGGGCGCTTGGGGGCTGGGCCTATTCGCAAGCCAGTAACGACTCACTCGTCCGCCTTCAGAGCGGCAACTCAGGTCTTTATGGGACGGTCGAACATGATGTCGACAATGCCACCAGCGCCTTCTTGCGGGCTGGAACGGCTAAGTCAGATTTCAATGTTGTAGATCGCTATCTGGGCGCAGGCATTGTATGGTCAGGAGGTTTGGAAGGCCGAACAGAGGATCAATTCGGGATCGCACTGGCACATGTGCGGACCACACCTGAGGCCCGTTTCGTGGGCCTTTTCAGAGTCTGAAAAAAATCTTGAGATGACTTATCCCACACCAATCGGCGGCGGACTTTCCCTGCGGGGCGATGTTCAACATGTCATCGACCCAGGTGCTAGCCCGGATAGCAAAAGTGCACTGGTCGCAGGCGTCCGCTTGAGCTGGGCTTTTGGTGATGATTGATGCTGAGAAAAATGCCCTTCACCGGCGGTGGCCGGTGAAGGGCGTAAGTGTCGCATGAAGATTTAGACGAGATCGAAGCGATCCAAATTCATGACTTTGGTCCAAGCGGCTACAAAGGCATCGACGAAGCGGGCGTTGCCATCTTGGCTAGCGTAGACTTCTGCTAAAGCTCGCAATTGCGAGTTGGAGCCGAAGACCAAATCCACCCGTGATGCGGTCCAGACGATCGCTCCAGTTTTGCGGTTGCGACCTTCAAAGTGGCCTTGCGCTTTTGCGGATGGAGCCCAAACCACGTCCATATCGAGCAAGTTCACGAAGAAGTCTGCGGTCAAAGTCCCTGGCGCGTTGGTAAAGACCCCTTCGCTCGCCCCAGAAGCATTGGCACCCAATACCCGCAAGCCACCGACCAGCACCGTCATTTCCGGCGCGCTGAGGGTCAGAAGTTGGGCACGGTCTACCAAAAGCTCCTCAGCCGAAACGGAGAGATCAGACTTCTGATAGTTACGGAACCCATCGGCGACGGGTTCCATAACTTGGAACGAAGCCACATCGGTCTGCTCTTGGCTGGCATCCATCCGCCCTGGGGTGAAGGGAACTTCGACTGGATGACCGGCCTTGGCAGCAGCTTGCTCAATCCCGACTGAGCCTGCCAGAACAATCAAATCCGCCAAAGAGACCGTCTTGTTGCCAGCGGCTTTCGCGTTGAAACCAGCTTGAATAGCACGCAAATGATCTAGCGCCTTGGCCAATTTTTCTGGCTGATTGACTTCCCAGTCTTTCTGAGGGGCCAGAGCGATCCGCGCCCCATTAGCCCCACCGCGCTTGTCCGATCCCCGGAAGGTCGAGGCCGAGGCCCAAGCCGTTGACACCATTTCAGAGACGGTCAAGCCGGAAGCTCCGATCTCTGCCTTCAATGCAGCAATATCGGCTGCATCCACCAAGTCGTGGTCACGGGCTGGGATTGGATCTTGCCAGATTAGCTCTTCTGCAGGAACCCAAGGGCCCAGATGCAGGGCGCGTGGGCCCATGTCGCGGTGGGTCAGTTTAAACCAAGCCCGGGCAAAGGCATCGGCAAACTGATCTGGGTTTTCATGGAACCGCTTGGAAATCGGTCCATAGATGGGGTCAAACCGCAGCGCCAGGTCAGTGGTGAACATGACGGGCGCATGGCGCTTGGTAGGGTCATGCGCATCAGGAACCAAGCCATGGGCATCAGCTTCTGCCGGCACAAACTGGATCGCACCGGCTGGGCTCTTGGTTTGCACCCATTCGTAACCAAACAGATTGTCGAAATAGTTGTTGTCCCACAGAATCGGATTGTTCGTCCAAGCGCCTTCTAAGCCGCTGGTGATGGTGTAGACGCCATTTCCGCTACCAAAGCTATTGGCCCAGCCTAACCCTTGTTCTTCAATGGTTGCGCCTTCAGGCTCTGGGCCGACATATTTGCCGGGGTCCGCGGCGCCATGGGCTTTACCGAACGTATGACCGCCTGCGATCAGGGCGACGGTTTCTTCGTCATTCATCGCCATACGGCCGAAGGTATCGCGAATATCAAAAGCTGAAGCCAAGGGGTCTGGCACGCCATTGGGGCCTTGTGGGTTGACATAGATCAAGCCCATTTGAACGGCTGCCAAAGGATTTTCGAGGTCGCGCTCGCCGGAATAGCGCTGGTCGTCCAACCAGCCCTTTTCTTTGCCCCAATAGATGTCTTCTTCGGGCTCCCACACATCCGCGCGGCCACCGGCAAAGCCAAAAGTCTTGAAACCCATGGATTCAAGGGCGCAATTGCCAGTGAGGATCATGAGGTCGGCCCAGGAAATGGCGCTGCCGTATTTTTGTTTGATCGGCCACAAGAGGCGACGGGCCTTGTCGAGGTTGCCGTTATCGGGCCAGCTGTTCAATGGCGCGAACCGCAAGGTTCCCGCACCTGCACCACCCCGGCCATCGCCGGTGCGATAGGTGCCAGCGCTATGCCAAGCCATCCGGATGAAGAAGGGGCCATAGTGGCCGTAATCGGCTGGCCACCAGTCTTGCGACTGGGTCATCAAAGCCATTACATCGGCCTTAAGCGCGTCGAGGTCCAAGGCTTGGAAGGCAGCAGCATAATCAAAGCCATGCGCCATCGGGTTGGACAGGCTGGTATGCTGATGCAGCATTTTCAGATTCAGTTGGTTTGGCCACCAATCGCGATTGGATTGCGTTCCGACTTTAGCGGGTTGGCCGCCGGTATGCATTACGGGGCATTTGCCTTGGGTTTCCATGTTCACGTCCTCTTCCTCAAGCAATTTGAGTCTTGAATTTCCCTTACGGCAGAAAGCTATATTGGTCCAATCGATTATATATCGTTGATCAATAGTTTTTATCTATGCTGAGTGGCGAATCCGACTTTGGTGGCGAGCTTTAGGTCGTTTTGTGAAGGCGACTTTGGTAAAAGCTCGGCTTATTCATCACGACCCCGGCCGCTTCATCCAAGGCCATCACGGCGCGCGACAGCGCCATATACTCCGCGCCGCCTGGCCGATAGGCTTGAGCCATGGTCAACAGCTGATCGCGATAAGCGCGCAGGCGCTCAAAATCCTGCTCGGGGGCAAGGAGGCCAAGATAAGAACGAGCTACCATGGCCGGCACTATGTTCCTATTTTGTTCTTTTGCAAGTTCCAAAAGCGCTGGATCGGCTGGTCGGTGACATCAGGGTGTGGATAGCACGGTATCGGAATGCCTGCTGCTTTCCTTGACGCTGCCGTCACTTTGGCTTCCTATGCTGGTAAGCCGTCTGCGATGGGCGGGGATCCTGGGGAGGGAAACACATCATGACACCACTTTTAATCGTATTGGCTTGGACTTTGGTTTTGGCTTTTGTCCAAATTCTCTTGTTTGACGTCGCTCGGACCGGCCAATATGGCTTGAAATGGAATATGGGTGCCCGCGATGAAACCATGCCGCCGCTCTCGCCGATGGCAGAGCGTTTGCGCCGCGCGCAAGACAATCTCTATGAGACGTTGCCTTTGTTTATTGCCGCGGTCTTGATCGCGTTTGTAGCCGGTAAGGAAAATACAATCACCGTTCTGGGCGCGCATATCTATCTATTCGGACGGATCCTTTATGTGCCGCTTTATGCCTATGGGGTGAAGACCATTCGCTCCTTGGTTTGGGTCGGTTCCACGATTGGTCTTGGCATGGTCATCGTGCCTTTGCTCTTGGGCTGATTGCGCCAACCCACACCCGCAGCATCCAGCGCCTCATAAACAGGCGCTGGATGCACGTTCTACCGCGTAGGTCCGAAGCTGACTGGACAAGCCAGACTGGACGCGCAAGATCGCCTTTGATGTCTTGTCTGATCAGATGATGGAAACCCGATGATGCGCGCCAATGCCCTTCGCCAAGCCAGCTTAGCTTTTATCGGTCTCAGCTTTGCCGCGCTCTTGTGCCAACCGGCAGTTGCCAAGACCCTGCCGTCAGAACGGGCTGCGCGCGCCTTGCATGAGCGGATTCTCACGCTCGATTCCCATCTCGATACCCCGGCTGTGGTTGCTCGCCCGGGCTTTGATATTCTTAAGCACAATGACTGGAAGACAGCATTCGCCCAAGTCGATGTACCGCGTATGAAAGAAGGCGGTCTCGATGGGGGATTTTGGGTGATCTATACCGCTCAAGGTCCGCGTACGCCTGAAGGTTTGAACGCCGCCCGTGATGCAGGCCTGATGCGAGCAGTGGTGATCCGCGAAATGCTGGCGCGCAGCCCTAAATACTTTGGTCTTGCCTTGAAGGCAGATGATGCGGCCAAGATCGCGGCCGAAGGCAAGCGTGTCGTCTTTATGTCAATCGAGAATTCCTACCCTTTGGCCAAGGACGTCTCGCTCTTGCAGACCTATTACAAGCTGGGCGTACGCCTTGTCGGGCCAGTCCATTTTTCTAATAATGATTGGGCCGATAGTTCAACCGATAAGGCCGAATGGGGCGGCCTTAGCCCAATTGGCAAGGAATTGGTGGCAGAGGCCAATCGTTTGGGGATGGTCCTTGACCAGTCACATGCGTCCGACCAAGTGCTGGACCAGATGCTGGAATTATCGACCGCCCCCATTATCGCCTCTCACAGCGGATGCAAGGCGATTTATGACCACCCGCGCAATTTGGACGATGACCGCCTCAAGGCATTGGCCGCCAAGGGCGGAGTGATCCAGATGAATGCCTTTGGCGCCTATTTAAAAGCTTTGCCGCAGACGCCAGAACGTCGGGCAGCGCTAGCCAAGCTCGCCGCAACCTATCCCAACCTCGCCAGCCGCAGCCAAGCAGATCAAGATGCGTTCCGCCAAACCCGCGCACGCTTGGACGAGGAATTGCCCGAGAACCGCGCGACCTTTGATGATTTCATGGCCCATCTTCTCCACGCCCTTAAACTGATCGGTGTCGATCATGTCGGCATTGGGCTTGATTGGGATGGCGGTGGCGGCGTTATCGGTCTCGAAGATGCGTCAAAAGTCTGGAAGATCACGCAAGCCCTAATGGCAGAGGGCTATTCCGAAGCAGACATTGCCAAGATCTGGGGCGGTAATGTGCTGCGCGTCATGCGAGAGGCTGAAGCCAAGGCGCAGAAATAGGACGACGGGGGCAGGCATCTTGGCCAAACTAGCTGAAGCGGTTAGAAGTCTTCAATGACCCAGTTAAACAGCCAATTCCTAACCGCTTTACGTCTCCAAGTTGATTTCGCCGCCATGGCACGGATCGGCAAGACGCCGCTTGGCAATCGACTGATCGCCCCGGTTCAAGGTGGCCGTTTTGAAGGCCCGCGCCTGACGGGTGATGTTTTGCCCGGTGGCGCCGACTGGGCGCTCTATCGCGGCGAAGACCGCATGTTGGTCGACGTGCGTCTGACACTAAAGACAGATGATGGCGCGCTAATCTATCTTACCTATCAAGGTGCATTGCGGACCTCGGCAGAGGACATGACGCGATTTAAGAAGGGTGAGACCCTGTCGCCCGAAGCCTTTAATCTGCGCACCGTCACGCGGTTTGAGACTGCCGCGCCGCAGTATGACTGGTTGAACGACATGATTGGAATTGGCGTCGGCACGCAAGAGCCGACAGGCGTCGTCTATCAAATTTTTGAAGTACTCTAGCCTGCACTGGTGCGATGGCTTTACAAGCTGACGCCAAAGGCATTAGCGACACCCAATTCCTGCGCGTGAAGGGTCCTGACTGTGCCAACTGATATTGAAATTGCTCAAGCCGCCACACCAAGGCCCTTGACCGAAGTGGCAGCCAAAATTGGTATTCCACCCGACGCTTTGATCCCCTATGGCCGCACCAAAGCAAAGTTGGATACGGCAAGATTGGCTCCACGCGAGTCCGCCCAAGATGCAGCGCTGATTCTTGTCACAGCGATGAGCCCGACGCCCGCAGGCGAAGGCAAAACCACCACCACAATCGGTCTAGGCGATGGCCTAGCGCGGCTAGGCAAGTCGGTTGCGATTTGCTTGCGTGAACCCTCCCTTGGCCCCTGCTTTGGCCAAAAAGGTGGTGCGACGGGTGGCGGGCACGCTCAAGTTATCCCGATGGACGAGATTAATCTCCACTTCACGGGCGACTTTCACGCCATTACCGCGGCGCACAATCTGTTGGCAGCCATGGTCGATAATCACCTTTATTGGGGCAACGCGCTCGGGATTGATCCGCGCAAAGTGGTGTGGCGAAGGGTGATGGACATGAATGACCGAGCGCTTCGTTCGATCGTCACTTCTTTGGGCGGTAATGGCCAACCGGTTGAGACAGGCTTTGACATCACCGTCGCGTCGGAAGTGATGGCGATCTTTTGCTTGGCAACAGATTTGGCAGACCTTCAGGCGCGGTTGGGTACCATCATCGTGGCCTATCGGAAGGACCATAGCCCCGTCACCTGCGCGGATTTAAAGGCCGAAGGCGCGATGACGGCCCTATTGAAAGAGGCGTTTGAGCCTAATCTTGTGCAGACATTGGAAGGCAATCCAGCCCTGATCCATGGCGGGCCTTTCGCCAATATTGCCCATGGCTGCAACAGCGTGGTCGCCACCACGACCGCGATGGGCCTCGCCGACTTTGTGGTGACCGAAGCGGGCTTTGGGGCCGATTTGGGCGCAGAGAAATTCTTCGACATCAAATGCCGCAAGGCAGGCCTCAGCCCCAAAGCAGTGGTTGTCGTGGCCACCATCCGCTCGTTGAAAATGAACGGTGGGGTGGCGAAATCAGACCTCGGTCGAGCCGACGTCGACGCGCTGATCCGGGGTTGCGCCAATCTCGGCCAACATCTGGAGAACCTCGCTCGCTTCTGCGTGCCGACTGTGGTTGCGATCAATCATTTTGTGCAAGATTCTGCCGATGAGATCGCTGCGGTCGAAGCCTTCGTATCGAGTCATGGCAGCCGGGCGATCTTGTGCCGACACTGGGCAGACGGGGGCGCAGGCACCCAAGATCTGGCCCAAGCTGTTGTCGAACTGGTGGCGGCGGACATCGCGCGCTTCCAGCCGCTTTATGAAGACGCGCTGCCTTTGAGCCAGAAAATCGAAACTGTCGCCACGCAAATCTATCGGGCCGGAGAGGTCGTGTTCGACAAAGCCGCAAAGGCCAAATTGCGCCGTTGGCAAGAGGCCGGTTTTGGCCATCTGCCGGTTTGTATGGCCAAGACCCAGTATGGTTTCTCCACCGACCCAAATGTCTTAGGCGCGGCGCAGGGTCATGTAGTCACTATCCGCGATGTACGGCTTTGCGCCGGGGCAGGCTTTGTCGTGGCTTTGTGCGGCGACATCATGACGATGCCGGGCCTGCCCCGTACCCCTGCTGCTGAAGTGATTGGATTGGATGCAGATCGTCATATCACCGGTCTATTTTGATGGCGCAGATCCGATTGTGAACGGCCCAATAGAATCCATGATTTTGGGGTCGCTAGCAGTCTTGGCCCCGCCAAAAATATAGCCCCCAGCTTCTGCCTCCAGGCTGCGATAAGCGGCATCATAGTCCCATGTCGTCAGAAAGAGCTTTGAACCGGACAGATCGGCCTGATCGCCAAAGCTCGAGCTTGGGAAGATCAATGTGATCCGCTTGGCTTCCTTGTCTACGCTGATACTGGGGGCAGGGCCTGCTTTTGTGCCTTCTTGTGTCGCTTTCGCCCCAACATGGCTGAATAGGGCATTGGTCCAACCGTGGGCACGGAAGCGATAATGCCAAGTCATGTCGCCGGGCAATTCGCCACGCTGGTTTGGCATCGCCCGTGCGCCGGTGCCTGACTGACCTGGCAATTGGATAAAGCCGGTCAGGCTTAGGTGATCAAAGCCATTTTGTGGACTCCAAACTTGGCTGATGGCACCCATGTCGAGCTCAAGCTTGAGTGCACCTCCTGCCGTTGACACCCGAGCCCCACGAAAATCCATTGTCGGTTGTGCAAAGCTCGGATCTGTTGGATAGACATAGGCAGCACCCGGTGGCCCGGTGTCGTCGCTAGAAGGGTCAGCGATTTCATTGCGCAGGCTCCAAGATGGGCGCACGTTAAACCTGCCAGCTGCTGAAGCTTGTCCCGATTTAGTCGAATAGGCCGTCACTCGGTGCGTGATGGTTTCATCAACAAAGGCGGCAGTGGACAGCTTAGCTTGCCAGCGGCCTGCGGGGTCAGCTTGGACCGATTGCGCCTCGCCCAAATTGCCATCTAGAACCAGCTTAAGTTCTTCTCCGGGTGCGGCTTGGCCGCGCACCATCAAGGTGGGCTCAGTTACCGGGCCTTGCGGTAAGGCGTCTAGCGACAGAGTAATCGGGGCTGCTTTCAAGCTGAGAGGGGGGGCTTTTGAGACCCGCCACACGCTGCCAGCATGTGGGGCAAGCTGTGCCGTAAGGCGCTGGTTCTGGCCGACGACAAGGAGGGGTGCTTTACCGTCCATCGCAAACAAAGGCTGTAAAACCGTGCCAGATCCTTGGCCAATATCGAGATTGTCCAGAAGCACGGGTTGGTCTGCCGTATTCATGGCAACCAAAAGGGTCTCGCTGCCATCCTGCATCAGATAGACCAATGCCCCAGCACCAGCAGCTTCCCCCGCCAGAACCTTGGGCGTGCCGCGCGACAGAACCCGGTTTTCCCGGCGCAGCTTGGTCAGGCTCGCGATGTAGCGATAAAGTGGGCTGTTCGTATCGAAATGATCGCGCCCACCAGAGCCCCAGCCTTTGGCAAACATGGCCGCGCGCTGCACGGTGAAGCCTTGCTCGGTGCCATAGTAAATCACAGGGATCCCGGGCAATGTCATCATCATCAATAGGTTTTGGCGTAGCCCTGTTTCAGTGCCGCCACTCAAAAATCGGTCGACATCGTGATTGTCGAGGAAGCTTGGCATCAGATGGGGCCGCTGGTGCAGCGCCATCATGTTCTCGATCCGAAAGGCTAATTCAGCAGGTGGTCTGCCGCGCGCGAACACATCTGTGGCCGTGCCATAGAGGGGGAAATTGATCATGCCGGGGGCGCGGGCTTCGCCATTTGGCCCAACCAGATAGCTATTGATCCGCCGCGCGACCTTGTCTTCAAAGCGGCGATCCATGCCAAAGCCTTCACCGAAGACATGGAAATTGTCGCGGCCAGTCCGTCGCGCCACCTCAGCAATACCTGGTGCCTTTGGGTCCTTGCTATACATGAAGTCGGTTATGAGCTCGGGCGGGACATAGAAGATCGTATCAACACGGAAGCCATCGACACCGGCTTCTTTGATCCAATGGGCATAGGAATCGCGCAAAGCTCGCTTCACCAAAGGATTTTCAGTATTGATGTCATCAAGACCGCTCAATTGGAAACTAAGCTCTTGGTCCCGCTCGGAAAGGTTCTTGATATCGGGCGTCCAGTGGTAAATTCCGGCCTCGCGGTCCGCCGGGCGACGGGGGTCGTTTAAGGAAAACGGATATTGGGTTGGCGCCGCCATGGGCACGGAATTGGGATAAGGCACGTAGCCTTTCACTGGGTCGCCGGGGTCGTACTCGGACCCATAATTGAAGAAATTGCCGGTGTGATTGAGAACAATATCTTGGATCAGATACATGCCTTTCCCATGCAAGGCGCGGGATAGATTTTGATAGTCCTTGAGTGAGCCTAAGTGCCGATCAATCGCTTTGAAGTCACTGGCCCAATAGCCATGATAGCCGCCATAGCCTGTCGCAGGGTCCAGCCATTGGTTTTCCACCGGCGGCGTCACCCAGACTGACGTCGCGCCCAGACCCTGAATATAGTCAAGGCGCTTTTCAACGCCCTTTAAATCTCCGCCTGAAAACCGTCCCCGTTGAGCGGGATCAAACTCACCCTTGCCTTGGTCATTATTGCTGGGGTCGCCATCTTCAAAACGATCCGTCATGACAAAATAGATCACCTGATCGCGCCAATCAGGCGACGGCACATGCAGAGGACCGGGGGTTTGAGCCAGCGCACCACCACCTGCCAAGGGCACACAGGTCAGGGCAGCTAAGCTCAGTCCCTTGAGAAGCGAACGAAGGGTCATGCGGATGTCCTTGTGGGCTGAGGCAAGCTGCGCTCTTGACCTGCTTGTCGATACGTACGCGGGGTTAGTCCAAACCTTTGTTTGAATTGGAAGGCAAAATGGGCGGGGCTGGCAAACCCTGCGTCTTGGGCAATGATACCAATAGCCTCGCGGCCTTGCACCAAGCGCCTAGCGGCCAATTGCAAACGATAAACCCGCACATAGGTCGTTAGGCTCATGCCCATGATCTCAGCAAAGCGGCGGGAAAAATAATTGGCAGACATGTGACATAGCGAGGCCATCTGCTCCAACGTCCATTCCTTGCCCGGATGAGCGCGCAGCGCGTCGAGAGCTGGACGCAGACGATCGACCGGTAGCGCCACTTTTTGGCCTTGGCGTTGCGCGCGCGCCCTGGCGATCCGCGTCGCATAGGCGGCCCAAACGATCAGCTCCGCCGTCCGCGTCACAATCGCCGTTTGGGAAATGGATTGGCCAGCTTCCAACAAAAGATCACATAAAGTGTCGAGCTGTTTGGCTTGGCTTTCAGATGGGACGCCATAAAACGGGTGCGCCAAATCCAGTTCAGGGACCGCTTGAGAGAGCGCCTGAACCGTATCGGCATCTAATTGCACCAGCACCCAAGACTTCTCGCCCGGACTAAACAAATAATCATGGTGGCACATGGGCGGCACATACACGACGCTGCGCGGATGTAGCGGAATCTCCTCACCATCGAGCCAGAATGACCCGGTCCCGGACTCAAAAATCACCAGTTCGGCGACGCTATGATAATGGGGAAAGCGGTCTAGACCCGGCGCATCTTCGCCGTGCTGAACCCGTTCTGCCCAAACGGTCATGCCCGGGGCTAATTCGACGGGTTCGCAAAGATGACGCAGCGGCATAGCGCCACCATGGCTTGAAATGAGGCCGGGTGCAAGATTGGGCGGGCTGACGAGGTTGTGAACCTTTTGGCTAAACGCGGCCCAAATCAGCCCATCAACTGTCGTGCCAAATGGTCCCCCACGCGCAGCGCATTTGCGACAATGGTCAGGGTCGGATTAACCGCAGCGGACGATACAAACACGCTTGCATCCACCACATAAAGATTGTCCAGATCATGGGCCTTGCACCATTTGTCGATAACCGAGCTTGTCGGATCATCCCCCATGCGAAGGGTCCCGCATTGATGGGCCGTGCCGTAAAGCGGTAGCTCTTGGTCGATGGTGAAATTGGCTTCAAACAGGGACGAGCGCTCACGAGTGAAGCCTTGTAGACCTGTCTCTAGCTTTTCAACGAGCTTTTTGTGAGCAGTCAAATCGCCTTCGGTATAGGAGAGTTTGATTCCGCCATTTTCGTTCAGCGTCACCCGATTGTAAGGCCGCGGCAGGTCTTCGGACATCACCAAAAAGCTGACCATACGTTCGGCAATAGCATCGCTAAAAGAGTCCGGGATCAGATTGGGGTTCACGACATCGGCTAATTGCCCTTCCAACGTTTGGCCAGACATGTATTCCAGCATTTGAATCTGCCCCATGGGATAGGGGAATTGTTCTTGTGAGTCGCCGTAGTAGAAATCATTCACGCACAAGGTTTTTGGAAAACTGGATTCAAAACGCGCGAGCAGCGATACTGAAAGCACTGCCGAGGTGGAATGATACATATAATTGCGCCCCACTTGGTCTGAGCTATTGGCGAGGCCATTGGGATGTTTGGGGCTAACGGATTTCAAAAGTAGGGCTGCCGAATTGGCAGCCCCTGCTGCCAACGCGACATAATCGGCAGTGAAGGTCACTTCCCCATCTGGTCCAGACGCCACCACTTCCGTGATTTTTTTGCCGTTCGCGTCGGTCTTCAACTCCAGAACTTTATGGCCCGGCAGAAGCGTAACGCTGGGATAAGCTTCAAGAGGCTTCAAGGCAGCAGTGCGTGCATCCACTTTGGCCAGCAAGCGGCAGGGGAAGCCGCCGCAAGTCTTGCACCGAACACATTTGCCCTCACGCGGATTCTCATCATTGCGGCGGATGCCCAAAGGCAGTGGCGAAGGTGTCCAGCCCAAGTCCTCAAAATGCTCTTTCAATCGGATCATGCCCGGATCGTGCGCCAGGGCAGGAAAGGGGTAGGGTGGGTCATTCGGGTCATCTGTGGGGTCAATGCCGCGTTCGCCATGAACCTCCCACATGCGCTCAGCCACCTCATACCACGGCCGCATATCTTCATAGGTGACGGGCCAAGCGGGGCTAATGCCATCAAAATGCTCCATCCGCTCAAAGTCCAGAGACTTAAAGCGCATTAAGGCTGCACCATAAAAGCTCGTGTTGCCTCCAACCCAATAATGAGTGTTGGGTGTGAAGGGGTTATCGTCCTTGTCTGTCCATTGCTCGTCCGTGCGATAAATCCGGTCGACGAAAACCCGTCTTGGGTCCCAATTCTCGCGACCAACTGGAAGATGTTCGCCGCGCTCGAGGATGAGAATAGACTTTCCGGTCCCCGCCAAGGCTTGAGCAAAGCTAGCACCCCCGGCGCCGGAACCGATGATCAGAATGTCATAATGGGGCATGTTTGTCTCGTGAGGCAGTAGGGTCGGGCAGGGCAAATTTCTTGGCTTGAGGGCGGATGAGGGCCGCCGTCCAACTATCCGGCAGAACCTTCATAAATGCAACCGCAAGTTTGTTTGGCCAGCCAGGGACAACCACTTCCTTGCCAGCCTCATTGGCGGCTATGGCAATTGCAACCACGTCCTCGGCTGTTTGTTTGTAGAGATTGGACTTGGCGATCAATTGATCGGTGCCATTGGCTTTGGCAAAGTCGCTTTCAGTCTGGCCAGGGCAAATGGCGGTGACTAGGACGCCTTTGTCGGCTACTTCGGCAGCCAGCGATTGGGTCATTTTCACGACAAAGCTCTTGGCGGCAGGGTAGAGCGTATGGCCTGCCGCGCCTGAGGAAAAGGCAACCATGCTGGCGACATTAATGATGCGTCCATAGCCGCGTTGAACCATGCCCGGCAGAAGGGCATGGGTGAGGCTGACGACGGATGTTACAAGAACCGCAACAAAATCAGTTTGCTGTTCGGGTTTGGTAGCCAGGAAAGTCTGAGGCAGGGAATAGCCGGCATTATTGACCAGAATGTCGCACGATCGTCCGTGTTCTGCCAAAGCTGTCACGATTAGGCCGGTCGCTTCTGGCTTGGACAAGTCAGCTTGGACCGCAAAAGCTGAAATCCCATGTTGCTGAGACAAGGCCTTTGCCAAGGCCTCCAGTCGATCAAGTCGGCGGGCGACAAGGCAAAGGTCGACCCCCCGCTTGGCATAGGCGCGAGCAAACGCCTCGCCAATGCCAGACGAAGCCCCCGTGATAACGGCGAGTCGACGTGGCAAAGAAGTCTGGGTCATGTTGAATCGCCTCCCTTATTCAAACGCAATCACCTTAAAGCGAATTGTCAAGGCACGGATCGTGTCCCATGGCGTGGTGTAACAGCGGCGTCATGATGTAGCCGGTTTAGGGCTGAGTTGATCATGTTCAGGGGACTGCGCTGAGCATGACGATGGGATCATTGCTTAAAGGTGCGAGAGTTT
>NZ_JBIIYV010000133.1:0-4514 GCF_044346625.1 Aquidulcibacter sp. | reverse complement strand
GCGGCTTTATCCTGCTGCCCTTCGGCATCTTTTCGAAGACAAGCTTTATGGCCGAACGCCCGCTTGGCTATGTCGTCGCCGCTGGCCTTAAAGTGTTGGCGCTTGCGATTGTGGTTTCCGGTGCTCAAACAATCTTTGCTCAATTGATGCCAAGCCCCGAGCCAGACATCTATGAGGCGCTCACAATCCTGACGGCAGCCATCATATTGGCGATGCTGTCGCTCTTTGCCCCTAATCTAGCCGCAGCCCTAGTGTCTGGTGGTCCGGCACTTGGGGCAGGGGCTTTGAGTGTGGGAGGTCTTGCTGTGGGTGCCGCAGGTGGTGCAGCTATTGCTGGCACCATGGCTGCAGGTGCAGCGGGTGCTGGTGCTGCCGCACAAATTGCTTCGAGTTCACGGGCAGCAGCGGGAGCCGGTGCCGGCAAACCGCCGCCCAGCCTTGGGTCACCCCTTGGCCACAGTGGCGGCTCTGGCCCATTGGGACCCGCTCCATCATCTGGCTCACCTCAAGCCTCAGCATCACTCACACCTGATGCATTAAGCGACAGAAAAAGTCCGCCGAGAGCTCACGGGGGATCACACACTGGCTCATCTGCTGAGTACTCTGATCTCCCATCTTTTTGGGGTAAAAATGAAAGTAAAGGGCCAACAATTTCCGAGGCTCCGGCAGAAACATACCACAAAAAAGGTATGAATTTGCCTGCTGGTTCTACCGGTGCCGAGGGATCACGTTCTGCACAGAGTGAAGAAAGTGCGGACCCCTCAACGACCAGAAGTGCTCAAGCGGCGGTTACAACATCAGCTTCTGCCAGCACCTCGCCGGCGGCAGAGCGCTATCACCGCTTTCCAGCTTACGAGCGCGGCAAAGCCCAAACCAAAGCGCGTGCATTCAATGCCTTCTTTGCCGCCAATACGGCACGCCAACTTCTACCCGCCAACGAAAACTCGGGCTCCCTAAGCCCATCCATCCGTGAGGAGGACTAAACATGCATCCTTTCTTTAAGCCTAAGCCTGTCGGCAATCAGGCCCTGTCGGCGACGCCAATCGCCACGCCCTATCAGCGGGCAGGCCAGGTCTGGGATGACCGTATGGGACTGACCCTTTCCCATGCCCGCAATTGGCGGAATATGGCTTTCGGGACACTGATCTTTGCGGGCTTCCTTGGAGCAGGCTGGTGGGCACAAGCCCAGCGATCTGTCGTAAAGCCATTTATCGTTGAAGTCTCAAGCTGGGGCCAGACCCAGAAGATCACCGCACTCGATCAGACTTATCGACCCAATGAAGCCCAAGTCTCTTTTGCGTTGTCGCGCTGGATCGCCGATGTACGCGGACGAAGTGTCGATCCGGTTCTGATCCGTCAGAACTTCTTGCGGGCTTATGATTTTACCACTCCAAAATCTGCTGCTTATCTCAATGGTTGGGCGCAAGAACATGATCCGTTCGCCAACGCGGGACGTGAAGCGATCGCGGTCAGCATCCTCAACGTTGTCGCCAGATCGGAAAAGACCTTCGACATCCAGTGGCGGGAAGAGAAATTCACCAATGGCATGAGTGGCGGGGCCGAACGCTGGCGCGCGCTTGTCACGGTTCGCTTCGAGCCACCCCGCTCGGAGGCCGAACTTATGAAAAATCCACTAGGCATCAAAATCGAGGACATCTCATGGACACTCGACGCTCAATAATTGGCGGCAGGGCCACGGCCTATGCCACAAGCATCGCCATGCTGATGGCCACCACTCTCCCGCTCGCCATGCCGAGCTTTGCTGGAGCTAAAGCCCGCTCGAGCGAGGCTCATAACAGTGTGCGCGCTCACAGTCCCAAAAAGGCCAAGAGTACAAAGCGTCGGCCGCAAGCCCGGACAGCTCACGTCACAGATCAAACTCTAGAAGCCCGCACGCCCAAATTCGGTCCTGCCGCCATTCGCGCAGCAAATGCCGAAGCCTTAGCCTCCTCGCGCGCCGATGGCTTTGTGAATGCGGCGCAAGTCTTTAGCTATGAGCAAGGACGCGTTTATGAAGTCTGGACCGCACCGATGCGGATAACGGCTCTTAGTCTAGAGCCCGGCGAGAAGATCATCAGTAAGGCGGCAGGCGATACCGAACGCTGGATGATTGGCGATACGACATCTGGCGAAGCCGAGACCATTCAGACCCATCTTCTGATCAAGCCATATCGGGCAGGTCTTGCCACCAATATGGTCGTGACCACCAATCGACGTGTTTATCTTTTGGCGCTCAAAGCCTCTGGTGAGAGCGAAGCCTTCAATGCGGCGGTGTCCTGGACCCACCCACTGCCACAGGCCCCCACAAGCCAGGTGGCAGTGGGGCCTGCCGCGACAGATCCAAAGCCCACAACACGTGCACCCATCCTCAAAGCTCACGGTCCTGAGGCGTACCGGATCCGGACAGGATGGCGGAAGCCCGAATGGACGCCAGTATCAGTCCATGATGATGGCCTGAAGACCTTCATTACCTTTCCTGAGACCTTGGGCACGACCGAAGCACCGCCTCTGTTTGTGATGGATGAAGCCGGAAAGCCCCAACTCACTAATTGGCGCAAGCAAGGCAATTCCTATGTCGTCGACCGCCTCTTCTTGAAGGCGGAGCTACGCCTTGGTGGAGAGCGTCCCCAAATTGTGAAGATTGAGCGCAGAGGAGTAGAGCCATGAAAGCCCCCGATGGAGCTATCCCAGAACCCGGAAGTCCAGAAGATGCGACCTTAGGCAAACCATTGACGGGCGGGCAGACCCTGCATGCTCGGGTTGCACCCCAGCCAGCTCAACAGATAAATAGGACGGCGGTGCGCGGCGTATTCATTTTGACTGCCAGCGTCATATCACTTGCCTTCATTTATGGCTTCGTCATTGCCCCAATTGTTCAAGCTGACGCAAGGGCGAGACAGGCTGATGAAACGCGCGAGACCCCAACAGCATCGGTTAGGCCAGCCGAAGTTCTCACCCAAGGCCCGTCGACTTATGCGGAGCTGACCAACACACCAATCTTGCCGGAAGAGGAATCGCTGGCAAACGCCGGGCCGACGCTTCCGCCAGATGCGGGTCCAGCTCATGAGCCGCGTCTGATCATGGACGAGAGACCATCACCCTATCCACAACCCATGCGGCAGCAGACAGCCCAACCGACGCGTCAGGATATAAGTCGGGACGAAGCTCAAAAGGCGCGGCAATCGGCTTTATTCTTTGGCCCACTTCCGACTTCTTCAGCCCCAACAGCTAACCCCGTGGCAGCACCAGCACAACAACAAGAACTCGTTCAGCGCCACAAGGATTATGACAAAGTCTATGGCGACCGCGCCGTCCTCGCACCCTTATCGCCTTATGAGTTGAAGGCCGGCAGTGTCATTCCAGCGGCTTTACTGACCGCGATTGATACAGAGCGCGAAGGCAGGGTGATCGCCACAGTCACCGAGAATGTCTTTGATACAGTCTCCGGCAGCTATCTTCTGATCCCACAAGGGGCGAGATTGCTGGGCCGTTTTGATGGCGATCAGACTTATGGCGAACGCCGGGCATTTTTGGTTTGGGAACGTCTGATCTTTCCTGATGGTCGCTCGATCAGTTTGGCTCGTGAACCCGGCGTAGATGGGAGTGGGGCAGGGGGTGTTGCAGGCCGTGTTGATCGGCGTATCCCACAACTTCTGACCGCGACTTTGTTTGCTGGAGCGATCACGACACTGGGCGAAGCTGCCCGCCGAGACGGCACTAACAAAGAGACGAGCCTGATGGGCGATGTTGGTGATGCGGCAGCAATCGAGGCTGCCCGAATTGGCGGCCGCATGGTCGACCGGGAACTGGAAGTGAAACCAACAATAAGGGTTCGCCAAGGCACACGTGTCCAAGTGCTTCTGACCCGCGATCTGATCTTGGAGCCATCATCATGAGGTCGGCTATTCTCATTGCATTGGTCGCAACCCATAGCCTCTTTCTGGCAGAGCCCTGGATACACGATCAAAAGAACGCGCCACCTGCCATCATCAATGAAACCCCCTCGATGCAGAAAGGGCTATATGTCCGCACCGGTGATGCCCAAGAATTAAAGCGTGGTGAGATTGTCGCCATGCCCATGCCCAAGACCGCAAAAGACTATCTTGTCGGCAAGCTTGGCTATCCAGCCGACACGCTTCTCATCAAACGCGTTGCCGTAACGCCGGGCGATACAGTCTGTCGCCATGCAGGCACGCTAAGCGTTGCTGGCAAATCGCTTCAAGCCATAGATCAAGACAAGCAAGGCAATTCCCTACCAAACTGGCAGGGGTGTCACCAGCTCTCCAAAGATGAAGTCTTTCTTTTGGGCGATCACCCAGGAAGCTTCGATAGTCGCTACTTTGGACCCGTGTCGCGACGAGACCTGTCAGGCACCTATCGGCAGGTGCTTTCATGGTAGGTCGGACCCTCATCCTTGCACTGAGCTTGCTTGCAACGCCTGCGCTCGCGGATCCACCGGATTGGACCCAAGCTGGCGGTAGCCTGTTCATTGAGCCAGGCCTCATCCTTGAGCG
>NZ_JBIIYV010000170.1:0-4606 GCF_044346625.1 Aquidulcibacter sp. | reverse complement strand
TGTCCCCGCCAGCCATCAACTGGTCTAAAACTTCACTTGGTATCTGGGGTAGTGCCTTCTTCTCTGACATGGGGAATCACCTCCGTTCCCTACATGCTCCCCCATGCACGAAATTCCTGATAGTCCCGTGTCAAATTCTTCCGCCTAGGCCCTGTGATAGACTGCCAAATGAATCGATGGGGAAATGCTGTCGAGACCTTCCCCAGGTCCCGTCAGCATCACGCCCAAAAGCTAATATCTAGGCTATAAGACGACGCGCAGCTTCTGCGAGCCATGCACTTCTATTCATGCCGACACTCTCAGCAACTTGGTCGACACGGGCAAGCAAACCCTCGTTCATCGTGATCTGAACGCGAACTGATCGTGATTTGAGTTCACCAGCATCAGATTCCAGAACGATGGCTCCTTCTAGTCTCTCCCGCATATCTGCGTCTGCTTCTGCTATCCTTAGAATGTTCTCTAACCCTAAGGGGCTTGGAACTACTCCGGTCTCTTCTTGTGCATCAGCAATGTAAATGGCGATAGCTTCACGGACATTGCTTCTCGCTTCCTCCAAACTGTCTCCACCCGATGTGCATCCGGGAAGATCCAGAACCACAGCTCCCCACATCCCGACCTCGGGATCGTGGTCGAAAGCAACAGACCATTTAGGTCTGCTGCTGGTTATATTCTGTGTCATGAGGTGTTCTCCACTTAATAAATATCTTTTTGCTTTGTTTGAGAGGGGGTGGCCTTGCTATTCAGGTGGCCACTTCCATTTGGCCTGCCGATAGATTTCCCGAAGTACCCCTATGGACTGTTCGGCCTTGCTCACGACCACAGTGATCTTGCCCGGAAAGTCAGGGTGGACAAAGTGCTTGTGAGACCCTTCCGTGGCCTTCTGCACATATCCTTCGCTTTTCAGCCGCTTGATAATGTCCTTGGTCTTTGGTCGCTTCGGCAATGTTGCCCCCTCTTAGGGTGTGTATAATATACACACTTTCTCTAAAGTCAAAACAAGATGTGTATGCGATGAGTGTGTTTCATTCCTGCGCCAGTAGCTCGGCGTTCGCCCATTCAATTGGTCGACAGCAGTTGAACGTGCGAAGCCAGAACCAAGGTTTCTGCTAATTCTTTCGCTGTTCCCTCTAGCCCCGTGTTCGACCTGCCAGAGGCAAGGTCGAGAGGTGATGTTGGGACGCGCCCCGCGTCCCGACACCTAATGGTGCGCCAGAGCGTGAAGGGCAGGTCAAGGTGGGCAGAGCCCCCTTCAAGAAGGTTACCTTGACGCGCCCAAACGCTCTGGCATTTGGCGAAGATCGGCAATGCAAGAGCCTACCGTCCGTATTGGCTGGTGTTGGCGAACATGCGCTCCTGCGCCCACACATCAAGCGCGGTGACGAGATAACGGATCAACCGGGGGCCATATTTGATAAAGGGAGGGCCTTCACCGGTTACGCGCCAGCGGTTCAAAGTGTGCTTGGAAATCTTCAAATGGGCGGCGGCATCTTCGACGGTGAGTAGTGTGTCGGTATTCATGTGTCTCATCCTCTATCAGGCTCGACAAGTATCGCGGAATTGCGATCTCGTAAGACCAAGAGAACTCAGAAAAACCACACTAATCCAGCATGTTCACCAAAATCGGGAAGCCCAAAAACAAAGACTTATCCACCTGATATCCACAGATGGATCGATCTGTTTCGAAGGGTTCCAGCACGCACCAGCCTAGCCAGCCATGCCCCGCCATGTCCCATCGCCACAATGCTCGTAACTGGGGAATCTAGAGGGCCAGTAGGCGCTCAACCGCCCAATCAGCTGCAGATAAATTCTGCGCCAAAGCAAAAATCACCTGATTTGAGCGGCAATCCATTCCGATAAATCAGCGCGGCGATAGCCAATGGCCCGTCCTCCCAGCCGAAGAAAGCGAGGTCCTCCGCCTTGCACGCGCCACTTCTTCAGCAAGCTCAATGACACTGAAAGAACCAATGTTGCTTCTGAGGGTCGCACGACTTCGGAGGGAAGGGTCCCGAGACTCTTGCGCGGCGGCGGTTCTACTTTGACCGGTGCGCGCGGATGCTTCGGTGAGACATCAGATTTGGAAAGCTGGGCAGCCGCAACGGGCAACGCTTTCACCGCCTTCGGCTTCTGTCCAAGCGCCAAACTCTCGCCAAACAGGCCAAGCTGGCGCTGATCCATATCTGCCCTGAGCCGTCTTCCCATCAGACATCTCCGCGTTCGGAGTGGGGGCGGAGCAAGTTTTGGGCCAAGTTTATGGGTCAGTGACGTGCTGTCGATAATGACTTGCTACTATTCAATGGCTGAGGTGTAGTTATAAACGTTGGCGATACCATCCGTCCTAAGGACGGATGGTATCGCCAACGATATAGAAAGTCAACCCACCACGGGTGGTTGGTACATCCTCTGCGCCCTTGACAATTGCTTCGGTGACCTATACAATATGTCCTTAGGACATATTGTATAGGTCACCGAGTTAAATGGCAGAAGTGCTTCGCCCATTTCAGCAACGAAAGCGGATGACCCTTGTCGCCGATACCCTCGCCCGCTCGCTCAATAGTCAGTCCAAGCCCGTACTTTCTAACTATGATATATTCCGGGAGTTATGGGTAATCTACAGATCTGGAAAGGTAAAATACTTACGGGGTGACACACCGAGCCGTGACCTTTTCCGGCGGACACGTATCTTATTACGCAATGAGGGGATCATTCGCCAAGATAATGACTATAACTCACATTGGCGATTGGTAGATAAGCCTGAAGCATCAGCGGAAGATATAGTTTGTTCGGTCGATCCTTTCTGCCACATTGCCCATCTATCTGCGCTCCAACGTTACGGACTTACCAATCGGCGCCCCGAACATCTAATGCTAGTGGAGCCCACGCCAGTGTTGCGGCGGAAGCTATTCCGCGAGATGATGGACCGTGACTATTGCGACGTCCCTGAGTATCCTAGCATCGACATTGAGCCAGCCAAGGCTGTGATGCATCCACGAAAGGTCCGTGGTCGACCAGTCTGGATCGACACGACCAAGTTCTCATCTGATCAGGTTCAAATAAAGGGGAGTTTGTCGCGGATCGCCTCTATTGGCCAAACTTTCCTCGATACAATAGACAGTCCGGATCTTAACGGGGGAATGTCGCATGTCCTAGACATTTGGGCCGAGCATGCCAAAACCTATCTAGAAGAAATTATTGAACGCATTACACGCGCTGAGAAGGGTATCTGCAAAGTTCGCGCAGGCTACATCTTGGAGGAGCATATTGGCATCATTGATCCACGCGTCTCGGCCTGGGCAAGCTTCGCCCAACGTGGCTCCAGTCGCGTGCTGGACCCCGGCAAGCCGTTTGCTACAACATTCTCAGAAAAGTGGATGCTGTCGCTAAATGTCTAAAAGAGTCAAAATAGGGAAACGGATAACCGTTAATATTAGCGAGTGGATCGAAAAGGCCAAGGCCGATCCCCAGGCGCATCTAGAACGCCAGATTACTGAAATCTTCCTTGCAGCGCTGGCTATGAGCGAACCGTTCGCAAACGAGATATTCCTCAAGGGCGGGATTTTGATGGGAGTAGTCTATAAAAGTCCTCGCCAGACCGGAGATATAGACTTCACCGCCATCAGCGAACCTAGCAAAGAGATGGCCGAAGCGCTTAAAGCGGAATTGAATCGCGCCTTTCCAAGGGCAGCGGCAATACTTGGATATCCAGACTTAGTTTGCAATGTTCAGTCTTCACGCTATGAGCCAAGCGCGAAGTTGTTCACTAAGGCAACCGGCCCACTTCTTGCGCTGCGCGTCGGCTATGCGAGGCGCGGTTCTCCTCAGGAGCGATTGTTTAGCTCTGGGAATGCAACCCATGTGCTGGATGTGGACATCGCCTTCCGAGAGCCGGTCAATGCTATCCAGATTGTTAGTCTAGGTAACGAGGGAATGACGGTCCGCGCATATTCGTTGCTCGACCTGATTGCGGAAAAGCTGCGTGCATTACTCCAGCAACCGAAGCGTAATCGCAACCGCCGCCAAGACATTTATGATATCGCATGCCTACTAAAACAATTTCCGTTAGATTCCGACGAACGCGCCCAACTTTTAGCGCTGCTTCACGAGAAATGCCGAGCCCGCGACATTGAGCCGACACGCGAGGCATTAAGCCATCACGAGGTACGAGACCGCGCTGCAAAGACTGGAATACGCTTGGTCTTGAGCTTGAAGATTTACCCGACTTCGATAGCTGCTTTGAAATCGTCGATCGCTTTTACCGCTCGCTACCGTGGCAGTGAAACCGAACCGAAATGTTTTTGAAACACTAAAGGTATGGTTTAAGCTGTAAGTTATCATTTCAAAGCGTTCTCAAAATACAGAGCGTGAATTCGAGGCCTAAATTACGCGCCAAGCAGCCCTACCTTCCCAACCCATACCCAAGGCTGAGGTCCTGCACCACCTGGACAGCACCACCCCGCCCAAGGCTGCTGAGGCTGACATTGTCTCCGATATTGATCGCGCTCTCGATGGGTGTCGGGACCATGACTACATGATTACCCATGCCAGAAGCACGTTCGAGAAGCGCGACGCGGCCAGCGTGTAGCTCTTCAAACGAGCCAACCCGCCAGCC
>NZ_JBIIYV010000019.1:0-48692 GCF_044346625.1 Aquidulcibacter sp. | reverse complement strand
GACCACCACACGCCGTTTGATTGGGTCGACGCGCATGGTCAAGCGCTTGGACCCAAGACGGCCGGTAAAGCAGGCTTCAACACTGCGACCAGATGGCAGGCTTAATTGGGCGACCCGTGCCACCATGTGACCACCAGCCCTTAGTTTGGCGTAACAGGGGCCCCAGATACAGGCGACCTTATACCCTCGGCTGGCTTGTTCTCAGCCCGACGTGTGGTGACAGTAGGCGCGCGCTTTGGAAGACCCGCGGCCAACAATTCATAAGCACGCTTCAGCTGGTAATCTTCGGTCTCCTTCCAGCCGACCGGTGGCATTTCCGCAGGCATGTGCGGAGGCTTGCGCTTCACGCCGCTTTCATTGTCGAGCGCGTGGGGCAAATCTTCCTCACCTTGGAAGAGCGCTTTGCGTTCTTTTAATTGCTCTTCCGTGATGCGCACGGCACCGATCTCAATATCAGGCTCAATCCCTGCACCTTGGATCGAGCGGCCGGCTGGTGTGTAATATTTCGACGTCGTCAGGCGCAGCGCGCCATCACGACCATTGCGCAGAGGGATGACTGTCTGGACAGAGCCCTTGCCGAACGAAGCCATGCCGACAATCGTGGCGCGGCCACGATCTTGCAGCGCGCCAGCCACAATCTCCGACGCCGAGGCTGAGCCTTCATTGATTAAGACCACCATCGGCACCCCGGCCAAACGCTCACCCGGCGTGCCATAATAGCGTTGGATATCATCTGCGCGGCGACCACGGGTAGAGACCACTTCGCCACGATCCATAAAGATATCGGTCACCTCAATAGCTTGATCCAACAAGCCACCGCCATTGTTCCGCAAATCAAGCACAACGCCCTTCAGGCGGCCACCCAATTGACGCTGAACATCATCAATCGCTTTGTTAAGCCCTTCAGAGGTGCGTTCATTCACAAAGGTTGAAATGCGGATATAGGCGTAATCGCCTTCAATCTTGCTGGTCACCGGCTTCAGCACAATGGTCTCGCGCATGACTTTGGCGACAAAAGGTTCTTGGCTCTCGCGTGCGACCGTGATGTCGATTGACGTTCCAACCGGGCCGCGCATCTTCTTGACGGCTTCATCCAAGGGCAGGCCCAGGATAGAAACGCCATCGACAGCAATCAGTTTGTCGCCAGCCTTAATGCCAGCCCGCACTGCCGGGCTATCGTCCATGGGCGAAATTACTTTGACCGCGCCGTCTTCACTGGTCACTTCAATACCAATCCCGCCATATTCGCCCTTGGTCGATACCTGCATATTGTTGAAGGCTTCGGCATCCAAGAAGCTGGAGTGTGGGTCTAGCGATTGCAGCATGCCATCAATGGCTGCTGCCACCAATTTGTCGTCCTTGGTTGGCACAACATAATCAGTACGGACGCGCGCCATCACATCGGCAAAAATCTCTAATTGGCGCAGCGTATCTTCACCCTTCGCCGCTGGTGCTGCCGTGTCTGGGCGGCCACCAGCAGACCACGCCACTGCCGTTGCGCCCAAAGCAGCACCCAGTCCCAATGTCCCGGCCAAGACTGGCGCAATCCACCAGCGCTGCGTCTTTTGGGAATCTGTCATAAGCGGCTACTCCAAGTGGCTAAGGCCATAGGTATATCAGGAAACTTGTACACTCTATATAATCCAACCAAAGTGGTTAAGCACCACCTACCACAGTTGATTGCGGTGATTTAATCTACAGTCGGACGGGGATGATGGGGCAGGCTTAGGTGCCGTTAGGCCGCTTTAGCCACAAATTGGGGTTTTGCGGCGTGCTTTGCTTGCGTACTTCCATATAAAGATCGGGCATAATGCGACTGTCTGTCGCCATTTCGCCAATCGGCTCCCCTGCCAAAACTTCCTGACCGGCCTCCACATAAATCGTCGCCATGCCTGCTAAAACAATGTGGTAGCCATTGCCGACATTTAAAATCATCACCCGACCATAGGAGCGGAAAGGACCCGCAAATTCGACCTCGCCATCATAGGGCGAAACAACTTGTGCTGAACGGCGGGTTCGAATGGTGACCCCTTCAGATCGCCCCCCACTGTCCAATGCTGCCCCAAACCCTGTTACGACTTGGCCATAGGCCGGATAAGGCACTGTGCCCATGGCACGGTCAAAGCCGCGCGCAAAGTCAGATCCGTCTTGTTGTTGCTGTGGGTCAAGGCCCGGTACAGAGCCACCTAACCGGACGACCAAGTCGCGCAAGTCATTGGCACGCCGAACAATCTCAGAAATCCGCGTCCTCTCTGTCTCTGCGTCACGCATGATACGGGCCTGGACCATGCGCCGTTCTTGGATCAAAGAGCCAATCGTTTGCCGCGCAATCATCAGGCGGGTGTTGCTGTCCCGATAGCTGGTATTTTGCATCAGAATCGACTCGCGCAGGCTCTGCAGCTTGGCAATATCGGCGGCCGCTTGCTTTGCGCGATTGTCGAGCAAGGGCGCAACTTCTCCCATCAAAATGGCAACACGAGCTGCCTCAGCCGCATTTTTAGGTCGGACCGCCAGGGCAGGCGGGCGGTCCCGTTCCATGGCAATCAAGGCAATGACGACATCTTCCAAGGCTTCGCGATTGCTAGCGAGCTTTGTATTCAATTGCTTTTCCTGAGCGCGCATCTGAATCAAGCGGACTTCTGAACGTTCCACTTCGCGCTCGAGACGATCCCGATCTTCGGCGGCGTCAACGAGCTTTTTTCGAAGAGCTTCTGCATCGCCTGCGACACGATTGGCATCATCGACGAGCGTGCCAACCCGTTCTTCGCGTCGCTGGCGTTCGGCTTCGAGGCGCTTGAGTTCCTGTTCCGCAGAGCTTTGGCCGTAGACCGGCATGGCTGCGCCCAGCGTCACACACAACAGAAGGATCGCTCGAAATCTGCGCATGGTCGCAGAGATAACCAGATTTGGCGCTGCGGTCATCTCGCTGTTACAGGCGGGCCTCGCCGCTCTAGACCCGGTGATAGGGCGTACCCGCAAGGATGGAGACAGCGCGATAAATCTGCTCTGCCGCCATGGCGCGCACCAGCTTGTGCGGCCAGGTCCAGGAGCCAAATGCGAGCTTCATGGAGGCAGCTTGGGTCAAGGCTTGGCCGTGTCCATCCGGTCCGCCAATGGCCAGCACAATGTGCCTTTGGCCTTGATCGCGTAGGCTTGCCAATCGGTTGGCAAAACCAACCGAACCAGGCGCTTCGCCGCGCTCATCAAGTGCGATGATGAAGCTACCCGTCTCAATCGCGGCCAACAGGGCAGCGGCCTCTTTGTCGCGGTCGGGCTCCCGCAGGCGCGGGTCAATTTCAGCTAAACGGACCGACTTGATACCCAACGGCTTTCCCATGGCGTCGGCACGGCCGAGCCAGTCGAGGGTCATAGCTTGTTCAGGTTCTTGCGCCTTAAGCCGCCCAATGGCAGCCAAAGTCAGATTCAAGCAGCACCTGCCGCGTGGCGGGTTTCCCCGGTCCAGATGCGTTCAATCGCATAAAAGGCGCGCACTTCTGGCCGGAAGATATGGGCGACAATATCGCCAGCATCAATCAAGACCCAGTCAGCATTAGGCAAACCCTCAACCCGCGCCTTACCAACGCCAGCGTCTTTTAACTTGCGAACAATATGGTCTGCAATCGCGGCGACATGGCGCTGCGAGCGGCCGGAGGCGACGATAATCGCATCTGCGATGGAGCTTTTACCTGTTAAATCAATGCACAGCACATCTTCTGCTTGGTCGTCATCCAAAGATGCGAGGATGATGTCTTTCAGATCAGGGTTTTGAGTATCACTTAGTTCGGACGACAGGGTGTTGGCCTTTCAGAAATTTGAAGACTTCCCTAGCACAAGTGAAGTCGAAATGCATGCCCTGTTGCAGACAGTCCAGAACCGACGCGAAAAATGGTTTTTTAAGGCCAAGATGCTAGACAGCCACTAAAGGGGTTTGGTGATGAAAGAGACGGTGGCGTTGGATCATGCGCAGGCCCAGATGGTGCTGCCTGCAGCCATGGCCGATGCACGCGTCGCCACCTACGATTTGATTCAAAACCGCAGCATGATCGTTTGGGGCGAACATTGTTCTGAATGCGCCGCCCCCTCCTGTTATACCGCCTGTAGCTTCTTCACCCCACGCTCGGATGGCCATTGCCGCCGCTTTACAAGGGGCATCGAAACCATCGACAGCGGGACTTCTGATAAGATCCTATTGACCCGGATCGCCTTTCGCCGCTGGGGTAAGTTGGAGGGGCGAGGACCCGTCCGTCCGATGAGTAAACAAGAAGCCGCCGCCGAAGAACAATACGCACAACCCGCCCTGGGTTTAGGTCTGGCCTTTTTGGCGCGTCGGGAAGCGCGTCAACGCACTGCAGGCCATATCCAGACGAGTCGGGGCGTGCATGGCTCGTTCAATGCATTTCTGATCGAAGGGGCAGCGCTTTCTGCCAAGTCGATCTCCTTCACGCTTACATTAGTGCCCGCCGACAAAACCAATCCTACCTTGTTCCAAAGCCAGTTCTCATTGAACGCAGACTGGACAAGGATCTCAATCCCGGTCGCAGACATTGCGCGCACCATCGACCTCTCCCAAGGCTTTCTGGTCCAGATTGAGCCGATTGGGGAGGCAGAGGGTCTTGAGGTCCTTTTGGGCCTGTGCGACTTTGTCACTTGGGCCAAGGCGGTGACGCCTCCATCAGCGCCAAACATGCCAGCCGCCAAAGCCAAGGTCGTGGTCTGGGACCTCGACCATACGATCTGGGACGGTATCTTGCTCGAAGACGGGCCAGAGGGCGTGACCGTAAAGCCCGGTATCCGGGAGATGATCGAAGCACTCGACGCCCGTGGCATTCTGCAATCGGTCGCCAGCAAGAATAATCATGACGAGGCGGTGACGGCTCTCGCCCATCATGGGCTCCTCGACTTCATGCTCGCCCCGCAAGTCAGCTGGGGCCCGAAAAGTGCGGCCTTGTCTCGTATTGCAGAGACGCTCAATCTCGGGCTCGACTCCTTTGCTTTCATCGACGACCAGCCTTTTGAACGCGGGGAAGTTGGTGAAGCCCATCCTTCTGTGACTGTGCTGGCGGATACCGAGGCGCTTACTTTGCTGGAGCGCCCACAATTTGACGTGCCTGTGACGCCCGAAAGCCGAGGCCGGCGCGCGCTTTATGCGGTGGAGGCTGCGCGCGCTCTTGCGGCCGAATCTGCTTCTGGCGATATGGACCAATTCCTGCGCGGTTGTGATCTCGCTTTAAGCGTCGCCCGTTTGTCGGCAGAGGATGCTGAGCGGATCTATGAATTGTCGCAGCGGACCAATCAACTCAATATCGCCGCGACCCGCTATAGCCGCGACGACGTTGCCGCCATGCTAGCAGACTCGTCCGGGGCTGAGGCTTGGACCCTGCGCTGCGCCGATCGCTTTGGCGATTACGGCCTGATCGGATTTGCCTATGGCACCCCGCAGACCGGACACATCCGCGATTTCTTTATGAGCTGCCGCGTGCAACGCAAACGCGTGGAAGCCGCTTTCTTTGCTTGGCTGGCAGCGCAATATGAGACGGCAGGGGCTCCTGAGCTCACCATTTCTTATCAGAGGGCGGCCCGCAATGGCCCCGCATTAGACTTGTTTTTGGGCTTAGGGTTCACGCTAGACTCGACCGATAATAGCCACGGCCAGTTGCGGTGCACCCTGCCCGCCGGCTTTGAGGGGAGCGACATTGTGCGCGTCGTACACGCCGCTAATGAACCCATTCCTGCGCTCAACACGGAGGCTGTGTAGCTATGGCACCTAGACTTCTGACGCGCCTCGAAGGGGCCTTAACCCGCGCCATTCCCTTAAACCCAATCCAATCGTGGCTGACCCAAGCAGTCGCCTCGATTAGCTTTGACGATATTCCGTTTTCGGCTGCCCGCGTCGGTGCGCCTATTCTAGAACGCGCTGAAATCCAAGGCACCTTTTACGTGTGTGGTGGCCATACCGGTGAGACCTTTGAAAACCGCGCCCAGCATGAGGCCCATGACCTTTTGGCCTTGCACCAAGCCGGCCATGAGATCGCCTGCCACACCTTTGCCCACCCGCTTGTCACCAAGCTATCGAACACCGCGCGTGATCAAGATCGGCAAGCCAATGCGAACTTTATCCGCGACACGCTGGGTGACGTGATGATGACCAGCTTTGCCTATCCTTATGGCGCGGTGAGTTTGGCGGCCAAAGCCTATTATGCGCGCCAATTCTTTACCTGCCGGGGTGTTTATCGGGGGCTGAACACAGGCCGAATAGATTTCGCTGAGCTGCGCGCGATTGGGATAGAGCGCCGTCAGCACGATATTGGCCAAGTCCGCGATCGCGTGGCCGAGGCCAAAGAGCGCAATGCGTGGATCATCTTCTTCACCCACGATGTGGGGCCAGACCCATCAGACTATGGCTGCACCCCTCAGAATCTTGAGGATGTGATCACGACCCTCAAGGACGCAGGCATTGAAACCCTGCCCGTGAAGGCGGCTGCCGCCAAAGTCATGTTCGGCTAGGCCCGCAACGCACGGATCCGCTCAATCATCGCCACGCTGGATGGGTCACGCTGGTCGCTTGGGCCATTTTGCAGATCAAGGTCGATCTCGCTGGCAATCACTTTGCCCAGTTCCACGCCCCATTGGTCAAAGGAATTGACGCCCCATAGCTTGCCTTCAACAAAGGTGCGGTGCTCACAGAAGGCCAGATAGGCCCCGAAATTGGTCGGGCTTAAGCGGTCCATCAGCACAAAGCTGGACGGGCGATTGCCTTTGAAAACCCGGTGTGGCGCGATGGCATCAATCTGATCAGGGCTCGCGCCTACGGCTTGCATCGTTTTGATGACCGAAGCCAAGCTCTTGCCATGGGTGAGGGCCTCAGCTTGGGCTAAGACATTGGCCAAAGTCATGCGCGTGCGAACCGGGGCATCCTCATCGTCTTTGGCGATTGCAATAAACTCAACCGGGGTCACATCCGGGCTCTGGTGCAGATGCTGAAAGAAAGCATGCTGGGCGTTTGTACCTTCTGCACCCCAGACAACTGGACCGGAGGTTTCAACGCCTTCTCCATCCAAATTGACGGACTTGCCATTTGACTCCATCTCCAATTGCTGCAGGAATTGCGGCAACAGGCGCAAGCGCTTGGCATAGGGAATGACGGCGCGGCTTTTGAACTGCAGGCAGGTGCGGTTCCACCAACCGATCAGACTGGCGACAACAACGGGGTTTTCTGCTAGCGGTAGGGCCTCAAACAAATTGTCCATCGCGGCGGCACCCGCATGCATCTCTGCCACGACTTCTGGGCCCAAGGCGATTTCACACGATAGGCCGACTGCCGACCACAGAGAGAATCGTCCGCCGACCCATTCTTTGAAATCAAACACACGGTCAGGTCGAAAGCCCGCTGCCTTGGTCTTTTCCGGTGCAGCACTGATCGCAACCAGATGGGCACTATCATCTGGACCGATGGCGGCTTGCAACCAAGTGCGAGCAGCTTTGAGATTTTCCAATGTTTCTAACGTCGTGAAGGTCTTTGACACGCACAGGATCAAAGTCTCACGCGGATCGAGGCCAACGAGCGCTGCGGCTAATTCTCCGGGCTCAATATTGGCGGCAAAGCGCAAAATGATGTCACTGCCAGCTGTTGGGGCCAAAGCTTCATAAACGAGGCGCGGCCCGAGGTCTGATCCACCAATCCCGATATGGACAATCGACTTAAACGGGCGACCATCAGAGGCCGCAATCGACCCATCGCGAACGCCGTTGGCAAAGGCCGTTGCCGCAGCCCGGCCTGCACGCACGGCCTCGCTGATCGCTTCACCCTTAGCCATAAAGTCTCGGTCAGGCTGACGAAGCGCCATATGCATGACAGCGCGACCCTCGGTCACATTGATTGCTTTGCCGGCGAAAAGATCGGATCGTGCTTGTTCTAGTCCAATTTCTTGGGCATGGAGCAAAAGGGCGTCTAAATCAGCTTGGCTGAGAAGGGCGCGGGAAAAATCGAAATGCAATCCGTCAGCCTGAAAGTTCAAGCGTTTGTGACGCGCCAGATCGAGCAAAAGGGTTGATAAGGAGGCGGAGGCTGCCAACTGGCCACGGGCGATCAAATCATTGTGTGTCATGGCTCACCTCTGCCAAGACCGCCCGCACTTGTCGAGGCCTTAAGACCCTGACTATCAGTCATCACGCGTGACCATTTTGAGGAAATCCAATGCCACAGCCAGTCCATGAGACAGATTTCGAAGAAGGGCATGGGACGTCGGTCCTTGGTCAGAAGATCGGCTTTGCCTTGGGCTTGGTGGTTGCCAGCGTCATGTTGTGGATGGGTGCCCCAGAGGGCCTCGACCCCAAGGCTTGGAAAGCCCTTAGCCTGTTGGCTTTGATGATTGTGTGGTGGGTGAGCGAGGCAATCCCGGTTGCGGCTACCGCCCTTTTGCCGCTAGGTGCCTTGCCTTTGCTTGGCGTCTTAAAACCGGTTGATGCTGCGGCCCCCTATGCTGACCCAATCATCTTTTTGTTCATTGGCGGATTTATGATTGCCGCAGCTATTGAGCAATCAGGCCTGCACCGCCGCATCGCCATCCATGTCTTATCCGCTGTCGGTTCAAGCCCAGCAGCCATAGTCGGTGGCTTCATGATCGCGACGACTTTGTTGTCGATGTGGATATCTAATACTGCTACCGCTTTAATGATGACGCCGATTGCCTTGGCGGTCTGCACCGCAGCGGCACCAGCAGGCCCGGATCGACGGAAACTCATGGCCGCTTGTGTTTTAGGTGTGGCTTATTGCGCGTCGATTGGCGGGGTTGGCACCCCTATAGGATCGCCCACAAATTTGATCGGGGCCAAATGGCTGGAGGCCAATAATGTAGGCTTGAGCTTCCCGGAATGGATGGCAATTGGCGGTGCAATCATTCTGATCATGGTGCCCTTGGCTTGGCTGATCTTGACCAAGATCGCCTATCGACTTCCGGCCCATTTGGGTGATGACACAGCCCGCGAAGTCATCGCCGCCGAAGCGCGAGCTTTAGGCCCGATGAGCCAGAAAGAAGCGCGCGTGATGGTCATATTTCTCAGCGTGGCATTGGCTTGGATCCTGCGCGAACCCTTGAGCAAATTGCCGGGCCTGCAAGGCCTAACCGATATGGTGATCGCCATTTTGGGGGCGGTTGCTTTGTTTGTCGTACCAGCAGGCGATAAGGCAGACCCGAATAAGGCTTTGCTGGGCTGGGACGTTGCCGAACGTATTCCTTGGGGCATCGCCATCCTATTTGGCGGTGGCCTGTCAATGGCGGCGGCCTTGGAAGCTACAGGCCTGTCGACCTTTATCGGCGGCCACATGGCAGGCATTGGCGCTTTGCCGATCTTGTTAGTGGTCTTGATCCTTGTGGCAGCGACGGTCTTCCTCTCAGAACTTGCGTCAAACGTCGCCACGCTTACCGCCATGCTGCCAGTTCTGACCGCCATGGTTGCAGGTTCGGGTGGGGATCCCTTCTTGATTGGGGCGTCGGCGACCTTTGCCGCTAGCTTTGGCTTCATGTTACCGATTGCGACGGCAGCCAATGCCATAGCTTTCGCAACCGGTGCCCCCAAGCAGTCTGAGATGCTGCGCATTGGTTTTGCTTTGAATCTGTTTGGCGTTCTGACCATTGCCGCAGCAATTGGCCTAATTGGACCTTTGGTTACCGGTTAAATTCCTGCCCTTGCCCTTAACAAGCCAATCGGACCGCAATAAGGTGATGTCAGGCCTTTTCTCGAGCATTTATAAGGATTTGGTGTAACCCATGAGTGAGTCCATTCTGATCGGCGCCGGTGGCGAGCCGCTTGCCACCATTGAGCTTTTGCTGAAGCGCGCCAACCGCCATGGCCTAGTGGCCGGGGCAACAGGGACGGGTAAGACGGTGACGCTACAAGTGCTCGCTGAAGGGTTTTCGCGCGCAGGCGTGCCGGTGTTTGCCGCCGATATCAAAGGCGATCTGTCGGGTATGAGTCAATCATGGGAGCCCTCGCCCCCGTTCAAAGCGCGCGCGGAGCAAATCGGCCTGACCGACTATAAAAGCGAATCGACCCCGGTCGTGTATTGGGACCTCTATGGCCAAAAAGGTCACCCCATTCGCACTACGATCTCAGAAATGGGCCCGACCCTGCTCGCCCGCTTGATGGAAGTCAGCGACGCACAAGAAGGTGCTTTAGCGGTCGCCTTCAAGATGGCCGATGAAGAGGGCCTATTCCTCCTCGATATGAAGGACCTCAAGGCCATCCTCGATTTCATGGCCGAAAATGATGGCGTGGTCTCCAAAAAATATGGCCTTGTCACCCCTCAATCGATTGCCGCACTTCAGCGCAAGATCATGCAATTGGATCAAGCGGGAGCCGATGGCTTCTTTGGTGAGCCTGCGCTCGATCTCCGCGACTTCATGCGGACGGACTTATCTGGCAAGGGCATCGTCAATATTCTGGCGGCAGACCGTCTGGTCCAGAGCCCAACGCTGTACTCGACCTTCCTTTTATGGATGCTATCGGAATTGTTCGAGCAATTGCCTGAAGTCGGCGATATGGATCGCCCAAAAATGGTGTTCTTCTTTGATGAAGCCCACTTATTGTTCCGAGACGCACCAAAGGCGCTGCTCAATACCATCGAGCAAGTGGTGCGCCTAATCCGCTCTAAAGGGGTGGGTATCTATTTCGTTACCCAGAACCCGCAAGACATTCCAGAAACCGTCCTCGCGCAATTGGGTAATCGGGTTCAGCACGCACTACGCGCCTATACGCCGAGCGAGACAAAGGCGGTCCGCATTGCTGCCGAGAGCTTCCGGCCCAATCCAGGGTTTAAGACCGAAGATATGATCACGGCGTTGGGCGTGGGAGAAGCCTTAGTCTCAACGCTCGACGCGAAAGGTATCCCCACCATGGTGGAGCGTACCTACATCCGGCCACCGCTGAGCCAAGTTGGCCCGTGCTCGCCTGAGGCGCGCACCCGCGTAATTTCGGCAAGCCCGATTGGCCCGCGCTATGATGCGGTAATTGACCGGGACAGCGCGTTTGAAATCTTAGAGCGCAAAGCTGCAGAACTTGAAGCCCAGCAAGCCGAACTCGAACAGCCTGAGCCGACACGCTCCAAGCCCACCCGTCAAGTGGAAGAAGCCCAAGACGATGGCGGGATCATGGGGATGATTTTCGGCACCCAACGTGGTCGCTCTGGCCGCTCGCGCCAAAGCTTGGCAGAGACGGCAATGAAAACCATGGTGCGTCAAGCGAGTTCCACCATTGGGCGGGAATTGATGCGCGGGCTCATGGGATCGTTACGCCGCCGCTAGACCCTCTGGTCGACACCCCTTTTGCGTTCGAGGCTATAAATTTCATGTGTAGGTCCCTCGCCATGTCGCGTGGACCTTGGTATGAAGGGGCCGCTACGCACAAGCTCCGATCAACGGGGTTGAGAGACGCAAAAGGGAGTCTGCCATGATTGAACGCAAACAATTCTACATCGACGGCGCTTGGGTTGATCCGGTTACACCGCGCGATCACCATGTCATCAATCCGGCAACGGAAGAAGCGATTGCCGTCATCTCTTTGGGTGGTGAAGCAGACGCGGTAAAGGCCATCCTCGCCGCACGCGCCGCCTTCCCCGCTTTCTCCGAAACCAGCCATGATGAGCGCATTGCGCTCTTGGAAAAGATCATCGCGCTTTATTCGGCCAAGCTGCCTGAAATCGCCCATGCCATCAGCCAAGAAATGGGCGCGCCCATGTGGCTGGCAACAGCCGCCCAAGCCCCAGCTGGCCTCGGCCAATTGATGGGTGCTTTGAATGCGCTGAAAGAATTCACCTGGGAGCATTCGCGCGGCAACACCCGCATTCGCTATGAAGCAATTGGTGTGTGCAGCCTGATCACGCCTTGGAACTGGCCCATGAACCAAATCGGCTGCAAGGTTGGCCCTGCTTTGGCTGCTGGTTGCACCATGGTGTTGAAGCCATCCGAACTCGCCCCACTCGACGCCATGATCTTGGCCGACATCATTCATGAAGCCGGCGTGCCTAAGGGCGTGTTCAACCTCGTCAATGGCGATGGTCCAGGTGTTGGCAGCGTGTTGTCGACCCATGAAGAAGTCGACTTCGTGTCCTTCACCGGTTCGACCCGCGCAGGCATCGAAATCGCCAAGAGTGCTGCGCCAACTGTAAAGCGCATTGCACAAGAACTGGGCGGCAAGTCTCCCAATATCGTTCTAGAAGATGCCGACATTCAAAAGGCAGTTTCCTCAGGCGTGATGCAAGTCATGACCAATTCAGGCCAGTCCTGCAACGCGCCAACCCGCATGTTTGTGCCCCGCGCAAAGCTCGGCGAAGCAACCGCTGTTGCCAAAGCCACGGCAGAATCGGTTGTGGTTGCGGATCCTGCCGGCGACAAGCGCTTTGCCATGGGCCCATTGGCCAATGGTCGCCAGTTCGAGAAAGTTCAGTCCTTGATCGAAATCGGCATGAAAGAAGCCACTCTGGTGGCTGGCGGCATGGGTCGTCCTGAGGGCTTCAACAAGGGCTATTTCGTGCGCCCAACCGTGTTTGTCAGCGACACAAATGACACAACAATCGCGCGCGAAGAAATCTTTGGCCCCGTTCTGACCATGATCCCTTACGACTCCGAGGCAGACGCCGTGGCGATGGCAAATGACACGGTTTATGGCCTGTCGGGCTATGTCCAGTCCGAAAACCTCGACCATGCCCGCTCGGTCGCCAAGCAAATCCGCGCTGGCATGATCCACATCAATGGCGCCAGCACCGACACGGTCGCACCATTTGGTGGTTACAAGCAGTCCGGCAATGGCCGCGAATGGGGCGACTTCGGTCTTGAAGAGTTCCTCGAAGTCAAAGCTGTCATGGGCTATGGCGCAGTCGCGGCTGAGTAGGGTTTAGGCCACCGAACAGCCCCTCTCCCCCTAAAAGGGGGCGAGGGGAGCGCGCTGACTCACCCCGCCAAAAAATCCGCTGCCGCATGAAACACAAAACTGTGGCGGCGGGCGACGGCGCTGACATCATGGCCATAGCCGCCGCCTAGAACCGTCACCAAAGGAATCCCCCGCCTGCGCACCGCTTCGATCACGCGTCGTTCGCGCGTCATGAGGCCTTGATCGGTCAAGGCGAGCTTGCCTAAACGGTCATCCTGATGTGGGTCAACACCTGCAATATAGAAGACCAAATCCGGGCGAACCTGATCCAATAAGGCAGGCAAACAATCATCTAATGCCGCCAGATAGCCAGCATCCCCCGTCCCCTTTGGAATGGCGACATCCAAATCTGAGGGCGGCTTTTCAAGTGGCCAATTGTCGTCGCAATGCATGGAAAGCGCAAAGACGCGTGGTTCATCGTGAAAGATCAGGGCTGTGCCATCGCCATGATGGACATCTAAATCCACCACCAAAATCTGTTGCACTAAGCCTTCTGCCAGCAAAACCGAGGCGGCAACCGCCACATCATTGAAGACGCAAAAGCCAGCCCCCTGATCGGCCCGGGCATGGTGACTGCCGCCAGCACTGTTGCAGGCGAGGCCTTCTTGCAGCGCGAGACGGGCAGCCAAAAGTGTGCCCGCAGTAGCCAGCTGCGCACGCAAGACGACACGCTCTGTCAAGCTAAAGCCAATTCGCCGAACGGCCGCTGGGTCCAAGGTTCGACCCAGCACGGCATCGACATAGGCAGGCGTATGGGTGCCGATCAGGTCCTCCCGCGCGATAGGCTCTGGCGTCACAAAGCCGTGTGGCACCAAACCATCATCGCGTAATATCTCTGCCAGACGCGCAAACTTCTGCATTGGGAAGCGATGACCATCAGGCGTATCGGCTGTGTAATCAGGATGGTGGACGATCGGCAGGAGGCGCATGGGCTCAGCCTGCCCTCAACCCGTCCTTGATCTTCTGGACGAGGCCGGGCCCTTCGAAGACCAGCGCTGTGTAAAGCTGGATCGCATCAGCGCCTGCTTCGAACTTGGCTTGCGCATCTTCGGCAGATGCTACCCCGCCTACGCCGATCAAGGGCATGGCATTGCCAAGTGCACCCTTGAACTCTTTGAGCAAGCGGGTCGATTTCTCAAATACGGGTCTGCCTGACAGGCCGCCTTGTTCGCCCTTTTCTTTGCCTTGAAGATAGTCCGGGCGGTCGACCGTAGTGTTGGAGACAATCAGCGCGTCAATCTTTTGCGCCACCACCGTTTCAGCAATGGCGCGTACTTCGTCCTCATCCAAATCGGGTGCGACTTTCAGGAAGACGGGTCTGCGGCCATGGGTACGGGTTTGCGCCTCTGCCAGCACCATGACTTGACCCAACAAATCTTCCAGTGCGGCGCGGGTTTGCAGCGCGCGCAGGCCTGGTGTGTTGGGCGAGGAGATATTGATGGTGATGTAGGAAGCATGGAGCCAAACGCGCCGCAAGCCTTCGCAATAATCCGCGATACGGTCTTCGCTGTCCTTATTGGCCCCGATGTTCGCGCCAACAATACCCGGCCGATGCGCGCGGGCGCGCAAGCGGTTCACAAAGTGCATCAGGCCGTCATTATTGAACCCCATCCGATTGATGACGGCTTGATCCTCGACCAAGCGGAACAAGCGCGGCTTAGGGTTGCCTGCCTGCGGGCGTGGCGTGACGGTGCCGCATTCGACAAAGCCAAAGCCTGCCGCCAGCATCGCGTCGGGCACTTCGGCATTCTTATCAAAGCCTGCGGCAAGCCCGATCCGATTGGGCAAGGTCAGGCCTGCCAGTTGCACGGCGTCTTCAGGACGGTCTGGCTTGGCCTTTGGGCCAAAGCCTGTCTTCAGGCCAGCAATGGTGACTTGATGGGCGGTCTCAGCCGGTAGGGCGCGTAACGCCTCAGTGGCCTTGGCATAAAGGTCGATCATGGGAAGCTCATGGGAAAATCTGGGGCAGATCGTGGCTACCGTCGGCCAACAGGGGCAAGTCGATCGCTTCTTGCACTGCAGACATCGGAATGGGGCCATAGATGTGGGGGAACAAAGCCCCGCCGCGCGAGGCCTCCCACACCACATTTTCGCCCAAAGGTGCTAGATCAATCTTAGCCAAGATCAAATCAGGCTGATCCTTGAACCACATTGTCAACGTCGCACGCACTTGGTCATGCGCGGAGAGATGGATGAAGCCATCGGTCACATCGAGGGCAGAGCCGGAATAGACGCCAGCGCTCTGGGCCTTTGCCCAAGCACTGCGCGTTTCAATCTTATAAGCAAGTGAATCCATGGCCGTGACTTAATGGCAAAACAGCTGGTGTCGACCCCTGCCCGTCATTTTTGCGGCTAACAATGGCAGGCTAGGCTGCTTCCAGCAGGCTTTGGAACACCAAAGCCCCATCAGCACTACCCAGTTCAGCTTCAAACGCGCGGTCTGGGTGAGGCATCATGCCAAGGATGCGCCCGGTTGGGTCGACGATGCCCGCAATACGGCGAAGCGATCCATTGACCTCTTCCTGATAGCGGAAGGCGACGCGGTTTTCTTGCTCAAGCTCATCGAGCACCGCTTCTTCGGCAAAGTAATTGCCTTCCCCATTGCCAACGGTCATGACCGCTTCGGTGCGATTGCCAAAGGCGCGGGTGAAGGGGGTGGCGACATTGGTGACTTCCAGCGCCACAGGCTTGCAGACATATTTCAGGCTGGCATTGCGCAACAAAGCGCCGGGTAGAAGGCCTGTTTCGCACAAGACTTGGAAGCCGTTGCAAATGCCCAAGACAGGCACACCAGCTTTAGCCGCGTCTACCACCGCGCGGGTGACAGGCGACAGGGCCGCCATCGCACCACAGCGCAGGTAATCGCCATAGGAAAAGCCGCCGGGCAAAACGATCAAGTCTAAGCCATCTGGCAGGCTCGTCTCTTTATGCCAAACCATGGAGACTTGCGCATCGACTGAGCGCTCCAAAGCGACTTTGCAATCGCGGTCACAATTCGATCCGGGGTAGATGATGACGGCAGCTTTCATAGGTCTGACCTACGCGGTTTTGGCGCAGAGGTGAAGTCCACTGGGCCACCTCCTGCAGCCATTGTGCAACCGCCCTGCAGAAAAGAGCGTATTGAGAGGCAAGAATAGGATAGGAGTGGCCATGATTTCGCGCAGAAGCTTGGTAATTGGAAGTGCGGCCCTGATGACCCTGACCCCGCCTGCCCTAGATGCAGCCCCCGGCAAGACACCGCAAGCTTTGTGGGATGAGCTTCTAGGCCGCTATGTCCGCGCTGATTCTACCGGCCTAAACCGAGTTGATTATGCGGCTTGGAAGGCCAGCGCAGCGGATATGCGCGCGCTTGATGCTGTCGTGGCTGGGCTGGCGGGATTGAAGATCTCAAGTCTACCCAAGGCCACTCAATTTGCCACATGGTCCAATCTTTATAACGCCATCACCATTCAAGTCGTGCTGGCGCGCTATCCGGTAAAATCCATCCGCGACATCAAGCCAAGTCTTTTGGCCATGGGGCCTTGGAAAGAGCCACGTGTCCGGGTTGAGGGCAAGCAACTCTCGCTCGACGACATCGAACACAATATTCTGCGCAAGCAATGGAGCGACCCACGTGTGCATTATGCAGTCAATTGTGCCTCAATCGGCTGCCCAAACTTGGGTCGACGCGGCTGGCGGACGGAGACGCTCGAAGCTGATCTCGATGCAGCGGCGCGCGCCTTCATCAATTCCCCGCGCGGAGTTCGCGTTGTTGGCCCTCAAAAACTTCGTGTTTCGTCGATTTATCAATGGTTCAAAGTTGATTTTGGGAATAATGAGGCAGGCATTCTCACCCATCTCCGCCGCTATGCGGCACCCACCCTTGTGACCCAAATGACCAATGCCCGGATTGTGGGCGATGATTATGATTGGTCCATCAATGCGACGACAGGTTCTTAAACATGCAAGCCCTCAAACGTTTCGGCCCATTGGTGGGCATCGCCTTGGGCCTAATCCTCGCCATTTCGATGGGCTGGCACAAATATCTATCGTTTGACGTTTTGGCCAAGCAGAGCGAAGTCTTGCGTGATTTGGTGACGACCAAGCCGCTTCTAGTGATCGCTTGCTATATGGGCATTTATATCTTCGCCACCACGATTGCCTTGCCTGGCGCGATTTGGGTCACGATTGCCGGCGGCTTTTTGTTTGGTCCGATGTTTGGACCCATCTTCGGACCAATTGTCGCTACGGCAATTGCTTCCACCTCAGCAACCATCGGGGCCACCTTTTTGTTTATGGCAACCCAATCTGCCTTGGGCGGCGGCTTACGCGCTCGGGCTGGTGGCATTATTGACCGGTTGGAGAAGGGCTTTCAGAAGAATGCCTTTGGCTATCTTCTAACCTTGCGACTTTTGCCCATAGCCCCCTTCTTTGGCATTAATCTGGCAGCCGGCTTCTTGGGCGTGCCGCTTCGCACCTTTGTTCTCGCAACCGCGATTGGCATTCTGCCCGGTTGCTATGTTTATGCCTCGCTGGGCAATGGGATTGAGCATTTGATCTCCCAAGGCCAAACGCCGGATTTGAAGATTATTTATAACCCCGAAGTGATGGGACCTCTGGTGGGATTGGCAGTCCTAGCGCTGCTGCCCAGCGCGTGGAAATTTGTTCAATCGAAACGGAAACAAGCATGAGCCAGCAGCAACTCAACGTCGATATTTGCGTCATCGGGGCAGGTGCCGCAGGCTTGTCGGTTGCAGCAGGCGCGGCACAGCTTGGCTTGTCGGTGGTCCTTTATGAAGAAGGTGAGATGGGCGGCGATTGCCTCAACACCGGCTGCGTTCCATCCAAGGCGCTGATTGCTGCGGCCAAGACCGCCCATGCGATGCAACATGCCAGCCGCTTTGGCATTGAAAACACCAAGGCGGTGGTCGACTGGAACAAACTGCGCGGCCATATCGACGGCGTGATCGAGACCATCGCACCGATTGACAGCCAAGAGCGCTTTGAAGGCTTAGGCTGCACTGTCTTTCGCGAACATGCCTTTTTTATCGACCCGCGTACGGTTGAGAGCGCCTCCGCCAAAGTCACAGCGCAGAAATTCGTGATTGCCACAGGGGCCAGCGCCTTTGTGCCGCCTATCCCGGGCCTTAGCGAGACACCCTTCCTTACCAATGAGACCGTCTTTGCCCAAGAAACTCAACCCAAAAGCCTGATCGTATTGGGTGGTGGCGTGATCGGGGTTGAACTCGGCCAAGCCTTTGCCCGATTGGGCACACAAGTAACCGTGGTTGAGGCCATGACCATCATGGGCCCGCAAGAGCCTGAGGCGGTGGAGATTGTGCGCGCTAGCCTGACCGCCGATGGCGTGACCGTGTATGAAGGGGCCAAAGCTGTCGGTGTATCGGGTGACCACACCGAGATAGCCGTCACCTTAGAAGATGGCCGAGTGCTCAAAGCGGAGCGCTTGTTGGTTGCGGTCGGCCGAGCAGCACGGGTTGAGAACATTGGGCTGGATAAAGCTAATGTCACCTATAGCCGCAAGGGCGTTGCGACAAATGATCGCTTGCGCAGTGTGTCTAATCCTCGCGTCTGGGCGATAGGCGATGTGGCGGGGAAAGAACAATTGACCCATGCAGCGGGCTTCCACGCCAGCGTCTTTATCCGCAATGCCGTGTTCAAGGCCCCGGCGACAGCCGCTGTCCCCTATATGCCTGCGGTGGCCTATTGCGACCCGAAAGTCGCCAAAATCGGCCTGACCGAAGCACAAGCTCGCGATCAGTTTGGCAGCGACGTCACCGTCACCAAGGCCGAGTTTGAGGATAATGACCGCGCCCAGACAGAGCGGTCTACCGAGGGCTTCTGTAAGCTCATCATTGGCAAGGGTGGCAAAATCTTGGGTGCCACCATCGTCGGGGAAGGGGCAGGCGAAGCCATCCAGCTGGTTGGTCTGGCCATGGCGAACAAGAAAGGCGTAAGTGCGATCACCAGCCTAATCTCGCCCTATCCAACGCGCAGCGAAATCGTCAAACGCGCGGCAGGGGCGTATTTCACCCCCACCCTATTCTCAGACCGCACCCGAAAATTAGTGAATTTTCTGAAGCTGTTAGGGTAAAGGCCGATAGGCGTGGCGGTCGCAGAAACCACCACGCCCAACTTTAACTTAGTCTTGGCTTTGAATTGGCAAACGCTCCAAACCTTCGGCGCGCGAGACAAGATCGATAAACTCATCTCGGAACCCAAATCGATCCTCGCCCTTGGCACCCTTGGCGATGCGGGTGACATCAGCAAAACCAAAGCCTTTGCCAATCCAAGGGTCTTGGCGGAGGAGTTGGGCATAGCCGGCCACCGCGATGGCAAAGCGGGTTGCCTCTGGCGCGCGGTCAAAGCTGGCGCTGCGGTCTGCGTCGGTAATTGGCCGCTCAATCAAGCGGGAATTGGCCTCACCGGGTACTTTGTAGCGCAAGCGCAATAGCCCCAGCTCCTTGGCCTTACCTGTTGCAGGGGTTTGAGTGACGGCCCCATATCGAAGGGGATCAACACTGCCTTGGGCACCAACGGGCGTGATTTCATAAAGCGCTGTAACTTGGTGACCCGCGCCGATCTCACCCGCATCGACGGCGTCATTGTTAAAGTCCTCGCGGTTGAGGGCGCGCGTCTCATAACCAATCAAGCGCCATTCTTTTACACGGGCTGGATTGAACTCGACTTGCGCTTTCACATCGTCGGCGATGGGGAAGAGCGTGCCACCAATCTGGGTATCAAACACTTTGCGGGCCTCTTGGATAGTGTCGATATAGGTGGCGACACCATTGCCGTTCTGGGCCAAGGCTTGCATCATCGTGTCATTGTAATTGCCGCGACCAAAGCCAAACACAGAGAGATAGATGCCCTTCTTGCGTTGGTCGGTCACATAGCTTTGCAAGGCGCGCGGATCAGAAATGCCGACATTGAAATCGCCATCCGTCATCAGGATGACCCGATTGACCCCATCTTTATTGTAATTCTTGGCAGCTGTTTCATAGGCAAGGCGAATGCCTTCCCCGCCGGCGGTTGAGCCACCAGCTTGCAGGATTTCAAGCGCACAAACGATGTCACGGGTTTGGTTCCCAGGCGTTGGCTTTAGAACCACCCCTGCTGCGCCTGCATAGACCACGATGGATACACGGTCTCGACCATTGAGGTTTGGGGCTAAAAGGGCCAAGGCCCGCTTGGCCAAAGGCAAACGGTCTTCTGCATACATGGACCCCGAAACATCCATCAGCATCGTGAGATTTAAAGGTGGGCGCTCGCTACGGGCGATGTCGTAACCGGAAAGCCCGACATGCACGATCTGCTTTTCTTCGGCCCAGGGCGAAGGCACTACCGCGACCGTGGTAGAGAAGGGCAACTTGCGATCTCGTGACTTGGCATAGCCATAATCAAAATAGTTCAGAAACTCTTCGACGCGTACGGCGTCCGCGGGTGGCAGACTGCCTTCACTCACGAACCGACGCGCATTGGCGTAGGAGGCGGTATCGACTTCCATGGCGAAGGTTGAGACTGGGTTCTCTGCCGTTTGCTTGACGCTGTTAATCGCCGCGAGGGGATATTTCTCCGTTGATTGCTGCTGTGGCATCGGGGCGATACGCGTCCCCGTGACGACAACATTCTGCATCGGGGCAGCAGCTACTTTGCTTTGCGCAGCATAGGATTGAGCCGTAGCATCGGCTAAGGCAGGTGCCGGTGGGGGCGGCGACATTATAGCTTGAGCCGGCATTCCCACGGCCATCCGGGTGCGACTTGGATAGCCACGCTCTGCCCGTTCGGGCGGAACCGGACAATTATAATCAACCGCATCTGTGGAGACAGACTGGCTGACCGGGCCTGCATATTGGTTATAGGCAGCGGGATTGGTCCCGCAACTTGCCGCCAAAGCCGCGAGAGAAATGACTGAAATGACTTGCTTGGCAGCGGACTTCATTCGGGCTGTTGGTGTGGATGGGTGCGGGTAAAGTTGGATCATGTGGCTTGCCTCCAAACGCTTCTGTGAACGTTTCACACGATAGGGAGGGTGCAACAAGGCCATGTTTGGGAGGCTTCAGGGCTAAATTGGGGCAATTTTAACCAAGAACCTACTGGCGCGCAGGCTTGCCGAAGCGCGCGCACAGGCTTAATCGATTTGCATGGTTGAACGTCCTGCATTTCTCGACTTCGAGAAGCCCATTGCCGATCTTGAAAAAAAGATCGAAGAGCTGAACGCGACTGCGGAAAAGAGCGGCGCAAAAAGCGTGCGCACCGAGGTCTCAAAGCTCCGCCAAAAGGCCAATCGCGCCTTAGCCGACCTGTATCAAAATTTGGACCCTTGGCGTCGCACCCAAGTTGCGCGCCATCCAGATCGACCGCACTTTAAAGATTATGTCGAAGAGCTGATCACTGACTATGTTGAGCTGGCGGGGGACCGTAAGTTTGGTGAAGATGCGGCGATCCTGGGTGGCATGGGCCGTTTCCGTGGCCGTCGTGTTGTCGTGCTGGGCCATGAGAAGGGCCGGACGACGCCGCAACGTCTCAAGCATAATTTCGGCATGGCCCGACCTGAAGGCTATCGGAAAGCCGCACGTCTGATGGATATGGCGGAGAAGTTTGGCTTAAGCGTCCTCACCTTTGTCGATACCGCCGGTGCCTATCCCGGTCTTGATGCTGAAGCACGCGGGCAAGCCGAAGCGATTGCACGGGCGACGGAACGCTGTTTGACTTTGGGTGTGCCGATGGTGTCCGTCATCACTGGTGAAGGTGGTTCTGGCGGGGCGGTTGCCATTGCGGCGGCTAATAGTGTGCTGATGCTCGAAAATTCCGTCTATTCAGTGATTTCACCTGAAGGGGCGGCCTCCATCCTGTATCGTTCTGCTGACCGTGCCAAGGATGCAGCCACTGCGATGAAGATTACCGCTGAGGACCTATTGGGCTTTGGCGTGATTGACGGCATCATCCCTGAGCCCTTAGGCGGCGCGCATCGTGCACGCGCCAATGCGATGAAGTCTGTGGGCGACGCTATGGAGAAGGCACTTTACCAGCTTGAATCCCTCGACGCAGAGGGCTTAAGGGCTCACCGGGCAGACCGCTTCTATCGGATCGGGCGCTCCTTAGCGGACCTGCCCTCACCGAGCGATGCGCCGACCAAAGCTAACTAAATCCTGCACGAATAGGTCTGGCACCTCCCAAGCGGCGAAATGCCCGCCATAGGGCATGTCTGTCCAATGTTGGAGAGTATAGCCTAACTCAACCCAATCACGGGGTGGATTGGGGAAGATATTATCCCCCGGGAAATTGGCAAAGCCGGTGGGTACCTCAATCTTTTGACCCGGTGGAAGGAAATAGCCACTGCCTTCCTCCAAGACCCCGCGATAGAACCAGACTGACGTGGCAAAGCGGTCCGTCAGTACATAATGCATGACATTGGTCAGAAGGTCCTGCTTGCCAAAAATGCTATCGAGGGAGCCGCGAGAGGCATCGCTCCAATTCTGAAACTTCTCGACAATCCAAGCGGCTTGTCCGAACGGGGAATCGGTCACAGCCATGGCCAGTAATTGCGGACGCGTGGTCTGAAGTTGGAAATAGGCACCGCCCATTTGCATCATCGCTTGCGACTTTTGCGCCCAAGCGCCACGCTCTGGCGTGGTTAGCGTCGACAGGTCCGGGCGCAGCCCCAGCATGTTGAGGTGAATACCCGAAACCACATCGGCGTGGTCAAAGCCTAACCAGGAGGTGACGACCGAGCCCCAGTCCCCGCCTTGGGCGATGAAGGACTTATAGCCCAAGATATCGACCATCAATTTACGAAACAGGCCGGCTGTCGTGCGGGGACCTATTGGGCGGGCGGGCCGTCCCGAAAAGCCATAGCCGGGCAGGCTGGGAATGATCAGATCAAACGCATCCTCGGCCTTGCCACCGTGCTGGGTTGGGAAGGCAAGCGGACCAATGACTTTGTGAAACTCAAACACCGAACCCGGCCAACCGTGGCTGACTAAGAGCGGCCGTTTGCCCCCTGCCTCGCCCACAATATGCAGGAAGTGGAGATCTTGGCCGTCAATTGTGACTTGAAACTGTGGCAGGCGATTGAGATCGGCCTCGACCGCGCGCCAGTCATAAGTGTTGAGCCAAAAGTCCTGAAGCCCTTTCAACCAGGTTGTGGAGGCACCGCGAGACCAATCGTCAGCCCCTTCATCGGCTGGCACCTCCGGCCATTGGAAAGCCTCGACGCGCCGCTGAACTGCATCAAGCTTGGCTTGCGGGATCTGGATGGAGAAGGGCTTTAGGTTGTTGCTCATGATTAATTCGGCCAATATGCGATGACGTCATCCTTAGTCGCCTTGGTCCCTAAGGCACGGTCGATGGCAATGGGGCCTTCCAGCGTGGCTGGGTAAAGCGGCTTACGACCGCCGGCCTTATGGTCATCCAACAACTTGCGAAGTTTGGCCACCATGTCAGGTCGGGCCGCTGCTAGATTGGTTTTCTCGGTTGGGTCGGTGGCGAGATCATAGAGGTAAACAGCGCCTGGCTTTTCGATCACTTGCAGTTTCCAGTCCAGATGGCGCACAACCCGGTAGCCATCACTCTGCCAGAAGATGGTGTCATGCGGACGCGCATTCCCGGCCTTACCTTCGGCGTGGGGTAGAATGTTGACGCCATCAATCGCCACGCCCTTAGGAAGTGCCGCACCAGCTGCTGCGGCCAAAGTTGGCATAAGGTCAATGTGGGCGACGGGCGCTTGTACTTGTGTACCTGCAGGAATTTTCCCGGGCCAAGACATGAACATGGGCACGCGAATGCCCCCTTCAAACAAGGAAAGCTTCCAGCCCCGGAAAGGCTTGTTGATCTCAGGCAGGCCGATATAGCCCGGGCCGCCATTGTCGCTGGAAAACACGATTAAGGTGTTGTCGGCCATGCCTTGTTCCTTCAAGGTCGCGACAATCCTTCCTACGCTGCGGTCAAGCGATACGATCATCGCCGCATAGACCCGCTCGCGCTCGGAACCCATCGGGCCCACCGCATCATAATCAGACTTCGTGGCTTGCAGCGGCGTGTGGACAGTCCAATGCGAGAGATTGATGAAGAAGGGCCGGTTCTTATTGGCCTTGATGACTTCAATCGCTTCATCGGTCCAGTAATCGGCGAGATAGCCGCGTGGCTTGAACCATTCCCCGTCATTGTAGGAGGCCGCATATTCCATACGTGCCCACAAGAATTTGTCGATCGGGTCAAAATCAAGCTTGGCATTGACGGCATTTGGGTCATCTTCGGGCAAGTGAAGGCCGCTAGCCATCAACAGGCTTTCGTCAAATCCTTGGGCATTGGCTCCAAATTCAGGACCAAGGCCCGTGTGCCATTTGCCAATATGAACGGTATGATAGCCGCGCGTCTTCAAGACTTCGGCGATGGTGACCTCGGAGCCCGGCAGCCCTTGCTTGTCGTACTTTGGCATCTCAGCCACGCGGTCGGCATGGTAGATGGCAGGCGGCATGCCACTTTTTCCACGCATGGAGTCCGCCACCATTTTCACGATCCGGCCCATACCGTCAGGTGTTGGGGTGAACTCAAATCCCGTGCGCGTGGGATAGCGGCCCGTCATAATCATCGCGCGCGAGGGCGCGCAGCTGGCCGTGCCTGAATAGGCCTGACGGAATGCCACGCCCGAGCCGGCTAAAGCATCGATGTTTGGGGTTTTGATTTTGCCATTGCCGAGGCCACCGCCAAAGGTTGAGATATCATTGTAGCCCAAGTCGTCGGCCAGAATAAAAATGATATTGGGCGGGCGGTCGTCAGCACTGGCTTGGGCTGCTGCAGGGCCCTGCATCCACGCGATGGGCTTATTATCTGGAATATCGGTGCGCTTTTGGGAAGCTGCTAAAGCCAGAACAATGTCTACCCGCTTCACATAGGCCAGCGCGCCTAAACCCACGACGGCAATCAAGCCACCTAACAGGATTTTCTTCAGCATAAATTCAGTCTCCCCCAAGTATCGTTTTAGTTTATTTCGAACAGCACTTCGCAGCCTGTGTCGGCAAGGATCGCGCGGCAAGCCGCAGCATCGTGGGCCGACAAGGACTTTGCATGGTCTTTGAGCCAACCCAGACATTTGGCCTGATAGGCAAAGGTTGGTTGCGTCCAAGCGCGGCCATCAATGATGGTCTCAAAACTCGGCTGGCCAGCTTGGGCAGCTTGGGCGTTGGCATATAAGAAGGGCACATAGACGCGGCCAATCTCAGCGAGAAGAGGCGCGAGACGCGTAAGCGCCTGATCGCGGGCAAGCCAGTGTGTGTCTTGAGGCTCAAGGCCGGAGAGGTCTTCCATCAAATCAATCCAAGCGCGCAGGCGCGGAGCACGTTCGGCGCAGAGAGCGGCTGGGCTTGGATCGACTACGCCCAACTGGGTCAACTGGCCATAAAGGCCAAAGTCAGCGGTACCGGGTCTTGCACCCATTACAAAGCCCGCGGGCTGGATGAGGGCCTCTAGCACGTCCACTAATCGCTCATACGATTGCTCAATCGTCGCGGCTGTGGTCGCGTTGGAGCCTACGACATAAAGGCGATCAATCTGGCGCTTGGAAATAAAGTCCGAGGCGGCTTTGGCGTCCGCGTTAGACGTTGTCGTATTATGCCAGAACACCAATTGCGGGCCCGCATGGGCAATATCGGCTTCGCGCGCCCAGCGATAATGGAACATCGCCTTGGTCAACCATTCATCGGCAAAGTCTTCGATCAAATGATCGAGAAACGCGATAACCGGATCGCTCGGCACCAAGGCGCGACCTGAATATTCGCGCTCCAGCCGCGCCAGAATGGGCGTGGAATCGACTTGCGCTTCATAACCGCCATCGGCTTGGGGAAAATAGACGGTTGGCAGGAGCTTTACCTTAGCCTCTGGAAAGCCCGGCATAGGGCTGCGATGGCTACCCCAATGCAGCGCATAGGGAATGTGGCGATAGCGCAAGGCTGCAATGACTTTGCGGGTATAGGGCGAGCCTGCAGCCCCTAAGACATGAAGGCGCGACGAGGCTTTGGCATCAGACATCAGGCAGCTTTCTTTTTTCGGTTGAAGAGGGCGAGCGCGCCACGAACAAGGGCGAACAAGACTAGGATCAGGACCAAGGCAAGGCCCGCCAAGTGCCAACCATAGAACTCCAGCTGGCGCATGGTGCTGTTAAATGCGGCCTGACGCTGAACCTTATAGCCCTCAGGCAATTCAAGCACGCCATTAGCTTTGGCATAGGCGGCATAGGCGCGCTCTAGATCTGCACGGACTTCAGGTAATTGCGTAGACAAGTCAGTTGTTTGGCCGGGGTCATTGACGACGTGAAAAAGCCGCCATTGATTGTCGCCATAAGGAGGGTTGTATTTCACCAGCGTGTAATCGCCCTTGGTGATGGCCGCATTGCCAGAAACCTCTACCCCCACCGCATCATTCGGGCCGTAAACAGCTTGCGCTTGTCCCGTCAGCACCGGGGCAAGGCTGCGTCCGGAAATCGGCTTCGCATCGGGGATAGTGGGTGCACCCCCTACAAGGTCGATCAGGGTCGGCGTTATGTCTTGCACAAAGGCTGCGGCATTGACGGCCTTATCTGCGGCAATGCCGGGGCCAGCCATCAGTAACGGCACATGTAGGCCACCGCTGGAGGTATAGAATTTAAACAAATAGCTAGGCGTTGCCAAAGCGCTTGCCCATTCAGGCCCGATCCAATTATGGCTGCCGCGTTCGCCCAGATTAGCCAACTCACGCGTAAAGCCGTGTGTCTTCATCCAGAGATTAAAGCCGCGCTCACCACCGGGATTGCTGGGCTCTGGGCCATTGTCCGAAGTGATGACAAAGATTGTATTCTCAAGCTCACCCGTCTTGTCCAAATGCGCAACCAGTCGGCCAATCTCTACATCGGTGGCCTCGATCATGCCGGCATAGACTTCCATCGCCTTGGCCTGCATCTTCTTCTCGTCAGCACTCAAACTGTCCCAAGCGCGCATGCTTGTATGCATGGCAGGTGCTTTGGCGTCTTTCGACACGAGGCCTAAAGTTTTTGCGCGCTCAAACCGATCTTTGCGTAATTGGTCCCAACCGCCATCAAACCGGCCAGCATATTTCTGGGTATACTCGCGCGGCGCCTGCACGGGGATGTGTACGGCTTGCAGGGCGACATAGGCCAAGAAGGGCTTATCGTCTTTTGGTCGCGCGGCCAGATAGTCGAGCATCTTGTTGACGATCACCGTCGAAGAGAACTGGCCACTAGGATAGGAGGTAGGCTTATCATCCTCAAACCACGGCGCCTCGTTATAAAACGGCATATAGGGCTTATCATCCCAATTATCGGCGCCGGAAGCATCAAGGGCGAAAGATCGGTCAAAGCCGCGCGAGCCGGGTAATTGCCCCGGCCCATCGCCTAAATGCCACTTGCCACTCATGAACGTTTGGTAGCCCGCCAGACGCAGACGCTCTGGCAAGGTGGCGGCATTGGGCTCCAAAGACAGACCATAGCCAGGCTTGCCGACATGCTCTTTCGGTAGCACCTCTTTAATCGTCGCCACCCCGGCTTGATGATTGGTCAGGCCCGTCAGCAACATGGCGCGGGAAGGCGAGCAGAGGGGCGAGGTTGAATAGCGGTTAAAGCGGGTACCCCGACGGGCGATCGCGTCAATGTTCGGCGTCTTGGCCTCGCCACCATAAATGCCCAGATCCATCAAGGCGGCATCATCAAACAAGATGATGACAACATTGGGCTTAGTCTTGGTCGCAGCACCTTTGGGACTTGCTTGCCCAGAGGCAGACCCTGCACCTGTAATGAGAGCCAAAGAACACAGAGCGGTACCCGCCGCGCGCATCCAGCCAAACAGATGTCTATTCGTTTTGCCCACTGTCGCCCCCAAACCAGTCCCTTGTTTTGACACGATGATTGTCATTGGATGTGCGAAGGGTCAAGACAATTCCAGTCACGATCACGACCTACCTCAATTGCGCAAGACATGACGCTTCGAAAGCTTGCCCTGGCTGTCCAGCGAGACCAAGTCACCATCCTGCATGATCCAAAACGGCCCCTTAAACTTCTGCTTGGCATCGCCCAGGAAGGGCCCTTCCAAGGCCTTGAGCGGCAAAGCGGGCACGATATGGGTCAAGGCTACGGCACCGACCTTGGCGGTATTGGCAATGTCAGCAATCTGGCTGGGCGTCGCGTGATAATTCTCAATATCGTGGAAGACTTGGCTGACACCCGCCTGCCCCGAATCCTTGGCAGCTTTGCCCATGATTTGGGTGAGGTTCGGCGCGATGGCCTCATGCACCAACAGATTGGCACCTTGAGCGGCCTTGGTCACGCAGTCACAGGCCTTGGTGTCGCCGCTGATGACAATTTTCTGCCCGCCATATTCAATGCGATAACCCAAAGATGGCTCGATTGGCCGATGATCGACGCCAAAGGCAATGATTTTCAGCCCGTCCTGATCATAAACGACAGCCTCTGACCCAATAGCAGGGGCCGCAAAGGGCTTAGCTTCAAATCCAAAGCCCGAGGGTGGAACAATCGCTGCGCCATGATGGGCGACGCGGTAACCGCGATCTTGGCTGTAGACTTGGGCAAGGCCTGCCGCAATTTGCTCAACCCCTGTTGGCCCATAGAGCGGCAATGGCGACTTGGCTGAGCTGGACGCCCAGCGTTGTAGGCCCAAACCGCCAAGACCATCGATATGGTCTGAGTGGAAATGGGTTAAGAAGACGGCCTGCACTTGGCCGGTCGGCAAACCCATCAGATTGAGCGTTTCAGCCGATCCTTCCCCCGCATCAAACACAAAGAGCTTGCCGCCTGCGACAATGGCCAAACAAGGGCCTGCGCGATCAAGGTCTGGCATGGGCGAACCGGTCCCGCAAAAGCCCGCATGCAGCCCAGTCTTCAACCCTTCGATGGTCGGATTAGCAAGGGCTTGATCGGCACCGCGTTCGAGCACGGCCAGAGCGATCTTATCCCGATTCAAGAACCCGACTGCGGCCCCGCAAACAAGGAGCCCCGCGACAATAGCAAGAATTGGTTTGGTTTTCATGGCAACCTCATCAATGGCTTAACAGCAAAACGCTATATTGACACTATAAGTGCAATAATCAGCCTGTCAAACAACCAAGACCTTTTTAGTCGCGGCTCTGTTCTTCGTGCCTATCGCTCATCACGAACCAAGCGAAAGCCGATATGGTTGCTTGAAAAGTCAATATCTTGCGGCTGACGAGCTTGGGGCCGGTAGCGTCCGCAGAAATTATCTGAACACAGCCAAGACCCACCTTTGACTGTCCCTGAAACCCCGTCCTGAAATGGCGTTTCGGTCCATTCCCAGACGTTCCCAATCATATCGTAAAGGCCCAGTTTGCTGGGCGAAAAGCAGCCCACCGGCGCGGTAGATTGAAAGCCATCGCCGCCTTCATCCAAAAAGGGAAACAGCCCCTGCCACGTATTGGCAATTGGCTTCTTTTGAGGATCATAAGCACCAGATCGCGTATTGGCCTGATCGGGCAAGCCAGACTGGGCGGCATATTCCCACTCAATTTCACTGGGCAAGCGCCCGCCCGCCCAAGCCGCATAGGCTTTAGCATCCTGGCGGGAGACATGAATCACGGGCTTATCGTCCTGGCCCTCGATCGTGCTCCCGGGTCCTCTTGGACTTTTCCACGTCGCACCCGGCACGAGCTTCCACTGCCCGGGCTGGCCGCCTTTGCCAATTTCAAACACGGCAGACCCCGCCCCACCATCTTGGCGGGTCAGCGATTTTTCGGCGTCCGTGACATAGGACTTCGCAGCAACAAAAGCGGCAAACTCGCGGTTTGTCACTTCATGTGTTTGCATCTCAAACCCGTTGACCTGCACGCGCATGGACGGGCCTTCTTCTGGGAAGGACGGGTCTTGGCCCAACAAAACTGAACCTGCAGGAATCTTCACCCAGCCGCCCTGCTGTGCGACCGGCAAACCGCAATTGACCTTGGCTTCACTATTCTTGACCTCGGCTTCTGGTTGACAGGCGGAGGCGAGCAGGAGCGGCAGCAAAATGAGGATGGCACGTTTCAAGATGTGAGCTCTTTCAAGGCGTCTTCAATTACCCATAAGCGGTCCTGCCCCCATACGCAGACATTGTTGACACGAAAGCATGGAACGCCCCAATGGCCAATCTCCAAAAGCTCCAGCCGATTGGTTTCGGCTTCCTCGCGCCAGTTCTCGCGGGCCAGTTGTTCGCGCGCCTCTGACCACGGCAGGCCTGCAATCTCGACAATCTGCTTCATGCCGGAATCAGAGCCTGCGTCCACGCCTTGTGACCACACGGCACTCAAGAACGACTCTACAAATTCATAGCCCCGCCCCTTCTGCATGGCCCAAGCCAGAATGGCATAGCCGCGCTCAACCGGCTTGCCCACTGGGTCGGCAATTCGCCCAAAGGGGATGTCGAGGCGACGGGCTTCACGCGCATTGTCGAGGGTGAAATAGCGGCTCTTCATCGGTGGCACGGGAAGGCCGCGCATCACCATGGGCAGAACGAAGCGCAATCGCAATTCCGCCCCATAGGCATCGGCCAGCGCCTTGGCCCGATGAGCCGAGAGATAGGTATAAGGGCTGCGAAAGGACAAATACCAATGCAACACAGGCTGGGTGCCTGTTGCCAGCTTAGCTGGGGCAAGGTGCAAGCCAGGTGCGGGAAAGATCAGGGCGTCTGGTGCCTCGGATATTTGTGCGCCAACACCCCTCAAGCGAGTTTCAAGATAATGGAGGCGATCAATGCCCCAATACCACTCGCCACCATAATGCAGCATTGCCCCCATGAAATGGCCTAGGCGTGCGCGTTCAGCGTCTCCTTTGGCGCAAGGATCGCCGGTCGCCGGAGCGGTATCGGGCTCAATAGTGCCAGCCCACAGCGCCTTACTAATCGACAGCGCACGCGGCCAGAAATCCTCGGCTCCCAAAGCTGCCGCAAATTGGGCTTGCGCTGCACGTACCGCCTCGGGTGCTGGCTGCACACCGTGATCCTCAAACGTAAAGCCTGACTTCCTCGCCAGCTGGGCGCTATCTTCCCGAGCATAGGCGATCAGGCGATCCCGCTCTGGTGCTGCCCAATCATCAGGAGCCCCAACCAGCCAGACGTGCAGGTCCACATCATAGCGGCTGCGAAATAGGTCCAAGGCTTGCAGCGCCAGATGGCCATACGGATCATCGATCTGGTGAAAATAGTCGACGCGGTGGCGCGCACCTTGGCGCTGGCGCTCTTTTTCGAATTTGTCGCGGGCACTATCTTGGCGCTGCGCACTGGTGATGGCCTCAGCCACTCGCGAAACTACAAGCGTTTTCAGTGACATTGCTCGCTCCCCTTTTTGTTTCTCGCCAGCCTATGTTTTGGCGCACAGAATGTCAAAAAAAGGATGCCGCCATACCCATCCTTATATACCCCAATAGACCATAAGCGGAAAACGGCTTAGGTAGAGTCAATATCTTTTGAACGAGGATAGAAAATGCGGGTGTCGAAGCTCTTAGCCTTTTGCCTTTTAGGCAGTGCCGCCTGTGCGCAGGCACCGGGGCCTCTTGCCCCAGGGCTCAACCAAGCTTTTTCCACCCAGATCAGCGCTATAAGCCTGTCCCCCGAAAACATGACAGGGATAACAAGAACAGGCCCAGCCGACTTAATCTATGCCCTGCGGCTCGACACCCAACGACAGGTGTCGAGCATGCCAGCAGAATTTGGCGGTCTCTCCTCCCTGTCCGTACACGCCATTGAAGGCGACACAGTGGTTTTTGACGCCTTGACGGACCAGGGTCACCTCGCCCGCTTTTCCGCACCCAATCCACTAACTGGGGGCGCAACCGCAGTGGCCGCAGCCAGCCAAGTGCACCTTACCACACTCAAAGATGCGGCGGATAAACCGCTGCGCGGGGCCAATCAGATCGATAGTGAAGGCCTCGCCCCCACGGACACTGGCTTCCTCATCAGCTTCGAGCGCGACCATCGCCTCGTTGAGCTGGTCAAGCAAGGCGAAAGCTATCAAAGCCAAAAAGGGCCGAGCCTGTCTGGCTTTGACGGTCTTGAATCCAATGGCGGGATGGAAGCCCTAACCCGCTTGCCCAATGGCCAATTCATAGCCGCAGCCGAATATGGCCCAGATCGGTTGGGTGACTCTGCTGTGAAGCTTAAAGCGCCCTATTGGATCTTTGATCAAGCCAGCAAAGCGATGACCGCCCCGCTCGGTACGTTTGAGAACCAAGGCCGCTTTGGCATCACCGACATCCGCGTTCTGGATCAGGAGGTCTGGGTGCTTAAACGCTCCTATGACCCCGCCACCAAGATCAACTTATCTCGGTTGGAAACATGCAGCCTCTCAAGCGTTCTAGCAGGCAAGCCAATCTGCAGTTTAAAGCTCGCCCTCTCTCCGCCCTTTCCGATGGACAATTACGAGGGCCTTGCCGTGATGAGAGACCCAAAAGGCGGGGGCAATCTCGTTTTCATCCTGTCAGACGATAATTTTTCTGCCGATCAAGGCACATTCCTGCTCGCATTTCGGTTAGATGCCCCTGCCTCACCCGCAGCCTTAAACCCAGGAGCAACGCCATGACTTCCTTCAAAACCAGCCTCTATGTCGCGACCTGTCTGATGGCGAGCCTTGCCCTATCTGCCTGCCAACCGGCCCCCACCAACACAGTGGCCGTAGCGGGGACGGACAGCATGGACCATAGCCAAATGGATCATAGTCAAATGGATCATGGCAACATGATGGGGCCTGGCGATCCGGCTGCTGCAACGCCCTCAACCAAGGCCTTTCAAGCCGCCAATTCGACCATGCACCAAAAGATGGCCATTCCCTATTCAGGTGACGCCGACAAAGACTTCATCGCCGGCATGATCCCCCATCATGAAGGTGCCGTCGCTATGGCCCGCGTCGTGCTTGAACATGGCAAAGACCCTGAAATCCGCAAGTTGGCCGAGGACATCATCGCCGCTCAAGATCGCGAAATCAGCCAGATGAAGGCGTGGCAAGCCAAGAATAATACGCCATAGACGCGGCCATCTCGACTGCCCAAGCGATGTTGAATCCAACGCCCATCTGGGCTACCGACACTTCTGCGCTGCACCCGTAGCTCAGCTGGATAGAGTGTTGCCCTCCGAAGGCAAAGGTCACAGGTTCGAATCCTGTCGGGTGCGCCATTGTTCCGTATTTGAGTTCAAGAAAATTTGCACAACCAAAGATTGGCTGCACAGCCTGGGACCAACTTAAAAACAACGTGCACAAAGACAGCCTGCCACATCCACAACGTTGCTTAAAGATTTTTCGATTTTCGTCTTGATTCTCACAATCTGTATGATAGTTAAAAATGGGTTGATAGCTTATAATTTTTTATTGGAATAAGAAAATTGCTTATGTCGCACTTTCGTCATGGTATGGCTCTAGCCTTCAACAATATTTATGACTCAAGAGTATTTACAGCTACTGTATTGGCCTTTTCGGTTTTTATTGTAGCGACGAGCGCACATGCGCAAGTCCCAGTGGGGCCAACGCAAAACAATCCAAATCAACAATTACCGCGTCCGATTCCCGAAGTTACCCCGCCTCCATCTGTGCAAGAATCTACTCCAGCCCTAAAGCCTGAACTCTTTGAAGCAGGGCCGCGGTTCATTATTAACAAAATTACCTTCGACGGTGCTCTTCCAAATGAAGGAGCAATGCTTGAGGATGCTTATTCTAGCCAAAAGGGTAGAATTATTTCCCTCGGAGATTTGCGGGCAATCGCCTTGGACGTCGAGCGCCGCCTTCAAGCTAATGGGTATCGCTTCACGCGTGTTCTTGTGCCTGAGCAAGAAATCCTAAATGGCAACGTCAAACTGCAAATCGTGCGGGGTTTCATTTCTTCAATTCAAGTTATTGGTGGTTCTGAAAAGGCGCGGCAAGCTGTTGAGCGGGCCATTGCGCCATTAGCAGATGGTCGTTTATGGCGCGACGGTGACGCCGAACGCTTTATACTTCTGGCGCGGGAGGTTCCAGGGTCGGATGTGCGAACGATTGTGCGGCGTGGAACTGGTGCTTTAGGTGCGGTTGATCTGCTCGTAGAGATAACTGACCATCGACTTAATGCGATCTCAAGCATAAACAATCTAGGTGCGAAGGCTTTGGGGCCAACTGCAGGGTTCTTTCAGGTTGCTATTAATAATGTGATCGGCCAAGCAGATATGACCCGTTTTGGTGCCTACGCCTCCCTAGATGGCGATAAACAGCGGATCGTGCAATTTTCGCATAATTCTGCGCTTGGGTCGTCTGGGCTACGTGGCAGTTTGTCATTGGGACAAACAACCGCAAAGCCAGGCGGCGAAGCTGCCATCCTAGATCTTGAAGCTCGTGTTACAAACGCCCGGGTGGAGCTTACCTATCCGCTCATCTTAAGACGCGTACGCCGCGTGGATATTGGAGTTGGATTGGACTGGATCGACCAAAGTACCGATGTATTTGGTGGCAATGCGCGGCTAGTTGAAGAATCTCTTCGTGTTGTATTTGGACGACTCGAGTTTAAGCATGACTTTGCTACTCAACGCGCTGAGCGTATCCTTTCAAGTCTTGAGACACGCGCCGGTTTCGTCGGTTCTGTTTGGGGTGAATTGGAAGTTCGCCAAGGGGTCGACACTCTAAATGCTTCCAGCGCCGACGAACGCCTTTTGTCCCGTTCTGGCGCTACCCCTCAGGCGCTGCTGATGCGCTTTGATAGCAATCTCGACCTGCGCTTGCCTAGACAGTTGACAATGAGATTACGCATGCTGGGACAAACTAGTCGTGACGTCGTGACTTCTTTCGAAGAGTTTAGTGTAGGCGGCTTTACGATTGGGCGTGGATACGATCCTTCGTCATTAACTGGAAGCCAAGGGGTTGGCGCATCCTCCGAAGTCGCTTTGAGGTCATTTCCATTGCGACGGCGGGAAAGTGAATTTGGCCGTTATCAGCCCTTTGCTTTTGTTGACTGGGGTCGAGTTTGGAATTCCTCTGACTCAAGCCTATCGCGCCGCGATTCCGCTTCGATCGGCGTTGGTGTCCGGGTGGACTTCAATAGGAAGGCCAATCTGGAATTTGTATACGCTCGGCCAATTCACGGCTTGGTACCAGGCGAAAAGCCGCCAGCCCCGCGCGTTACGATAAATCTTGCGATTCGCCGCGACTGGCTGAAAAAATAGACGGCCATACGGGTCGATTGCATTTTGAAAGAAGGGTGAATTGCCATGAGTTTGTTGCCAGTCCTTGAAATTTCCAAAGATAGCCAACAGACGTCTCGGTCACTTTTGTTGAGCAGTCTGTCGCTATTTGCGCTTAGTGTGTTGATGCCAAAAACCGCGTTAGCGCTTCCCGCTGGCGAGGTCATTGCTGGAAGTACGCCAGTGATTATACAAGGACCGGCAGCAACCTTTACGCGCTCTGGTCCAAATGCAGATTTACTTGTTAGACAGAATGCGGAGCGGGTTGTAATCGACTGGACGAACTTCGATATTGCTAGCGGGGAATCTGTCACGTTTCAGATGGGGGCCCCCAATTGGATCGCTTTAAACAGGGTCGCCGGTGCTCAGACCAATATTAATGGCATCTTGCGATCCGAGATAGGAGCGGGTGGCCCAATTGGTGGGCATGTATGGATTTACAATCCGAACGGTATGATTTTTGGAACCAATGCACGCGTAGATGTTGGTGGTTTGTTGGCCACTTCCGCTGCACCTGCAATGGCTGATTTTTTAGGTACTTCATTGCAAACGTCCGGGCTGGAATTTGGCCGAGGTGCACAGACTGCTCCGTCTACGGCAACAATAGCGATCAATGCAGGAGCGGTCATTCAAAGCCCTGGTGGTATTATCTCCTTTCTTTCGCCCGTTATTTCTCAAGCTGGAACTGTCACCGCGACAAATCCGACCGGCGATGTGGGGCAAGTTTTATTCGGTTTAGGTGATAATTTTCGGGTTGGATTTGCCGCGGACCCGACCAGTCCGGGTGGCTGGGACTTAGTGAGTTATGAGGGCTTCTACTTGGGGGCAACCAGCTCTGGTGGGTTTACGCATACGGGCATAACTCGAGGCGGCCAAGTGTTAGCTATGACGCCAACAAATGCAGCTGCGACAATCGTCAACATTGATGGCCTAATGGAGGCTACATCCGCAACAATTTCACCCACTGGGGTTGTAATTTTGAGCGAGGGCGAAGCTCGTAACATAGACAATCTTGTGTCAGCTAACTTGTATGGGATCGGCGGCTCAGGCCAAACAAACATCAATGTAGCGAATAACTCTATTGTTTCTGCTGGAAACATTATTGTGACGGGTAGTAGCCTGAATATTGGGGCGATGCGCACAACTGCCGGAAGTATCAGTCTCTTCGCTGCTGGTGGGGGGCTGAATATAAATGGTGCTTTGAATGCCAGTTCGTTTATTCGGTTTGAAACCGGCGGGACCACTACGGACATTCGCATCAATGCGGATTTAACGGCTGGCGAACGTATTTCTATGTATTCCAACCGTGATCTCTACATTGGTAATGGGGTAACCCCCATTACACTTCGTAGTAATTCAGGCGGCAGTAATGCGGCCACCGACACGTTGTATGAAGCCCGCGGTAATATTACGCAGGCTGCGAATGCGCTTCTAGTCTCTGGGGCAGTGGGAACGCCATCAGGTTTGATTAGACTTGAAAGCATTGGGAACGGGCGCGGTACTGGCGTGAATGTTGGCAATGTCAGCCTTCTTGGAACAATTCAAGCAGACTCAGTTTCCTCCATTGGCAACGATATCGTCACGTCTAATACAACTAACATTAACGCGGCACAGGTGAATATTTCTGCAGATCGCAGTCTGACAATAAATGGCATTGTAGCCGGCGGGGACATGACTTTTCGGTCAAGCGGATTGAGTGACGGTAACTTAGTAGTAAATGGGAGCGTGGTCGCAACAAGTCGTTCTAATTCGATTGGGACACGATTTGCTGGGAACGTTTCTTTACAATCAGGAATTTCAACACGGCTAGGTGCTGCCAGCGATTTGATCATAGACGGCACCATTCGTGCCGAAGGGTCCCTGAACCTCTTCTCTCTTCGAGACATCGTCCTTGGGGCCGGCACTGTGATAAATGGCGACACGGACGGCAACTCCCTCAATACCCTGTTTTCCTCCCCGATCGATGACGTTGAAATAACTTCATTTCGCAATATCTTGGCGAGCCCGACTTCGCTCATTCGTAGCGGTGCCACTGGATTATCAGGCTCTATTGAGATCCGGGCTGGAGCTGTTACCAACGCTGGTTCTGGAGGCTCGGGAACGCTGGGACGCATTGAAGGACGTAGTGTCTTTGTGCGGGCGAAGCGAACTGATAACCTTGCGAGCGGCGGCAATCTGGTTTTCAACGGAGCCATAACCGCGAGTGACAGAGTGCTTGTTTGGGACGATGAATTGGTTGCGCCTCTCGGCACCTCCACAACCTTGACGTTTAATGCACCAACTTCGGCGGGCCAATCTGTAGTAATTGAGTCCAACTATGGCCAGCTGATAGTTAACGCTCCAGTTACAAGCTCTAACATTCGCTTGAGGACTAGAGAAGCACTTAATGTAAATCAAGCGATTACGGGAGACTCGATCACAATTGCTAGCACGTTCAGTGCCGATACCACGATCAATGCCAACATTACATCGACTGGGGATGCCGTATTCATCGGCCGAGACCTACTAGTGACCGCAGCGGCAAATCTCGATGCACCCTCGATGAACTTGACTGCCAGCCGAAGTCTGACCTTTAACGGAACGGCTCGTGGGGGTGAAATTGCGATGAGTTCGGGATTTCAAGCGGACGGAAACCTTGTATTGAATGGTCAGATTACAGCAAATCGTCGCCAGAACTTAGCCGGAACCCAGTTTACTGGTTATATCTCTGTGGTGTCAGGTTCACCGACGCGGACTGGTGCTTCTAGTGATCTTATCATTAATGGTGTGCTTAGGTCAGAAGGAAGAGTCTACCTAAGCTCTTGGCGTGACATCAGATTAGGCGCAGCTGCATTTATCAATGGAGATAGCGACGGCAATTCAACCAATGGCCTCCTTTCACCAGTTGATGACGTCGCAATCATTTCGGTTCGCGACATCATTTCGGCACCAACATCCGTCATAAGAAGTGGTGCTGGCACACTTACTGGTTCAATAGCAATTTATGCAGGTGCCACCACTGCAGCAGGCTATGGAGGTTCAGGGACATTTGGCCGCATTGAAGGTGGCAACATTTTTGTTGGCTCAAGGCTGACTCAAGATTTAACCAGAGGCGGAAGCCTTGAGTTTAACGGCGCTGTAACTGCAATCAATAATCTGCTCGTGATCGATGATAACTCCGGCGCAGCGCAGACTGGTACACCGACGATCGTATCGTTTAACGCTCCAATAACAGTTGGTCGGTCGGTTTCAATCGAGGCAAATTACGGTCAATTGCGGCTAAATGTTCCGATAATCGGACCCAGCATTCGTTTATCGTCCCGGGATAGCTTTGTTCTAAATCAAGCACTTTCAGGGCCAAATGTCTCAATCACTTCTGGCGATACGATTACTTTGGCTGCCGCTGTAACAGCAATTGGTTCAAATACTGGTTCAAATTATGTCCAGTTGATCGCTGGAAATGATCTCGATATTGGTGCTAGAGTTATTGCTGACGCGGTTTACATCAATGCTGGACGCCCCGGTAGCACGCGAGATATCGTGTTAGGTGGCATAGGTGCGTCAAACGAACGAAATGCTGGTGCGGCTACCCTTACTCAAGCTGAATTAGATCTCATTACTGCACCGAATCTTGTGATCGCGAGCAGGAGCTCCGGCCAAGGAGCGGCTATTGCGACTGGCAGTATTACGGTTCGGGACCTAGCCTTGGATGGAGCGCGCATTACCAATCTGACGCTTAACACAGGTCAAACTAGCACAGTTCTGGTGAGTGGAAGAGTTACCCAATCGTCAGGTTCAACCGTCCTAAATATTGGTTCGCCCCTCACCTCAAGTACGCCACAGCCGCCAATAAATCCACAATTGGCGGGTGTCGTCGGCATTTCCGACCCAATTACGGCAACCACTCCGGGACGCGTTTTTGTTACAGGTGCCATGGGAACTCGCGCGAACCCAATCGGAACCATCAACATACGTGCCTATACCGATATAATTTTTGGCACACAGGCTTTTGTCGATCTTTTGACGTCTGTGCCCAACACACCATCGCAGGCTGTGCCTGCCGCATTTGGTGGCGCATTGCCGGGCCAAGTCTGGGTCTCAAGCAATACTTTAACGTTGGGTTCCAGCCGGCAAATCGTCATGCAAAACACCGGGACGCGATTGCTCGGTGAGGGGTTAGTAACTCAAGCACCAACAAATGCCCAAGCGCTTGCTTTGATTTTGGCGGGGCCGTCTGGCGCGCCCACTCGCGTAGATCTGTTTGGCAGTTTGCTAGGCAATGGGACCATAACAAATGGATATGATGTGGCCAGAGTTACAGGACTGTTATCTGGGGATTTGGTTCCGAGTGTTAGCTATCGTTTCAATGGCTGTGTGATTCCAAGTGGGGTTGGGTGCCTCCCGATAAGTCAGCTACCTTCCACTCAAGAGACCCTCAGTTCAACTGTTAGCGGTGCACTATTTGCTAATTCCGTTGCACCACCGATTTCCTCGTTACAGCGCGAGGAGGATGAAGAGTTGGGCTCGGGCGGTCCTGTCACTGGCTCAGGACGCGAAGAAGAGTGGATTAAGCTGCCAATTGAACCAGCAGTCGGAACACAAACAGGGGGGGCTTTGTAATGACACGGTCAAAGACTAAGTCGTTCTCCCGATTTGTCCTTGGGATTTCGGCCGCCCTACCGCTTGTTTTGGTAGGATGCGCATCAAGTGTTGCACCGCTTCGTTTAGGCTCCGTCAATTTAGGCGAGAATAACAGCGGCGAGTTTTGCCAAGCCATTAGAGCAAATCGCTTACAAGAGACCAATTCTCCTGAAGCATTCCAAGTCTACTGCGGCCGTTGGAGCCAGCCTGTTGCTCAGATTTGGCTCTCAAAGGACAACAGTTCACTCCTTCCGATCAAGGCGAACCTTGAGGCAGGCTGTATCAATGGCACAGCGAAGCCAGATGGGCGTGATTGTGACGGCTTAGCACAAACTGATGCCATCGAGTCCACTGTTTTGTTGCCGGGTTTTTTCTACAATCTAGAAATTGGAGAACATTATGTTCTCGTGAGCGGCCTGAAATCAGCGAGAACTGTCTCCGCTCGCGCAACCAGGATTTTGGCGGGCATTGAATCTGCACCGGCCACGGCGGCTACAACTAATGAGGTTGGTTTATCCGCTCTTGAGGCAATTGCGAAGCGCAGCGGCGCGGACGGCTCATTGGGAACCTATCAAAGCAACTCCGATTTAGGGGCAGAATTCAATTCTCGCTGGCGCTTCCGCGAAGCCGAAGCAAGCTTTCAAGCTGCTCTCGCGGCGCATTTAGTCGCGGCACCAGCGGACTCCGCCGGACGTGCTGAGCTCTTAGGTGATTTGGCTTTGAACTTATCAAATCAAAAGAGATTTCAAGAGGCGGGCGATCAATTGAATGCAGCAGATCGTCTCGCCAGGGAGGCGATTGAAGAGGAACGTCGATTACTGGGGACCGCTTTACGAGCAAAATTTATAGAAGCAAAACTCGCAAACTATCGGGTGATAGACGCAGCAAATGCTGGACGCAGTAAAGAAGCTTTGATTTCCTCCGAACAAGTCGGTCGGCAACTTTTAAGACTAGAGCTTGAAGCTCGCCAAATACCAGCTTCAAATTTTGTTCAAGGTGTTCAACCAACGCTAGTCGAACCAAGCACAAAGATTCTAATTGATAAAGATTTATCTCGCCGATTAGGGGCACCAACGAATCTGCGCGATCCATTTGTACTTGGAACCCGGTTGATTGGATTGCATGAGCGCATTTTAGTGCTGCAAGCTCAGAACTATCATTTAAGGGCTCGCCTCTTGAATAAGCTTGAAAGGCCCGGAGCTAGAGAGGCATTGGAAGCAGCTCGATTATGCTTAACAAATGTACCGCAGTCGACTGCAGCTTGGTTACGCGCGGTCATTTCTCGTGAGCTTGCCACATTTTCAATAAGAGAAGGACGGTTTCGAGATTCCATCCTTATCCTTGATCAAGCCATTAGTGATTATCGAAAAGTCGCCAGTGGAACCCGACTTGAAGCATTACTTTTAACCAGCCTTGCAGATGCCAAAATGGCAAACGGCGACTCAAAGGGTGCTTTGGAGGCCTATGACGAAGGGTTTGGGATTTATAGGGCGCAGCTAGAACAGCCGGGAGTTTCAGCAGAGCAAGCAATCGCTTACACCCGAGCCTTATTGGATAACTCGCCCGCATCAACGTCAAAAGCGGCGAAAGCAAAAGCTTTTAGTGCCATGCAGGCGGTGGTCGAACCCGGTGTCAGCGAGGCGGTTGCTTTGATGGCCAACAGGAGCGTACCGGGTAAAGGCGGTGAAGCAATTCGCAGACTTCAAGATGCAGACAGTCGGTTATCTTCGGCTAAAATTGCTCTTGCGCGATCAGTAGCTAGCTCCAATGTACCGCCAAACAACGTGTTAAACCTTCAAGCGGACGTAAAGGAGGCAGAAAAAAGCCGAGCGCTCGCTGAAGGCACTGTTCAGGAAGTATTCCCTGAGTATTCAAGTCTGAAAACTGATACGACGGTAGATGATATCCAGAAAACCCTTAGCGAGAATGAAGCTTTCATCCAAGTGGTAGTGGGCAGAAGCGGAGGTTTCTTGGCGCTAGTTTTGAAGGATGATCTGATAATTCAAGCTCTTAATCTGAAGGAAGCCGAAGCTATTAAGATTGTGCAGGAAGTTCGAGGCTCTCTGGATCCGGTGGCTCTAAAAACCTACGAACTAGCTTCAGCAAGACTACTTTACAAGAAACTTATTGAGCCGGTCGACGGCTTACTATCCACGAGGGGAATCAATCGTGTCTCTTATGTTTTGCCGAGTTCATTGGCAGGCTTGCCACTTGCCGTCCTGGTTACCGCGGATCCGAGTGTAGCTGATCTCAAGGCAGCAAGAGACAATCAAGACTATTCCAGCATTAAGTTTGCAGGGCAAAAGTACGAATTTTCTCAATCCGTTAGCGCTTCTAGTCATGTAAGTTTACACAAACTTCCAGCTTCGAATGCGACAAAGCCATTTGTTGGGTTCGGGGGATTTGTGCAAGCTACTGAGGTCTCTGATGAACGCATTAATCAAATTCTTTCCGAGTCGAGACTTCCTCGGTCTTGTGAAAGCAATCTTCGAGCGCGCTATGACAATTACGAGGAATTACCCAACACGGCTGCTGAACTGAGAACGGCGGCACGGATTCTGGGTGCAAACGAAGCAGATGCAATCAAGCTACAGGGCAGCTTTACTGACGCATGGCTATCAGGCAACTCAGATTTCAGTGACTTCAAAGTCATTAGTTTCGCTACTCATGGTCTCTTGGCGGAGGACGATTGCTTTACTGAGCCAGGTCTTACTACAACATTAGCAAACGACTTCGGAGATGGTGTCCTTGATCTCAGTGAAATCTTGGAATTAAAGCTTAAGGCAGATCTTGTGTTACTGTCGGCATGTGACACATCCGCGGGCGGCGGCCTTGGGCCCCATCAGCAAGAAGCATTCGGTGGACTTGTTAGAGGCTTCTTTTACGCTGGGACACGATCGATTATCGCATCCCAATGGCGCCTAGCCGACGACGCGGCACCTGAGCTGACAGCATTTTTGTTTGAGCGAATGGTTGCGGGTGACTCAGTTTCTACAGCATTAGCAAGGTCGCAACGACAACTAATGAAAGACAGTCAGCGTGCCATGAGTCATCCTGCAAAATGGGGTCCTCTAGTGACTGTTGGCGATGGTGGAAGGGTCTTGCGTCTGTAAAGTCAGAATGCAGGTTGCTAAACTTAAGTTTAAACTGGGTAGATCGCAAGACGGTCTTCGAAATATTCGAGTTTAACACGGTCCGATTCAAATACTTCTGGAATCTAGCAGTTGATTTTAGCATGAACTGGTTCGAGTAAAACGAACTTTGACCTTTGTTTGACTTGAACGCTCTTTCCCAAAAGAGTTGTAAAGGGAAACGCTTCTCAGAAGTTAGGTGCAATTAGTGGGCAATTCACGAGTTGGCAGCACAGCACTGGGATCTTGGAACTTCTATGCAGAGTCCGCAGGTGTGTGTCCATTGTGCGTATTCTCAGTCACTTTCATTCCAACCTTGACAACTTAACAACGGATCGAAAACGAATGACCTAGCGAGCGCCAGAAGTTAGGCCGTTTGCGTCGACGAGAATGTCTCCAAAGCCGATACGGCATGAACACATTGCTAAAGGGCAATTGCTTTCTGCGGGCCAGTAAGTTTTGATGCCCTCGGCGACACACAAAGGCATCAAAAATTTCTTCAGATGGCTAAAAGATCGATCTAATTAGGGTAAAATAAGTAAAGGAATTCGGTTTCATTTACCCCTATTGTCCAGTTACACTTGTCAATGGATCACGGACGTTAGTTTTGAACCGGCGTGGGTTGAATGGAGTAATTTGCAATCGAGCGACGGATGAACTCTCGATCAAGGCCTTCTTCTGGTGCTGCGCTTAGAATTTGCCCCGCTTCAAGGCTAAAGCGGCTAGGATCGGTTTGGGCCATGAGCAAGGCACGCATCGCTGCCAAGTTTTCAGCGCCCATGTCAATCGCTTCAACACCAACTTCAAGTTCTGGCAGTACTAAAGTTTCAACAACAAATGCGGAGGACAAGAACGGTGATTGTTCGTCCCTAGAATACAGTTTGACCGTGTAACTTCCCGTTACCCATTCTTGGGCTGGCATCGTTAACTCCCGCTGTCTTGATGACTGCGACGAAGCAAGAGTCCCATCTTGATTGAATATTTTGATTTGAAACGGCGCACTTCCGCCACGCCAAGCCATTGATAAAGACCTTCTCCCGGGATTGAGCGATTGCGTCGTATTCTCGAGGCCAGGCGTCAACCACCTAGGAGGCTGCCCAGCGCGGGCTGTCGCCTGTTTCGAAGTAAAATTCAGGTTAGGAAGGATCTTATCAAACATAATTTGAATAATGTTATCAGTAGTTGCTGATCCGCGCTTTATTGAAGGCAATACATGGCGTGACGGGCCGTGAATACTGAGAATTTCACTGCCGACACGATCACCATCAGTCCGTCCCACTAATTTTATTCGAGTAGCTGAATTGGCGGCGGCCTCAACTATGTCATCATTGCAAACCGGCTGTAGAGGCAAGAGCTGGGTGGCAGGTAATCCTGCGCGCTTTAACTCCGCGCGACCAGTTGAGGACTGAACATGCCCGACTACTTTGGTTCCAGCAGGGCAAGCCAATGCTTGGCCAACAAATGGTGCGATAGAAATAAACGCAGTCAGGCCGACCGTAGTTATCAATTTCATCTCTGAATAACCCTCTACTCTAAACGTGGCTAATTGACTTACGCATTTCAGAAATTTGATCGTACATATTCGTCATGGCTGCGGCAAAAGCTGGCGCTGCAAATACCGCCCAATAACCATAGTCTAACATGAAGTATGTGACGATTAAACCGACGAGTGAAAATGCCTGTGTCATCAAGGCCGTCGCTGTAATTGGATGCGTTAAGGCTTGGGCGGCCCACTTTGCGAATCGTTGAATCGAGGTAACAGACTGCATACCAGCAGCAAGCGTCGCCAGCCGGGAAACCCCTTCAAGAATTGTGCAAACAAGCAAAGCCAATACAGTGATATAGAAGATTCCGGGAACATAGCCAACACGGCGGATCTGACCAGCAAGGTCGACACCGCGGGCTGCATTAGCCACGACGAGAGCGCCGGGCATTTCACCAAGTGTCGTTAACAAGATGTCGCGCGTAACTGGGGCGCTGGATCCTACAATGACAATAGCGCCACACAACCCCTCTCTAGAGGCACTCTCAGCGTTGGGCGCTAATAACAAGCTTACAGGATACGTAGTCAAAACAGGTGCGCCTACCTTGTCGCAGACCCCTCTGCTTTTTGGGCGAAAGATAGCCTCTGCTCTCGACCCCGTCCCCTTTAGTGAAAAATGGAAGTTTATCGGTGATACTTGCTTGTCGAGCAATATATCCCCTTGGGTGAGTCTGAGATCTAATCTGCCAATTGGTCTATTAAATCCACAGTTTAGCCCGATTAATTGTTCTGCAACAGCGTTCCGCGCCTCTAAGGCAGAGTCTGCGCGAGCCGCGGCCGCCGCGTATACTGCGACGTTCGCTACCGTCACATAACCCTTTTGGAAAGAAGAGTGGTCATTGGTTCGCGCGCAATCAAATTGGTTAATATAGCGTGTGATGTTGTTTTGATCTGCAAAAAAGCCAGCTGAACCCTCAACGATAGGGTCAACAGAACCTAATGGCGGCAGCTTTGCCCGCTCGAGAAGTCCCGGCGTTGAGAAATCACTTCGCACCAAAATCAATAGCGGCGGTGAAGGCAGCTTTCGCCATCGATCCACCGCGGCAGCAAAAGCTTTGTCAGCGACGGCTCCCGCTTGGACGCTGCTGTCCACGTCTATTACGACGGCGACAGCTCTGCTTGTTGAAGCGAAGTCAATAACTTCTGCCAAAGCTCTTCGAGGAACCAGCCCGGTTTCCGGGCCAAGCGGGTTCTGTTTGCTTGCGCCGAAACCTGACGCCATCTTCCAGTCTGCTTCGCCAAAATCGATAAATGTTGTGGGAGCACCAACCCCTCCGGTGCCATTTTCCCTAATCTTCATCGCGGTGAATAGACCCTGATAGTCAGATAGACCAATAAAGGATCTATTGACCGGCTCGAATTGAAGACACGTCCAAATCAATAAAGCCCAGACTACCGCATAAATCTGACGTTTGAATTTCTTAAACATGGTTCACCAAATATAATGCCGCTATTCGTCAAGCCGGTAGAAGTCAAAGGCTCCCGGCCTGAGTTACGTTGGTAGACGGTACCCAGGGCCTTGGCCTACAGGGTCGCAGGTCCGAGCGACGCTTTATCCTGCGCTGCAAGTCTCCAACTTTTCGAATTCATCCGCAAGGAAAATGAACTAGTGCATGTTCAAACATTCAGTGCAACACCTGCCTTTGAGGCCTCGCTTCTTAGTATGGCCTTTCAGGATGGTTGGCTTGATGCGCCAGACATGTTCTGCAAAGGACGTTACCATTGCCGTCCCATGGACCAGCCCTTGATAAGCCAATAGCTGAGTGAGACTTGGCTTTTGATCGAGCCAGCGAAAGCTCGAGTCCGCATCAAACGCCCCAAAGGGCTTGGACGTAATTCGACAAAAGGGACGAAACTGAGCGAAGGTGCAACAAGTATTTTCGACCAGAACACAAAGGACCTTTGCATGACGAGCAATGGACTGCGAGGCGCTGCAAGCATCCGCCTTTTTTCTTATGGCACCCTACAGCTTCAACAGGTGCAGGTTGAAACCCTTGGACGAACGCTCGCGGGCAACGCCGATGCACTTATTGGCTTTAAACAGACCCTTTTAGAGATCACGGATCCAGAGGTTTTAAAGATCAGCGGCGAACGCTTTCACCCCGTTGTGGTGGCAAGTTCAGACCCCACGGACACGGTGGCTGGAACTGTCTTTTGGATCACCCCGGAAGAGCTGGCTGCGGCAGATCGCTATGAAGTGTCGGACTATCAGCGCGTGGAGGCGAAGCTTGCGTCGGGTGGGCGGGCTTGGGTTTATGTGAAGGCTTAGCCTGCGGCAGGAGCGTTCTAAGTGGAAACACCCCTTCACCGGCTTCGCCGGCATCGGCGTATATGCCGATACCCCACGAGCGGGGATGCGGCGTGTCTCGAACGCTGCCGCCTGCCGCTTCCCCGTTTACGGGGAAGCTGTCCCGAAGGGACTGAAGGGGTATCAGCGCAAAGGAGCGTTGCTCCCTGCCATGAAAGCTCTGCAACACGCATCGCATGGTGGAATGGGTGTCTGCGAAGCCCACAAGAAAAGGCCCCCGCCAGCTTGTGGAAGGGGCCCCTAGGTTCTCGCTATTTTTTCTTTGGCTTAGGCGGTGGCGGAACCAAACCGTCAACCGATATCGCAATCGCTTCACTCTTGCGGTTTGCAGGCACCCCAAGGATCAAAGACGCAAGTTCCACCCCAGTGGAAGGCTCTCTGGTTGCGCCCAAAATCACCGCATTTGCGCCGACCTTAGCCGCCCGTTCTTGCATCGACTTATGAAAGGCAGCCATGTCGGTCAGGGTCGAGTCACCCGTGGAAGTTAGAATCGCAACTTCCTTATAGGACTTACCTACCTGATCCGCAGTTCGGTAGATCGCGATTTGCTCAGGCTCTAGCATCGCACCGGCTGGCATTGTTGAGCCATTTAAGAGGGTAGCATTGGTCGTGACGCATCCTGAAAGTAACATCAGGGCCAAGCTAGAGGCTGCGAAAGTTCTTAGTTTCATTTACAGTTTCCTTTTAAAAAGGACGTCCCGCGCACATGAGAAGTTATGACATTTAAAATGTCAATATGCTTTTCATGTGTCATTTGATTTTTCTGTGAGCCGGACTCGACGGTAGCCTTTGCCATATCATTCCAGCGGCTAACGACGGTCTCGCCATTGATAAATGCTCTGGGGCGGGTGTCGTCAATTTTGGTTCACCGGCGTTGGCGCTTCGCGTTAGCTCGACCCAAAATTCTATTATCGTCTTGGGGCTAAACCAACGGCGAACTCGCGGAGAATATCAAGATACTCTTCGATATCGATGCCGCCCTTTTCAGCCGCGCGAAAGCGGTTGTCAAAGCAAAGTTGAAACGTCATTCTTTGCGCAAAGTAGACGTGTCACTATTGTCCGCAAAACGAGCAGGGGCAGGAGCGCGTAGACCCCAAATATCGCAGCGCTCGTGCCCCTGCGGCTCACTTAGGCGCGCTTTTTCATTTGAGCAAACTTGTCCGTCCTAGCCTTCATGATTCCTGTTTTCTGATGACTTCGCTGCGGTCCAATCCGATCAGGCTTCAAGGGTTCACGACGCGCTTGTTCGGCCTGAATGTAACTCAACGCCTCGCTCAGTCGCTTGTTGTCCACAATGGCGGCAGGATCGACCCGTTGCAGCTTATCAATAGCACGATAGGGAAGGGGGATGTTGCGCCAGTGAACTTCCAAACGACCATCAGGGAAATCCAAAACCTCAATGTCCTGGCCGGCTGCGTGTCTCGCTAATTCGCAGTCTTCAATCACAAGCTGCATACGGTTATAATGGACCACCAGATTGGCGGTCATACGCCGCTTGGATCGCCAACATAGCAGCAAGTCAAGACTATCAGAATCGCGCAAGCAGCGATGCAAGTCATTTGGATTGGCGGCTGGCTTGGCAAAGCGTGCATTCCAGATGGCAATGAACTGCGGCACAAACGCGTTGGCGGCAGTCATATCATTGATGCCCGCCAGCCTCATTTCTTTAACCAAGCGGTCCTGCAAAGTCTTATTGGCGCGTTCAACACGGCCTTTCGCTTGGCTGGAGTTCGCGCAAATAATCTCAATATTAAGGCTCTGCAAAGCACGACCGAATTGCGTCAGACCATCACCAGCACGCTTGTCCGCACCGGTCACGCGAAAAATCGAATGCTTATCAGAGTAAAATGCAATCGGGCGGCCATGTTGTTCCAAGTAGCCCCGTAACGCGTCAAAATAAGCAAATGCGCTTTCGGAAACGGCAAACATCAACTGCATCAATCGTCCAGTGGCATCGTCAATGAAAACCAACAATGAGCACT
>NZ_JBIIYV010000132.1:0-4708 GCF_044346625.1 Aquidulcibacter sp. | reverse complement strand
CGGTAGCGATTGGTTTGCGTGGCCAGCGATAGCACCGTGCCAATCGCGTCATAGGTGGTGGTGCTGATGTTATCCACCAACAGGCCATTGCCTTGACCGTCGTTCTGGCGAGTGCGGGTGGTGTCAGAAGTAACACGCCCTGCCAGATCATAGGTCATCATCCGGTCAACGGCGACTTGGGTACTGCCCGGACCTGTGAAGTCAGTCTGGCGGGTCATGCGGCCCAAGGCGTCAAACGTCATCGCGGCAACTTGGCCACCTTTTGTGGTGGGCTCGGCTGCCCCAAAGGCAGCAACGTTATGATAGACCGCGATCAGGCGACCCGATGAGTCATACTCATAATCGTCGCGCGCAATACCGGAGCTAAAGCCATTGAGGCCAGTTTCGCCACTGAATGATGTAGTCGCAACTGTCGTCACGCTCAACGCGGCAACAAAGCACTACACGTGACCTAACATCTCGAAGAGGGCTTTTATTGACTAACCAGCGAAAACTCGCGAGCAGCAGGCGCAATCGGGCCGGCCTTCGACACGAGAATTGCCTTTTCACCCGATGGGCAATAAAAGCTTTCATCGAACGCAACGATTCCCAAATGCTTTAGGTACGCATCGAGCATCTCTCCAGTGAAGCGCTTTTTAATCACTCTGTCTGCATACTTTTGGACATTTTCAAACGGCTGAACTTCTCCTTGAGCCGAAAAGGCCCATTTTGCACCATCGAACGCCACGGATACCGACCGAACACTGTTCAGGAAGTCGGTCTTATCCGGTCCAAATATCTCAATGATCGTTGCTGGATACCGGCCATCATATCCCTCAGGGATGTAAGTGGCCCTCACGGCATTACAGGATAGTTTTTCGGCCAAGTAAGACATTGGTGGAAATGCATCGGTGCCTTCGCGCCCATTATCGAAGAAGGCGGTCCACTCTGACCTAGTAGGAACAAACAAATATCTCCGCGTTTCAACACTAGTCAAAGGAAGAAGCCGCTTAAGATCGGACATAAACTCTCCCTCAAGCCGAACCTCTGCCAGCGAAACTCCTCGCTTAATTTGTATATCACACTGCCACTCAAGAAACGCCGCCGTTGCAACTTCAACGTCGCAGCATAAAAATCCAATCGTATCGGTAATTGGTGCTAAAGTTCCGGAGAATAGCTCGTTCATATCACCTTACCGTCTTTAGAATGACATTGCCTGCGGGATCATTTGCCATAATCCGAGTTTGATGATCCGGCCCTCGGGTCGAACTCGGTGTATCATATTCGATATACACCCTTCTACCGCTGGCGTCAGTATATTGAAGGTCTGGACGGTTAATACCTACTCGATTTCCAGCAGCATCGACTTGTTGTTGGTTAACGCGGAAGCGGGTGCCACCCGCTGCCCGCGCTTCAATGATATCAGCCTGAACTGCGGCATTCTGCGTGGGGCTCAAACCGATTGGCCTCCCCAATGGCAGTGCGCTCGGCGCATTCGGACTGATGGCTAAATCCTGGGCTAGTCTCGCCGGCACCGTCTCTGCGGCAACAGTCGCCCGAGCTGCGGTTGCCGTTGGTCGCAGGCTTGCCGCCCCAGCTATTGTCAAAGCCGCATCACCCATAAATTTTTGCGGGATCGCGTTATTGGTAGCCGTGTTTAATGGCCGACCAACTAGCACATCAACTGCAGATAAGGGTGCTGCGAGACCATATTCTATGACCCCATTTACACCTTCTAGCCCCCCGCCAAAACGGCCAATCGTGCCGGTAAAGCCCGTATTGTTTTCAAAAGCACGCGCAGTTGCATCCCCAGAACGCATTCTCGAAATGCCGCTATCCACGCGATTTAAATACGCTGAAGTGACCACGCCCCCAAAGGATCTAACTTCGCCCCCGATCCGCTGTACCGCAGCCCTGGATTGGACCTTGAATGAGCCGACAGCATTATTGCCACGGTTTATGCCACTTTGGATGGCGTCTGTGATACCCATCCTCAGGTTCCGAACATCTTGTTCAAACCTCTCCATGGCAATTGTAAACCAATTCTTTTTGTCCTGCCCAGACGCAGTGACAATCACCACTTCGGCTGTCCTTGGAAGCACAAGGTCGTTCGAAGCGAGTTGAAAGGCCCCCTCACCGTAACGTTTGGCCGCTCCCTGCCGTATTTCGGACCTAAGCTCAGCTGAGTTCTTCGGCGTAAGGATCGACGCCAGTCCATCAAAAATCATACTGCCCAGAACACTCGGCAAGGCTGATAGGACGTTGTCGCCAAAGTCTGATCCATCGATCAAGGATCGTGTGGCTGCATTGGTTAACATCGTTGTCGTTGACACCGCCGCTTTTACGACTTGACCAGACGCTTTGCTCAACATCGCACTGTTGCCGACCTTATAACCGACCCCAGCACCCACAGCAGAAGCCGCCACCGCCGCCCAGCTGAATTTATCCTGCAGGCCAAGGGCTACATTTATGCCTTGGCTGATCGCACTAGACGCGGCTGAGCGCGCAACCGCAGCGGTAAATCCTGTGCCAAACTTATTTGCCAAACCTCCATCAACACCAGCGGTGATGGCTGCCATGGCGACCGCCTTCCAGCTAAACTTGTCCTGTATGCCGATCGCCACGCCAACCGTCTGCGATACGATCGAACCAATGGCACCGCTAATTGCGGTGGCAATAAATCCGCCCCCGGGGAGCATCACCGTCACGGCAATGGCGATAATGGCGAGGAATATCTGCCCAAAGCCGCCACACTTCTGCTTCTTGGGTGGGACGGCTTGCGGGGTGGAGGGGGTTACGTCGCCGAGGGTTTCGGCGGGGTTGTAGGGGGTGACGGAGGACGCATTATAGGTGTTGCGCATCACCCCTGCGGGTAGGCGCAAGGTCTGGCCTTCAAACAGGGATGCCGCACCCGATAGGCCATTGGCTTCGGCGAGCTTATACCAAAGACCACTATCGCCCCACAGATTCTGGGCGATGCCTTGCAGGCTGTCGCCAGAGCGGACCACATAGCTGCCCGCAACTGAACCTTGGCTATAGCTGTTGATCACTTCCAGATTTGAGGAGAATTGCTCTTCCTGCTTGCCCACCGTCGCGCCATTGGCAAAAGCACCGGGCGCGGTTGTGGCGGGGGCCGCCTGCCGTTGAGCGACCGAGGCGGCGTAGGAACCTTCCCACCCGCCATTATTGGTGATCATGCCCATCTGGCGACCGGCAAAGCGGTACCACATGGCGCTGGGATCACCTTGGCTATAATTATTGTCCGACTCCCGCCGCCGGATCACTTGACCCGACACATCAGTGTCAAACGTCACCGTCCGCGCCCGACCGTCATTCACAAGCACGCTCTTGGTCACCATCTGACCGGCGATATTGGCCATAGTGAAGGTGGTGATCCGGGTGGCGGACCCTTCCTTATACGTGATCCCGGTCTGCACCGCACCTTGATACCACTCATAGGTGTAGGTGGTGGTGGAGGATGTATTGGTTCCCCAAACAGCGCCTTGGCCTTCCCCAATCCGACCGGTATAGGCATTGGCATTGCGGTAGCCAGAAAACGCCTGATACACCTCGACGCCATGAGTCGCTCGTCAAGGTAATAACGCAACCAATCCATCCCGTATTTAAAACCCGTCCGAACTTGGTCAAGACATGAGGTAAGGCGCGAAGCGTATTGCAGTCGGTTGGTTCGACAGCCTAGGTCAAGGGTAAACACCTATGCCAAATTCGAGCCTGTAGGACATTTGTTCCACGGGAGGTGGATTATCAGTAAGCCATTGGTTAGGAGCTAGCGTAATGCTGAACGAAACTGCGCCTCGGTTTCCCTGCGACAATGGAACCGCCCCAGCTGATGAACAAAGGCTGCGTGTTTTGAGATCAAAAATGGGATTGATTTGTTCTGCTACTTTATTTAACGGGACGTCGTTGCGGTGAAGCAGATTCAAATGCTCGAGCGTACCGCACTGCTGTGACGACGCCGGGAGCGTACGCGGTTTAAATCCAGAAAAATCTAGCCACGACTGAATACGCTTTCCCTCTTCGATTGCATCTTTGAAATTTATCTCTCCGTTCTTTAGGTAAAATATTATATTATTGCCTCGATTAATACCTGAATTTTCTAGTGTGACATCGAGAACGTTGAAATATGTGTTGGTGCGAACAATTTCGCTAAATTGAATTACAGTACCAGTTTTTTCGTCCCTAATTGTCAACAAGTCAAAGTCTGGTCCCTGATAGCCGCCAAGTTGGTCAAACAGAGCTGGATCGGGCGTTTCTCCATTGATCAGATAGCTGACCCCATTGTCTTTTACAGTAAACTCAAGCTTATGGTTCATTCGATCAGGTCCGATATTACAACCAAGCAAGCATAGCGAAGTTGCAACGATGAGAGCCTTAGCGGCCAGGCGGCCCCAGATATCGACCATTGAAAAACACTCCTAAGCTGCTGACGAATTTGCCGGGATTACCACTTGGCGCCGACGACGATAGGATATTTTTCTGTATCCAAGCAAACCCATTATTTGCAATTGCGAGTCGACCTTCGAGAGTTTCTGGATTGGCACCTTTTGGGGGCTCGATAACCCCAATTTCATTGCCTAGTGTGATCGTGTCCCATGGCGTGGTGTAACAGCGGCGTCATGAGGTAGCCGGTTTAGGGCTGAGTTGATCATGTTCAGGGGACTGCGCTGAGCATGACGATGGGATCATTGCTTAAAGGTGCGAGAGTTTC
>NZ_JBIIYV010000131.1:0-4724 GCF_044346625.1 Aquidulcibacter sp. | reverse complement strand
ATCCCAGCGCCATGTGGTACCGCTTTGCCGGTCGCCAGATGGGCATGATCACGAATAATGGCGGGTGGGAAGGTTCTTACGCCGCCTCGGTCGCGCAACGCCAAGCTGCCCCTGCCACAACCGCGCCCGGTGCTTTTGCCAATGGCGCGACGGTGGGCAAGCAGGAAGAGCAATTCTCGTCCAATCTGGAAGTGATCAATAGCTATAGCCAAGGCTCGGTTGCGGGTAGCTATGTGGTCCGCTCTGGCGACAGCCTGCAAGGGATCGCCCAGAATCTGTGGGGCGATAGTGGGCTTTGGTATAAATTGGCCGAAGCCAATGGCATATCGGGTGCTGCATCCCTGTTTGAAGGCCAGACTCTGCGCCTACCCGCAGGGGTGATGCGCAACACCTATAATGCGTCCTCCGTCACCCCCTACAACCCCGCCGAAACCCTCGGCGACGTAACCCCCTCCACCCCGCAAGCCGTCCCGCCGAAGAAGCAAAAGTGTGGGGTGTTTGGGCAGATCTTGCTGGTGATCATCGCGGTGGTGGTGACACTCTATCTTGGACCGGAGTTTACGCAGGCATTTGCCAAGTTTTTACCCCAAGCCGCCGCTAGCTTTGCCGGATGGGGATCGGCAGCCGCCGCAGCTTCCATCGTCTCCCAGAGTGTTGGGGTCGCGACTGGTATTCAAGATAAGTTCAGTTGGAAGGAAGTTGGTGCGGCCTTCATAACGGGCGGTGTTGCGGGTCCTGGACAAAAAGCGAAAAGCCTCATGGAGGCTGTCATCCAAGGCGCTAAGAACAGCGCCATCAGTCAAGGCATTAATGTGACCCTTGGCCTGCAGGATAAGTTTAGCTGGGCTGCAGTGGCGGCGGCGGGCGTTGGCTCTGGCGTTGGTTACAAAGTCGGCAACATGGTCGGGGCCAGGCCCTTAATGGGCCAAGGCTCCTCCCGCGATTGGGGCAATATTGGCAGGAATCTAGTTGCCTCTGGGGCAAGCGCGATAGCGAGTGCGGCCGCCCGCAGTCTGGTCGAAGGGAGCGACTTTAAGAATAATCTGCGAGCCGCGTGGCCCGGTGCCATCGGTGGTACCATCGCAGCCGCCATTGCGGGGGAAATGGGCATTGACGTTGTCGCCAAGCCGAAACAAGAGGATCCGGGAGATGGAGTCGGCACTGTTGAGCCAATAAAATTACCGCCCGGCAATCCAATTGACTTTCCAAAGGCTTCTTTTGCGAACTTATCAATTCTATCCGACCTCAACCTAAACCCGGCTATGAAGGTAGCCGAGTTGAGGGCTAAGGCGGCAAAGATTTATGGCGTTTCGGTGGATTCATCCGACCTAATAGTCGCAGAGGACCCGCTTCCTGAGGCAGGTATTAGCGCGAAAAATTCGTATCCCTTACTTGTATTTAACAAGGCTACGAATCTCATGGCTGGCACGCTGAACTTCAGTAATGTCGGTGATGCTGGACCTCTCAATATCAGAAGCTTCTCTATTCGAGGGCCGGGCGACGCTACCGCAATAAGGATCATTACCACTCAATCGGGTGCCGTGATTTATGACGGTGGCGACGTCTCGTTTGACAGCATTGGCCTACGAGTCAGTTACGAACCAATTGTAGCTAGCGCAACCACCCGAAGCGTTCCCACGCCGACCCTTGCAGACCAGCGAGCCGAATATCGTCGAAACTATATGCAGTCATCAGCGGAAACTGGCGCACTATTAGGTCAGTTTTTAGTTGAGCAAATCCCCGGTGCTGGCACTCTTTTTGCCGCAGAAGAATTTGGAAGGAGCCCAAATTTCGTGAATGGGTTCACGCTCGCAACAAGCCTGTTCCCAGCGGCTGGGGTGATCAAGGGTCTTGCCAAAAGTAGAAAGACATTTGATGTTGCTTGGAAGGTAGCTGAGAATGGAGCGGACGACACGGCGCGCTATGAGAAGTATTGGGCGAACCTCGCAACGAAGTCGGGATCGCTGTCGAATCGCTCTGCTCGCGCTTTCTATCTTTCCGAAGAGGCTCGAATACCCAGTCTGCTAGATAGCTCATTGCCGCTTGAGGGGCAGGCAAGGCAGGCGTTTGAAATGCGCAATTCGCTTCGTACTCAATCGCGAGATTTGATGTCAGATAGACGACTCGCGGAATCACTTTCTCGAACTGATCCTAATATGACTTGGAATCAGGTCGTTGGGAAATATTCGAACCGCTACTCAGGCGATGCGCTTTGGAACAAAACTATTGGCTCGTCGCAAAGCTCCCGCACTTCGGTCAATCAGTCGTTGGGGTTCTAATGAAAAAGACATATACCTTTACAAATGCGAACGGGACGTTCGTTTGCTTCCTTGACTATGAGGAAGAAGGCGACTTTGCAGATTTCCTCTCACTTGTCTGCGGTAAGCTCGAATTGGAGATGCCACAGATTGCCGAAACTCCATACTCGTTGGTAGCAGAGTTCGATTACGGTGGCGCGCGCCTCTCTGCGGCATACAGCACCGATGCGGGTTGCCACCTTCGCATTCCGCCGAACACGAAAATGTCGGCGCAGACGATTGTCGAGAAATGCTTCGGACTGGCAGCATAGGGCACCAACTCTAGGCTCAATCCCCCAGTGCAAAACAGGTCCTGTCCCCGGATCGGTGCATTCGAGTGAGTGACTGATCGGCACACCCTAAACTGGATGCCGCTGGTGCTATGCGCTTGGGTCCACGTGAGGGAACTTAGTTCTATGGCGGTGGTCACTTCCCCGATACTTCGTCAAGGCGACGATGAAGTGATGTGGTCCGCTCCGGCGACAGCCTGCAAGGGATCGCCCAGAATCTGTGGGGCGATAGTGGCGCCCTTCGGGCCTTCTTCGACTGGAATTGATCCCCCAGATCAATTCCTGCGCTGACGCGCACCGTCTGCGAAGGGTATAAGCTCGCCGAAGCCAATGGCTTATCGGGTGCGGCGTCCCTGTTTGAAGGCCAGACCCTGCGCCTACCCGCAGGGGTGATGCGCAACACCTATAATGCGTCCTCCGTCACCCCCTACAACCCCGCCGAAACCCTCGGCGACGTAACCCCCTCCACCCCGCAAGCCGTCCCGCCGAAGAAGCAGAAGTGTGGCGGCTTTGGGCAGATTTTGTTGGCTGTTATTGCGATTGCGATAACCGTTATTGCTCCGTTTGGTGGCGGGATCATCGGCGGTGCTCTCAATGCGGCCGCAGGCTCCGTCGTGTCTCAAGTCGTTGGCGTGGCCACAGGGATTCAAGAGAAGTTTGACTGGAAGGGCGTCGCGACGGCCTTCATCAGTGGCGGGGTCAGTGGCGGCCTAAGCGGGGTCTCAGCTCTGAACAGCGGGACGACAACGCTCGCGCGCGTATTCCAAGCAGGGGTGCGCGGCGCAGCTACCAGTGCCATCAGCCAAGGCATTGGCATGGCTTTGGGCTTGCAAGACAAGTTCAGCTGGGCAGGCGTTGCGGCGGCGGGCGTTGGCGGCGCAGTCGGCCAATTCGGCGCGGAGAAATTCCCGGGCGGGATAAAGTACAATAAGGATGGAACCGTATTAAAAGGGAGTAAGACAACCCTTCTCAACGATGTCCTTTCAACAGGCGCAAGCCTCATCGCTAATGCCACGACCCGCACTCTGATTGAGGGCACGGACTTCGGCGACAATGTCATCGCAGCCCTACCCGACTCGCTTGGGGGCTTGGTTGGGCGACGGATTGGCGGGGCTATTAGAACGCGACTTGATAGTCGTGGCTTTGAAAAAACCTTTGATGAAGTTGAAAATGCTGCAAAATCTGCAGTTGAAGCCAATGGGCAAGATTGGAGTGCTATTGGTGCAGACCAGCGTGCTGACTTCTTGAACATTTCGATGACAGACCGCTTGCAAGGCCTGAGCAAGGCCGAAGCTATCCGGCTAGGCAGACAAGCAGAAGCTTTCTTAAGTATCCTCACCAAGGACGCGCCGATCAATTCTCCGGGTAAGGGCTTAGAGGCAATTAGAGCAAACATGGAGAGGTATTTGAACGCCGCAGGTGATGCGGGCGAAAGAAGATATGGTAATTTAGAGCCTTGGGCTGCTCGTGCTTTTGGCCAAAACACAGCACTACTTAAGGTCTACTCGGCTTTGTCCATTTCAACACCCGAATTTGAATGGACACATCTGGGAGTGTTCACTGCGTTCACGGTTCGGAAGGAGCTGACTGGGCTTTACGAAATGTACACGGCAGCTGCAGCCCCAGCCGAATTAATGGGTAGACTTCGTTCACCCAATGCCCATTTTGTAATCTCAGCAAATCAAATAAGGTCCATATTTCAGACGACGATCGATGGCCAATTAACAGTGGGAAAGGACGTCATACCACTTGCACTAGCCGGTAAAGTATACGGTTACAAAGCGATGGCTGACTATGGGGTTCGGGAGTGGGGACAACGTAACCCCAGAACTTTGGGGTACAAACTCATGCAAGCCAGCATGCTAGCTACAGATCCGGCTTTGGCGTCACAAAGCCGATTGGCGGCAGCAAGGGAATTCGCTATTCATGAGCAAAGGAACTTGAATCCGATGTGGTCCGCCCTGAAGAGTGAATCGCTTGGCAGTGTTGGTGAAATCGCCATGTGGATGGGTAAGACACGACTTCCAATTGGAACACTAGGGATCACGTCCCATTTGGTGGTGTAACACGCGGTGACAGCTAATCCCCCTGCGCAGCGCTCGTCACATAGCTGGCGGAGCGGGGGGATTGGCGGTTG
>NZ_JBIIYV010000130.1:0-4755 GCF_044346625.1 Aquidulcibacter sp. | reverse complement strand
AACGGGCCTCAAAACCCGATCCCCGCACGGTCGTACCAACGTCGGCAATTTGGTGGGCGGCCACCCACCAAATTGCCTAACCAGCCCAACCATACTTACACATCACAAACAGACAATCCCCGAAGGCGTCAGCCGAGTCCCAGGTCTCCTGCCGCAAAGTCCCACGGGGTCCCCGCTCTCCGCTGACGCTCCGGCGGGGATGACACAGTTAAGGGGAAGGCCCCTAGACAACCCCCAGCCAGACCGTTAAGCCGTGCTCCCCCATGGCCCACACACCCACCCTCGGTCTCGATTTCGGGACGACCAATAGCGTTGCAACCTTGCCTGATGGGCAGGGCAAAAGCCGTGCGATTACTTTTGCGCATGAGCAAGATTTGGTTCAGGCCTGCCGCTCGGTCTTATGCTTTTGGCATGAGGAGGATGACCACCGCGCCAAAGCGATGATGGAGGTGGGTCCTTGGGCGATTGACCGATTTTTGGAGATGGGCGGGGATTGCCGTTTTATCCAATCTTTCAAGACCTTTGCGGCCAGTCCTTTATTCACCAGTACGGTCATTCAGAATAAGGCTTGGCGGTTTGAAGACTTGCTCGCAGCCTTTCTGCGCCGCTTGAGTGAGCGCGCAAGCGAGCGCTTCCCCAAGCGCGTTCTGGTGGGTCGGCCCGTGCGCTTTGCGGGCAGTCGCTCTGACGAGGCGCTCGCCCGTACGCGGTATCAAGCCGCGCTGACCAAAGCGGGCTTTGAAGATATCGCCCATGTTTATGAGCCCGTGGCGGCTGCCTTCTTCTTTGCCCAGCGCCTCACCCAAGATGCCACCATATTGGTCGCCGACTTTGGCGGTGGTACCAGCGACTTTTCCATCATCCGCTTTCGGCGCGGGCAAAAGACCCAATCAGCGGAGGCCCTCGCCCATCGCGGGGTTGGCATAGCGGGCGATAGTTTCGACCAGCGCATCATTGACCATCTGGTGTCGCCGCTATTTGGCAAAGGCTCGCACTATGCCAGTGACGGCAAAGTCCTGCCCGTCCCCCTCGCATTTTACGGCCGATTTTCCCAGTGGAATCAATTGTCGATCATGCGGCAGACCCGCGATTATCAGGACCTGCAAAAGCTGGCCAAGCAGGCGCTGCAACCTGAAAAAATCGACGCCTTCATCGACTTTCTCGACGCCGAGGCAAGCTATCACCTCTACCGCGCCATTGCCGCGGTGAAGACGACCCTGTCACACGAAGAAGCGGCGATTTTCCGCCTGTCCTTTGGCGGCAAAGACATGGTCAAATCTCTGACGCGGGCAGATTTTGAATCCTGGATCGCCGAAGATTTGGCCCAGATCGACACGTGCGTGAATGAGGCTCTCGTTGCCGCAGGTCTGGATGAAGGTGGCATCGACCGGGTGTTCTTGACCGGGGGGTCCAGCTTTGTGCCTGCGGTCAAAGCCCAATTTGAAAACCGCTTTGGGGCGCAGAAAGTGGAGACGGGCGACCAATTCGTGTCGATCGCCCATGGCCTGTCTTTGATCGCCCAAGAGGAAGACCCCAGCCCTTGGTTGGCTTAGGGCCCAAGCCTTAGCCTAATTCCACCATGATTTCGTCGGCGGCCACAGCTGCGCCTGCACCCACATGGACCTTGGCTACTTTGCCATCGCGTTCAGCGCGAATGATGTTTTGCATCTTCATGGCTTCCACAATCGCAATCGCCTCGCCGGACTTAATCTCTTGACCTTCCACCACTTCGATGGAGACCACGAGGCCAGGCATAGGCGAAATGATCATGCGCGACGTGTCGGCCGCGACCTTCTCAGGTAGCTTGGCGTGCAACTCAGCGTCACGCGGCGTGGCAACAATCACGACGGCCTTGGCCCCGCGATACTGGAACTCATAACCTTGCGTGCGGTCTTTGAACTTAACGGCAAAGCCCTCATTCTCAAACACGCCCAAGGCATGCGCAACGCCAGTGATCAAGCGGTCGCCCGGCTTAAAGCCACTGGTGATATCGATGGTATCCCCGCTCTCAAAACGGATCGTCGCGCCGCCGCTTGTGATCTCGACATGCAAGGGGTGATAAGTGCCCTCAATGCGGACGACCCAATCACTGCGGATCGGCTTGTGAGGAGTCATGCGGCCACTGATTTGGGCGTCGCGTTCCAGCTTGCGCATATGAACCAAAGCACCCACACCCGCCATCAAGCGCAAAATCTTGTCGGTTAAGGGTGCGCCTTTAAAGCCTTCAGGGAATTGGTCCTTGATATAGGCGGTCGTGATATCGCCTGAGCGGAAGCGTGCTTCCTCCATCACAGCGGCGAGGAACGGGATATTGTCCTGAATGCCTTCAATCGCAAAGGTGTCGAGAGCCGCCGCTTGCGCATCAATCGCCGCCAGACGTGTTGGAGCCCAGGTCACCAGCTTGGAGATCATCGGGTCATAGAACATCGAGATCTCATCACCCTCGCGCACACCGGCGTCATTGCGCACTTTATGGCTGCCAAAGTCGCCTTCGACAGGGGGTAGATAGCGCTTTAGGCGGCCAATGGAGGGCAAGAAGTTACGATATGGATCTTCGGCATAAATCCGGCTTTCAATCGCCCAGCCATTGATCTTCAAGTCGGACTGCTGGAAGGACAAAGCCTCCCCCGCCGCGACGCGCAACATCTGTTCAACCAGATCAAGGCCAGTGATGGCTTCCGAAACCGGATGCTCCACCTGCAGGCGGGTGTTCATTTCAAGGAAGTAGAAGCTCTTATCCTTGCCAGAGGCCACAAACTCGACCGTGCCAGCACTGTCATAGCCAACAGCCTTGGACAGCGCGACGGCTTGGGCACCCATGGCTGCCCGGGTTGCTTCATCCAGCAACGGGCTTGGGGCTTCTTCAATGACTTTCTGGTTACGGCGCTGGATCGAGCACTCGCGCTCAAACAAATGCACGACATTGCCGTGCTTATCGCCCAAGACTTGGATTTCGATATGGCGTGGGGCCAGAATGAACTTCTCGATGAAGATGCGGTCATCGCCAAAGGCGTTCTTGGCTTCGGCACGCACGGCTGGGAAGCCTTCTTCGACATCCTTGCGGTCATACGCCACCCGAATGCCCTTACCACCGCCGCCAGCCGAAGCCTTGATCATGACGGGATAACCAATCTCCTCAGAGATGGCCACCGCATGGGCCGTATCCGCAATCTCGCCAATATGGCCCGGTACGCACGAAACACCAGCTGCCGCAGCGGTCTTCTTGCTTTCAATCTTGTCGCCCATGGCGTGGATCGCGTGCGGGTTCGGGCCGATAAAGACGATCCCTTCATCCGCGCAACGTTGCGCAAACTCAACCTTTTCCGACAAGAAGCCAAAGCCCGGGTGAACCGCTTGTGCGCCCGTTTCTTTGACGGCGGCGATAATCTTGTCGATCACGAGATAGGATTCAGAAGCTGGAGCTGGGCCGATGAAGACTTTTTCGTCGGCCATCTCTACAGCCATGGAATCGCGGTCGGCTTCAGAAAACACGATGACGGTTTTCACGCCCATCCGGCGGCAAGTCTTGATGATACGAACGGCCACTTCGCCGCGATTGGCAATCAGAATCTTATCAAACATCTCGGTCCGCGTGCCCCTAGAGCTATCAGCCTTCTTCCCGGCTTTATTATGTCGGGAACTGGTTAGAGGGCAATCGTGCGCGATGCAACTTTGCAGGGTCCGGCGAGGTGCAAGAAATCGCCCGTTGCCGCGTCAAATTTATGGATGGGCGCACACTTAGTCCGCCTTATGGTCTAGCCATTCATGCTCCAGCGCGCGCAGACGACCGATCACGGTGATCAAAAACGCGGTCGACCAGCCCAGCAAGATCACGCCATTCGCCGCCTCAATCGCGCCGACCAAGCGCCAGTCGCGCGGCAAGATCACATCGCCATAGCCCAGCGACACAAAGGTGACGGTCGAAAAATAAAGGGCAGTCTCAAAATCATGAAAGGCATGCAGGCCAAAGTGATAGACCACGGCATAGAGCCAAATTTCCAGCGTATGCACGGCAAATAGGCCAAATACGACAAAAAGAATGGCGAGGAAGCGCAACGAAAAATGTCGGGCTTGTGGGTCTGCCAAGGGCGGTCGCTTCCGGATCATATACATCAGGGCCGCAAGACCGAGGAAGTGGATAGTTACGGTCACGGCCACCATCAAGGATGAAATGGCCAAGGTATCCCAGATATCGGTGATGAAGTTGGCCACACCCAAGGAAGGCACTCCGTCTGGCGCTCTGCCAGTTCAACCTCAGTCATAGGCTAGTGCGACTGCCCCGTCACCTGCGAGGGGCGCGACTTTCGGTCACACTTGGGGGGGCAATTTCGGTCGAAAATGCCCCAACACCAGTTCACTGTCATCAAGTCAGTTCAGCATGTGAGATGTGGACTGGTTTGAGGACAGCATTTGCGATGGTTACGAGTTTTCGGGCTACGGCGGCGAGAGCGAGCTTTTTTGGCTTTTTGTTGCTGAGAAGGTTTTGGTAGAAGTGTTTTAAGTCTGGGTGGCAGCGTGATGCGGTCAACGCGGCCATGAACAGGGTGCGTCTGATGAGATCGCGTCCACCGGTCATAGGATATTTCTTGAAGCTGTTGCCTGACTGAGCTGGATGGGGGGCAAGGCCTGCAAGACAGGCGATTTGCTTGCGCGTTGCATGACCGAGTTCGGGCAGCATAGCGATGAGGGTATGGGCGCTGACTGGGCCGATGCCTTTGATGGCGCGCAGGCGCTTTTCTTGAGCTTTGATCGTTG
>NZ_JBIIYV010000129.1:0-4783 GCF_044346625.1 Aquidulcibacter sp. | reverse complement strand
TCCTATCTTGTTAAAGGAGCATCCATCGTCAGAACCTAAACCCACTTCTTCAATCAAAATCGCAATCAGCCCAAATCCATGCCCCCAGCCCATCACGCACAAACCTCCCGCGGAGCGGGTTCGTTCTCTGGCGCAAAGCAGACCACGGCCAAGCTTCACAATTGATGTTTGCGGCCAGTAGGGGTTGAAAAGTTGGCCTTGAAACTGCGGTTGTGAGCAGGGAACATTTCTTGAAGTTGGCTGTCCGCTTTCCTGTCCCAGCTGACCGCCGCAGTGGCGATAACTGACCGCTTTTCGTGGCAAACAGCGCGGTGTTTGGTGGCTTATAACACCTAGTATTCGCCAAAGACTAATAGACATGGGGAAACTGAAACCCCGCGCGAAGAGAGCGCAAAAAGCGGTCTGACAGCCATGAGACAAAAAAATTAAAAATGCTGCCTTGTTGAGCGCCGCTCTGCCCATCGTAACCGCAAAGCTCAACGCCATGGCCCCCATCCCCGGTTCGAAGACATCTTTCCTAGCATCGACGACCATCCCGACTAACGCCTCCACGAACTGTTGCAGTGGAACTGGAAACCAGCCATCGCGCGACAGCTCGCTTGGTCGGTCAAGGTGTGTCAGGTCGGTCGCTTACACAATAGCTAACGCGAACAGTCTAATCGATGTCTTGATCTACGTTGCTTCTCGGCTCGTCAAGCAAGCGGAGAGACGCATAAATCAGGAAAATCAAACCCACAAAAATGACTACTCCCGCTACAATTGACAAAATAGCCATTTCAAAAGAACTGTCCATAATCCTTCATAGACGAGCATTTTTCATCTGCTATTGGGAGAATCCACCAAGGCGCATGACGTAACGTCAGACTTAAAACTTTGAACCTGCAACATCAGCAGAGCAGACAACACGACACGTCGATAGCAAATGGATTTGTTTAGAGATAAAGCCCAGTGTTCGGATCCTTGAAGCTAACTATGGTTATGGGTTGGTCCTCCCATTCTAAAGTAGCCGGCCAGGCTTTGTTTTGATCATAAAGTTTCGCGACCACGAGCGCATTTCGCCGGCTCGTAGCTGCGACGAGAGTCTTACTGAATCCATCCCAATCGTCGGTCGTGTTGCCCTTTGAAACTTCGCCGCTTCCAACAAAGTACAATTTGAGGCCATTATGGTTCTCTGCCATTAAAGTCCTCTCCTTTTTTGAGAATGTTTATCGTTTGAGCACGTAGGTTAGGATGAGCTTGGAGAGCCCCAGTCGCGAAAATCAGGGGTCCGTACGCTAGGCCCACTAAAATGCAAACTCGCTTACTCCAAGGGCAACAAGCTCCCCCGTCGTAACAGACACGACATCACATTCGACGTACGCGCGCGATGAGCGGAAGCTCTTTACAATTGCCTCGAAACGGTAGTCGTCGTTGGCGGCCGGCGAAACAAAATGGGTATGTTGATATACCGTACCTTTGCCAACACGGTCACTGGTGCCAGTAGCCAGACCTGACGCAGTATCAATGCCCGCCATAATCGCCTGACCGCACATAGCTCATGTCACAAACTTCACCTTGCTGGACAGCGGCAGGATGACACTGCAATGCCCAGCGGAAACAATAAAGTCTGCGAAACCTAGCTCTTTCACCCAAGGGGCAAAGATATAGCCAAAGACCTGCTCAACATTAGTCTGCGTAACACGAAAGAGTGCGTTCCTCGCTGTGTTTGCTGACATCCTAGCCTCACATCTTTGCCAAGCCAAAGTCGCTTGGTCGAGGGAGAACGGCTAGATCGCAGATGTTAACTCGCAGTAAGGCGAAGCTTAGGATTGGTGGATTCTCACCAACCAAAATGTGTGAAAACGGGTCTAAAGGAGATTCAATCAGCTTTTTTGGAACGAATATGGTCTTTTTTTCCCCTGCTACACCTCTCAACGACAACCATAAAACCACCTCTGTAGCCCGCCAGAACACCTTTGATGGTGTAAAGCCCCAAGTGCCGAGTGACCCGGTCTTGGAAGTCATACGTACCGCAATCCAAAGTTTTGGCCCAATCTGTCCCAGCGACGCGATGGTATTGTCGCGGATGTTAAGACGGCTGCTTGAGATTGAGAAACATGAGGGCATCGTGGTTGCAATTGATCATGCAAAAGAGCTCGCAGAGCTTCTGCAGCTAAAAAAGTGCGCACGGCTTAACATCAAAAGATGAGAAGAAACTAAGCGGCACTAAACTGAGTGTTAAGACCATCCCACGCAGCCATTCTAGCTTCCCGATCCGAAATTTGCTCAATGGTTTCAATTACATCTAATCGTGCGAGCACGTCTTCAAGCCGCTCTCCGATCCTTGGAGGCGGAGACTCGAATAAAATAGAGTAATCAATATCGTAAATCATACGGTTGTGGGCCAACGACTTCGGCCCAGCATCAATGATGATTGCGATGGCGGTCTCACCCCGATCACCAAATGGCACAGGTAGTCCCAACAGCTCATACTTCCAACCGGCTTGCTCAACGGCCGGCAGAAATCTGGTATCCATCAAAGTCGTATAGTGTGTGATGCCCCGTGTGGCGGCGAACTCAAACAATCCACAAGCTAATTCGCTATGTGCCTTACTGTACTTTTCTCCGCTCACCTTGCGAAAGGAAGGCGAGATAATCCAACGAGTCATGTCCCAGATATGATTGCCCCTAGGAACCGGCCCATCTACGAAATGTGATAGCTTGTCGAGCAAGTAATGATTCATTGTCGGCATCAATCGAAAAGTCGATTTGATTTGGCCATCGTGAGTCAAATTCATAAGATAAACCGTGTCTGGGCGATCAAACTCGTCATACTCACGGTCGTTCTCTATGGTCAGGCCATCAGACCAACCCCTTTGGACAACATAAAAATGATACCGCAGCTTGTGCATCGCTGCGAGCTGCTTGGCATACAAGTCCCGATTTGCCGATGTAACCGCATGTATCATAATGGAACTCCCGAGTAAGAACCTGGGAGTAACATGCAATGTGCGTGCCAGTTTCAGAAAGGGCAGGTACAAAGCTGGAAGGCTTACAAACTGACAATGCCATTCACCAAGCACTCCACTATCGCCTGGGCGCGTGTGCGCACGCCAATACGCTCCTTCGCACGTTCAACATGTCTATTTACCGTCGCTTCGCTGATAGAAAGTATGCGGCCGATCTCCCAATCAGTCTTGCCCGCCGAAACCCATCGTAACACCTCTATCTGACGCTCGGTCAAATCGGGTTTAGACGGAGCGGTATCAATTAGCATGAGGCGCTCCAAAGCTACGTGATAATAAATGGCCATAAGGTGAAGACAGCCTCTCGTGGTCGCGTTAAGGTCAAGACGATCACCGGTAAACGTAACCACAGAAAAATTGCCCAACCCGCTGTGGATAGGAACAACAAAGCCATTCTCGTAACCAAAATCATGAGCGACATCTAATACGTTAAGAGCACTTGGGTCATTTCTAGACTCAAAACGACATTCGTCCCATGAAAAACCTGAAAGGGTCGTGATGCTCTTTTTGGCGGCTGGATCGTAACGAATAAAGTTATTCTCCGCATAAGTTCTTACAAATTCAGAATCAGGAGAGCCAACAACTTTCAAAGAATTTAATAGGTTCGCGGGAGATCCAATGCAGGACAATGTACCAGTGTCTGCGCCGAAAGAACGAAAGACGTGCTTAAATTTAGCTTCAAGCTCATGATAAGTTGACGCAGTCCTGCAATCTGAGATAAACTGCGATATCACATCCATCATAGATTTTGACCCCAAACACGCTATTGAAGATACGGATCGATTCGCACTTATCATTATTCGATGAATATGCTACCATCTAGTATTCTAGGGAAATCATAATGTTTTGCTTGGGAGAGATCGCCGTCCAGCCTGATTGCCAATCCACTTGGACAGCATTGCCAAGTATTCGGGCAAGACAGCCAGGGAGCATGGTCACACCAGACACTTAGACGGCGTGCAACCAAATCGCATACTGATTGCAAGGACAATCCATCACAGCTTGCAAGATGAGTTGGCCAGCTATGGCGCACGAACAAGCAGCTGTGCCAACGCAGGCAGTCGCGAAAGACACTTCCTAGCTGGCTGCAAATTTGGTTAGCCGCGACGGCATTGATGGGACTCGGAGCGGTAACTGGCGACTAGTAACGTCAAATCCTCAACTAAGCTAGCGCCGCAGTTGACCAAAGCGCGATTCCTATTCGCTTCCTTCAGATCCATTTGAACCCGGAAACCGCTGCCGAGCATGGACCCAGGCTTTCTGGTAACCCTCCCGGAACGCTTCGGTCTGAAAAAATGAGATGATACCGGCAGATAAGCCAACCTACAAAATTGCTGAAACCCAAGGAGCGACATAAGCAGAACTAATCGCGTGAAACTCCCTTGAGATGAGAATTAAACCTGTGAAATCGAAAAGGCTAAACCCAATGTTGTATAGACCTCTGAAGAAGATAGGCGGGTCACCGAACGTGTTATCCTTTCGAACTTTGTTGAACTTGACTAAAGCAGATCTCACGGTCGAGCAAATGCCAAAAGCTGACCCAGCACTTCAAAATCCGGCCAAGAGTTTTGGTATCCCCAAACAAGTTTGAGATGCACTCATTTTTTGGGGCCATTAAACGTCCGCTTTAGAGCAACCTCCAACGTGCCCCAAATGACCACCCCTGGCGCAAACCGATCGTGTCCCACGGCGTGGTGTAACAGCGGCGTCATGATGTAGCCGGTTTAGGGCTGAGTTGATCATGTTCAGGGGACTGCGCTGAGCATGACGATGGGATC
>NZ_JBIIYV010000018.1:0-50203 GCF_044346625.1 Aquidulcibacter sp. | reverse complement strand
GGCGAACGGACAGTATCAGGTCTGTGGGATATCATCGGCTCCCTCGTCACCATGTTCAAACCAGAAGAGTGCCGAAACTACTTCGCTAGCTGCGGATATGATGCACATTAAGTGGAAAATGCTCTAAAGGCCAATAGCCTGCCGCAGTTGTTGCCAGAATGTCGGGCGGACCTGGAGGCGAATGGACGGGCGTATCACAGGCTCGCTGTAATCCCGCAATTCCCGGGGGCGAAACGAAGCTTCGACATTGTAACGCGGTGCACTTCTCATCGATCTGTTCCATCTTCTGACACTTTGTGTGCCGGAAGTTCTTGCCAGCAAGTATTGTGCCATGTGGTTAATCGGAACTGAAAAAGGGCCCGCCAAATGACGGGCCCTTTTAAAGGTAATTGAAATCAAAAGAGAAGTTCGTTGGGCTTCTACGCCGCGGCGGATTGCTCGCCTGGTGTTGGATCGCGGAGCACGTAACCACGGCCCCAAACTGTTTCAATATGGTGCTGACCATCGGCCGATGCTGCCAACTTCTTGCGAAGCTTACAGATGAAAACGTCGATGATTTTCAGTTCTGGCTCGTCCATGCCGCCATAAAGGTGGTTTAGGAACATTTCCTTTGTCAGGGTCGTACCCTTGCGCAAGGAAAGCAGTTCTAGCATCTGATATTCTTTGCCGGTCAAATGAACGCGCTGGTTGTTCACTTCCACTGTTTTCTGATCGAGGTTCACCACGATGTCGCCAGTGCGAATCATCGACTGCGAATGGCCCTTCGAGCGTCGAACGACGGCATTGATGCGGGCAACCAGTTCGTCCTTGTGGAAAGGCTTCGCGACGAAATCGTCTGCGCCAACGCCTAGGCCACGGACTTTGGTGTCAATATCGCTCGTCCCCGACAAGATCAGGATTGGCGTACCAACGCGAGAATTGCGTAATTGTCGCAAGACATCGAAACCATTCATGTCAGGCAAGGTCAGGTCCAACAAAATAATGTCGTAGTCATACAACTTGCCCAGATCGACGCCTTCTTCGCCAAGGTCAGTCGTGTATATATTGAAGCCCTCAGACTTCAGCATTAACTCAATCGACTGCGACGTCGCGCTATCGTCTTCAATTAACAGAACCCGCATGGAGCCCCCTCCGACATGCCCTGAATGGGCGGTGTAACAACCAACGACCCATGCCTAAGCTGATTTGCTTAAAGATGGTTAACCGCTTTTTGCGGCTTGTCTGACATTTTCCATATGTTGGCGCTACGTTTGCCGAATTGATCTTTACGACAGGTTAACGCGAAGCACTTCAAATGCGACTTTATCAACCATGTTCACTCTTTTCTTCACATGGCGTCTTAAGTGTGACGGGTTTTAGCAGCGAAAGCAGGGCGGCAGGATGCGTCCAGATGGACATTCACGACTAAACAGCGGTGTGCGCTTGGCTGATTTGGCCGAGACGCTGAGGCATCAGGACCATACACGCTACGAAGGCCGGATTGTTGCGGTCAAAGGACTTATGGTGGAAGCAAGTGGTCCACCCCAAGCTATGGCCTTGGGCGCTCGGGCAATTGTCGAAGCTGCGGAAGGCTATGCCCGGCTAGAAATCGTCGGCTACCGTGATGGACGCGCCCTTTTGATGCCATTTGAAACAGTGGAAGGTCTGCGCGCGGGGGCCAGCCTCGTCTTTGAAGGAACCTCGCCCATGATCGCCCCGTCCTCCGCTTGGCTGGGGCGCGTGATTGATGCCTTTGGTAATCCTGTCGATGGCGGCCCGCCTGTGGCCAATGGGTCCCACCCTCGACTTTTAAGGGGCGTTCCACCGCCTGCCCATACCCGGGTTCGGGTGGGCCAGCGCATGGAGACGGGCATTCGCGCTATCGATGCTTTTTGCGCCCTGTGCCAAGGCCAACGTATGGGTATCTTCGCAGGCTCAGGCGTCGGAAAGTCCGTGCTCATGTCACAACTTGCAAAAGGTGCCGCCGCCGATGTGGTCGTGATCGGCCTGATTGGAGAGCGCGGCCGAGAAGTCAAAGAGTTCGTTGAAGACACCTTGGGAACCGAAGGCTTGCGGCGCTCTGTCGTGGTGGTGGCGACTTCGGACGAAAGCAGCCTCAAGCGCCGGCAAGCAGCCTATACGACCCTTGCAGTTGCAGAGCATTTTCGTGACCAAGGCCTACAAGTCCTTTGCCTGTTTGACAGTGTGACCCGCTTTGCGATGGCCCAGCGGGAAATAGGCTTGGCTACCGGTGAACCGCCAACAACTAAGGGCTATACGCCTACCGTATTTGCAGAATTACCAAAACTACTTGAGCGCGCGGGCCCCGGTGCCCCAACAAGCGGCGATCAGATTGGATCGATCACGGGCTTGTTCACGGTTTTGGTCGATGGCGGCGATCATGATGAGCCTGTTGCGGATGCCGTGCGTGGCATACTTGACGGTCACTTGGTACTTGAGCGGGCGATCGCCGAACGTGGCCGCTTCCCCGCACTGAACATTCTGAAATCCGTCTCCCGCCTCATGCCAGAATGCCATGCGCCCGAAGAACAAATCCTGGTTCGTGATGCCAAGCGCGCCTTGGCAGCCTATTCGGATATGGAAGAGCTAATCCGCCTAGGAGCGTATCGGCGCGGTGCCGACCCCGGGACAGATCGCGCGATCGCTTTGGCAGAGCCGCTTGAAGAATTCCTGAGCCAGGGCAAGCAAGAGCGGACCACCTTTGCCGAGACCTTCGAACGGCTATCAGACATCATGAACACACAAAGCTAATGCTGGAGGTGATGCCGGTGGAAAAGTAAGTGATTGAGCGGATGGTGCTGTTTTCCTACCCGCGGGAAAATTCTACAGATCGAAAGAGCGATTTCTTAACCCACAGCGTGTAGATAGGACCTGTAACGCAGGGAAAGTAATAATGAAAACCGGCTCAACGCTAATCAAATTGGCCAAGCATAAGGTCGACAGCGTGCAGATGCTGATCAGCGCGGCCGAGCGCACGCGCGAAGATATTGAGCGGAAAAAAGGTGATCTCTTGATCTCCGAAAAACGCGAGCGGTCGCGCGCCGAAGCAGACCCCGCAATGATGAGCCATTGGGTTGCCTATTCCCAAGTTCTGGTTGCCCAACGCGCCAATCTAGAAGCTTCGCTCGTAGGTGTTGAAGAGCAATTGGAAGCGCTGCGCGGTGACTTGCAGTCGGCTTTCGAAGAGCAGAAAAAGTTTGAAATGCTGGAAGAGCGCCGGGTAAGCCGGACAAATGCGTCAAAAGCAAAGCGCGAGCAGGCTTTCTTGGACGAAGCGGCTATAATCCGCGCTGCAAAGCGTAACATCGCTTAAAAAGTTCCACTGGATCAACACTAAATCGCATTGAGGGTCCTTAGGGGCCCTTTTTTGTGCGATATGCTAGGGGATGATTCTGGGTAACCAACTCAGTCAAGCGCGCGTCAGCCACATGAGTATAAATTTGTGTTGTCGCGATGTCGGCATGGCCCAGCATGACCTGGACCGATCGCAGATCCGCGCCGCCCTCCACCAAATGGGTTGCAAAGGCATGGCGCAACACGTGCGGGCTCATCTTCTTTGGGTCAAGGCCGGCCTCAATTGCAAGGCCGTCCAATAGACGCGCAAATTCGCGCCGCCCAAAATGGCCAGCTTTGCCCTTGGCCGGAAACAGAAACTTGCCAGTTTCGGCTCCTTGAGCACCATCTGGCAAACTGTGGGCACGGACCTCAAGCCAAGCATCCAAGGCGTGTCGTGCATGGGAGCCCAAAGGCACCAAGCGTTCCTTCCCGCCTTTGCCTTTAACACGCATAGCCGCTGTTTCTGGTTTGGGCACCGCCCGCATGGGTAAGCCAACCAATTCGCTTACCCGCAACCCGCAGCCATAAACCAACTCGATCAAGCAGGCAGCGCGCAATGCTTTCCAGCCTTTAAGGCGGGTGGCTGCGGCAAGCAGCGCGTCAATGTCGGTCACGTCTGCTGTCTTCGGTAAGGTGCGTGCTCGCTTGGGTCCATCCCACCGCTTTGTTGGGTCGTCTGGGCACCATCCTTCGCTGACGGCAAATTGATAGAATTGGCGCAATGCCGCCCGTCGTCGGGCGATGGTGGTGCTGCTCAGACCGCGAACGCTTAAGTCCTGCGCAAAAGCCTCGATATCTTCGTGATCGGCTGCGCGTGCCTCAAGACCCCGCACGGTTAAAAACGAAGCGAAATCGGTTAGGTCACGTCGATAAGCATCTAACGTGTTGCGGGCAGCACCACGCTCGACCCCAATCATCTCCAAAAAGGCTTCAATCAGTGCGTTCACTTGGGCGGGGCCCAACTGGGCTTTGATGGGGCTTTGGTTTTGGCCTTAGGCGTAGGTGAAGGTGGAAGTGTGCGAGGTGAAGTCGCGGGCTTTGGCTGATTGGGTTGAGCGGCCGAAGCAGGCGCTATGGCTTTTGGCTGACTTGCCGCCGGCGCGCTTGTCCGCAAGCTACTGGGTGAGGCGGCCGATGCCGGATTAGGTTTCGCGGTTACAGCATTAACTGCAGGCGTCGCTGCTGGGGCAGCGCGCGTTGGAACGGCCATGTCTAAAGCTAGCAGATACTCTCGTGCCAGATCCACAGCCTGGGTCGACAAACCTACGCGGCGCAGTGCACCCACAGCAATCGCAACGGTCTCAGCATCTGCACTTGCAGGCTCTTGGCCTTGAAGCGCCAAGCCCACCAATAGGGCCACTTCGCCCTTCGATCCTCGCTCTGCAGCCAAGGTTAGCGCTGTTCGCATACCAGCTTGCCCGCCCTTTATGTCCGGCAGGCCAGGCTGAACCAAGGTCGCAAGCCCGCCCAATGTTGGCATGCCGGCAGACCAAGCGATCAAAGCGTCGCGAATGGCTTGGCGTTGACTACTCGGGTTGGTCGCAGCCTCAATATGGCGTTGGACGGGTCGATCACCCGACACCGGATCCAGCAGGGCTAGCACTAGCCGGTGCCGAGGCGACAGTGGAATTGGGCTGCGGACCTCAAGAGCTTTTGCAAGCCGGATATCTCCCGCCCAAAGCGCTGCCTCTGCCAAGATTGGCAAAGTCATAGCCGGGATCTCTTCTGGCGCGGTTTCGACTAGGTTCTGCAAATCAGCCTTAAGTAAGCGGGCTTCTAAAGCACGGCCCTGCGCTGTATTTGCTTGGCTTAAAGTCTTGGCCCAGGTCTCCGCGATTGGTGGCGATGGTGGCAGCAGGGGTGGCGCAGTTGCTTCAATCTGAGGGCCAAGGGTCGCATCGGTTGCAGGCGCGGGCATCACTGGAGGTGGTAGCGGCGGGATTCTCAAAAGCGCTTCTTGGGCAGGGGAAGCGACCCCGGTTTGGGCGGCACGGCGCACCAGGGGCGCTACTTCCTCAGCGGGAAAAAGGGTTGCAAAGTCTGGCCAGTTTATCAGCGCCGAAAGCGCGGACGGGTCTCCACTGCTTGCCAGCGCTTTTGGCAATTTCAATTGCGCCTTCATGCTCAGAACCAGCGCGCGGCCGCTATCTCCGCGAAAGGGCGGCGGATTTGTGACCGGTCCAGAAGCCGCGGCAACTGCCCGGCCCAGCCAAGTATCGGTTTGGCCTTTGCCCCGAGCGAGATCAACCGAGAGATTGGCTGCAGCGGCCTCCCCATTTAACGCATAGCAAGTGGCCCTAGTTTCCAGCCAGGTTGAGCTCGTGCTCATGCTATTGGCGTCTTCTAGACCTGGTGAAGCAACCCAGCCACAGGCCTCATCGGCGCGGCCCGCGCGAAAAGCGGCATCAATTGCGAGATTAATCAAGGCTGGGTCTGCGCTTAAGCGTGGCACGGTTTGGAATAGGCGCGTCGCCGCTTCTGATGGGCCTAAGCGATTGGCCGCAAGAAATCGAGCGCGGGCCAAATCAAGGTCACCGGCCGGGGCCGAACCACCTGAAAACACCGCTTGGCGAACCAAACGCTGTAGTGCGGGAAAGCGCAAATCTGGGCCGATCCGTTCAAAAGCCAAAGCCAATGTGCCGGGGTCAGCGCCCTGCCAAAGGTCGCTATCGAGACGCTCAAGGCCTAGGGGCGGGGCAGCAGCGCCCCATGGGCCAACTTCTTGTAAAGGCGCGGACTCAATGGTGCGGATGGATTGTGCCACAGCATGCGAGGCAGCCATCGAACAGAATAAAGCGCTGGTCAGGAACAGGTTGCGTATCATCATGCCAGTCATAATCCATTTTGCGGCAAAACAGTGGCCTAGTGCTTCACGCAGACGCGATTGCGAGAACCACGCGACAAGCACACATTTAATCCCTATGTTCGCTTATCGTTCTTATCTTAGCGAATCAACGCCATGTCCAGTGAACCCCATTCTCCCCAACCCGCCTTGACGATTTCTCAACGTGCAATCGCGCGCGCGCCGGGTGCTGCGGCCCGGCCAACAGGTGGGTCTGAGCATCCGTGGATGATGGGCCTAAACGATCAGCAACGAGAGGCGGTTGAAGCCCTGGATGGCCCTGTATTGGTGTTGTCTGGTGCCGGGACAGGTAAAACAAAGGTGCTGACGTCGCGTTTGGCACAATTACTGGCGACAGGTCGGGCGAAACCGTGGGAAATCTTGTCAGTTACCTTCACCAATAAGGCCGCCCGGGAAATGCGCGATCGCGCGCAGCTTCTGATCGGCCCCGCCGCAGAAGGGTTGCGCTGGCTTGGTACCTTCCATTCAACCAGCGCGATGATCTTGCGCCGCCATGCTGAATTAGTGGGCTTAAAGCCCACCTTCACGGTTCTCGATACCGATGATCAGATCCGTTTGATGAAGCAGGTAATCGAGGCCGAAAATATCGACCAAAAGCGCTGGACCCCTCGTTTCCTTGCGAGTTTGATCGACGGATGGAAGAACCGTGCACTCACACCAGAGAAAGTGCCAGCCGATGAGTCGTTTCTATTCGCTAATGGCAAAGGGGCGAAGCTCTACGCACTGTACCAATCCCGTCTCAAAGTGCTTAATTGCGTCGATTTCGGCGATCTCCTGCTGGAAACTATTAGCCTTTTCTTGAAGGAACCAGACTTGCTGGCGGAGTACCATGACCGCTTCAAATATATTCTGGTAGACGAATATCAAGATGCCAATGTCGCCCAGTATCTGTGGCTTCGCCTCCTCGCGCGAAAACGGAAGAACATCTGCGTCGTGGGTGACGACGATCAGTCCATTTATGGCTGGCGTGGAGCGGAAGTCGACAATATCCTGCGCTTTGAGCATGATTTCCCTGGTGCCAAGATCGTCCGATTGGAGCGAAATTACCGCTCAACCCCCCATATTCTTGCAGCGGCGAGCCATTTAATCTCCAGCAACAAAAATCGACTTGGCAAAACCCTATGGACGGAAATCCCAGAAGGAGACCGGGTCTTGGTACGCGGTATTTGGGATGGTGAGGCTGAAGCGCGTTTGATCGCTGATGATATTGAGCAATGGCGTCGCACCGGCCGCCGCTATGATGAGAGCGCGGTCCTGGTGCGGGCGTCCTGGCAGATGCGCGCGTTTGAAGAGCGCTTTTTGATGTTGCAAATCCCTTACAAAGTCATTGGTGGGCCGCGCTTCTTTGAACGGGCCGAAATCCGCGATGCGCACGCCTATCTGCGTCTCATTCGTTCGCTCGATGATGATTTGGCGTTTGAGCGGATCGTCAATGTGCCCAAACGTGGGATTGGCGATACGAGTGTGCAACGGTTAGGCACGGCTGCGCGGCTTGCTGGCGTTCCCTTGTTCACCATGGCGAGCCAATTATTGGGTAGTGACGAACTGAAGGGTCCAGCACGTACGGGCCTTGCTCGCTTTATCCATCAATTAGAACATTGGCGCAAAAAATCGTTGGAGTTGCCGCATACCGAATTGGCTGAACTCATCCTCGATGAGAGTGGCTATACCGACATGCTGAAAGCGGACAAGAATCCTCAATCGGTGTCGAAGCTCGACAATTTGAAAGAATTGGTTCGCTCGATGGGCCAATTTGATACGTTGGCGGCCTATCTCGAACACATTGAATTAGTCATGGACCTAGATCGCACAGAAGAAGGCGACGCGGTACAAATTCTCACCCTCCATGCCGCCAAGGGTCTTGAATGGCCATTGGTGTTTCTGCCCGGATGGGAAGAAGAAGTGTTTCCTTCTAGGCGGGCTTTGGATGAAAAGGGCGACAAAGCTTTAGAGGAAGAGCGCCGACTTGCTTATGTTGGGATAACGCGCGCCCGGGAAAGTGCGCGGATTAGCTTTGCTGCCAATCGCCAAATTTATGGACGATGGAACAGCGTCCTACCCAGCCGCTTTGTCGATGAACTCCCCGATGACCATGTCGATGCAGTTTCAGACACAGGCTATTTCAATCAAGGGACTGGTGGCGCGGCAGAGCGATTTGCGGCCTATGGCCCACTTTCGACCCAACCTGGCAATGGCTTTGGAACAGGTTATGAAAGTCCGGGCTGGAAGCGCGCGCAGGCTGCGGCTGCTTTAGGCAAGCTCGCCCCTGGCATGGCAAAAGGTTTTGGTGGCCCGATCATTGATGGTGAAGCCAAACTTCTGGCGCGGACTGGGGCTAAGGATGCCACCTATGCAGTTGGCCAGCGCATTTTTCATGATAAATTTGGCTATGGTGCCGTACGCCATGTCGAAGGATCGAAACTGACCATTCAGTTTGAAAAATCTGGCGAAAAGAAAGTGCTCGACAGTTTCGTACGTCCGGCGTGAACCGGGCTTTTCTTATCGGACTATTGGCGGAACAAGCTCAAGATGCTCTGCGGCGCTTGGTTTGCAATCGACAAGGCTTGGGTCCCCAATTGTTGCTTGACCTGAGCTGCCTGTAAGCGCGCCGATTCCACCGCGAGGTCGGCATCGACCAAATTGCCGATCCCGCCTTTGATGCTGTCCTGCAGCTTACCCACAAAAATCTCGTGATTCTCGATGCGCTTTGCAGAAGCCCCAAGGCGCGCCAATTCGGAGTTCACAAACTCAAGGGAGGCCGCAATCCGGTCACGAACCGTGGCAGCATTGACTGCCGTGTCGAGGACGTCAGTTGTACCCAGATAAATGTCCGCGGCGGGGGCAGCTACGGCCGTACCAGCGCCCGTGACCAGTCTAAGGTCGATGATTGGTAGGGTAACCGTTAAGCTACCCGTCGAATTAGCGAGGAAGGTGAAGCTAGCGGCCGCGCCATCGATGGCATTGCCACCGTCAAACACGGCGTTAGCAATGACCGAGGCAACTTGGTCGCGCAACGCGATGAATTCGGCATTATAGGCCGCCCGGGAGGTTGCGCTCGCCGACGCGTCTGAGGCGGCAACCGCCTTTTCGCGCATTTGCGAGAAGATGTCCGAAATCTGCTCCCCCGCTGCCAGGGCCACGTCGGCAATCGACTTGGCCCTGTTCAAGCTGTTGCGAACCGCATCGTAAGCGGAGAGTTCCGAGCGTTGTTGTTGGGCGATGTTGTAGATCGCACCATTGTCCTTCGCGACGGCGACTTTCAAGCCCGTATTGATCCGGCTTTGAATGCCGTCCATTTCGCGATTGGTCTTGTTCAGGTTCTGGAGAGCCGTCATGGCTCCCATATTTGTATGCACACTACCTGCCATGGTTCGGTCTTTCTCTTTTAATCACCCGGCCAGTCTCAACAAGTTTTAAGGTGAGATGACCCAAATTAACTTACAGTAGTTGTTGCGGAAACATGGTGAATATTTCGTAAATTACCAGCTGGTTCAAGAAACTTTGATCCGGCGTGTCTCCGCTTTAAACTCTGGTCCTTTAGTTCCTGAACAGGGACAGGATGGTCTGAGGCGCCTGGTTGGCGATCGAGAGTGCCTGTGTGCCCAATTGTTGTTTGACTTGCAGCGACTGCAAGCGAGCGCTTTCGCTGGCGAGGTCTGCGTCAACCAGATTGCCGATGCCGCCAGTGATCGCGTCTTGCAATTTGGAAACAAAGATCGAGTGGTTCTCAACCCGCTTGGCCGATGCACCAAGGCGCGCCAGCTCTGAGTTGATGAAGTTGAGGGAGGCAACGACCTGATCTCTCGAAGTTGCGGCCAATACGGCCGTGCTCAAGTCTGAGGCCGCGCCCAAATAAACATCGGCGGCCGGCACGGCTGGCGCGGAACCCGTGGTTGCGCCCAACGCCAAGTCGAGGGTTGGCAAAGTGATGGTTTGGCTGCCGGTAGTGTTGGCAAGAAACGTCAAGTTCGCACCACCACCGAGGATATTGGCACCGTCGAAAACCGCGTTTGCAATGACCGAGGGCACTTGGTCACGAAGGGCAGTGAATTCGGAGTTATAAGCCTGACGGCTTGTTGCCGAGATCGAGGTGTCTGATGCCGCAACCGCTTTCTCGCGCATCTGGGTGAAGATATCCGAGAGGGCTTCGCCAGCAGCCAGCGCTACGTCAGCAATCGACTTTGCCCGGTTTAAACCATCAGCAACCGCGTTATAGGCAGAATTTTCAGAGCGTTGCTGTTGGGCGATGTTATAGATCGCGCCATTGTCTTGTGCTCTGGCAACTTTCAAACCGGTATTGATCCGGCTTTGGGTAACACTCAGTTCACGCGAGGTCGCATTCAAATTTTGAAGTGCGACCATTGCACCCATATTTGTGTGGACGCTATTTGCCATCTTCTAAAGTCCTTCCAGCCATTCAGGCGGAACCCTCGCGATCTTGAGGGTCAGTCCGCAAACTCAGTCTGAAGCTCCGCAAAAGGCATGCCAGCGACGTTAATCATATAATCAATTGTATTTTATGTATATTTTTAAGGAGAAATCAAAGTCGATGTTTGCCAAACATGGTAAACACTGCCGGGTCATTACGGTTAACGGGCAAAATTTGCCGCTCTGATCGGCCAATCGCACAATTGCCCGCTCTCTTTCGTTGCAGTGCCTTCAAACGCGCGCTAGAGCGCCTATGACACGCAAGGATCTAGTCCGAAGGGAAACAGATATGGCTCGTAAGAAGATTGCGCTTATCGGTGCAGGCATGATTGGCGGCACATTGGCCCATATCGCGGCACGCGAAGAGCTGGGTGACATTATTTTGTTCGACATCGCTGAAGGTGTGCCACAGGGCAAAGCCTTGGACATTGATGAAGCAAGCCCGGTGTTTGGTTCCGATATCGATATCAAAGGCGCTAACGACTATGCCGCCATTGCCGGTGCCGACGTCTGCATCGTCACTGCCGGTGTGCCCCGCAAGCCCGGCATGAGCCGCGATGATCTAATCGGCATCAACCTTAAAGTGATGAAGGCTGTTGGCGAAGGCATCAGAACCTACGCGCCGAACGCGTTTGTTATCTGCATTACCAACCCGCTCGATGCCATGGTTTGGGCCCTGCGCGAATTCTCCGGCCTGCCTCACCATATGGTGTGCGGCATGGCTGGCGTTCTGGACAGCGCGCGTTTCCGCTGGTTCTTGGCAGAGCATTTTAAAGTTGCCGTCGAAGATATTCATGCTTGGACCTTGGGTGGCCATGGCGACGACATGGTGCCAATGGTGCGTTACTCCACCGTCGGCGGCTTGCCACTGCCCGTCTTGGTAGAACAAGGCAAGATCAGCCAAGAACAACTCGACGCAGTTGTGAAGCGCACCCGCGGCGGTGGCGGCGAGATCGTGGCGCTTTTGAAGACTGGCTCGGCCTATTATGCGCCAGCCGAAAGCGCGATCGCGATGGCTGCTTCCTTCCTGAAAGATAAAAAGCGTGTACTGGCATGCGCCTGCCATTTGACTGGCCAATATGGCATTAACGACATGTATGTCGGCGTGCCGGCGGTGATCGGTGCCGGTGGTATCGAGAGCATTATCGAGTTCCCGATGGATGACGCTGAAAAGGACATGTGGGCAAAGTCGGTTGCAGCGGTGAACGGCTTGCTGGCTGCTTGCAAAGAGATCGAGCCTTCGCTGGCTTAATCATGGCGATCGGCCCGACGTTAACCACGGCGAGGTTGGTCCTGCGTCCACCGACGCAGGACGATTTCCCTGCTTTCGCGGCGATGATGGCAAACGCCGACCATGTGCAATTCATTGGCGGTGCTTTGCCAGAGTCCATGGCTTGGCGGCAATTGGCGGCCATAACGGGTGCTTGGTCGCTGCGCGGCTTTTCGATGTTTTCTGTCATTGAGCGCGATACAGGTCGGTGGGTAGGCCGCATCGGTCCATGGATGCCTGAAGGCTGGCCCGGCACGGAGGTTGGTTGGGGTTTGGCACCCGAGGCCACCGGCAAGGGCTATGGGGTCGAGGCGGCCACAGCCTGTATGGACTGGGTGGTAGACCACCTGGGCTGGACAGATATCATCCATATCATTGATCCAGCCAATAAGCCCTCAGAACAATTGGCTGCACGTTTGGGGTCCACCAATTTAGGGCCAACCAGAATGCCAGAGCCTATGCACGAATTCCAGGTCAATGCGTGGGGGCAAAGTTCGCAACATTGGCGGGCGCGGCGGGCTGGTTAGCCTCCGCCAGCCAGTAAATCCCCGATTATTGTATCGGCAACGAGACGTCCTTCAGCAGTCAATCCAAGACGGGTTGGGTTTTGCCACATCAAGCCTTGGCGCAGGCGCGATTGAATTTGATCGTCGGGGAGGGGCACGCCAGGCGCATTCTTGATGACTATCCCGTCCTGCAAGCGCAAGCCCATCAGCCAGAACTCATCGCGCACAGCGTCTTCTGATAATAATTCGTCTTCTGAGGTGCCATGACCGTTTATGGCGACCCCGTCACAATAAGCTTTTGGACGGAGATGGGCCTTGGTGGCACGCCGGGCAGCGCCCCATCCCAATCGTCCATGTGCGCCGGGACCCAGACCAATCCAATCCTGCGAAGTCCAATATAGCATATTATGACGCGACCGATTGGTGATCCCCTTGGCATGGTTAGAAACCTCATAGGCATCAAAATCCGCTTGCTCGAGGACAGATTGGGTCAGAAGGTAGAAATCTGCCGCTTGATCATTGTCTGGCAAATGCAGCGAGCCGCGCCTAACAGCGCGGGCAAAGGCTGTTCCGTCCTCAATTGTCAATTGATAGGGCGAAACATGGTCGGGCGAGAGGGTGAGTGCAAGATCCAACTCTTGCTGCCACGCGTCCAGGGTCTGGCCTTGGCGGGTATGTATCAAGTCGATCGAGAGGCGAGGAAAAATCGCCCGGGCCAGAAGTGCGGCTGCTAAACCTTCCTGCGCGCTGTGAAATCGGCCAAGGCCCTTCAAGCTCGCATCATCTAATGCTTGCAGGCCGAGCGACAGCCGTTCGACGCCTGCGAGGCGAAGGTCATGGAAGCGAGCGGCCTCAGCGTCCGTCGGATTTGCTTCAAGGCTGACTTCAAAGTCATCGGTAAAGCCCCAAAGGCTACCCGCATGCTCAATGATGCGGGCAACTTGGTCCGGGTCCATCAAACTTGGCGTGCCGCCACCAAAGAATAGACTTGTCAGCGGGCGCTTACCGGTTTGATCGCGCCAATAGGCCATGTCAGCCAGAATGGCCATCACTAAGGGCTCGGTATCTTGCCCGCGTGCTTTATAGACGTTGAAGTCACAATAGGGGCAGATTGCCGCGCAAAAGGGCCAATGGACGTAAAGCCCTAAGCGCCGCTCAATCATGATAGGACTGCAGCGACAAATTTCGCAAAGGCGTCCGCGCGATGGCTCATCGCGTGCTTCACTGCGGGGTCCAATTCGCCAAAGGTCTCTGTGTGGCCTGTGGCGACAAAGATCGGATCATAGCCAAAACCGTTCGTGCCACGCGGCTCAGCCACCACTTCACCAATCACTTCGCCTTCAAAGGCTTGTTCGCGGCCATCTGGAAAAACCAACGCCAAGGCGCACACAAAGCGGGCTGAGCGGTCGGTCGCGCCTTTCGCTTGCAACTGTCGTTCAATCTCAGCCATAGCGGCGTAGAAATCGCGGTCAGGCCCAGCCCATCGGGCCGAATAAATACCAGGTGCGCGTTCGAGTGCCATTACTTCCAGCCCCGAATCATCTGCCAAGGCAGGTAGACCAGTTGCCAGGCAAGAGGCCCGCGCTTTCAATAGGGCATTGCCAATGAAAGTCGTCTCGGTTTCTTCGGGCTCCGGCACACCCAAATCCCCAGCGCTTACGACTTCAACGTCAAATGGGGTGACAAGGGCCGCGATTTCTTTGAGCTTGCCTTGATTGTGGCTGGCGAGCACCAGTTTTTCAAAAGGCTTACTGGATTTCAACATGATTTACCTTTCCCATATTGTGGGGCTTTGTTACACCTATCACTCAATGCCTGAATGAAGCTGTGCGTTTACGCTGGATATCGTTTTTTGACCAAGGCGGCAGTCGCCCTTGAAGGAGCTCACAATGATTTCGACCCGTGCCATCGTCCTTGCCCTTACGCTTTCTGTCTCGCCCATGGCGATGGCGATTGCAACGGCCCAAACTGCCCCTGTTGCCGCGGTTGAGACCCGCACCTCGGGTCAATTGGTCATGCAGAATGTGCCTGTTACACCCGAAGCCATCCGCGAGCGCTTGATTCAATACACAAACACGCGTGCGGCTTCCTTCCAAGACTTTCTGCCCGACGGTGGCATTCTCATTTCGACCCGCTTTGGTGATGTCCCCCAAATCCATGAAGTCAAAATGGCGATGGGCGCGCGCAGCCAATTGACCTATTATGCAGAGCCCGTTGGGGGTGCCGCGGTCCGACCAAATTCGGGCGGCAGTTTCGTCTTTGGTAAGGACAAAGGCGGGGATGAGTTCACCCAAGCCTATTTGTTTGATCGTGCCACTGGCCTTGCTAAAGCCTTCACCGAACCGGGCACACAAAATGCTGGTGTCCGCTTCACCAAAGACGGCAAGCTGGCTGCCTGGACTGTCACCCGCAATGGCACAGCTGTTCGCGACATCGTGATCGCCAACCCAGAACAGCCTGACAGCCGCCGCTTGGTTTATCGTGCTGAAGGCGGCTTTGGTATTGCTGACCTCTCCGATGATGGAAAGACCATTCTATTGGGGCAGGGCATCTCGGTTAATTACTCCAAGCGCTGGACATTGGATGTTGCAACCGGGACTTTGACCGCCATCACCCCAGACCTAAAAGTCGCCTATGATGGCGGGACTTTTGCGGCGGATGGAAAGTCGATTTATATCCTGACCGATGAAGGGTCCGAGTTTTCCTATCTGGTCCAACTCGATTTGGCGACCGGTGCGCGGACCCGTGTATCATCTACGATGAACTGGGACGTTGAAGGCTTTGACCTGTCCCCTGACGGCAAAATGCTCGCCTACACCGTCAATGAGAATGGGCTCTCGAAGCTCTATCTGCAAAGCACTTCAAAAGGCGCTAAAGCAGAGCTGGTCGTCTTGCCTGTTGGCACCGTTGGCGGCGTAGACTGGGACCCTGCTTCCAAGCGTTTGGGTATGACACTCTCGACGGCCAAGGCACCTGGCGATGCTTATACGTTTGATGTCGCAACCAAGCAGCTGACCCGATGGACCATGAGTGAAATTGGTGGTTTGAACCCCGCCAACTTTGTTGAGCCAAGCTTCTTTAACTACCCAACGTTTGACAAGGTAGATGGCAAGGCGCGCACCATCCCCGCCTATATCTATAAGCCAAAAAGCGCGACCGCGTCGGACCAAGCCCCCGTGATCATCAATATTCATGGTGGCCCAGAAGGCCAATCACGTCCTGGCTTCTCCTCAACAGTCCAGTACTGGGTGAATGAGCTTGGTGCCGCGGTGATCTTCCCGAACGTGCGGGGCTCAACCGGCTATGGAAAAACCTATGTCGATCTCGACAATGGCTTCAAGCGCGAGGATTCAGTCAAAGACATTGGCGCGCTTTTGGATTGGATCGCGACCCAACCAGACCTCAACCAGCGTAAAGTCGTGGTCTATGGCGGGTCTTATGGCGGCTATATGGTACTGGCCAGCATGACAAATTTCAATGATCGCTTGGCGGGCGGCATCAACATTGTCGGCATCTCGAACTTCACGACCTTCCTGCAAAACACCAATGGCTACCGCCGTGATTTGCGCCGGGTCGAATATGGTGACGAGCGCGATCCAGCCATGCGTGCGTTCCATGAAAAAATCGCGCCATTGAATAATGCTTCTAAGATCACAAAGCCCTTATTTGTGATCCAGGGCGCAAACGATCCTCGCGTGCCGATCTCAGAAGCCGATCAGATCGTGGCCAAAGTCCGCAGTAATGGTGGCCAAGTTTGGTATATGGTCGCCAAGGATGAAGGCCATGGCTTTGCCAAGAAGGGGAACCGCGACGCCCAACGTGAAGCGGAAACCCTGTTCTTCCAAAAGGTGTTTGGTACTAAATAGGGCGGCTATGGCTGTGCTGTTAAGCGGTAAATACGCGTGACAGCACGGCCTGACGGTCTAATCCCCAAGCATTGGTTAGGCCTTGGGCAAACAGTTGGCGAACATCATTGGCCGGGACTAAATCGCGGTCCTCATAAAGGCGGCTCAAGCCTGGCCAATCTCCCAGCATACGACCACCCTTCACCGCGCCACCCAGCAAGAACGAAACCCCTCCAGTGCCATGGTCGGTACCGCCAGTGCCATTGACCCGGACCGTGCGGCCAAACTCGGTGGCAATCACAACCGTCGTACTGGCCCATACCGGGCCAAGCCCGACGCGCAAGGCTTTAACTGCGTTATCCAAAGCCTCCAATCGGTTAGCCAACTGGCCTTGTGCGCCTCCTTGGTTGGCGTGGGTGTCCCAGCCTTCAAACGACAAGACAGCACCAGCTGGACCACCCGGTGCTGCCAGAATGCGCGCGGCAGCGCTGGCCAAAGGAGCATAAGCACCTTGTCGACCGCGGCCCGTGTCACCGCTTGTCATGGTCCCACCATCAGCAATTCGGTCGGTTTCAATCGCCATCGCTAAGGCATTGGAAAGCATGGCGTCCCCGGCATAAAGATCGGACAAGCGGGCCAAGGTATCGCCATCGCTTTCTGGAGCCAAAGGTGGGGCCCATGAGGTGGCTTTAGCTGGTCCACGCAGAACCAAGGGAATGGTTCGGCCAATGGCGACCCCTTCTTGATTGGGTCCATTCGGCAACATCGCTAAGGCACGATTCATCCAGCCGGACCGGACGCTCGTCAATTGTGCGGTGCCTGCTTCCAACATGTCCTGGGCGTCAAAGTGCGAGCGCTCGCGGTAGGGGCTGGCCGCCGCGTGCATGAAGGACATCTGACCCGTCTGCCATATACTATGCATCTCTTTTAAAGCGGGATGCAAACCAAAGCCGTCGACGAGAGGCAGGGTCCCATTGGGTCCGCCAGGTCCGTCTAGGGCAATTGCCCCACGAAACGTGCGGTAGGCCGGATCATTATAGGGGACGACGGCTGTTAGGCCGTCCATAGCCCCGCGCAAAATGATGAACACGAATTTCCCAGAACTGGTTGCGGCTTGGGCAAAACTAGCTGTTCCGCCAAGCATCGCAAGGGAAAGGCCCGAAAGCCCCGAGGTGAGGAGTGTGCGGCGGTTGGTCATCTGCGTTGAAACTCCGGGCTCATAAGGGCGAGCACAATGCCTTGACGGGCGGTCTGTGCGCGGGAAATGGCAGTTCTGGTTTTGTCAGTCAGAGCAGGGCCCAAGGCACTCTCGGCAAAGGCGATGGGCTGGAACGTCTCGCCAATTACATCGGCTGCCAGATTGGCCCAATCAATGCGTTTCAGAATGGCATCAGGGGCCGCCCACTCGCTGGCGACATCTGGCCAGCCTTTTGGACTGGGCGCGCGCCAGGGCGTTTGCCCCAGTTGTTCAAAGGTTGCCCGCAGGGCCTGCGTTGAGGCCGCCGTGGCACCACTTGCCCGCATGGTCGAGATCAGGAAGTCATTGGGTGTTTTGAACTTGCTGGCTTCAGGCACCCAAGCTTCAGGGCTTTGGATCAAAGTCTTGGCTAAAGCCGCTAAATCGCCCCCGCTTTGTCGAAATGAGGCCTCCAAGCGGGCCACAAGGGCCCGTGGTGGATCATCTGCCACAAAATGTTGCGCGACTTTACCCGCGATTCTTTTGGCCACCGAGGGTTGCCGGGCGAGATGGCTCAAAATGGCCAAAGCTTGGTTCTCTCCGGCGGGAGGAAAGTTTTTGCCCAAGACCACGCGGGCTCCAGGTTCGTGGAGTGCGGGCACAAAAATGGTTGTGCCGATCTTGGCATCCTGCGCCAATCGGCGAAGTCGCGGACCTGCCACCGTCCAGCCGGTCAGCGCGCGGGCAAATTCGGTCACATCGGCTTGGCTATAGCCACCGTCAGCACCCAAAGTGTGCAGTTCTAGGATTTCGCGCGCCAGGTTCTCATTCAGGCCTGCAGCCCGCCTGCGACCCTGTTGGTTTTGTGCAGCTTGAGAATTGGGGCCAATCGACTGGGCTTGATCGAGGTAAATCAGCATACCCACATGGGTATCGGCTTTTACCAGCAAGTCTTCAAAGCGACCCCAGACGTAGGGTCGGATGGCCTCTCGTTCAAACGAACCGGGGAACGGCGTCGTTTGCAGATTGCGCGCGGCCATGGTGAAATGATTTGACCAGAACTGGACCCAGCGCTCGGCAAAGGGAGCTGTGGTTGTCACAGCATGCTGGATTCGGGCTTCGATCTCCCGACCGGTGGTTTGGTTGACCAAGTCAGCTAGACGTACGCGCTCATCAATGTTCACCGCAGGACTGGGCGAAGCAGCCGCACGCTGTTGGGCGGCGCGAGCTTGCTGATAGGTCTGGAGCGCTTCAAAGGCTTGGGCGCTTGATAACAGATTGTCCGATCGGATGTTTGTAGCTTGGCTCTGCCCAACTTGGCTAAGCAGCCAAGCTTTTGGATCAAGCACGACCTTTGTAAGGTCACCGGGGCGGGCCCCGAGGCCAAATCTATTGGCAGCGATGACAGCGTCTAGGCTCATGATGATGTCGCCTCCTTGATTGCTCTAACGCAGTAAACGGCCTGTTCCGTCGAAACGGATTAAGCCGGGCTCACGCGCGTGCCAAACAAAGCAGAGCCCACGCGTACATGGGTCGCACCGAACTTGATTGCTGTTTCAAAATCGCCACTCATACCCATCGACAGGACGCCCAAGCTGTGGCGGCGGGCAAGCTTGGCCAAAAGGGCAAAGTGCATCGCAGGCTCTTCGTCTTCAGGTGGAATGCACATGAGGCCTTCAATCGGCAGCCTACGAGCGGCGCACAGGTCCAGCAAGGCTGGAAGATCGCGAGGCGCAACGCCAGCCTTTTGCGCCTCTTCGCCACTATTCACCTGAATTAGCAGCTTAGGCAGTTTGTTACCGGCCCCGGCAAGTTTTGCCAAAGTCTCAACCAGCTTGGGTCGGTCCACCGTTTCAATGACATCGAACAAAGCCACGGCATCTTCGGCCTTATTGCTCTGCAAAGGACCGATCAAATGGAGTTTCAGGTCTGGGTAGATAGCCCGGCGGGTGGCCCAGCGCACTTGGCCCTCCTGGACCCGATTCTCGCCAAAGACGCGGAGGCCTGCAGCCAAAGCACCTTCAATTCGGTCCTCCGGTTGGACTTTTGAGACAGCCACAAGGGTGACGCTGTCGGCCGGGCGGCCTGCCGCTAGTGCTGCCTGCTTGATCCGGTCGCTGATTTCGGCGATGCGTTGGCTTATGTCCATGCCAAGGCTTCTAGCCGCCCTGCGCTCATTCCGAAAGCCGTTGAAGTCAGGCTATCCGCGCCTTGTCGTGCTGACCGATGATGGCCGCGGCTATCATTTGGCGCGGCAGTCTTTGATGTGCCCGCCAGAAGCGATTTTGATTGAGCGGACTTATGGCAAAAAGGCTACGCCCAAGTCTGCTGCCAAAGGACGGCAACCGGTTCGGTTGGCGACTATTTCACCCCGTGAAGCCAGACAAGCCGGTTTGGATGGCGTGCATTGGCCCGAAAAGCGATTGCGGCTGCGTCGTCGAAGCGCGGTCGGCGGCCTAATCGAGACCGCCTCTGCCCATCGGGGCCTGAGTATCGCAAAAGCAAAACAGCAGGGTGTCAGAGCAATTCTGCTTTCGGTGGCATTTCCCAGCCAGAGTCCCAGCGCAAGCAGGCCAGGTGCCAGCAGCGCAAAGGGGCCGATTCGATTGGCTTTTCTGCAAAAGGCCTTTCCATCTTGCGATCTTTATGGTTTGGGGGGCATTCAGTCCAAAACAACGCGCCAACTGGCACGAAGCGGGCTTTATGGCGTGGCACTGATCAGTGGTCTGACTGAGTGATTTTCAAAAGCCAGGGTCTGTATCCCAAACCAAATCAAGCTCAGAACTTGAAAGCTGATTCGACTTTGACGCCGGGTTCACGACGCTGCGAACGTTCGCGGCTTTGGGATACGCCCAATTGCTCGTTCGGGACAACAACTTCGCCGCCGACGCGGAACTTAGGAGAGACCTGATAAAAGGCCCCAGCTGACGTACGGCCCGAATTCTGGCCATTGCGAGGTGTCAAAGCTGTCGTCGGGTCTTGTTGAACGCCAAACGTCATGCCCCACCGGCTGCGGGGATCAACCTTTACGGCAGCCTTTAGTTCACCACGAGGGACCCAAGCATTCGCACCATCACGCACTTCAGAGCCAAACGTGAACCGCTCGAACCAAGGTGCTTGCGCGGATTGGGAGGTTGTGGAGGCTGGATTTGCATTCTTTTGATCACGCGCAAAGGCTTGTCCGCCACTCATTACCATGAGTACTGCCAAACTTCCTGCCATGATCAAACGGCTTCCAAACACGCCCTGTTTCCCTTTTTGGCCATCTCGTGAACAAAGATGCCTGCAACCCTTTACTATTTCCTTGCTCGCTTAAGAGCAATCCTAAATTGTTGTGAACTTCTGCAATCGAGCGATTTTGATGACCATCGCGCCGTTATAGTGATGAATCTGCAACGCGGTGTCACCACGCGCGTTTGAACACACAGTCTGTGCCACATTGGATCGCACCTTTGACTCTAGCGCACGAACAGCTTCATGCTATAGACCCTTTGCTTTCCGTCCGGGGCGGGCGGGGGAGCTAGTCTGGAGCATGCCAATGCGCGTTGTCGCGCCTACACTCATCGTCGCACTCATGGTCACAACCGGATTGGGTGGCTGCGCCACGCGCGCCAAAACGACTTCGACTGATCAAGCCGCTGCCGCTGCCGCCGCACCACAAGCCAAAAAGGCTCGAACCGGCCTGTTTTCCGGCCGCTCTGCTAAGGGCACGGGGGAAGCTGGGATTGGTGTAAACGCCTTTTTATGGCGCGCAACGCTCGATACGCTTAACTTTTTGCCATTGTTGGATTCCGATCCTTTCGGCGGCACCTATGTCACGGATTGGCACTCTGTCGCTGAAAAGCCTGATGAGCGCTTCAAAGTTCAGGTTTATATTCTCGATACACGTCTGCGCGCGGATGGTTTGTCGGTGCAAGTGTTCCGTCAGGCCAAGGACGTTACCGGCGCCTGGGTCGACGCGACCGTTGATCCTGACACGGCGATCCAAATTGAGAATGCGATTTTGACCCGGGCACGCCAGCTGCGCATCGCCCAGCTCGAAACGCGGTAATTCGACCAAGCTCGACCTCTAGGTAGGAATAGCGCTCTAGGTTCTGCATCAGAGCGGGATAAACTGCCTGTGTCTGCTTGGCAGCACGCCCGCTTTTAGGGCAAAGGCATAGGGCTCGTTTCGCTGGTCGGCGTGGTGCTGTTCACCGTTTCCATTTGGTTTGAGGCAATAAGGGTCTTTCATGGCTGCACGTTACAATCACCGCGAAACCGAACCGCGCCAACGTGCGCGTTGGGACGCTGCCAAATTGTTCGAGGCCGGCCCGCCCGACCCATCGCGCGCCAAGTGCTATGTCTTGGAAATGTTCCCTTATCCTTCCGGGCGTATCCACATTGGCCACGTGCGTAACTATGCGATGGGTGATGTGATTGCGCGGCGCAGGCGTGCGGCGGGCGATCAGGTGCTTCACCCCATGGGGTGGGACGCTTTCGGTTTGCCGGCTGAAAATGCTGCGCGCGAGCGTGGGGCCCATCCAGGCGCATGGACACGCCAGAACATCGACGCCATGCGCGCCCAGTTGCAGCAATTGGGCTTTGCCATTGATTGGTCGCGTGAGTTCGCGACGTGTGAGCCGTCCTATTACCGCCACCAGCAGAAGATGTTCCTCGATTTTCTCGAAGCTGGCCTTGTCTATCGCAAAAAGAGCAAAGTGAATTGGGACCCGGTTGAAAACACGGTTCTGGCTAATGAGCAGGTGGTAGACGGTCGCGGCTGGCGCTCGGGCGCGCTGGTTGAGCAGCGCTATCTGGAACAGTGGATGTTCCAAATCACGCGTTATGGCGAGGAATTGGTCACGGCGCTGGAAGGCTTGACCGGTTGGCCTGAGAAGGTGCGGATCATGCAGCACAACTGGATCGGCAGGTCCGAGGGGCTGCGGTTCCGCTTTGAATTTGTGCCGGCCACGCCTTCACCAGTGGATGGGGGATTGGAGGTCTATACAACCCGGCCTGACACCTTGTTCGGGGCTTCCTTTGCTGGGATCTCGGTCGATCATCCGATTGCAATTGCAATGGCTGAAACCAATTCAGAATTGGCGGAATTCTGTGAATCCTGCCGCCGGGCGGGTACGTCCGAAGAAGCCATTGAGACCCAAGAAAAACGTGGGTTTGATACGGGTCTGCGGGTCGTCCACCCATTTGACCCGAACCAGACCTTGCCGGTCTGGATCGCCAACTTTGTCTTGATGGATTATGGAACTGGCGCGATCTTCGCCTGTCCCGCCCACGATCAGCGCGACTATGAGTTTGCGACTAAATATAATCTGCCGATCAAGCCTGTGATCCTGCCCGACGGTGCCGATGCTTCGGCAGTAACTTTGGCCGATGGCCCCTATTTGGGCCATGGCACCGTGTTCAACTCTGATTTCTTAAATGGGATGACCAGGGACGAGGCCAAGTCGGCGGCTATGGACCGGATGGAAGCCTTGGGAGCAGGCCAGCGCACTGTAAACTTCCGCTTACGCGATTGGGGTGTATCGCGGCAGCGTTATTGGGGCTGCCCGATCCCGATCATTCATTGCAAAACCTGTGGCCCCGTCGGTGTGCCTGAAGACCAATTGCCAGTGACCTTGCCCGAGGATGTGACGTTTGACAAACCGGGCAATCCTTTAGACCATCACCCAAGCTGGAAGCACGTTGATTGCCCAAAGTGCGGTGCACCGGCCCTGCGTGAGACGGACACGCTGGATACTTTCGTCGATTCGTCTTGGTATTGGGCCCGCTTCTGTGGCCAGCCAGAGGACCGTCCAACAGACCTGGAAGCTGTCGCCCATTGGTTGCCAGTGGATCACTATATTGGCGGGGTTGAGCACGCCGTGCTTCACTTGCTCTATTCGCGCTTTTTTGCGCGCGCGATGAAGGCAGTTGGTCATCAGCCGACCTCAGAACCCTTCAGCCGCCTATTCACCCAAGGTATGGTTACGCACGCGACCTTTAAGTCGCAAGAAGGCCTTTGGCTGTCTCCTGAAGAAGTCGAAATCACGGGCACCGGTGCAGTAGAAATTGCGACTGGCAAGCCCGCCGTTGTCGGCCCCATTGAGAAGATGTCGAAGTCCAAGCGGAACACTGTTGATCCCGAAGACATTATCGACACCTATGGTGCTGATGTCGCCCGCCTGTTTGTCTTGTCCGATTCTCCGCCGGAGCGGGATGTGGAATGGTCAGAATCGGGTGTTGAGGGATCGTGGCGCTTTGTCCAGAAAATCTGGGCCGCCTTTGACTCCCTGCCGGAAGGTGCACCTGGCCCCCTTCATGTCGCGAAGGGTGTTGGCGGCGCGGCGCTGGAGCTTCGTCGTGCCGGGCATAAGGCCATTGCAGCCATTAGCTTGGCAGTTGATAGCTACCGTTTTAACAGCGCCATCGCCCAGTTCCATGAATTGGTTGGCCATATCCGTCGCGCCGAGAGTGAGGAGAGTGCGGAAATAATGGCGGCCCGGGCTGAAGTCTTGGGCATTCTCGCCCGCGTGCTGCAACCCTTTACACCCCATTTGGCTGAAGAAGCTTGGGCGCGCATGGGCGGCGAAGGCTTTGTGTCAACTGCGCCTTGGCCAGAAGCCGATCAAAGCCTGTTGGCAGAAGCTACCATCATGCTGCCGGTTCAAATCGATGGTAAGAAGCGTGGCGAGCTGCATGTCGCCAAAGGGACGGCCAAGGGAGAGTTGGAAACCTTGGCTCTGGCTTTACCCGAGACGGCACATTTCCTTGCAGGTCGAACTGTGGCTAAACTCATTGTGGTTCCCGATCGGATCATCAACATCGTGACCCGTGAAGCATAGGATGGGCAAGGCTTTGGCAAAGTTTGGTGCGATTGCTTGGATGTTCGGGTTGTCGGTCGCTATAGCAGGCTGCGGCTTTCAGCCGGTCTATAGCACGCAAGGCTCTGGCATCGGGCCGGTGACAATTGCCGCTATTGAGGGCCGCACCGGACATTATCTCCGTCAAGAGCTAGATCGTCGCGCAGTATTGGAACAGGGGACCGGCAGTCCTAGGCTTTTGGCAGTGAAATTTGAGCGGACCTTCACGCCTGCTGCACAAGGCACCGATGGCATTTCAACTCGAAACGAGATGACGGTAACGGCGACCTATACTTTGGCCGCTGCGCCGCCGCTGCCGGCCATTCGCGGCAGCGTTACGACCAATGTGGCCTATGAAAGCCTCGATCAAGCCTATGGCGATGTGGCGTTGCAGGCAGACGCTGAAGAGCGCGTTGCCGGACAGATCGCTGAGCGGCTTTGGCTAGATCTGCAACGGCAAGTTCGGGCCTCACAATGAAGCTGACGGGTTCTGCGGCCACGAAAGCTGCACAAAAGGACCTTTCGCCGCGTTTTGTGATCCTGTCCGGCCCTGATTCCGGCCAATTGCGCCGGCTGGCAGAGGGGATTGCGATCCGCCACCAGACCCAAAATCCTGAGCTAGAGTTTAAGCGCTTTTCAGAGGATGACTTGAAGGCCAATCCTGGTGGTGTGGAAGAGGCGATCAGCAGCCCCTCTCTGTTTGGCGGCGCAGCGATTGCCCATGTTCGGGTCGGTGGTGAAAAGGACGCCTCTGCGCTAGCTGGCTTGCTCGAGCGGGTGGAAAAGGGCGGCCCCAAACCAGAAGGCGTGCTGATCTTGGACGTCGGCGATATTGGCCGGAGTTCAAAGACGCGCAAAATCTTTGAAGATTCTGGTCACGCTTGGTCATTGCAACTTTATGAGACGACGCGCGATGAATTGCTCGGTGTTGCCCGTGCCGAAGCTAAGGCCGCGGGTGCCAGCATAGAGCCTGACGCCTTGTCAGCCGTGCTTGAAGCCGTCGCCCAAGATACGGATTCTGTGGCGGCGGAAGTGCAAAAGCTCGCGGTCTATGCAGGCCCTGCTGGGTTGATTGATTTGGCCTGTGTTGAAGCAGTTGGTTCTGGCGGGCGTGAGGCCGGCTTGGATGAAGCCATAGATGCTGCGTTTTCAGGTCATCCGATTTTGATGGTCCAGCGCCTCGAGCAAGCCTTTGGCGGTGGGGCTAATTCGGTTGCCATACTGAATGGGACAGGCCGCCGCGTCCGCCTGTTGCTGCAAGTCCGAGCCGGGGTTGAAGGTGGTGGCAATGCCGCAGACATCCTGAAGCACCCAAAGATGGGGGTATTCTGGAAGCGCCAAGCCGAGGTCGCCCGCCAAGTCGGATTATGGAGCCGTGCGGCCCTCGAAGATGTCTTAACCGCGACTTTGGAGGCCGATGGGCAAGTCAAGCGGGCGGGATCCCCCGACACCGCTTTGGTTGAGCAGCTCTTGATCCGCATCGCCAAACGCGCCGAGCGTATGGCCAAGCGCTAATTCTAGTCGTTTTTGCCGGCGCGCTGATCGCGCCAAGCTGCGATCCGAAGGCGAAGCGCGTTCAGCTTAATAAAGCCTTCGGCGTCTTTCTGATTATAACCACCCGCCGCATCAAAGCTGATGAGTTCTTTGTTATAGAGCGAGAGCGGGCTGGAACGGCCCTGCACATAGACCCCGCCCTTATAGACTTTTAGTGTGACCTCGCCGGAGACATCCTCTTGGCTGACGTCGATAGCGGCTTGAAGCATTTTGCGCTCTGGCGTGAACCACATACCGTTATAGATTAGGGTGGCATAGCGCGGCATCAATTCGTCTTTGAGATGCATGGCACCACGGTCGAGCGTAATGCTCTCCATCGCGCGGTGGGCTTGCCACAAAATTGTGCCGCCAGGGGTCTCGTAATAGCCGCGCGACTTCATGCCGACGAAGCGGTTTTCAACCAGATCCAGGCCACCTACGCCGTTTTCAGCGCCAATCCGGTTAAGCTCGGCCAACAATGCCGCAGGGCCATAGGCTTTGCCATTGATCGAATTTGGGTCGCCGCGCTCAAAACCGATGGTGATGAGAGTTGCTTTGTCCGGCGCTTCTTCAGGCGTAATGGTGCGGCGGTCTGCCCGCTTGGACACGAGGTCAGGCACAGGTTCATTGGGATCTTCCAGCACGAGGCCTTCAGAAGAGGTATGCAGCAAATTGGCATCGATGGAAAAGGGCGCGTCTTGCTCTTTGCCGGTTGCAATCTCTATTCCGTGTTTTTTGGCATAGGCGATCAGGTCCGGGCGGCCTTGGAAGCTCCACTCACGCCATGGCGCGATTACTGTAACGTCGGGCTTTAACGCATAATAGGAGACTTCAAACCTTACTTGGTCATTGCCCTTACCGGTTGCGCCGTGACAGACGGCATCAGCCCCCACAAGGTTTGCAATTTCGATCTGGCGCTTAGCGATCAAGGGCCGCGCAATCGAGGTGCCCAACAAATAGACCCCTTCATAAAGTGCATTGGCGCGGAACATCGGAAACACATAATCGCGGACAAATTCATCGCGCAGGTCATCGATGAAGATATTCTCGGGCTTTACCCCTGCCGCCAGCGCCTTGGCACGCGCCGGGCCCAATTCTTCACCCTGACCCAGATCGGCGGTGAAGGTCACGACCTCGCAGCCATAGGTTTCTTGTAACCATTTGAGGATGATCGAGGTGTCGAGACCACCAGAATAAGCGAGAACGACTTTGTTGACTTTGCGTTGGGTGGTCATAGGGCTTGGGTTCCAAGGCTGAAGAGCATGGGTGTCGTGCTAGGCAATCCCCGTCGTGAGATCAAGCGGCCAAAGCAACATCTGATCCGCTAACTCCCTGTCATACGAGCAATGGCCTCAGCGTCGTTTGTCTTTGTTGAGCCATTTAAGGGCAAAAGCCAGATGCACCATATGCGCCAGCACAAAGGTGAAAGCCATAAACACCCGAGACGTTCCCAATGAAACAGCTTCTTTGGTCAATTGCTCGTTTGGCAGACGATGGGCGAGGAAGGTTAGGAGTAGCCCGAAGCCAGCGGCAAGGGCGGGGGCGAACAACAGTGCCAGCCGCCGGGGTGCCGACCAAGTGGGCTGTCCGTTCAGCCCAAATTGCATCGGGACTTGCGCTCCGGGATCAATTTTTGCCGCAGCAGACGCCGAAATCAACGCCATCAGGATGAGACCGGCGACAAAGCACAAATCCCCGGTCCACAGCAGAAAGTGAGAAAAATCGAGCGGGTTCACCCAACCGACTAGAGCACCATATCGTCCTCTTGGATAGGGGTTTTGAGCGCGCTTTGATCCGCTCGGGATCAAAGTTGCGCGCCCACTTTAGATTTGAGCGCGCTTTGATCCGCTCGGGATCAAAGTTGCGCGCCCAGTCCAGATTGGAGCAACAGGTGTTGCTCTAGACCACAACCTGCGTTCCTAGTTCCACCACACGCCCAGAAGGAATGTGGAAGAAGTCTGTCGCATTGGTCGCGTTCTTCGACAGGAAAATATACAAATGATCCTGCCACAAAGGCATGCCCGACGTGCTGGACGCCACAATCGTACGATGGCCCAAGAAGAAGCTCGTCGACATAATGTCAAACTTTAGCCCTTGCTTCCGGCACATGGTCAGTGCTTTGGGAATATTGGGGCTTTCCATGAAACCGTAATTGACGATGACGACGCGGACGTCGGGGATAATTTCTTCAATCTCGATCCGGTCGGCATCGGCCACACGCGGTGTTTCAGCTGTGCGAACACTTAAGATAGCAATCTTCTCGTGCAGAACTTTATTGTGCTTGAGGTTATGCATCAGCGCCACTGGCGCAAGATCGGGGTCGCTCGTCAAGAAAATGGCGGTCCCTGCGACACGATGGGGTGGGTGGGCCATAAGGGTTTTTAAAAGGTCACGCAACGGGATTGAATCTCGCCTCGTCTTTTCAGACAGGATTTGACTGCCTTCCTGCCAGCTCCACATGATCACTACGATGGCTGCCCCCAACACGAGGGGGAACCACGCACCATGGGGAATTTTGAGTATTTGCGAACCTAAAAAGACCATATCCAAAGCTGCAATGGGAACCAACAATAGGGCAGCTTGGAACCCATTCCACTTCCACAGGCGCGTAACTACTGGCACCGCCAAAAGCGTGTCCATAAACATGGCCCCGGTAATCGCGATGCCATAAGCGGAAGTCAAATTGCCGGAGGACTTAAACGAGAACAACAGCACCAAGACACCAATCAGCAAAAAGGTATTGACTTGGGGCACATAGATTTGCCCGGCTTGGGTCTCGCTGGTACGGCGGATTTGCATCCGTGGCAGCAGGCCAAGCTGGACCGCCTGTTGCGTCATTGAGAAAGCCCCGGTGATCACGGCTTGGCTGGCGATCACCGCGGCCATTGTCGCCAAAATCATCACAGGCCAGAAGGCGGCCTCCGGTACCATCATCCAGAAGGGATCTGCTTTTGCTGCTGGATTGGCCAGCACAAATGCCCCTTGACCTAGGTAGTTCAACGCCAAGGATGGGAAGACTAGGACAAACCAGGCCGCACGGATCGGGTTTTTCCCAAAGTGGCCCATATCAGCATAAAGCGCTTCAGCGCCTGTTACAGCGAGGAAGATTGAGCCAAGAATGACTAAAGCCACAAAGCCATTTTCCATCAAAAAGCGGACGGCATATAATGGGTTGAAGGCAAGCCAGACACGCGGATCATCGGCTATATGGTAGATACCTAGACCAGCTAGCGTTAGGAACCACAAAGCCGTAATGGGGCCAAACAAAGCCGCAATTTTATGGGTGCCTTTGGACTGGACCAGAAAAAGGCCAATCAGAATGGCTGCTGAAATCGGCAGAATATATGGCGTAAACAGATTGCCGACACCTGGCGCGATTTTTAGGCCTTCAATCGCACCCAGAACGGAAATGGCGGGCGTGATGATGCCATCGCCATAGAAGAAGGCTGCGCCCATCACGCCGCAGAAAAAGACCCAAGGTGACTTTCGGCCCATGGCGCGTTGGGCCAGTGCCATGAGAGCCAACGTGCCGCCTTCACCCTTGTTGTCGGCCCGCATGAGGAACACGACATATTTCAAGGTCACAATCAGGAATAGAGCCCAGAGCACGAGGGATACCACCCCCAGAACAGCTACTTCCAGATTTCCAGAGCCCTTGGCATGGGCGAGCGCTTCGCGCATCGCATAAAACGGACTAGTCCCGATGTCGCCAAATACGACACCGACCGAACCCAAGGCGAGCATGAAAAATCCGCCGGCTGATTGGCTGCCATGTCCATGGCCGCCACCCTGGGCACCGCTGGCTGGATCGCTAAAGCCCTTGGAGGGTTCTTGGTCCGCTGACATATTTGAAGGCGATGCCATCTTGGCTCCCCGAACACAGTGAGTCGGACACCCGACCCGCTGCTTGTGCGCGATTGTAGGCGGCGCCAATACGCCTTTTGTCGGGTGGCTTCAATGCTCAAGCACAATAGGTAGAGGCGATTGTTGGATTTCCCGTGTTACTGCGCGTTTCTCGCTGACTTTGCTTTAAGCCTTGCCTCCGCTGTTGCGAGTTCTGCGCTAGACGGGCTGGCAGGGGCCGTCTATCCACCCCATACACAAACTAACCCGTTTTGGCGGCAGGAGATCACATCATGGCACGACGACTTTGTTTGGTAACCGGTGCTTCGGCAGGGATCGGTCAGGCAATTGCCCGCATCTTCGCTGAGCGCGGCTATGATTTGGCGCTGACCGCCCGCCGGTCTGATCGATTGGAGACTTTCGCTGCCGAGTTGAAGCAAACTTGGGGCGCGGAAAGTATCACGATTGCGGCAGATTTGGCAGACCGGGCGGCACCCGAGCAGATTGTGTCGGCTTTGGAGGCTGCCGGCCGGCCGGTAGACGCCTTGGTCAATAATGCTGGCTATGGCCTTCAAGGCAATTATCTTGCCTCTAGTTGGGAGGATCACGCGGCCTTTATGCAAGTGCTGGTCGAGGCTCCCCTCGAGCTTGCCTATCGGGTGCTGCCCGGAATGCAGGCCCGCCGCTTCGGCCGTATCATGAATGTCGCCTCCCTTGCCGGACATCTGCCATCGGCGGCAGGTGCCACGCTCTATGGCGCTTCGAAGGCTTTCCTGATCAAGTTTAGCCAAGCTCTGAATCTGGAAAACACGGATAATGGGGTGCACGTCAGCGCGCTTTGCCCTGGCTTCACCTATTCGGAGTTCCATGATGTGAACGGCATGCGCGATCAAGTCTCTACCATGCCGAAATGGTTGTGGCAGGATGCAAAGAGCGTTGCCCAGATTGGCTATGACGCGCTGGAGGCCAATCAGCCAGTGGTGGTCACGGGTACCACCAACAAGACTATTGCCGCCATCGGCAAGCTTTTGCCCGACGGCCTCGCGTTGCGCTTGATGAAATCACAAGTTCAAAAGTTTCGCCGCGCCGATTAAAGCTTCGCCTTTAGTGGCAGCCGCAAGGCTTGTGTGGTGGTTTGCGCGGCTTGCGTGGTGGCGGGTCGAGATGGACGCGCTCGCGCACGCCTGAAAAGCGCGTGCCGCCACCAACAATGGCATACCCACCGCCGCCATAACTATAGCTGGTTTCGGTTGGGAAGCCGACGCCATAACTCATGCCGCCCATAAAGAAGTTTGCAGGGATCACCGTCACTTCCTGCTGCTGGCAGCAAGGCACTGGTGGCATCAGGTGCTGTGTTACCAAGGTCCGGGGGAGAGTTGGGGGCACCATGATGGGCGATTGCGCGACCGGTGGCTGCAAAATCACCACTTGCGCAGGCTGTGATTGAAAATGTGGTTGGATCGTTGGCGCTTGCTGAGTTGGGACCCAATGGCCGCGGCAGGTCACATCCGCACCTGCCTGAGGGGATACGCAATTCATGGACATCGTCTGATTTGTCCGCGCGTCTGTTGTGGTCAATGCGCTTTGATTGCTGGTTGCGGCTTGCGGAGTGCTGTTGTGATGAGTGGAGGTCACAGTCAAGGTTTGCTGGCGCGGTGCGCTGGAGGCCATGGCTTGGGTCTGGACTGGTTGAACTTGGGTAGCCGCAGCATGGTTATTGCCGCGATTTGGATCAAACAAGACGGTCGGGCCAGAGCTTTGGCTGCCAGAGCCTTGGGTAGGCGAAGTGCTGTAGGTTTGGCTTTGTACCGTCATGCCAGGGACAACGCGGATCATGCCAGCACAAGCGGCTTGGTCAGCGGCAGTGCCAAGCAGGCAGGGATCATTTGTGGCGAGGCTCTGCGGACCTGAAGCGGGCTGACTACCTGCAGAAGCTTGTCCAGCGGCGGCAAGTGCCATCAGAGAGACGATGAAAGCAGTTTTGGTCATTCTGACCCCCTATAATGGCAAGCCACGTCCTGTGGCCCGGCTCAGATTTACGTCGTTGCCTTCTAAAGGGCTGATAAAGCTTAAAAGTTCAAGGCGGTGCCCGCGTGCGGGGAATTTGGGCACCCGGGTCCACCTTACAAACCCTATGAGGCGACTTCGTGTCTTGATCTGAGACAGCAAGAGGCCATCAGAAGTCGTAGGCAATGCCTTTGCGTTCCCAATCGCCAAAACGGGTCGGTTCTGCCCCTTTTGGGCCATTGATTTCATGAGCCAAAGCTAGTTCAGCTTCGGTCTGAGCTCGGCGTGCGGCTGCCTCGGCAAGGGCGCGGCCAGCGGGCGTGTCCAAGTCATAGGACCGGTCTTCACGCAGAGGTGAAGGAGAAGAGACAGGATCGGCGCTTTCTTCGGATATCATAGCCCCTACATATAGGTTCAGTTTAATCGGAGTCGAGCTTTCCATGAACACCACAAAGACCTTTATGCTACTGGCAGCTATGACTGCCATCTTTATGGGCGTGGGCTATCTGATTGGTGGGGCAGGCGGCATGGCCATAGCTTTTGTGGTGGCTGCTGGGATGAATGTGTTCTCCTATTGGAACTCCGACAAAATGATCTTGAGTGCCTATCGGGCCATCGAAGTCGGACCAGATCACCGTGACCCCTTAATTGCAACCTATGCGCAAGACGTTCTTACGATGGCGCACAAGGCCCAAATGCCGAGACCGCGAATTTATGTGATCGAGAACCCTCAGCCCAACGCGTTTGCCACCGGTCGTAATCCAGAAAATGCGGCTGTTGCGGCTACCACGGGTCTTTTGTCCATGTTGAGCCGGCAAGAGATTGCTGGCGTTATGGCGCATGAGCTTGCGCATGTGAAAAGCCATGACACCTTGACGATGACTGTTGCTGCAACGCTGGCAGGGGCTATTGGCATGCTGGCGAACTTCGCGATGTTTTTTGGCGGTGACCGTGAACGGCCCAACCCGATTGCGATGATCGCGATGATGATTTTTGCACCTATGGCGGCGGCTGTGGTGCAAATGGCCATAAGCCGCTCACGCGAATATGAAGCCGACCGTCTAGGGGCTGAAATTGCCGGCAACCCGCAATGGTTGGCTTCAGCCCTCCAGAAAATTCAGCAGGGTGCCCGCCAAGTCCATAATGAAGATGCAGAACGCCAACCCGCGACAGCACATCTGTTTATTATCAATCCGCTGGCTGGTGGTCTGCGCGACAATTTGTTCTCTACCCACCCGGCCACCGAGAACCGCGTGGCGCAATTACAAGCCCTAAAAAGCCATGACTTGCCCGGCAATGCGCTTGGCCTGGATGACAGTACTGGTCGGGGTGCCGGACCTTGGGGGGCCAAGAAAGGTCCGTGGGGATAATCATTATGGGTGTGCCTGCGTGCGGCTCTATCTGTCCTGGCACTTGACCCAAAGCTATTGGACGCGCAGGAGCCTGCGCCATGCCGTCTGATCCACCCCATTTTGAACGTTCGCGTCCCCGCAAGTCCCACTCTGGTTCATCTCGCCGCGATTCCGGCCAAAGAGGAACAGGTGACCGTCGCCCGCCTCGCCCGCTGGTCAATCCCGACCCTGCGCGCTTCGCCGCTGTCTGCCTTGTCTCCCATGTTGTCGATCAGCGTTGGACCCTGGAAGAGGCGATGCGGAAAGAGCAAGCATTCGTTCGCCTCGATGGGCGGGACCGGGGCTTTGCTGCCCATTTGACCTTGGCGACTTTGCGCGCGCTTGGCCTCGTCGACGCGGTGTTGGCGACAAAATTGGCAAAGCCTCTGCCTGATAGCGCCCACTTTGCGAAGGCTCTTCTACGCGTTGGTGCTGCACAGCTGATTGAAGGCTTGGCCCCACCCCATGCCGCAGTCGGCCGGTCCGTTGATTTGGCCAAGTTTGAGGCCACAGGGCGCGGCTTTGCTGGGCTGATCAATGCCGTGTTGCGCCGGATTGCCACGGAGCCCTTGGTGCGGCCTCCTGACCGTGAGCGGGTGCCTGCCCTATGGTGGAACCGTTGGCGCACGGCTTATGGTAGCGAGGCCGCCGATGCGATTGCTGAAAGCCTTTCGCGCCAGCCAGCTCTCGATCTGACCACAAAAGGCGAAGGCGCAGCTATCGCTGAAGCCGTTGACGGCATAATTCTGCCCACTGGCAGCATACGCTTGAAGGAAACACCAACCGATGTGACCACTTTGCCGCTCTGGGGTGAAGGCAATTATTGGGTGCAAGATGCGGCAGCTGCCCTTCCTGCGCGCCTTTTGGCAACCAAGCCTGGTGAAAAAGTGCTGGACATGTGCGCCGCACCAGGGGGCAAAACCATGCAATTGGCCGCGACCGGGGCCGATGTCACAGCTCTTGACCTCGATGCAGGGCGGATCAATCGGGTAGCGGAAAACTTGGCGCGAACCAGTCTCACAGCCCGTCTCCAAGTCGCAGATGCGCGCACGGTTGACGCAGAGCCCTATTTTGACGCCATTTTGTTGGACGCCCCTTGCAGTGCAACTGGTACCTTGCGTCGCAATCCCGAAGCGCTTTGGATCAAGACACCCAGCGATGTAGCGCGTTTTGCCGCCGTGCAGATCGAACTGGTGAAAGCCGCGGCTGGTGCCCTAAAGCCTGGTGGGCGTCTGGTCTATGCCGTGTGTTCATTGGAGCCTGAGGAGGCCGATCCTGCGGTGGCTGCGGCCTTTGAGGCGGGGCTGAAGCTAGCCCCAATTCTGCCTAAAGAGGTCCCCGATTTGGGCCTGGCGGTGACAGAGCAAGGCTTTCTGCGAATTCTACCTCACTATTGGGCTGATCGTGGCGGCATGGATGGGTTTTTCATCGCTCGATTTGTAAAGCCTCTTTAGGCCTTGGATTGACGAGCCACATTGTCATCTTGCAGTAACCACCCGAAGCAGAGCATGAATGGACGATGTCAAAGCTTCTAATCAGCCCCTCCATTCTGTCTGCGGACTTTGCCAGGTTAGGCGAAGAGGTCGCGGCTATCACGGCAGCAGGTGCTGACTTAATTCATATCGATGTGATGGACGGCCATTTTGTTCCCAATATTACAATTGGCCCGCAAGTTGTGCAGGCGCTGCGACCGCATTCCGATAAGCCATTTGACGTGCATTTGATGATCGCTCCTGCTGATCCTTATTTGCAAGCCTTTGCCGAGGCAGGGGCGGACATCATCTCTATCCATCCCGAGGCCGGGCCTCATTTACATCGTAGCCTCCAAACGATCCGGAATTTGGGGAAGAAGGCGGGCGTCGTGTTGAACCCGTCGACCCATGAATCTGTGTTGGACCATGTCATGGATATGGTTGACCTGATCTTGGTGATGAGTATCAATCCGGGCTTCGGCGGCCAGGCCTTTTTGCCCAGCCAGTTGGGCAAGATTGAAGCATTGCGTAAAATGATCGATCAGACTGGGCGAGAAATCCTGCTGGAGGTTGATGGTGGGGTAAATCCACAGACGGCCCGCGATTGTTACAATGCTGGGGCCAATACATTGGTAGCGGGGACAGCGGTATTTAAAGGTGGCCCACAGCAGTATCAGGCCAATATCTCCGCCCTCAAAGCGGCAGCAGGCTAGGGGCCCCAGATGCCAATCCAAGCCAAGCATCAATCAGGGGCGGGCAGTCAAGCGCGCCTCGGCCACGAATTGCGCGGCCTATTTGAGACAGGCGTGTTTGATGACGAGGGATCACTGGTTCGAAGGCAATGGCATCAATTGCCGGATTTCCGCCCATCTGTGCAGGAAGAAGGTTTGGATCTTCTTCAAGGACGAACTCCAACCAGGACGGGCTTGGGCAATTTTGACCCATTTCTAGGTCCGTTTTCACTTCCATCCGCTTTTAACCAAAGCTGGACCGCATCCTTCGAATTTTTGCGTGATTTGTCGCCCGCCTATGGTGATCTCGTTCCAATCCTCGAACTCTGGCTCGATCAATGGTTCATCCGCCAAACTCAAGAGCCTCAATCGGGCTTGGCAAAATGGAAGGCCGCATCCATCGGGCCGAGCCAAAGTGAGGTGCAGATTTGGCGCGGTCGACGCATTATCAATTGGTTGGCGCATCTCTTGCCGATGATGCAGGATTTCTCACTCAAGCTGCAGACGAAAATCTGGTGTGAACTCTTGACCGATATAACCCGCTTGATTGAGCCGGATCGGGGCTTTCTGGCTGGTCTTGCAAGAGGATGGGAGCCTTTGAACCGTCGCGCCATCTGGACAAGAGCATCGGCCCTATTGGGTGTCAGCGGCAGTGCCCCTGGCCTGTTACGTCAAGCTACTTTTGAAGAGGCTTTAGACCAGGTGGAGGAACTAATTGCCCCGGATGGCATGTTCGCAGACGGTTCGCCATTGGGTACCTTATCAGCAGCAGCTGACCTCGCGATGTTGACCCGTGTGGTGGAGGCCGAGCCGATTAATCAACGCGTTCGCCAAGCTCTAGCTACCTTGCAGCGTGCCAACGGATCGCTTGTGACTTTCAACAAGCAGCGTGGCTATGGCGGCTTAGTTGAGTCTGTTCTGGGACCTGGCCGTTGGCGGCGATCCTCGATCCTCAAGACCGGGCATATTGGCCTGATCGAAGCTGGCTCAACGCGACTTTGGCTGCGCACACCCCAAGGGTTATCAGACACTGGGCCGATCTGCGAAGTAGAGGCTCATGGCGTTGAACTTGTCTCCTGCGGCCCATATGGCCTATCAGCCATGATTTTTGAGCGGTCTGTTGCCATGTCTGACGCACAAATTCGACGTCGGGATGAAGACGGACAAGCCCTTCTCGAAGGCAAAGCAACATTTGAAGTGGATGGTCAGCGACATAGCTGTATCCGTACCGTGACGATCCGCGAGGATGGTAGGCAAATGCATGGCGAGGACGCTTTGTTTTCAGGGGCCAGTGGCGCACGTGTCCAAGTGGTTGGACTACAATTCGATTTGGGCGAAGGTTGTAGTCCTGTACCCAGTCGGGATGGCGAGAGCATTTTGATCCGTACACCAGCGCGACAGGCGTGGCGGTTCCGATGTCCGGGCTTTGATACCCAGATAAATCAGTCTAATGCAGAATTATTGTCAGGATTGTCACAAAATCGCCGCCATCAGTTGGTTTGTAAGCGTCGAGCCAACGACACCAGCACGGATATTATTATGCGCTGGGACCTTCAGCTTGAGGATTTGATTTGACTAACGCTAAGCTAAAAATCTTTTCCACGGGCTATCTGATTGATATCCTATTGGCGGTGTTGAGTTTTTGGTTGGCGCTGTACTTGGCCTATGGGATCGGATTGAAGCCGGCAACTACTGAAGGCACAATCGTGGCATTGGCTTGTTACGGAATTTCGATTGCCATCGCTTTGGTGGCGTTTCGTCTCAACCAATTGGTTTGGCGCTGGACCTCGGCCGATGACTTAGTCCGTTTGTCGCAGGCCATTGCCGCCGCTGGCATTGGAACAGTAGCGGTCTTGTTCTTCATTGATCCTAGGGTGACAGTGCCGCGCATTTCGCCTGCCGTAGCTGCGGCGGTCTCCCTTATTCTGATGGCGGCAGCGCGGGGTTTTGCCCGCGTGCTTTCTGGGGGTGGCTTGCGCGCCCTGTTCCGTACCATCGCACCAAATGCCCCGGCGACAATCCTTGTTGGACCAACCGATGCCATTACTCAGGCAATCCACGCGGCACGTCTCCTAGGGCCGTTGCCAATCCGACCGATCGCCATTGTTTCCACGATGGGCACTCAAGTTGGTAAGATTTTTGCCGGTGCGCGCGTTTTTGGTAGCCTTGACGCACTGGAGCCTTTGGTTACAGACGCCCTTTCACGCAATTCCGAAGTCCGCATTGCCTTAATCGGCCGCGATCCTGCTCGGCGCGCTGCTCAAGTCGCATTACAAGTCGCAGCGCGCAAAGGCGTAGCGCTCATGCGAATTCCCGAAGGCACTGGGGCTACCTTGGGGGCGGTGCACCCTGCTGATGTTTTGGGTCGAACACGCCGTGAACTCGATTTGCGCGGGCCACGTGGACTTGTGCGCTTCAAGCAGATCTTAGTGACCGGTGCCGGTGGAACCATAGGTAGTGAAATCGTCAAGCAAATCGCTGAGCTATCACCCAGTCGGATTGTTTTGGTTGATTCTTCTGAGAACAATCTATTCCAAATTTCATCAGAGATACGGGCAACCCATCCTAGTATCGATATTGTGGCTCGCTTGTGCGACATACGCGACGCGCAACGCATCAATGCCATTTTTGAGAAATATCGTCCTCATGTCGTCATTCACGCGGCCGCCAACAAACACGTGCCTATGATGGAAGGCCATTTTTGTGAGGCGCTTGAAGTCAATCTGGGCGGGACCTGTGTAGTGGCTGATGCTGCGATTGCAGTAGATGTTGAATCGTTCGTCTTCATTTCGACTGACAAGGCCGTAAATCCTGTCAACGTCATGGGGGCAGCTAAACGTGTTGCCGAGCTTTATGTACGCGACTGTTCCCGCCGCGCGAAAGGGGCTTTCCACTCTGTCCGCTTCGGCAATGTTCTCGGATCTAGCGGTTCGGTTATGCCCGTTTTTGAGCGTCAAATCGCACGTGGCGGACCGGTCACCATCACGCATTCGGAAATGACGCGTTGGTTTATGACCGTGGAGGAAGCTAGCTCTCTGGTCTTACAGGCTGCGGCGATTGGTTCCGAGAAGGGCAGTTCAATATCTGGCGGTCAATTTGTGCTGGATATGGGCGAACCTGTGCGGATTATGGAATTAGCTGAGGCCATGATCCGAATGAAAGGCAAGGAGCCTTGGCGCGATATCGCTATCGTTGAAACAGGCTTACGAGATGGTGAGCGCTTGCACGAAGAATTATTCCATACGTTTGAGCGGGTTGAGAACACACCAGTAGAAGGTGTTTTGGTTGCAAGCGATCCTATGGAGCCGCCCGAAAATCTGCGCACCCTGATTAATCATGTGTTGGATGCGGCCCGCAAAGACAAAGAAACCGCAGCATTAATGTGGTTGCAGCGCATCTTACCGGACTTTAAGCGGCGCGGTGATATTGCGATGGTAAAAAGCGTCGACCTGCGGAGCCTAGATTAGCTCGGAAGAGGTTGCTCTAGCTAGTTGCCGGCTTTCTGAGTGCCTTGTTGCAAGGTTTGAACCGCATTCCCGCTCAATTCCGTCATCGCCTTGGCTTTTGCAGCTTGTGCTAGCTCGCTGCGCTGTTTTGGGTTCTCGGCTAAGGTCCTTAACCAGCGGACGGCTTCATCCGTTCGTGGTTCTGCCCATCGGGCTGCCTTTTGGGTATAGACTTTGTCGGGATCGTCGAGCGGTACCAAATCTGCATTAATCAGAGCTACGCATTTGGCGTCCATGAAATCGAGATTGCCGGACCATTTGGTCGCGATGAGGGGACGTCCCGCAATCATGACTTCGGCCAAGTTCAAGCCAAATCCTTCAGTTCGGTGCAATGAAATATAAACATCGCACGCGGCATAAAGATCGTGTAGGTCATCAAGCCCTTCGCCTGCAGGCCGTAAAATGATTTGTGGGCCCGCTACTTGTGCCGCTTCGCGCAACCGTTGAAGAGAATCCGGGAACCGGTCGCCAGACAGGTGGCGGAGGATTAGCCGGGCGTCCGGCCGATCGTGGAACGCGGCAACAAAAGCAGAAATGGCTCCAATTGCATTCTTTCGCGTCAGGCTTGATGCAAGCGAAAAGCTTTGGATCGCAACAAAAGCGGATTTGGAAACGCCTAAGGCTTCGCGGCCCTTGGCACGACGTTCCTCTGTCATTGTGGGTGGCGGCAAAAGCGCGACAGGATGAGGCACCACGTGCACAGGCACGTCAAATAGCTTCTTGAGCGCTTGGGCGGAAAAATTGCTGGGTGTCCAAATCTCGTGCGCAAATCGCCCGGCCAACTTCCAGAACCTCGGAACTACCTCCAATTCCCAGACCCAATAGCCGATAACTTTGCGGTTGCGGAGTTTCTCTTTGCCCAGTTTTGCTAAGGCGTGGATGGCGACATCGGGGTTCAAGGCGACGATCAAAACATCATCGGGGGCTGCTTCCTCTGAACGTATGGCGAGCTTGGGGTCAATTGGGGCCCCAATCCATTCAGAAGCATCGATCCGCCGCACGATGATCCCACGGGATCGCAATTCATAGTCGAGCAGTTTTGCAGCGACCCCATGACCGATGGGGGAGGAAAATGAACCCAAAATAGTGACCGACTGAAACGCCTTTTGCGGATATGATCCAGCCTCCGGGATACTCGCAGCCAACATCGGCTCAGTCAGAAAGCGAATCCGCTTTCCGATCATCAGGCGTGTCGGAAGCGGCAGTTTACGCCACAATCGCCGACAGTCTTCAATGATCCCCATTCCGGTCTCCGCGGCCTATCTCTTCTGCAATAATCCTTGACTGTAAAAAGGTGTTACCACTCGTGTAAAGCCCAATCTAAAGGCTTCACTTGCGCCCAATGCTCACATAAGTGAACCCATCTTGGCGTAGGTCTTCTGGATTATAGATGTTGCGCAAGTCCACCATTACTGGCTTCCTCATCTGTGTGGCAATCCGTTCAAAGTCGAGGGCTCGGAATTGATCCCATTCGGTGAGAATGACGATCGCATCGGCATTATCAGCGACCTCGTAAGGACCGCCTACCATCTCAATGCCTGTAAGTTCCTTTTTCGCTTCTTCCATCCCTTCTGGGTCGTAAGCCCTGACTTTGGCACCAGCCGCTAAGAGAGCTGGTACGATGTCGAGGCTTGGGGAGTCACGCATATCGTCGGTATTTGGCTTAAAGGTCAGGCCCAAAATACCAATTGTCTTGCCCGCAACATCGCCGCCGCAAGCCTCGATGATTTTGCCAGCCATGCGCTTCTTCCGGTTTGTGTTCGAGGCAACTGTAGCTTCGACAATGGTCACAGGCGCATGGGATTCTTGTGCGGTACGCATCAAGGCTAGCGTGTCCTTCGGGAAACAAGATCCGCCATAACCTGGGCCGGCATTCAAAAACTTCTTGCCGATCCGATTGTCTAGGCCGATCCCGCGAGCAACTTCTTGCACATTGGCTCCAACCTGCTCGCACAGGTCCGCCATCTCGTTGATATAGGCGATCTTGACGGCCAAGAAGGCGTTCGCGGCATATTTGATGAGTTCACTTGTGCGACGGTCCGTGAACAAGATCGGCGTCTCGTTCAGAAAGAGCGGCCGGTAGAGTTCGCGCATCACTTGCCGCGCGCGTTCATCCTCGGTGCCTACCACAACCCGGTCTGGACGCTTGAAATCGCCGATGGCAGCCCCTTCGCGCAGGAACTCGGGATTAGAAACCACCGAAAAGTCGCCCTTGGGGTTCACTTCGGTCATGATCGACTGGACCAAATCGCCTGTACCAACAGGGACAGTCGATTTATTGACTACCACCGTATAGCCTTGCATGTGCTCTGCAATTTCGCGGGCCGCTTGCTCTACGTAGGATAAATCAGCGTGACCGTCGCCGCGTCGCGAAGGTGTGCCAACCGCAATAAACACGGTGTCGGCCTCTTTTACCGCTTCGCTCAGGTCGGTAGTAAAGGATAGGCGGCCTGCCTTAACGTTTGATGCTACCAGATCCTCAAGGCCAGGTTCAAAGATCGGCATGATCCCTTGATGGAGGCGGTCGATCTTGCCGACATCCTTATCCACGCAGATGACCTGATGACCAAAATCTGCAAAGCAGGCACCCGACACCAATCCAACATATCCAGTGCCAACCATTGTAACGCGCATAACTTGAACCCTTACTTATGACGATGTCATGTGATGCAGAGCCGATTGCTGGGCTCAAATGAAGTAACTTTAAGCCTGCTTCTTTAGGCGACGGGTTTGAAGAAATTAAGTCTAGTTCTGCAAAAGCTCTATGGGTGCGGCATAACCGTCCATTTCTTAGTCGCGGGCAAGTAGCCGTTCGATCATAGCGCGCACATCCGCCCCAAGTTCCGGGTCCTTGAGCGCATATCCAACAAATGCTTCTGCGTAGCCGATGCGCGAGCCACAATCAAAGTCGCGTCCTGCAAATTCGACAGCATGAAAAGACTGAACTTCCATCAAGCGCAACATGGCATCTGTCAATTGAATCTCCCCACCTGCGCCGCGTTCTTGAGTTTCGAGATAATGGAAGATTTCAGGCTGAAGAATGTAACGCCCCGTAATGCGTAGGTTTGAGGGTGCTACTTCTTTGGCTGGTTTCTCGACCATGCCCGTAACCGGCATGGATTTGCCAACTTTTGGTCCGTGCGCGATGACGCCATAGCTCGATACTTGTTCGATGGGCACCGGGTCAACGGCAATCACATTGCCGCCCACTTCCTCATAACCAGCGATCATCTGCGTCAAACAGGAAGGAGTTGCTTGCACCAAAACGTCTGGCAACAACACCGCAAAAGGCTCATTCCCAATGATGTCGCGGGCGCACCAAACGGCGTGACCTAAGCCCAACGGTGACTGTTGGCGCACAAAGCTCTTTGAGCCAGCTTCAGGCAACATGTCTTCCAGCATTTTCAATTGAACAGTTTTGCCAGCACGACGCAAAGAATCTTCAAGCTCGTAAGCGCGATCGAAATAGTCTTCGATCGCATTTTTGTTGCGGCCGGTCACAAAAACAAAATGCTCGATCCCCGCTTCCAAGGCTTCCTCGACAACCCAATGTACCGCAGGCCGATCAAAGACGGGCAACATTTCTTTCGGTAAAGATTTGGTCGCTGGCAGTACCCGCGTTCCAAACCCTGCCACTGGCAAAACGGCCTTACGAATTTTTTTCATAACTAACTTCCCTGAGTCAGCGTAAACAATAGCGCTCTATAGTCTCTCCGGTCGTCAGTGCCCACCCGCTGTTGCAGATAACAAGGAAGCCAGGTTGACCTGAGTCTGCCGAGAACTAGCAGGAATCATGCCATGGGTGGCTGAAAATCGGTGGCTTTTGCAGCTGAGGAACAAGCATGGCAATTGCAAACTGGCTCCTAGCCTTGAGGGACTGTCTTGCGTGCTTTAAGGGGCTAAAGGTCACTTTCGTCCTCCGCACCAATTGACTGGATAGCTTTATGAAGATTTTCATTGATACCGCCGAGATTGCCGATCTGAGAGTTCTGGCTGCAACGGGGCTTGTTGATGGCGTGACGACAAATCCGTCTCTAATTGCAAAGTCTGGGCGCAAAATTGCAGAGGCAATTGAAGAAATTTGCGCGCTGATTCCGGGGCCCATAAGTGCAGAGGCAGTAGCAGGCGACTACGACACCTTGTTGGCGGAAGGACGCTTTTTAGCAAAAATTGCACCCAATGTTGTGGTGAAATTGCCTTTGACCCCAGTCGGTTTGCGTGTTTGCAAGACGCTGAGCGAGGAAGGAACGCCTGTAAACGTCACCTTATGTTTCTCGGCAGTTCAAGCACTTTTGGCCGCCAAGGCGGGTGCAACTTATATTTCTCCCTTTATCGGACGGCTTGACGACAATGGTCAGGACGGAATGGAACTGATCCGAGATATTCGTGTTATTTATGACAATTATGGCTTTGAAACCCAAATCCTTGCTGCATCCGCAAGGACAGCAATGCATGTTCGAGATGCAGCTTTGTCGGGTGCTGATTGTGCGACGCTGCCACCTGCAGTTTTCAACGCGCTCTATAAGCACGTTTTAACCGATCTTGGTTTAGAAGCTTTCATGAAAGATTGGGCTAAGACAGGTCAGTCTATCCTCTAAGGCGATTTAGAAAATCCGTGGGCATATGATGGCCGGCGGTTGGGGCGCTCGGCAGGAATAAGGGCAGGTCTTTGACGACATCGTTGCATTCTCAACTGATTATACCTGTCATCCTTTCCGGGGGCGCTGGGTCTCGTCTCTGGCCCCTGTCAACACAAACCAAGCCGAAGCAATTTCACGCACTTGCTGGGACAGCGACGATGTTTGGTCAAACTCTGCAGCGTGTCGCAGCAGATCAGGCGGTGCGCTTTGGTGCGCCGCTCGTTATCTGCGGCCTTAGCCATCTTGGCCCAGTTAGTGAAGAACTGGCCCGAGAAAATGTAACTGACGCAACCATTGTCTTAGAACCGATGCCCCGAAACACTGCGCCTGCTTTGGCGGTTGCTGCTTTGATTCAAGCTGAACGTGACCCTGAAGCCTTGATGCTTGTTCTGCCGGCAGATCATGTCATCGCTTACCCAGAGCGTTTGCACCAAGCGTGCCTAGATGCGTGTGCTGCTGCGGTCGACGGCAGAATCGTAACCTTTGCTGTGACCCCAACTTCTCCGGAGACGGGCTATGGCTATATCAGAAGTGGACAGGCCTTGGGTGAGGGTGTTTTTGCGGTAGAAGCGTTCCGCGAAAAGCCTGACTTGGCGACGGCCAAGGCCTATTTAGCGGATGGCAATTATGCTTGGAATGCTGGCATCTTCTATTTTAAGGCCAGTGCGTTTTTGGCTGAGCTCAGCACCCACGCCCCAGACGTTTTGATGGCCGCGGGTGCTGCTTTGGCCCAGAGCCGCCGTGAATCCGGTTGCATTTATCTTGATGAGGCCGCTTTTGTGAAAGCTCCATCCATCTCGGTTGATTATGCGGTGATGGAATCCACAGACCGCGCCGCGGTAGCACCCGTTGATATGGGCTGGAACGATGTTGGCTCGTTCCTGACACTTTGGGATCTGGCTGAGAAGGACGAGTCCGCTAATGTTGTCCAGGGACCAACCGCTTTATTTGATACTAAGGGCTGCTTGGTGCGATCCGAGGAGGTTCCCGTCGCTTTAATCGGCGTTGAAAACCTTGTGGTCATCGCAACCGCCCAAGGCATTTTGGTGATGCACAAGGACCGTGCGCAAGATGTTCGACTTGCCGCGGACGCTTTCAAAACAAAGAATTAGAGTGCCAAAGGACTTTAGCTGCATTTTCAACCTCTAACGTCCTGATCAAGCTGTGCTCTTCGCAGCTGTATGACGTTTCCTGGCTGGCCAACAGACCGTCGTATTTCGATAGCATATAAAGGTAGGTACTGCCGCCTGGCTCATAAATGCTTTCTCTTTATTCTAATCCCATTCCGCGCTAGTGCACTGCCACTTCAATTGGAGCTTACAAGATGACGCAAACTACCATGCCGAAACCACGGACGGACTTGGCCACCAATACTTTGGATTTTGAGATGAATCCGCTAGTGAAGGCAACAGGCTTCCGTGAGTATGATGCCCGCTGGTGGTTTGGCATCCAAGGCAATGAGAAGGCGCCGGAGTTGAATTTCCTTGGCGTTCAGGCACTGGGTCTGGGCCTCGGCACCTTGTTGCATGAGTATGGTGCCAGCCGCGTTGTCGTTGGTCACGACTTCCGCTTTTATTCTTTGTCGATCAAGCAAGCTTTGACCATTGGTCTGATGCAGGCTGGTTGTGAAGTCTTGGACATTGGCTTGGCCTTGTCGCCCGTGGCCTATTACGCTCAATTTGCTTTGGACGCGCCCGCTGTCGCGATGGTTACAGCCAGCCATAATGAGAATGGCTGGACTGGGGTAAAAATGGGCGCTCAGAAGCCTTTGACTTTTGGCCCCGATGAAATGGGCAAGCTGCGCGATATCGTCTTGTCCGGTGCTTTCGTTGAACGCCCGGGCGGCAGCCTTACCCGGATCGAGGGGATGCGGGAGCGTTATATTGCGGACGCAGTTGGCGACTTTAAACTCAGCCGTCCAATCAAAGTGGTCGTCGCTTGCGGCAACGGTGCCGCTGGGGCCTATGCGCCAGATGCGCTGCGCCGGATGGGTGCTGAAGTGGTGGAGATGGACTGCGATCTCGATTGGACATTCCCAAAGTATAATCCCAATCCAGAAGATGAGGAAATGCTTCACGCTATGGCCGAAACCGTGCGTGCGACAGGTGCAGAGCTCGCCTTAGGCTTTGATGGCGATGGCGACCGTTGCGGGGTAGTCGATGATTCCGGGGAAGAGATTTTTGCGGATAAGATCGGTCTACTGCTCGCCCGTGACATGAGCGCCCTGCATCCAAACGCGACTTTTGTAGTCGATGTGAAGTCCACCGGCGCTTATGAGATCGATCCAGTCCTGAAGGCCAATGGCGCAAAGGTCGATTATTGGAAGACAGGCCACTCTTATATCAAGCGCCGCACCAATGAGCTTGATGCGTTGGCTGGTTTTGAGAAGTCTGGACACTTTTTCCTGCGTGCACCATATGGGCGTGGCTATGACGACGCTTTAATCGCTGCGCGGGTTATCCTTGCCATGTTGGACCGCGCAGGTGGTGCCAAGCTTTCAGAGATGAAGCAAAAGCTTCCCCTAACCTGGACCTCGCTCACCATGTCCGCCCATTGCGGCGATGAAGTGAAATATGGGGTCATTGATCGGGTGGTCGCTGATTATGTCGCGTTGGCTGCCGCTGGCGGGAAAATCATGGGTCGCTCAATCCGGGATGTGAATACGGTCAATGGTGCCCGTGTGACATTGGAAGATGGCTCATTCGTCTTGGTTCGCGCTTCTTCAAATAAGCCGGAATTGGTGGTGGTGGTCGAGAGCACGCTCAGTGATGCCGACATGCGCGCCCTGTTCCATCAGGAAGCCAAGCCAAGACTCGCGGCGTTCTCTGAAGTGGGTCATTACAATCAAACCGTTTAAGCCTCGCCGGGACAATATGTTGTGGACCTAGAGATCAAGCGCTTGCGCTCTTGGATGTTTGATCACGCTTTGCCCTTATGGGCGACGCGCGGTTGGGATCATGTTCATGGTGGCCCGGTTGAGGAATTGGCCTTAGATGGTGGTCTGTCTGACCCAGGCTTTAAGCGGGTCCGAGTGTTCTGCCGCCAAGTTTATGTGTTTTCTCATGGCTGTTTACTTGGCTGGCAGCCGAGCATTACCCATGCCAAAGCAATGTATAAAGCCATGGTGGCCCATTGTTGGCAGGGGCCAGATTCAGGCTGGGCCAAACTGGTCACGTCTGACAATCAGATCCTGGATCCAACGACGGACCTTTATGACAATGCTTTTGCTTTGTTCTCGTTGGGCTGGTTCTACCGCGTTTCGCCAACGCCCGATGTTTTGGACCTAATGCATCAGACTGTGACCCTAATTGATACGAAGATGCGTCACCCCAAGCTTGGATTTTGGCATCAGATTCCTGTAAAGGGATCCCGGCTGCAAAACCCGCATATGCACACGCTTGAGGCTTGCCTGGCTTGTTTTGAAACAACACAAGACCAAATCTTTGCGCGTTTAGCGCGCGAGATCATCGGACTGTTTCAGTCCCATTTCTACGACCCGACACGTGGGACCTTGTGTGAGTATTTTGACGACAATCTCGATCGATTGGCTGAAGAGAAAGGCCATTGGGTAGAGCCCGGTCATCAATTTGAATGGGCGTGGATACTGGCCTCAGCCCATAAATTATTGGGTATTGAGGTAACAGACCAAGTCAAAGGCCTGATCGCGTTTGGGGAAGAAAAAGGCGTCGATCGCGTCAGTGCAGCCACTTATAATGTTATTCTGGACGATGGCAGATTCGTCGACGCGGGCTCACGTACTTGGCCGAACACCGAACGCCTTAAAGCGGCTGTCGCGCTCTATGAATTGACAGGGGCTGATCCAGTGCCCGTGTTAAGGCCGACATTGCAGCTATTGCTCAATCGCTATTTGGCGGTCGAGCCTATAGGCGGTTGGTTAGATGCCTTTGACCATGCAGGACAACCCATCGCGAAAGCCATGCCCACCTCCACTTTCTACCATTTGTTTTTGGCCTTCGCAGAGGTGCTTCGGGTTGCGGACCGCCTAGAAGCACATTAGCGACAGGTCATAAGTCCAGCGTGGGATTTGCTGCGCTTTTGCCCTATCAGAAGGCTCTCTACGTGTCAGACATCTCAGAGAAACAGGTCCGGATCGGTGTTGCTGGAGCTGGCGTATTTGGCCGTAATCACGCCAATAAAATTAAATCAAACCCTCGCGCCACCTTGGTCGGTATCTTTGACTTGAACGCGGAGCGGGCAGAGGCGCTTGCAAGCGAATTGTCTACACAGGCTTTTACCGACTTGTCAGCTATTCTGGCTGAAGTTGATGCGCTGGTGGTTGCCACCCCCGCCATCGCCCATGGTGGTGTAGCGCGCGCCGCGATCGATGCGGGCAAACATTGTTTGGTCGAAAAGCCTTTGGCCGCAACGTCTGCAGACGCTGACATCTTGTGCCAGCATGCGGCGGACCGCAGGGTCGTGCTGCAGGCCGGCCACCAAGAACGTTACATCTTCAAGGCGATGGGTTTGTTTGAGGTAATGGAGCGGCCAAAATTCTTGGAAGCAACGCGGGTTGGCTTGCCCAGCATTCGTGGCGCCGATGTGTCTGTGACTTTGGACCTGATGGTCCATGACATTGATTTGGCGCGCATCCTATTCCGGTCAGAGCCAGTCGCCATTAAGGCCACCCGTTTGGCTGGTGAGCCAAATAATCCCGATGCCGTAGAAGCCGTTCTGACCTTTGAAGGCGGCAGCGAAGCCCGATTTCTTGCCAGTCGCGCGGCTGAAGAGCGCGATCGCCGCATGACTATTGGCTATGCTGAAGGCGAGGTCGCGATCGACTTTATTGCGAAGAGTTTCGACGATGGACCCAACTTCGGCCTCCACCCAGACTTTGCGACTCGTATCCCAGACCCGATGGGCGCTGCCACTGCCGACTTTATTTCCGCTATACTGGGCGAGCGGACGGTTGCGATTTCTGCCGCAGATGGTGCAGCAGCTGTGCGGATAGCGGAGGCGATTGATCAAGCCACCCGTGCTTGATTGTTGCTCTTGGTTGCCAAAAGTGATGGGCCAATCTGCGTTGGCTTGCAGTAAACCCCCAATCGATGGCTTATGAGACAGCCTAGCCAGCATTACAGGCTAGCTTGAGGATGAGTGATACACGAGCATGACTGACAGCACCCGCCCCCCGATTGGCTTTATTGATCTTCTGGCGCAGCGTCGCAGGCTCGGCACCCGCATTGATGATGCGGTAATGGGTGTGATCAATGGTGGTGCCTATATCATGGGCCCTCAGGTTCAGGCCTTTGAAGCAGCTCTGGCAGAGTTTGGACAGTCGAAATACGCCTTGTCCTGCGCCAACGGGACAGACGCTTTGGTTTTGCCCTTGATGGCGTGGCACATTCGCACTGGGGATGCAGTTTTCTGTCCCAGCTTCACCTTTGCCGCGACCGGCGAAGTGGTGCCGTGGTTGGGTGCGACCCCCGTCTTTGTTGACGTTGACCCGGTGACCTACAATCTCGATCCTGCGCATTTAGAAGCCTCAATTGAGGCCGTGTTGGCAGAAGGTAAATTAAAGCCCAAAGTGATCATCGCGGTGGATCTCTTTGGCCAGCCCGCCAATTACCCAGAGATCTCGGCAATTGCTAAAAAATATGGCTTGAAGCTGATAGCCGATTCCGCCCAAGGTTTTGGCTGCACCCTCAACGGCCAACATCCGATCCATTGGGCAGATGTTGCCACCACCAGCTTTTTCCCGGCTAAGCCCTTAGGCTGCTATGGCGACGGCGGCGCCGTACTCACAGACGATTACGCGCTTTGGGAGGTGATGGATTCCCTCCGTGTGCATGGCAAAGCGACCAAGAGCGATTTGGCAGGCAAAACCTTTGAACATGATCCGAAATATCTCAATATCCGGATCGGCATGAATTCTCGCCTCGACACCGTTCAGGCCGCGATCTTGCTTGAAAAGCTGGCTGTGTTCGCTGAGGAAATCGAAGCCCGCAATAGGATTGCTGCGCGGTATAACCAGCTATTGGGCGACAGCGTGGTAGTCCCTACGGTCATAGAAGGCGGCGTCTCAACTTGGGCCCAATATACAATCGAAGTCCCAGACCGTGACGGCCTAGCGGCCTACGCCAAGACCCGCGGCGTACCAACGGCAGCCTATTATCCCATTCCAATTCACAAGCAGGACGTCTATAGCCGCTTCCCTGTTGGTCCAGGTGGCCTTCCCGTGACAGAAGCTAAGGCCGATCTTGTAATTTCGCTTCCCATGCACCCAGATTTGGACGAAGATACACAAGACTATATCGTTGAGACTGTCCGGAACTTTGCGGGGCGTAACGCGGCGTGAACCATGCAGAAGGTCGTTACGAACCAACAAAACGCACAGCCGACACTCGGATCTGATAGCCTTAAACGAGCGCAATCTGGTCCTAGTCTACCGATGCCGCCAACATCAATCATTCCAAAGCAATGTTCATGCGGAACCATTGAAGCTCTTGATAAAGAGAAAGCAAGGCTTCAAGATCGAGACACAAGCCTTGCTTTTCGAAAAGCGTCTCTTGACGTTCACTTACCCGAGACTTCCGTCTCCATACCGACATGTACTCCCTAACCTCTGAGGCTTCGGGCAATATCCCTACAATTCACACACGGCCGCTTCGAAACGGCACTTCATTGCGTCCTAGAGCAGTTTTGCTAATTTCGGCGGTGATCTAGGACCTGTTGACAAACTGGATTCCCAAATCAGTTGAATTCTGATTCAAGGTAGCTTTTGGGGAGGCTATCTTGGCGCGTTTGTTGATGGAAGATGGGGAATGGACGTTCTTTGAGCCGTTTTTGGTCGGC
>NZ_JBIIYV010000017.1:0-50857 GCF_044346625.1 Aquidulcibacter sp. | reverse complement strand
GAGACGGGCGGCCTCAACGCCATGTTTGTCGACACCACGGCTTTGAAGGAACAAGTGGTGGATGATGTCATCATCTCGGCTTTTGGCTCTGCGGGTCAGCGTTGTTCGGCCCTGCGCCTGTTGTTCCTGCCACATGAAACGGCTGATGCGGTCTTGGATTGTCTGATGGGTGCCATGGATGAGTTGGTGTTGGGCGATCCTGCACGCCTCTCCACCGACATCGGCCCTGTGATTGATGGCGATGCGCGGACAATTTTGGAAGCGCATGAAGCCCGCATGGCGCAAGAGGCCAAGATTTTGAAGAAGATCGATACGGGCGCACTGGCAGAGCAGGGCCATTTCTATGGCCCATGCCTGGTCGAGATTGATAGCCTCGACGTCTTGGAAACCGAGGTTTTTGGCCCAATCCTGCATGTGATCCGCTATCACCCTGAGGCGATTGAAAGCGTTGGCGCCGCCTTGGCACACAAGGGCTATGGCCTCACGCTCGGGTGCCACACACGGCTCGACAGTTTTGTGGATGAGGTGGAAGCGGCTGTTCCCGCTGGCAATTACTACGTCAATCGCACCATGACGGGCGCGGTAGTCGGCGTGCAACCCTTTGGTGGCGAAGGCCTATCGGGCACCGGCCCAAAGGCAGGCGGTCCCCATTATTTGCACCGCTTCGCCACTGAACGTACCAAAACCATCAACCGCGCCGCCCAAGGCGGCGACCCGCGGCTGTTTAACTTGTAGGCTTCTCCTTCCTTGCCAAAACTCTCCATCCGTTCCGCGATCCATCCTCTCCCGCTTTTGGTGGGTTGATCCCTCACCAAAAGCACCCTCTTCTTCGCCGGAAAGGCAGGATCGTCATAAGACAAGCCGTTCCAAGTGAATAAAATTTGGTCTTGCGCAGGCCCAGACGCAGCTCACACCAAGCCCTAACTCAAAAACGCCACCAGTGTGTCGCGAAATGCGGGCTCTCCCACGGCACTTAGATGATTGCCGGGCACCAATTGGCAGGTGGCATTGCCGAGTGCTGCAGCCAAGGCCATCGGGTCACCATTGTCGCGGTCTTGATCCCCATTGACGACGCGCACAGGGGTTTTGATCGTGGCCAGCACGTCACCTGGGGTGGAGACTTGGGTGGAGAGGACGCCTAAGGCTGCCTCTGGGCTCATGCCGCGTTGTTTCAGGATCGTTTGGATGTAGGCTCCGGCGCGCGCGTCTTTGGCGTTTGGGCCATTTTTGATGCCATCCTCAAAATAGTCCTTGCGCGTGCCGACCGTTGTGATGCCTGCATCACCCATGCCTCCCAAAAAGACTTTGGCAGGACGGCTATGGCCGCGCGCCAGGATCCGCACGGCCGTGCGCGCACCCAAGGAATAGCCGATGAGGTCAAAATCGGTAATGCCGAGTTGGGCCAACAACACTTCTTGATCCTGCGGGAGCGCGTCTTTGGGATAGGCAGTTGGGTCGGTCGGCGCGTCTGATTGCCCATGACCGCGCAAGTCGGGCAGGATGATGCGTCGCCCGGTTGTGGCCATCGCGGCGGCGAGGCCGGGGTCAATCCAATTCAGCTGTGCGCTGGCAAGAAAGCCATGCAGAACCAGTGTTGGCCGTCCATTTGGCGAACCAGTTTCAGTCCAAGCCAGATTTAGGCCGTCAAACGTCTTGAAGCGCGCGGTTCTGTAGTCCATGTCCGTCTGATGACCTCACCTCTGCCGCCCCCATTCGTTTTTGTCGAAGGCGTTCGCAATTTTCGCGACTTTGGCACCTATCCAACCCAATCCGGCCAGACTGTGCAAGCAGGAAAGCTCTTCCGCTCTGCCAATTATGCGCAAGTGACTGAGGCGGGTAAAGCGACGTTCCGCGAAACGGGGATTAAAGTCGTTGTTGATCTTCGTCACAGCTTTGAGCGCGACATGCAACCAAGCCAATTAGACGGGCTGCCGGTCGAAATCTTGTCCTCCACTTTGGGCGATGGTGATGGGCAGACCCTGCCGCCGCATTTGCAGTTTTTGCGCGATACCGACCTGACGCCAAAAGCGACCCACGACTACATGCTGTCGACTTATCGGCGGATCCCATGGGAGCCTCCGCATCTGGCGCTCTTTACGGAGACCTTTGATCGCTTGGCAGAAGGAAAAGGCCCCGTTGTGATCCATTGCGCCGCTGGCAAAGATCGTACGGGGATTTTGTGTGGTCTCATCCTCTATGCCCTCGGTGTCGATCTAGAGCGCATTGAGCATGATTATCTGTTGACCAACCATGTTGCACACGACGCCAATTTACTGGCCCAATATGCCACAATGATGGGGAGCCAATTTGATAAGCACATAGATCCTGAAGCCCTAAGGCCGATGATTGGCGTGCATCAGGACTATTTGGCTGAAGCTTGGGCTGAAATGACGCTTCGTGATGGTGGGCTTGATGGCTATCTCGACCGTCTGGGCGTCGATGCCGCCAAGAAGGCCGCTTTAGCGGATTATTTGTTGGCGGGCTGATGGGTTAGGTGTTTGCACGCCTGAAAAGTCTGGTTACAGTCTAATGATGAGCTGGAAACCTGAGATCGAACAACTGCGTGCCCGTGAAGCCCTCGCCGAACAAATGGGCGGGGAAGAACGGGTGGCCCGCCAACTGGCGCAAGGCAAATCTACAGCCCGCGCCAGGGTCGATGCGCTTTTGGACCCCGGCAGCTTCCACGAGATTGGCAAGATCGCAGGCGTTGCGGAATACAATTCCGACGGCTCCCTCAAGAACTATCTGCCGTCCAATATGGTGACAGGACGTGGACGGATCGACGGTCGCCCGGTTGGCGTGATTGCCGATGATTTCACCGTCCGCGGTGGGGCTGCAGATGCTGCCATCTGGCAAAAAATGGTGCAGGCCGAAAAGTTCGCTGGCGAGTATCGCATGCCCCTGATCCGGATGGTGGATGGCACCGGCGGTGGCGGCAGCGTGAAGATGCTAGAAAAGGACCCGCGCACCTACATCCCGGAGACACCGGGCTGGGAAGTTGTGGTCGCCAATATGGGCCAAATCCCTGTTGTGTCGCTGGCACTAGGTCCCTGTGCAGGATTAGGTGCCGGACGGGTGGCCGCCAGCCATTATTCGATCATGGTCAAAGGCCTGTCCCAAGTCTTTGTCGCAGGGCCACCTGTGGCACGCGCCATTGGCGAAGACATCGACAAGGAGGGTCTTGGTGGTTGGGAAATCCAAGCGCGCAATGGCGTCGTCGATGAAGCAGTCGACAGTGAAGCCGAAGCCATGGCCTATGCGCGGCGCTTCCTCTCTTACTTGCCGGGCTCTGTCGATGATCTGCCAGCTCGTGCGCCTAGCCTAGACCCCGCCGATCGAAAAGAGGAGTTCCTCCTCTCCATCGTGCCGCGCGACCGGGTGACGCCCTACAAGAGCCGGAAGATCGTTGAAGCCTGCGTTGATGCAGGCTCGTTCTTTGAGATGGGTAAAGCGTGGGGCCGCTCGATTATTACTGGCCTTGCGCGGATCGATGGTTGGCCTGTCGCCATCATGGCAGGCGACCCCTATGTGCTCGACGGGGCATGGACGGCAGATGCCGCCCGCAAAGTTGAGCGCTTTGTTGACCTCGCCAATACCTTCCATTTGCCCATCGTTCACTTCGTCGATTGTCCGGGCTTTGCTGTGGGCCGTAAGCATGAGCAGGCTGGCGTCACCCGTGCGGGCATCCGGGCGATGAGTGCAATTTATCAAGCACGCGTGCCCTTCTGTGCAGTGGTCATACGCAAGGCCTATGGCCTGGCAGGCTCTGCCATGTTCAACCCCTCGCGCGCCAAGGCCCGCTTCTGTTGGCCGTCGGGTGACTGGGGCAGCTTGCCCATGGATGGCGGAGTGGAAGCAGCCTTCCGCCGTGAGCTGGAAGCCCATCCAGACCCGGCCGCACGCTTGGCAGAAATCAAAGCTTGGATGGAAGGGCTGCGCAGTCCGTTCCGTACCGCTGAAAGCTTCTACGCTGAAGAAATCATCGACCCGCGCGACACCCGTCCGCTGCTCTGCGAATGGGCAGGCCTAGCCCGCCGCGTCCTGCAAACTGGGCCAGTTGCCACCCATATGCGGCCTTAAGTCTGGCCGTCGGATTCAGGTGTGTCGACGCACGACTTTGGGATTGGAAGTGGCGGCACGCTGGCCTAAGATCAGCCCATGACACATCCTGTAGGCCCCGATTCCCGCGTAACCCTTGTTGATGGCTCCGGTTACATTTTCCGTGCCTTCCATGGCCTGCCGCCCTTGACGCGCAAAAGCGATGGCGCGCCTATTGGTGCGGTATCGGGCTTCTGCAACATGATCTTCAAGCTGTTGGCCGACGAGCGTGATGGCGATCAGCCTACCCATTTGGCCGTGATTTTTGACGCGTCTGGCCCGACATTTCGCAATGACATTTATCCCGCCTACAAGGCCAATCGACCCCCAGCGCCTGAAGACTTGGTACCGCAATTCCCGATGATCCGGGAAGCCACCCGTGCCTTTGGCCTGCCTTCCATCGAGCTATCCGGCTATGAGGCCGATGATCTGATCGCCACCTATGCGCGGCAAGCCGCCGAGAAGGGCGCGAAGGTTCGTATCCTATCGTCCGACAAGGATCTGATGCAGCTGATCACCGACAAAATCTTCCTTTATGATCCGATGAAGGACCGGCCTATGGGCCCCGAGGCGGTCATGGAAAAATTCGGTGTTGCGCCAGCGCAAGTCATCGACGTGCAGTCCTTGGCTGGCGACAGCACGGATAATGTGCCCGGCGCACCCGGGATTGGTGTGAAGACAGCCGCAGAATTACTGGGCATCTATGGCAATCTGGAAACGCTGCTGGACCGCGCTGAAGAGATCAAGCAGCCCAAGCGGCGCGAGACCCTGATCCAGTTCCGCGAACAGATCGAAATCTCTAAGCGTCTCGTCACGCTGATGGATAATGTGCCGGTACTGGAGCATCTGGAACATTTCGGGGTGCGCGAACCAGAGCCGACTATTTTGCTGGATTTCTTGCGCAAGATGGAATTGCGCACCCTGACTGGCCGGGTCGAAGCCGGGCTTCGCCGGGATGGGTATGTGGCGGATAAGGCAGATCATGGTGAGCTACCAGCGGCGCGCGACACAAGTGCGGCTCCCGTTTCTGCGCCTAATGCAGACGGCGCGCACACAAACCAAGCCGTTATCCCTGCAGCCGTCCATAGCCCTATCGACACCAAGGCCTATGAAACCGTTACGAGCCTTGCCCGCCTGGACGACTGGCTGGCCCGGATTCAAACGCAAGGCTATGTTGCCTTTGATACCGAAACGGCCTCGCTCAATAGTGTCAGTGGGGTTCTGGTGGGCCTGTCACTCGCGGTTGAGCCCGGAATTGCCTGTTATATTCCCCTCGGCCATCGCGGCGCAGGCGATGTGGGTGTGACAGGTGACCTGTTTGGCGGGGGTCAAGACACGGTCGCGAAATTGCCTGGCCAATTGGAGTTGGCCGATGTTCTGGCCCGCCTGAAGCCCATTCTAGAAGATGATGCGATTTTAAAGATTGGCCAGAATCTCAAATATGATGTCTCGGTTATGGCCCAGCATGGCATCGCCATCAGCCCGATTGATGACACCATGCTGATGAGTTTTGCCCTCGATGCTGGGCGCAACTCCCACGGCATGGATGATCTTTCACTTCGCTTGCTGGCCCATCAACCCATCGCGTTCAAAGATGTGTGTGGCACCGGCAAGTCGCAGATTAGCTTTGACCAAGTGGCCCTTGACCGGGCAACCGCCTATGCCGCCGAGGATGCGGACGTGACCTTACGCCTGTGGCACATCTTGAAGCCGCGCCTGGTGCAAGAACGTTCGACCACTGTCTATGAAACCCTTGAGCGGCCCTTGGTGCCGGTGATTGCCGGGATGGAGCGGGCAGGCGTCAAGGTCGATGTGGCAGAATTATCGCGCCTATCGCTGGATTTTGCCCAGCGCATGGTTGGCCTTGAAGCCCAAGCCCATGAACAAGCTGGTGAAGTCTTCAATCTGGGCAGCCCCAAACAATTGGGCGACATCTTGTTCGGCAAAATGGCTTTGCCCGGTGGCAAGAAAACCGCGACTGGCCAATGGGCGACAGGGGCTGATGCGCTGGAAGATCTGGCAGCCCAAGGTCATGAATTGCCGCGCACCTTGGTCGATTGGCGCACTTTGGCCAAGCTCAAGAGCACTTATACCGACAACCTAAAAGACGCGATCGACCCCACAACGGGTCGGGTGCACACATCTTACAATATGGTGGGTGCGGCTACAGGGCGTCTATCCTCAACCGACCCCAATTTGCAAAACATCCCCATCCGCACCGAGGAAGGGCGCAGGATTCGCCGCGCCTTTGTGGCAGAGCCCGACCATGTTCTGATCTCGGCCGACTATAGCCAGATTGAGCTGCGCCTGCTTGCCCATGTCGGCGATATTCCGCAATTAAAAAAGGCGTTTATCGAAGGCTATGACATTCACGCTATGACGGCGTCGGAAATGTTCGGTGTGCCGCTGGAAGGCATGGACCCAATGATCCGCCGCAAAGCCAAGGCGATCAATTTCGGCATTATTTATGGCATCTCTGCCTTCGGCCTGGCGCGTCAATTGTCGATCCCGCAAGGCGAAGCGCGTGATTACATCGCCACCTACAAGCAACGCTTCCCCGGTATTCAGGCCTATATGGACCAGATGAAGGCGATGGCGCGTGAGAAGACTTATGTCGAAACCATCTTTGGCAGGCGGTGCTGGGTTCCAGGCATCAATGCCAAAAGCCAAGCCGAGCAGGCCTTTGCCGAGCGCCAAGCCATCAATGCACCCTTGCAGGGGGCAGCTGCCGATATCATCAAGCGCGCCATGATCCGCCTGCCAAAAGCCCTAAAAGATGCCGGATTACAGGCCAGAATGTTGCTACAAGTGCATGACGAGCTTGTATTTGAAGCGCCTTCAAGCCAAGCCGATGCGACATGCGCTCTGGTCGCCGATGTGATGGAGAAGGCTGCTTTACCGGCGGTGGCCTTGTCTGTGCCTTTGGTGGTAGAGGCACGCGCAGCACTCAATTGGGCCGAGGCCCACTAAACCAATTAGCTCCCTCAGGGATTTGTACCGATGAAATTCACTTTGTCTTGGCTGCAGGATCATTTGGCCACCGACGCCCCCTTGTCAGCTGTGCTCGACGCCATGACCATGGCGGGCCTAGAGGTTGAGCATTGGGAAGATCCAGCTGACAAACTGAAAGCTTTTTCAGTCGCGAAGATCATCTCTACCGAGCGACACCCCAATGCCGACCGCCTGCAGGTCTGTCAGGTGGAAACCTTTGAAGGCATGAAGGAAATCGTCTGCGGCGCACCCAATGCGCGTTCGGGTCTTACGACCGTTTACGCGCCCTTGGGCACCTATATCCCTGGTAGCGGCATCACCTTGGAGCCCCGCGCCGTGCGTGGCGTGGTATCAAACGGCATGCTGTGTTCTGCGGCCGAACTTGAAACCGCCGAAGAAAGCGATGGCATCCTTGAGTTGGATGACGCGCTAGCTGTTGGCACCCCGGCGGCTGCGGCCTTAGGCCTCGCCGACGCGGTCATCGACTTTGAAGTGACGCCAAACCGTCCCGATTGGCTGGGTGTCGTGGGTATCGCGCGCGAACTCGCTGCCGCGGGTCTTGGTCAACTGAAAGATCATTCAGTTAAGTCTGTTTCGGGCGATTTTCCTTGCCCGGTCACAGTCACCATCGAATCCCCCGATGCCTGCCCCGCCTTTGCGGGTCGGCTGATCAAGGGTGTAAAGAACGGCCCCAGCCCGAAATGGTTGGCAGATCGCTTGCGTGCCATTGGCCTGCGCCCGATCAATACACTGGTCGATATCACCAATTTCATTTCCTACGACCGCGCCCGCCCGCTGCACGTCTATAACGCGGCCAGGCTTTCGGGCGGTATTGTTGCCCGTATGGGTCAGGCTGGCGAGAGCTTTGTGGCGCTCGATGGCAAAAGCTATGAATTGACCCCTGCCATGTGCGTGATTGGCGATGCATCCGGCCCCTTAGGCTTGGGCGGGATTATGGGTGGCGTGTCGTCGGGCTGCTCGGATGAGACCGTTGATGTCTTTGTGGAAAGCGCATTGTTCGCGCCGCTCAATATCGCGCAAACCGCGCGCACCTTGGGCATTCAATCGGACGCCAAATACCGGTTTGAGCGCGGCGTTGATTCTGGCTTCATGGTCGACGGGCTCGAGCTCGCGACCGCCATGATCCTGGAGCTCTGCGGTGGGACGGCTTCGGAAGTGATTGTAGCTGGCGAAGTACCCGCTTCGCCGGAGGCCGTGCCCTTCGCGACCAAGGAAGTGCATCGTTTGACGGGCTTGGAACTTAGCGACGGCGAGATTGACACCATCTTGTCCGCTTTGGGCTTCACACCTGAAGTGACCGGCGCTGGCCTCCGCAAAGTCGGTGTACCAAGCTGGCGCCGCGATGTAGCGGGTTCGGCTGATCTCGTTGAAGATATTGCCCGCATCGCAGGCTTTGACCGCTTGCCCACGGCCAAACTCCCTGAACGCAAAGGCCGGAAAGAACCCCTCCTGACACCAGCGCAGAACCGCGTTCGCGTCGGCCGTCGCAGTCTTGCCGCCCGCGGCTGGATGGAAGCGGTGACCTGGAGCTTCGCCAGCCGCGCGACGTGTGAGCTGTTTGGCGCGGCACAAGGCGGCGGGGCTTTGGTTTTGGCCAACCCGATTGCCTCCGACTTGGATTGCATGCGGCCCAGCGCTTTAATCCATTTGCTGCTGGCTGCACAACGCAATACAGACCGGGGCTTTGGCGACCTCGCTTTGTTTGAAGCAGGCCCGATCTACAAAGGTGATGGCCCTAAGGATCAGGAAATGGTCATTGCTGGGGTCACGCGCGGGGCGATCCGTCATTGGAGCGGCACCGAGAAGCCAGACGTCTTCACGGTAAAGGCCGATGTCTTGGCCATGCTGGATGCGATGGGCGCGTCGACCGGCGGCATGCAGACGGTTCAAGGCGCTCGCGCTTGGTGGCACCCCGGCCGCTCGGGCAGTTTCAAGCTCGGCCCCAAGACAATCTTGGCGGAATTTGGCGAGCTTCACCCTCGTGTTTTGAAAGAATTGGGCGTCGATGGCCCGGTCTATGGCTTTGAGTTATTCTTGGACGCGTTGCCGCCTGCCAAGGTGAAAGCCGGTAAGACAAAAGCAAAGCTGGAGGCATCTGCCTTCATGCCTTTGACCCGCGACTTTGCCTTCGTCGCCAAGGCCGATTTGCCCGCAGGTGACCTGATCCGGGCCGTTGCTCAAGTCGATAAGGCCCTGATTTCAGACGTAAGTCTGTTTGACCGCTATCAAGGCCAAGGCGTAGCAGAAGGCGAAGTGTCGTTGGGGCTGGAAGTCGCGCTCCAACCGCGCGAGCGGACCCTGACCGATGCAGAGATCGAAGCCGTCAGTATAAAGATCATCGCAGCAGCGGCAAAGCTGGGCGCGCGCTTGCGCTAAATAGAAGTGATCTCGAGGCGTTTGGGACCAAGCGGCTTCCTTTACCGCACACTTGGCGGGTCAGACTTGGGATACTCATAGAGCACGATCACATTGCCATCCCAGTCGAGGAAGCCTTGTTCGGTCCCATCTCCTTGGCCGACCGACGCCAGGACCCGCGCGCCGAAAACGGTGAGGCCCATGGCTTTGGCCCTTGAAATGATCTCGGCCAATCGGCCATTGGCATTGATGACTGCGCCAGTGGTGCGAATGCCGGACTTGGGTGCTAGGGGCACGCCCTTCACCTCCAGCAAGGCCAAGGTGCGTACTTGGGTTGGTCCCGCACTTAAGGTGCAAAAGCGCATCTGGGCTTCTGTGGGGATATTGAACACTTCGCGGGAATAGGAATTGGGTCCAGAAGTGGTGATTGCACCGGGTTGGAAGCCTATGACGTCACGCCACAGGGTTAAAGCACGCTCCATATCGGTAACAACATAAAGTTGGCGCTTATAATAGGAACCTGCATACGGGGCTTCTACGGCTTGCGGAGGCGGAGCATGCTGCGCCAGTGCAGGAACCGCAATGATCGCCGACAACACCACCCAAAGGGCTGCAAATCTAAATCTAAGCTGTCGATCCACCTCAAAAGCTCCCATCAAGGCCAAAACAAAGTCATGGACTGGCGCGGTTTCGAATTGACGTCAGCATATATCGGGTTAAATGTCCGGACAAATGAAAATGTTTCGCTCACTCCTCTTTGTTCCGGGCTCCCGGCCAGACCGCTTTGAAAAGGCTCTGGCGGCAGGGGCTGATTCCATCTGCATTGATCTTGAGGACGCTGTGCCGCCACAAGATAAAGCCGCCGCCCGCGCCGGGGTCATTGGCTGGCTGGAAGCCAATTCAGAGAGCTACCCCGATTGCGCCATTGGCGTGCGGATGAATGGCCTCGACACTTTGGATGGCCTCAAAGACATCATCGCCTTTAGCGAGACCAAAGGCCGCCCAAATTTCTTTATGATCCCAAAAGCTTCTTCTTATTCAGCCCTCGCCAACTTCGAGCAATTGCTGCATTTGCGCGACCTAAATCAGAAGCGCGTGGCGCTTTGGGCTGTAATTGAAACCGTTGTAGGGCTCAAAAATGCGTCTGACATTGCGGGAACTTGCGGGTCGCGCGGTGGCGTATTGTTTGGTGGCGCAGATTATTCGCTCGCCATTGGCACTGGCATGGAATGGGAAGCCCTATTTCATGCCCGCGCGACGCTTGCCACAGAAGCTCGCGTGACCAACGGAGCCTTGATGGATGTGCCTTATCTGAACGTGAAAGACGAAGAGGGTCTCCGCGCCGAATGTATGCGCGTGAAGGCCTTAGGCTTTGATGGCAAGGCCTGCATTCACCCCAGCCAAGTGGCCATCGTCAATGAAGTCTTCTCGCCTTCTGAAGTCGAGTTAGAATGGGCCAAGCGCGTAAGTGAAGCCTTCAAATCGCAGGATGGCCGCGCCCTATTACTTGATGGCAAAATGCTCGACATCCCCGTTTATCTGCGCGCAGAGCGCATTTTGTCCAAAGCAGGAATTGAGTTCTAACCATGGTCCGTAACGTGAAAGAAGTTGGCCCCCAGCGCTACCGGGAAACATTTGGTCGCTATTTTGAGGAATTCACCGTCGGCGACGTCTACGAGCATCGCCCCGGCAAGACCATCACCGAATATGACAACCACATGTTCACGCTGATGACGATGAACACCCACCCGATGCATTTTGACGCCCAGTTTGCCGCCGCCAGCGAGTTCAAGAAGAACCTTGTTGTGTCGCCCTATACACTGGCTTTGTGCATCGGCATGAGTGTGACCGACACCAGCCAGAAGGCGATCGCCAATCTGGGCATGGATGAGGTGAAGTTCACCGCACCTGTCTTTGCAGGTGATACACTCTATGCGGAAAGCGAAGTCCTCGCCAAACGCGAAAGCGCATCGCGCCCTGGCCAAGGGATTGTGACCATCGTCACCAAGGGCTTCAACCAGGACGGCGTCATGGTGTGTACCTTCAAGCGCAACATGCTGATCCCCGCCCGCGGCCACGCGGTTGAGGATAAGGTCGGCAATTACTGATCGAATTTGGATGAAGTCAGGCGCTGCCTGCGAAGGAGACTAAGACGATGGCAGACGGAAATTTCGGACATATCAGCGAAGCAGATGAGCGCCAGATGCTGGACGCCATCCAGAAGTGGATCGAGAAGAAAGTTGCCCCCGTGGCGATGAAGCTGGAGCATGACAACGAATGGCCAGCCGACCTCGTCAATGATATGGCGGAGCTGGGTCTGTTTGGCGCGATCATCCACCCTGATTACGGCGGCCTTGGGCTGTCCGCGACCACCTATTCCAAGATCGTGACGATGATCTCGCAAGAATGGATGAGCCTGACAGGCATCTTCAACTCGCATTTGATGATGGCCACCGTCGTTCAGCGCTTCGGAACCGACTATCAAAAGGAATATTGGTTGCCCAAGTTCGCAACAGGCGAAATGCGCGGTGGCTTGGGCCTGACAGAGCCTGATGCCGGTACCGACTTGCAAGGCATCCGCACCGTCGCCCGCCGCCAAGGCGACAATTATATCGTCAATGGCACCAAGACCTGGATCTCCAACGCCATTGAAGGCCATTGCGTCGCCTTGCTGGTGAAGACCGACCCCGATGCCCAGCCCCGCCATAAGGGCATGAGCATGCTGATCGTGCCTAAGATTGACCCTGAAACCAAGGTTCCGCTCAAGGGCGTCAAGAACGGCAAGAAGCTCGAAAAGCTTGGCTATAAGGGGATTGATTCCGGTGAGTTCATCTTTGAAGACTATGAAGTCGACGCCAAGAAGAGCTTGGTAGGCGGCGAAGAAGGCAAGGGCTTTGTTATGGCTACGGGCGGCTTGGAGATTGGCCGCGTGAACATCGCTGCTCGCTCGGTGGGGATTGCCAAGCGCGCTTTGGCTGAAAGCGTCAAATATGCCCAAATGCGCAAGACGATGGGCAAGCCAATTTGCGAGCATCAGGCCATTCAGCTGAAACTAGGCGAAATGGCCGCCAAGACGCGCGCCGCAGAGCTTCTGACCCAAGATGCGGCCGCAGCCTTTGACAGGGGTGAGCGGATCGACATGGAAGCCGGCATGGCGAAATTCTTCGCCTCAGAAACTGCTGTCGAAGTCTCGCTGGAAGCCATGCGCATCCATGGCGGCTACGGTTATTCCAAGGAATATGTCATCGAACGCCTCTATCGCGACGCGCCCCTCATGTGCATCGGCGAAGGCACCAATGAAATGCAACGCATCATCATCGCGAAGCAATTGGTGGCGCGCAATCCGATTTAGGGGGAGCAACTTTACCTTTCTGCAAAGGATGAGCCGATCCATAAGATTGAGGGTTTAAAATGAGGAAGCTCGCAAAAATTACTCGGGTCGAAACCTGTGGCCCCCATACGCTTGAAATCTGGTTTGAAGATGGTTCGCATGGCGTCTGGCAGGCCGACATGACTGGACGTAGGGGCCCAATGGCCCAGCCGCTTCACGATGCGAACTTTTTTGCACGTGCATCCATTGAAGACAATGCCTTGGTTTGGCCGAATGGCTGGGATGCGAGCGCTGATTTCGTACAGGAAGAGATGCGGCGCGCAGGGACATTGAAAGGAAAGTTGGCAGCGGCGGAGTAAGCTGACGGCGAGCCCCTAGACGGAGCTTGGCTTGAAATTTGATTGAACCCCGGATCATGCTCGTATATACATGTATATACGAGCATCGGAGACAGACATGGCGACGCACAAAACGAAGACGTTTAAAAGCGGGAATAGCCAAGCGGTACGCTTACCCAAAGCGCTGGCCTTTCCAGACGGCACGGAGCTGGAAATGAAACGCGATGGGGACGTTGTTACCCTTCGGCCAACGCTGCGATCCGGCAAGATTAGTTTCAAGCAAATGATGGCTGAGCTACGCAAACTGCCAGACGTCACCGAAATTGAAGTACGCGATTCTGACATTTTTCCCGAGCGCGAGGGTCTATGAGCGGACTTTACTTGCTCGATACCAGTGTCGCAATTGAAGTACGCGATCGCAGTCAGGCCATTCTTGATAAGCTAGATCAATTGAACGGACGGTTTGCGATTTCTGTAATCACGCGGGTGAAGCTTGAAGGTGGCGTTCATCGGGAGCCAGCTTCTGCCGCATTAAGGCGTCAGCGCCTTGATGTATTTCTTTCGCATATGCCGGTGCTCCCTTTCGAGAAAAAAGATGCGGATCGGTATGGATTTATCTTGCAATCCTGCGGGTTTTCCCGCCGTAAAATCCTAGACCGCATGATTGCTGCCCAAGCTCTCAATGCTAAGGCAACTTTGGTGACCCTCAATCCGCAAGACTTTGAAGAAATCACAGACTTACAGGTGCTTGGATGGTGAAAACGTGGCGAACCGGCTCTTGTCATTGTGGCGATGTACGCTTTTCCGTGAGGGCCCCAGATCAAGTCGAGGTGGAGGCCTGCAATTGCTCCATCTGCGCCCGCACGGGCTTCGTGCATCTCATTGTGCCGCTGGACGATTTCAAACTCGAGGCCGGGGCCGATAAGCTCACCTCTTACCGCTTCAATACCGGCGTCGCCAATCATACCTTTTGCAGAAAATGTGGCGTGAAGGCATTTTATACCCCCCGCTCCAATCCAGATGGGGTCAGCGTCAACGCCAATTGCTTTGATCCTGATCAAGCGCCCTCCCTGTCAATCGTGCCGTTTGATGGCCAGAATTGGGAAGCCAATGCCGCCAAACTGGCGCATAAATCTGCTCCACCCACGAAAGGGGAAACAGCATGAAACTTTCACTCTATGCCAGCGCATTGGTTGGTTGCATCGCACTATCGGGCTGCATTGCCGGAACCATGGGGAGAGCGAAAGATGCTGCACCCCCGACCACAGTCGCCTCGGTTGACCTCAATAAATATGCGGGCAAATGGTATGAGATTGCGCGCTATCCAAACAGCTTTCAGAAGAAGTGTGAGGGTGTCACCGCCGAATACGCCCTGCGCCCGGACGGTCGAGTGGGAGTTACCAACACCTGTGCGACGGGCACCAGCGACGGTAAGCCGCGAAGCGCTGAAGGCGTAGCGGCGGTCATCGCTGGCTCGAACAATACCAAGTTAGCTGTCAATTTCGCGCCAATTCCTTTGCCAAAAGGCCAAGGTAATTATTGGGTGCTCTATCTCGACCCTAATTATCAAACAGCCTTGGTCGGCAGCCCCAATGGCTCCTATCTGTGGCTCTTGGCTCGCACCAAGTCGATCACGACCGAACAGCGGGCTGCGCTTAATGCCGCCGCAGAGCGCAACGGCTTTCGCACAGACCTCCTCAAAGAGACGGTTCAACCCTGATGCAGACGGCTAACCTCCCCCTCAAAGGCATCAAAATCCTGTCGATTGAGCAATATGGCGCAGGGCCTTATGGCACCATGCTTTTGGCGGATCTCGGGGCAGAGGTGATCAAGATCGAAGCGCCCAGCATGGGGGGTGATGTTAGCCGCGCCACGGGCCCTTACTTTCTGGGCGAGCAGGACAGCCAATTCTATCAGACTTTCTCACGCGGCAAATCGTCGGTCGCGCTGGAAATCAAAAGCCCGGAAGGCCGTGCGCAGTTTGAGGCTTTGGTCAAACAGGCCGATGCGGTAGCCAATAATCTGCGCGGCGATCAGCCAGCTAAAATGGCGATTACCTATGGCGACCTGAAAGAAGTTAATCCCAAGATCGTTTGCGCTCATCTTTCCGCCTACGGACGGGATAATGATCGCGCGTCTTGGCCGGGCTATGATTATCTGATGCAGGCTGAAGCGGGCCTGATGTCGATGAGTGGGGAGCCAGAGGGACCCCCGGTCCGATGCGGTCTGTCGATCATTGATTTTCACACCGGCAGCCAATTGGCCGTGGGCCTGCTCGCCGGCATTCTGGGTGCGCACCGCACCGGTCAAGGCTGTGATATTGATGTCGCCTTGTTTGATACCGCCCTGCATCAACTATCCTATCCCGCCACTTGGTATTTGAATGAAGGCGTGGAAGTGGGTCGCTTGCCGCGCGGAGCCCATCCCTCTATCGCGCCAAGCCAGGCCTTTAAGACGCAAGATGGCTGGCTGATGCTGATGTGCCAGACCCCAAAATTCTGGGAGATTTTTTGCGCCAAGACGGGTTGCCCAGAATTGTTGGCAGACCCCCGCTTTGCCAGCATTCCGGCCAGACGGGCGAATTTGGCAGCCTTGACTGAAGTCCTTGATGCGCTGTTGAGCACCCAGTCGACGGCCGAGTGGATCACGCTTCTGGGCGGGCATGTTCCCGTCGCGCCGATTTATGACATTGGCCAAGCCCTCGACAGTGTTCATGTGAAGGCGATTGGCATGACTGATGTCGTCGATCATCCTGACGCGAAGGATGGCCGCTTGCGGATGTTGGCCAGCCCGATCAAGGTCAATGGCAAGCGGCCAGCTGGAAAGCGGGCACCCAAAATGGGAGAGCATTTGTGAACAAAGGACTGGCTATAGTCGTTAGCTGCGCCCTTGTGGCAATTGCTGGCTTACACTTGTACTGGGGGATTGGCGGATACTGGCCTGGTCATGACGCTGCATCCTTGGTGGATATGGTCGTTGGTGCGCGCCCAGGCACGCCCGTACCGCCGTTTTGGGCTTGCCTAGTCGTAGCCGTCTGTTTGCTGCTCCCCGCCCTATCCGGCATGATGATTGCTTATCGGGTCACGTCCGCCTTACCCAAATTCTTGGCTTGGATTCCGGCGGCAGCCTTGTGGTTCTCTGCTCTGGTATTTCTCGCCCGTGGCTTGTCCACATATCTCTCGCCACTTGTGCTGAGCGCGCGCGGTACAGCATTTTATGAGCTTGATCGTATGCTTTATGCACCGCTATGTTTGGGACTTGCTGCAGGGTTAGTCGCAGTTTGGTTTACGCAACCCAAGACACAATCAATTCCTAAAGTGACCCCATGAAACTCCAAGGCCTCAAAGTTCTGGACCTCTCGGCCTTTTTGCCAGGCCCGCATCTGACGATGATGATGGCGGACCATGGTGCCGATGTCGTGATGGTCGAACCGGCCAATGGTGTGGGGGAGCCGACGCGTGTGATTGGCTATAAGACCGAAGACGGCGTGTCGGTCTGGTTTCGCAACATCGCGCGCGGCAAGCGTAGCCTGAAGATCAATCTGAAGGACCCTGAAGCGCGGGAAATGTTCTTGAAGCTCGCCACAGAAGCCGACGTGATTGTCGAGGCCTTCCGGCCCGGTGTCGTGAAGCGCTTGGGCGTAGATTATGATGCCATTGCCGCGATCAATCCGCGCATCGTCTATTGCTCCATCGCGGGTTTTGGCCAAGACGGCAAATATGTGAACAAGCCCGGTCATGATCTGACGATGGAAGCCATGGCAGGGCTAGTCGATCTCAACCGTGGCCTGACCGACAATAAGCCCGCTAGCCCCTCCATCCCGGCTGCGGACATGGCGGCCAGCCTCATGGCGTTTGCCGCCATCATGATGGCGCTCTATCGCCGCGCCGAGACGGGCAAGGGCGATTATATCGACCTGTCGATGTATGACGCACTTCTGTCTTGGACACCCAATGTGCTGGGCCCTGTCTTTGCCGACAATGCCCATCCGGTCGCCAAAGAGATGCGGCCGTTTGGTGGGGCGGCGATGTATCGGCCTTATGAGACCAAGGATGGGAAGTTCCTCGTGCTCGGTGGCTCTGAGCACCATTTTGCCAAGAATTTGCTCGACGCTTTGGGTCGGCCCGATTTATTCGACTATGCCAAGCTGGAACCCGGGCCCGGCCAAGACCCGCTGAAGCGCTATTTCGAAGAGACGTTTGCCAGCAAGACGTTAGATGAATGGAGCGCTTTCCTGAAAGACGTCGATCTGTGCTGGGCGCCCGTCCGCAGTCTGAAAGACGCGATGGAAGACCCCTATACAATCTCGCGCGGCATGGTGCTGACCGATGAGCAAGGCAACAAGCATTTAGGCATACCCATCCGCTTTCGCGATGAGCCAGGGCAGGCGCGCCTGACTCTCCCAGACTATGGTGCAGATTCTGAAAGCCTGGCGGCAGAGGCAGGTCTTGAACCCGGTGCCATTGCCGCCTTGAAAGAGCGAGGTGCCATCTAATGACTGGTGTGACCGTCCCCGAAGCCCTTCGGCAGCAAGCGATTTGGTGCAAGACGTTTGACTCTCCTTTTACGGCTGCCTTGTGCGAAACCATGGCGGATGATTTTGAAGCCGGTGGCGTTATCGCGCATTTGACTCGGAATTGGCCCACCCACCCGATCCAAGACGCATTATCCCTGCGGCTGGCAGGCGCGTTGCATGCCATTGTGCTGAGCGAGCCTGACGGCAGCCTGGCCCAAGTCTGGCCAAGGGGAGGCAGTTCTTGGTCCATGGCAGAGGCGTGGCCTGTGGCCAGTGCAACTTTACGCGCCCGCGAAAGCTGGGTGCGCGAGTTCTTGAAATCCCCACCCCAGACCAATGAAGTGCGGCGATCTATGGGCCTTTGGCCGGGCCTATGTGCTGCTGCTGAGGCCTTTGAAGGGCCGATGGATGTATTGGAGCTTGGGGCTTCGGCTGGCCTAAATCTCAGCATGGACCATTTTCATTATGATGGCGGCACTTGGCAGTGGGACAGCCCGATACCCGGACCGCGCGTCGCCATGTCGACGCAGTGGAGTGGCCCCGCGCCCCAATTTCCTGCCCATGCCTCTATCCGCAACCGCGGCGCATGCGATCAGAACCCTTTGAATGCCGGCAAGGCCGAAGACCGTTTGCGCCTTAGGTCCTATATCTGGCCAGACCAACCAGAACGCTTAGAGCGCCTCAATGCCGCCATGGAAATTGCGGAGGCCCAATCGATCACCCCAGATGCGGGCGACGCGGCTGACTGGATCAGGGGCAAGCTTGCAACACGCGCTAAAGACGCACTGACCGTGATCTACCATTCTGTCTTCTTTCAATATCCGCCTCAGAGCGTTCGCGAGGCCATCACTCTGGCCATTGAGACGGAAGGCGCGCGCGCCACATCAGCGGCACCATTAGCTTGGCTGCGCTTTGAGCCCGGTGGCATTTTGGGGCGTACCCAGGATGGGGTCGGCATGACCTTAGAACTCATCGAATGGCCGTCTGGCCGAAGACGTATCTTGGCGGACATCGATCCCCATGGCCGCTTCGTTCATTGGCACGGGGCTTGAGTGTATTCCGCGTCAATAATGGGGTGGTTTCTGATCGGGGGGAGGGGCTTCTGAGCTATCATGCTGGCGTTGCGCCTCCCGCTCCAGCATCAATTCGAGCCGACGATTTAGGCGCTTAATCTCATCAGCTTGTTGATGCGACAGATCCGACAGCTCCTCGACTGTGCGCATCAAATGCATCACGTGAACTTCTAAGGCCTCAACGCGTTCTTCCATCTTCATGCCCTCTTTGTGCCACGCTCTTAACGCAAGACTACGGGACTGGTGACATTATTGTCAGCACGTTCAGACTTGTTTCTTGCCACACCGCAGACCATGTTCCAGCCACGTCTTTAGGAAAGTAGAATTCATGCGCCTAGCCCTGACTTTGACCCTGACCGCCTTCAGCTTGTTGTCCTCAGCTGCCTTGGCACAAACCCCAGCGGCCCCAGTCGTACCAGCCACAGCCGCGACACCGGCTGCACCGGCCTTTACCCAAGCTGCCCTGCCTTATGCTTTTGGCGCGTTGGAGCCTATCGTCGATGAGGCGACCATGCGCATCCATTTTGAACGCCACCATGGCGCGCAAGTCACAGGCCTCAATGCTGCCATTGTAGCCACGCCGGCCTATGCTGGTAAGAGCCTCGAAGCGCTTTTGGCCACTGCCTCAACGGCCCCAGCGGCCATTCGCAACAATGCAGGCGGGCATTGGAACCACAGTTTCTATTGGAAAATTATGGCTCCCTTAGGCACGGGCGGCGCGCCGTCGCCAGAGTTGACCGCCGCAATCAACCGCGACTTTGGCTCGCTTGATGCCTTCAAGACCCAGTTCCGTGCCACCTCCATGGGGCGTTTCGGGTCTGGTTGGTCTTGGCTGGTCGTCAAACCAGACGGCAAGCTAGCTGTCGGCTCCACCCCTAATCAGGACAATCCTTTGATGGATGTCGGCGATTTCCGCGGCAAGCCCATCCTTGGCAATGACGTGTGGGAGCATGCTTATTATCTGAAATATCAGAACAAGCGCGCCGACTATGTCGATGCCTGGTGGAGCGTGATCAATTGGAACCAGGTGTCCAAGCTTTATGCTGAGGCGGTGAAGCCTTAGGCATTTCCGTGTGTGGCTAGATTCTTCTGTCTGGAACGCTTTGGTGAGGGCTCTGCCTCACCAAAGGCCCAGCTCAAGTTTGGTTTGGTGATTTGGCGGGTCAAGGTCGCAGCTCTGCTGCGTCGCGGTGCGACAGATTTCCAACGGAAATCTGACCTTGACGCGCAAAATCACCGTTTCAGAATTTTCGACATGGTTTTGGGGACCAGAAGGGTCACCAAAACCATGTCGAGACGATTAGCCAAAAGCAAGCCAATCAGCCCGCCGCAGGCAGCACGATCACATAGTGCTTTTCCATGTCTTCGAGCACCTCCCAAACGCCTTCAAAGCCATTTGGAATGACAAAGCCATCGCCGGTTTGAACCTCGATGACGTCGCCGTTCGAGGCTGTAAGACGGGCACGGCCCTTGGTGATGTGGCAATATTCCATCTCGTCATAGATGACCCGCCAAGAACCACGTGTCGCATGCCAGACGCCTGAAAATACGCGACCATCGCCGCTTTCATACAGGTTCTGCGTGCCGCCTGTGGCCCCGGCAACCACAACCCGATCGGGCTCTGGCTCCCAAGGCTCTATTGCTTCTGTACAATCGCGGAACAGGATGATCCGCATTAGGGCTTTGCTACAGGCGGTGCTGGAGGCGGCGTGATGCGTGCGCCCAAATTCGCCTTCACATCGCGGGCGTCAAACGCCTCGACCCGATCCGCTGGCTTGGGGCCTTTACCCAAAATGATCTCAGCCGTGGCTTGAAAACGGGTGATTTCTTCTTTGTCAAACCGGTCGAAGAACGGGTCGTAGAAACTGTTTGACCAGAACGGGTCATAATAGCTCACCCAGCCATACCGTGGGTGGAAGGTTCGAAACGAAGAATAGCCAATCCCGCCACCAAATGCCCATCGCGACCCCGTGCGCGGGCGGCTATAGGTCTTGGGATCGGTGGATCGCTGGGCGACTTGAAACCAGTCATAGCCATTGTCGATGGTCACATCAGCGGCCCGTAACAAAAGCGAGTCCTCAACTTGCTGACGGGTGGTCTTGGTATTGCCGTCAAACGTAATACGAAAGCGATTGGCTTCAATCCGTTGATCAGTAAAGCCGAATTTACCTGTTGCTGCGGCTTGATAGGGCGTTGGGCCAGACTTGGTCGTCGTCGTGGCACAAGCCGATAGGCCTACTGTAGCAGCAAGGGCAATTAAAGTTACAAGCGTTCTCATCGCATCTCTCCACTTGCCCGTCCCGAACCTAAACATGCGCGCAAGGGCCTCATTCGGCAAGGGTTAACCACTGTTCGCCGAGACATATTTTTGTGTTTAGGTGCTCTAGGACCCCTGCCACACCGGCAAAGTCATCGCAGGAAAGATGCCAGCAAGACCTAACGCAATGTCTTCACGGCCCGGTGCCGTCATGGCGTGGAACCCGATGGGTAGGCCATCGATCAGGCCCATGGGTGCACTGATGGCAGGCAGATCGCCAACATTGGCGTACATTGTGGCATAGGCCTGATCCACGGGCGGACCGACGTCGTGGTCAAAGGCGACATGTGAAACGGTAGGGCTGATAACGCCTGCTAATCCTTCACGCGCGAGACAAGCGCGCAGGCGCTCTTTGGCCAGCGCAATGGTCTCATAAGCCTGATCGATGCGCGCTTTCGGCGAATTCTTGCCGTAAAGCAGCATGGCCCGAAACTCTTCCGTTAAGCCCGACTTCGGATCTGCCAGTTCGGTGGCCCATTCGCGTGCGCCTTCAATTTCACACACCAAGAGGCAGGCCAAAACGATATCGATATCGGAGAAGCCCAAGGCCAGATCAACTTCGACTACCTCTGCCCCTGCGTCTTTCAGGCGTTGGCAGGCCGCATCAAACACTGGCTGAACCAGCGGTGGCGCACCCACACGGTCGCGCGCGACAGCAAAGCGAAGGCCCTGCATATCAGTCAGCGGCGCTGGTGCGCCTAAGGCTTTCGCGACGGCCCACAAGGTCTCCGGGTCTTTCGCTAAAGGGCCCACTTGATCCAAGGTGGTCGACAACGGCACAACACCAACTTGTGAAACCAAAGTTCCTGATGGCTTCCACCCATACACACCGCAATAAGATGCCGGTAGCCGGATGGAGCCCATGGTGTCTGAGCCCAGCGCCGCGTCGACAAGCCCCGCCGCAATTGCGGCACCTGAACCACCCGACGAGCCGCCGGGAGAGAAATTGGGCCGCCAGGGATTGATGCAGCGGCCATAGGCCTTGTTATCGGTGGTGGCACCCAAGGCACCTTCATGCATATTCAGTGTACCGATGATATCAGCACCCGCAGCGCGCAATGTCGCCACCACAGGCGCATCCGTAGCCGCGATAGCATGGCACCGCGCCTCGGCCCCTGCCGTGTTGGCAAGGCCCTGAACCGCAATATTGCCCTTAATCCCGAGCCGTAGGCCAGCCAGTGGCCCGGCCGCAGCAGGTGGCGTTTCATCAAAGGCGATAAAGGCGTTGAGGGCCTGATTGGCGGCAAGAAGGGTTGAGTGATCCATCAGCGGTGATCTAGCAGGCGAATGGGTTTTTGTCTGGACTCAATCTGGGTCAAAGCAGCCGTACCACCGGGCGGCACCAATTCGACTTGCGCTTCGATGCCGAGTTTACGCTTCAAGGTCTCGCGATAGGCTTCTGGATTGCCGCCGCGATCCTCGCATACCACGACAAGTTCATCGCGGCCTTGTGCGTCGCGCATGACCTTACAAATCCACTCACCGGCAAAGGCTGGCAGTTCGGCCAGGATCGGCCCGACCGCTTGCGGGAAGACATTGATGCCGCGCAGCTTCACCATATTGTCAGACCGGCCAAGGAAGCCTTCAATCCGCTTAAACTGCACCCCGATGGAGCTTTTGTCGGTTCGAAAAGCGCTGACATCATGGGTGTTGAAGCGGATGATGGGATAAACATCATCCTTGAACAGACAGGTGACAATCAGATCACCAGTCTGGCCATCGGGCACAGGCTGGGCGGTATCGAGGTCGCAGATTTCGACCCAATGGGCGTCTTCCATAACATAATGACCATCGCGGTCTGGCCCTTCGCCCGCGATCATGCCGGTATCGCCAACGCCATACCAATCGTAACATGCCGCCCCACCCCAAAGGGCGGAGACTGCATCCTTATCTTCGCGGCCAAATTGACCCGAGATCATGCGGATCGGAATATCAACACCCGGCTCTAACCCCTCGGCGCGGGCCACTTCAGCGAGCTTTTTGATATAGTCGGTGAAGCCCAAAATGACGGTCGCGCCAAAGTCGCGCATTAGGCCCACTTGCGCCGCACTGCGCGTTTCAATCCCGGTACCCGCCGACATGAAAGTCGCACTTGTCCAGCGGGTGACGGCTTCGCGAATATAATGGCCGCCATTGATCATGCCGTGACCATAAACCGAATGGACCACATCGCTTGGCCGCATGCCCTGCCAGCGAAACAAGCGGGCGAGCAATAGGTTCTGCACTTCCCGTGTTTTCGCCCCGAAGAACAGCGGCTGTGGCCGCCCCGTCGTGCCGCTTGTGGTGTGAAAAATCATCGGCGGTCGGGCACCCTCGGGATAGGAATCCAAGCCCGCAAAGTCCCCAAAAGGCGGATGAAGCGCGATACTTTCAACAATCTCTTGCTTGCCGAAGGTCGGTAGTTTGGGCAGATCGTCGAGCGATTTAATGTCGCCAGCCTCTATCCCATGCTTGCCCCACAGGCGCCGGTAGAAATGGGTTTTGGCGGCCCGGGCAACCAGCTTTTGAAACAAGCGCTCTTGATGGGCGCGCAAGTAGTCGCGACTGATGGTGGTCGCCATCTTTACAAAGTCATCGCCAATCGGATGGTCTTTGAGGAGCGCTGGATAATCGAGGCTTTGGGCAAAGCTGGTATGTAAATCCGTCACGACAAAATCCCTGCGGCAAGGCGGCCCAACAGGCCGACATCGGTGAGTTCAGTCAGCTGGTCAGTAGCCTCAATGAGGGCACTTTCCAGAGCAGGGTTGGCCCCGCCAAAGCCGAACGCACAACAGGCCCTAAACTTCGCCAAATGCGCCCCGCGGCTCAAGGGGCGCTGAGGTGTGCCCAAAAGCCTTTCGATCCCCACTTCCAGGACCCGACCATCCTTGAGTAAAACGCGGGCAGATTGTGGCACGAACGCAGACGCTTCGGGCACGTCATTGACTACCACTTGCATGCGGGCGGCAAGCTGGTGGATCACCGGATCATTCAGGCGCTCGGGCGTAAAATCGGTAAGGTCCACGTCACCCTTGGTCAGCGCTATCGCCCCGACATAGGGCAAGCACAAGCGCGCATAATTGACCTCTAAGGGCGGTGGCGCGATGGGGCGACCGACCAAATGATGGATCAAGGGCGGGGCCGAAATCGTCAAATGCTCTAGATTGTCTGCGGTCAGACCGAAGCTCACCAATTGCTGGATCATGTCGATCCCGCCGTGCGAGGCACGCCCACTGGGGAAGGGTTTCCAGCTAACTTCTGCCGCGCGCCAGATTTGACCAAGGCTTGACAGCACAGGCTCAAGGGCGGTTTCCAACTCAAATAGCGAGAGATAGCCAAACGGGCCATCGATGGACCCCATGGGGCCGGGTAGGCCTGCCTCTACCAAATCCACCGCGACGAAGGCAGACCGTGCCGCACCTGCCACACTGGCCGCGAGTGCAGGGGTGCCCTCAACATGGGCTTGCATTGTTCCCGACGCAAAGGCGAGCGCATAGCCAAAGGCATGTGCGGTCTGATCGGCATTGAGACCCCGTGCATGCGCCAAAGCCGCAACCGCGCCAAAGAGGCCGCACGTCGCAGGGCGGAAGAAGCGGATTTGCGATTTAGCGGCGACACCGAGGCCTGCCGCCACATCCACCCCGACTGCGGCAGCAGAGACGAAACGAGCGCCGGCCAAACCTGTCCGCTGCGCCTCGGCCAACAGGACCGGGATCACCACGGTGAACGGGTGCAGCACGGCCCCTTCATGGACGCAATCAAACTCTAAAGCATGGGCCTGAAATGCATTGACAAAAGCCGCATGCGGCGCGGGTAAAGCCTCACCCGTGGCAAAGACATGGGCCTCAGCCCCGCTGCCCCATTTGGCCGCAGCTTGGCGAACGCCTGTCGCATAGGGAGAGCGTGTGCCTGCAATGCCAACGCCGATTAAATCCAAGGTGAAGTTGCGCACCGCCTGAACCGCTTCGGGGGGCAAGGTCGCCAAAGTGGTGGAGGCCACATGCAGAGCCAGCTTCTGGGCCGCTGTGTGTGGTGACTGTGCCTGTATAGACTCTGAGCTTTGTCCGGACATATTGGGGACATAGCATGCTATGAGCGAAGCGCAATCACTCTGACCCATTTTGCCGAAAGAGGCCGCAAAAACGTGCAAACCAAGACTTCTTCGGCCCAAAGTGCCCATCCCGTGAAGCTGTCGTCGCGGGCAGAAGCGGCTGCCCTTCTGGCTGAACGGGCACGCGGCGGGCGGGTTTTCATACCTGCCGGGCCGGTAGAGCCCTTGAGCTTGGCAGAGGCATTTCGGGCAAACCCGGAGCTAGCGGACGACCTAAGTTTTTGTGGCTTGTTTGTACCGGGCCTCAATCGTTTTGACTGGGCGACCTTATCACTCAAAGCCTCGGCTGAGGTTTTTCTACCCAGTCCCGATTTTGCCGCCACCATCGCCACAGGCCAAACACGCGTCATCCCTTGTCATTACTCAGCGGCCTGGCGCTATTTGAGGACGGCCCCGTTCAAGGCTGCGGTGTTTCATGTCGCAGCCCCTGATGCGGAAGGTTTTTGCTCGCTATCCCTGTCGGCAGATGCAAGCCCCGCCTTCTTTGACCGCGATGTGTTCAAGCTCGGCTTGATCAATCCGAGCCTACCTTTTGTGAAAGGCGCACCCAAGCTACATTTAAGCGCCCTAGATGCTTGGGTGGAGGCCGATGCGCCGCCTGCCCAACTATCTACCCCCGCCCCTTCAGGCGACGTGGATGCAATCGTTCATCATGTGACCAGCTTGATTGAGGATGGCGCGACCCTGCAGGCCGGGATTGGCAAGCTTCCCGGGGCGATCATGGCAGGGCTGACCGGGCGACGCGGGCTTTCCATCCACTCTGGCCTGATCGGCGATTGGATCCTGCCTTTGATAGAGGCAAAGGTGCTGGCCGATCAGGCGGATAGCTTGAAAGCTGGCATCATTCTTGGCAGTCACGCCTTACAGGCCCGCATGGCGCAAGAGACCCGCCTGAAGCTGATCCCGATTACAGAGACCCACGGTGCGGCCCATCTTGGTGCGATAGAACGTTTTGTCAGCCTCAATGCGGCGCTGGAGGTGGATTTGTTCGGCCAGATTAATTGTGAGTTTGCAGGCTCACGCACGCTGGCTGGCGTTGGCGGAGCGGTCGACTTTCTGCGCGGCGCGCGCCTAAGTCCCGGCGGCAAGCCGATTGTGATGGTGCAAAGCGTCGGCAAGCAAGGCGAGCCTCGGATTGTGCCCCGACTGACCACGCCGAGCGTCTCTATTGCCCGCTCTGATGCGCCGATCTTGGTGACTGAGCAGGGGGCCATTGATTTGGAGCCCTTGGACCAAGACGCCCGGGCGCAGGCGATTATCTCGCTGGCCGCGCGACAGCATCGGGCGGACCTGATATCGGCTTGGTCCCAACATAGAGGTGCAAAAGCATGAGTGCGCCCACCCCCCTCTACCGCCGCCTGGCAGATGATCTGCGCAAAGCCATTGCCTCAGGCCAATATCCAACTGGCAGCCTTCTACCCACTGAGTCAGACTTATGCGCTACCCATCAAGTCTCGCGCCATACTGCCCGCGACGCGCTGCGGATCTTGACCGACGAAGGCCTGATTGAGCGCCGCCGGGGCGCAGGCTCGGTCGTGATTGCCGCCAAGCCGATTGGCCCTTTCTCGCAAGGCTGGGGCGAGATTGGCGATATTCTCCAATATGCGCGCGATACCCGCCTTGTGATCTTAAACTATGGCGCGGCGGACGCAGCCGACATTGCGGCTATGGGTCTGGACGCGGGCCTCTCTTGGATTGGGATTGATGGCCTGCGCATGCGGACGACCGGTGGCAGGCCCCTAGCCCACACCCGTATCTGCGTGCGAGCTGACCTAGCGCCACCGCGAGATGCCCTAGATGACTGGCCACACGCAATTGCAGAATATATTGCCCGCCACGCTGGGGTTCTGGCCGCAACGATTGAACAGGACATCTCCGCAATCAAATTGGGCCGCGAGCTGGCCAAGAGCTTGCACGAGCATGTGGGCGATCCCGCTTTGCGGACACGGCGGCGCTATCTAGATGCCTCGGGTCAGGCCTATCAGGCCAGCATCAGCATCCATCCGGGCGAACATTTCACCTATTCGATGTCGGTTAGCCGCTAGGCTGGCATCATCATCATGAGGCCGACCCCGGTTGCGGAGATGGCGGCAATTATGGCGGTCTGGATCAAAAGTGCGCCCACCGCGCGTGGGCCCAACAACATCACCCCTTTGATTGACGTGTTAGCCCCCAGCGCGACCATGGAGACGATCAGGCAAATGCTGGACAATTTGGTCAATGCGGCAATGCCCGTAGGCGTTAGCCAACCGGTATTGGCCACCACAATTGCCGCCACAAAGCCAAGCAGAAACACAGGAACGGTGGCTTCATTCTCTTCCTGATCGCCTTCCTTGCGGTCGCGCCAGGATAAGATCATCAAGAGGCCAAAGATCACAACTGGCATCATGGCGACGCGGATCATTTTGACGGTGGTCGCAGCCGGAGTGGCCGCTTCGCCATAGACATCCGATGCCGCAACCACCTGGGCCACTTCGTGGATGGAAGCGCCCAGAAACACCGCAGACGGGATCATCGGGATGTTGAAGAAATGGCAAAGCGCCGGATAGGCCACCACGGCGATGGTGCCAATGATGGTGATGCTGGCCACAGTCGCCACCACATCGCGCTCAACATTGGAATTGGGCCTGCGTGCCAGAACCGTTGCAATCGCCAAAGCCGCAGAGGCCCCGCAGATGGCGACAGACGTGGCGGTCAAAAATGCGGTGGCGCGTGGGAGCTTCAAGGCCCGCCCTGCCAGATAGCCTAAGCATAAGGTGCCAAAAGCCGCCGAGACCGCGATCACAGCCGGCTGCCAGCCTAAGGCTTGCAAGTCCGAAATCGTGATGCGAAAGCCCATCAGGGCGACACCGACCCGCAACAAAGGCTTGGCCAACAAATCATTGCCGGGCTGGAACGTGGGCTTGGTTAGAAAAATTGCGGCCAGCATGCCCAAGAGGAGGGCGATCAGCAGGGTGGGGACGCGTGTGCCTTGGGTTGGGAAATAGGCGATGGCGGCCAGAAAGAGGCCCAGGCCAACACCGGGGCCAAACTTTGTAAGCGATTTAAACATAAGGCCCCACAATCACGCGCGCCTAGCCAATGCGCCGACACGCTCAGCTTAGGGCTGTTTCACCAGAGCGTGCAATTGGGGCCGGTGCGGCCGCATGCTTGGTATTGCGGTGCAAGACCATCCGTTCATGCAGGCAACAAATAGTTTGGCTGCCGGTGGACTTAAACAGGCCGGGGATGAGCCCATGAATAATGCAGGCACAGGCTGCACCCAGCATTTGGAAGCCGAAACTGAAAGCCACGCCCAAATGTTCAAAATAGCTTTCGCCGACACTCTCTGGATGCTCGACAAACAATTTCTTGAACATGGTTGCTATCTCCCCGTTTGAAGACAAAGGTTCTCACAGATTCTATGGTAAATTTTCACTTTCTTATTGAAAATCAGCTTGGCTTTGGTATATTTCTTCGATCATGAAGCCAGAAAATCAAAAAATTGACGAAGCGGACATTAAGCTTTTGTCCATACTTCAAACCGATGCCTCTGTATCTTTAGAGGAATTATCGTCGCGCACCGCCATGTCTGCCAACACCGCTTGGCGGCGCATCAAGCGGATGGAAGAGGCGGGTATTATTGCCAAGCGGGTTGCCTTGATCGATCCAGAGGCAGTGGGCCTTGGCATGACGGTCTTTGTTGCCATTAAGACGTCAGACCATTCCGATGAATGGCTGGAAAACTTTGCCCGCTCGGTCTCGGCCATTCCAGAAGTCGTCGAGTTTTACCGCATGAGTGGGGATACCGATTATCTCCTCAAGCTATTGGTTGCCTCGATCGCCGATTATGACCGTGTCTATAAGAAATTGATCCGCAGCGCGAAGTTGAGTGACGTCAGTTCCAGCTTCGCGATGGAGACGATCAAATTTACTACCGCTGTGCCTTTGCGAATTTAGCTTTTGGTACAAGTTTTTATGGTCTAAATGGCAGGTATGAGCTTAAAGCGCGTCCTTTTGATCGTGGGTGGAGGGATCTCTGCCTATAAGACCCCGGAACTGGTGCGGGCGCTGGAGAAGCGTGGCATCGGCTGTCGGGTTATCCTGACCCAAGCTGGCAGCCAGTTTGTGACGCCGCTAACCTTGGCCAGCTTGACCAGGGACGATGTGCATCAAGAACTGTTCAACCTGACCCATGAAGCCAAGATGGGCCATATCGAACTATCGCGAAGTGCTGACCTCGTTCTTGTGGCCCCTGCGACAGCCGATCTGATCGGTAAAGTGGCCAATGGTCTGGCCAATGACTTGGCTTCAACCGCCCTTCTAGCGACCGATAAACCTGTCTTGATGGCACCGGCCATGAATGTGCGCATGTGGGAGCATCCCGCCGTGCAGCGCAATCTGGCCACCTTGCGCGGAGATGGCGTTTATTTCATTGGACCCGATGACGGGGCAATGGCCTGCGGCGAATATGGCTCAGGCCGCATGGCAGAGCCCGACGCGATTGCTTCAGCGGTGGAAGCTTATTGGCTTAAGGCATCGGCGGATAAGCCCTTGAAGGGCAAACGCGCGATCGTAACAGCCGGGCCAACCCTAGAGGCGCTCGACCCCATTCGTTTCCTATCCAACCGTTCGTCCGGCAAGCAGGGCTATGCCATCGCCCAAGCGCTCGCCGACGCTGGCGCAGACGTGACTTTGGTGTCTGGGCCCACCGCGCTGAATGACGTGCTAGGCGTGACCATGGCGCGGGTTGAAAGTGCGCGGGATATGCTGGCTGCCTGCCAAGCCGCTTTGCCTGCCGACATCTTTGTCGCGGTTGCCGCCGTCGCCGATTGGCGGCCGGAGGCCAAAGCCGACGTTAAGCTTAAACTCAAGGGCGACGCTAAGGCCCCAGCCATGACTTTGGTCGAAAACCCCGACATTCTGGCTACCATCGCCCAAGCCGGGCCAATGAGGCCAAGCCTGGTTATCGGTTTTGCCGCTGAGACCCACGACGTCCTGGCCTATGCCACTGCCAAACGGGCGAAAAAGGGCTGTGACTGGGTGGTGGCGAACGATGTCTCTGGCGAAGTCATGGGCGGGGAAAGCAACCAGATCATGCTGGTCACCTCAGACGGGCACCAAAGCTGGCCAGAAGCCCCAAAGGCCCAGATTGCCGAGCGGTTGGTTGCCGCAATCGCCACCCATTTCGGCGTCACAACAGCCTAGAACGGCCAGAAGATGCCCAGCATCAAAAGCCCGACGACAATGCGATAATAGGCAAAGGGCGCAAAACCCATACGCTGCACGACGCCAATAAACAGCTTGATCACGAAAATCGCGGTAATGAAGGAGACGAGGAAGCCGATGGCGACCAAGATCAAATCCTGCCCGCCTTGCGCCAGCAACGCTTCGCGATTGCTCCAGCCTTCATAGGCAAAGACGCCAACCATGGTCGGGATGGATAGAAAGAAGCTGAATTCCGCTGCAGGCTTGCGGTCGACGCCCAGCATCATGGCCCCAATGATGGTGGCCCCAGATCGAGACATGCCGGGGATCAGGGCCAAACATTGGCACATGCCAATCTTCAGGCCCATGGCAACCGAAATATCATCGACGTCAAGGATTTGGGGCTGGGGCCGGAAGCGCTCGGCCAGCAAAATCAGAACTCCGCCGACCACCAAAGTGACCGAGACCACCACCGGACTAAACAAAACGCCCTTGATGAAGTCATGCAGCAGCGCGCCGAGAAACATTGAGGGGAAAAACGCGAGAATGACCGCAGCCGCGAACTGACGTGACGCGGGGCTGGACGGTAGGGTAATAAAGACCCCCCACAGCTTTTCAAAATAGAGCACGACAACCGCGAGAACCGCACCCAGCTGGATCATGGTCTCAAACGTGTCCGGGACTTTTCCTGGCAGAAATTGCTCAGCCAAAATCAAATGGCCGGTCGAGGAAATCGGCAGAAACTCTGTCAGGCCTTCGATAATACCCAACAAGATGGCTACGAAATAATCGCTCATGACATCCAATCAATGATAAGCGTTGTTTGAGGCCTCATGGCACGGCTTCACGCGCAAAACCAGCCAAGGTTACACCGGCCAACTAGGTAAGATTATATACCAAATAAGTCAGACGGGTTTTCACTATTGCGCGACGAAGTGACAGATGAATGCGTCGCCATCAAATATATAGGTAAAGTATGTTACCTAATTGTGCGGTTTTGGCTTGGCAAGAGTTGGGTTTGTCTGTATCGGACCCGGACTAGGCGCAGCATGCGCGTCCCTGAATCTATGGAATTGCGAGAACATCATGGCCGAACGGCTCCTCAAATTCGTCAGCATTGACCCACAAACGCCCGAGAAGCGGCCCGCTTCTGCGCGTACGGCGGATTTTCATGAGATTTATGGTGAGTTCATCACGCAAAAGGCCAATGAACAGGCTTCGCGCTGCTCACAATGTGGTGTGCCATTCTGCCAAACGGGCTGCCCGCTGCAGAATAATATCCCCGACTGGCTGAAAATGACGGCTGAAGGTCGCCTTGAGGAAGCTTATGCGCTGTCCTCTGCTACCAATTCCATGCCTGAAATCTGTGGCCGCATCTGCCCGCAAGACCGCTTGTGCGAAGGTGCCTGCGTGATTGAGCAATCGGGTCATGGTGCTGTCACCATTGGTGCCGTCGAGCGCTATATCACCGAGACCGCGTGGGAGAATGGCTGGATTGAGCCGATCGTTCCGCCAAAGGAATTGGCAGAGCATGTCGGCATCATCGGTGCTGGTCCCGGCGGCATGGCCGCAGCCGAGGCCCTACGCAACAAGGGCTATCAAGTCACCATCTATGACCGTTATGATCGTGCGGGTGGCCTTCTCATGTATGGCATCCCCGGCTTTAAGCTGGAAAAAGAAGTGGTGAACCGCCGTGTGGAGCATTTGAAAGCCTCGGGCGTGAAGTTTGTAGCCAATTACGAAGTGGGGCGTGACGGCACACTGGCTGATTTGCGCGGCACCCATGACAGCATCTTGATCGCTATTGGCGTTTATAAGGCGCGCGCTTTGCCCTGCCCCGGCTCTAACGGTGCAGGCGTTGTAGAGGCTCTGGATTATCTGACCGCTTCTAACCGCACGGGTCTAGGCGATCAGGTGGCAGACTTTGACAGCGGCGCGCTCAATGCTGCTGGTAAGCGCGTGGTCGTGATTGGTGGCGGCGATACCGCGATGGACTGTGTTCGCACCGCCATCCGCCAAGGAGCCGCCAAAGTCACCTGTCTCTATCGTCGCGACCGCGCCAATATGCCAGGCAGCGCACGCGAAGTCAGCAATGCCGAAGATGAGGGCGTAACGTTTGAGTGGTTGGCTGCACCTAAAGCCGTGCACTCCAGCGATGCGGGCGTCACCTCTGTTCTCGCAGCGCGCATGCGCCTGGGTGAAGCCGACGCATCAGGCCGCCAAAGCCCTGAAGAAGTCGCAGGCGGAGAGTTTGATGTGCCTGCCGATCTGGTCATCAAGGCCTTGGGCTTTGACCCCGAAAACGTGCAGACCTTGTTCGACGAGCCTGCCTTGAAAGTCAGCCGCTGGGGTACCATTCGCGCCGACGCCATTACCGGTGAAACCTCCATCGCGAACGTGTTTGCTGCGGGCGATATTGTTCGCGGGGCCTCGCTGGTTGTTTGGGCAATCAAGGACGGTCGCGAAGCCGCCGAGCACATGCACACGGCGATGCGCAAACAGGCCCGCATGCGCGCCACCGCAGCCAAATTCGCGGCCCAGTAAGCCGCTTTTCACCTTGCAGATAAATAGAGGGCTTCGGCCCGCCAAAGGCACCATATCATGACCACTTCTTTCCCTCCCAGCGGCTCCAGCGACATCGACCTCTATCTGAAGAACCGGCAGATTTTGACCGATGGCCATGCCTATAATCCGGAGGATGAGAAGGATTCCTGTGGCGTCGGTCTTGTCTGCGCGCTCGATGGCAAGCCCCGGCGCGATATTGTGGCGATGGCCCTGAAGGCCTTGAAGAACGTTTGGCATCGCGGGGCCGTCGACGCAGACGGCAAGACCGGCGATGGCGCGGGCGTGCGGGTAGACGTACCGCAAGACTTTTTCCGCGAGCAAGTGGCCCGCACTGGCCACAGCCCCACCGATGATCCGATCTGCGTGGGCATGATCTTCCTGCCGCGCACCGATTTTGGCGCGCAAGAAACCGCGCGTACGATTGTTGAGCGCGAAATCCTGAACTTTGGCTTTTACATCTATGGCTGGCGGCAAGTGCCGGTCGATGTCTCGGTCATCGGCGAAAAGGCCAATGCGACCCGGCCAGAGATTGAGCAAATCCTGTTCTATGACCCCCGTGGTCGCAGCGCTGAAGAGCTTGAGCGCACCTTGTTCATCTGCCGCCGCCGTATTGAAAAACGCGCTTTAGCATCGAGTGTTTCGGGCTTTTATGTCTGTTCCTTCTCGTCCAAGTCGGTGATCTACAAAGGCATGTTCTTGGCCGAGAGCATCGATACCTTCTTCCCGGACTTGCAGGACGAGAAGTTTGTGTCGGCTGTGGCGATCTACCACCAACGCTATTCGACCAACACCTTCCCGCAATGGCACTTGGCCCAGCCCTTCCGCATGTTGGCCCATAATGGTGAGATCAATACCGTTAAAGGCAACATCAATTGGATGAAGAGCCACGAGATCCCGATGGCGTCTGAAGCCTTTGGTGACTATCAGGAAGACGTGAAACCGATCGTGCAAGCAGGCGGGTCAGATTCCGCCGCCTTGGACAATGTGTGCGAAGTCCTCGTCCGTGCGGGCCGTTCTGCCCCGATGGCAAAGGCGCTTTTGGTGCCAGAGGCTTGGGCCAAGCAAGAAAACATCATGAAGCCCAGCCACATGGCACTTTACGCTTATTGCAATGCGGTGATGGAGCCTTGGGACGGGCCTGCTGCTTTGGCGATTTATGACGGTCGTTGGGCGGTAGCCGGGATGGACCGCAATGGTCTGCGCCCGATGCGCTACTCGGTCACCCAAGACGGCATTCTGGCCGTTGGCTCTGAAACCGGCATGTGCCCGCTCGATGGCCGCATCATCACGAAAAAGGGCCGCGTTGGACGCGGGGAGATGCTCGCCGTCGATATGGAGAAGGGCAAACTTTATACCCACGAGGCCATTATCGACAAATTGGCCAGCGCCCACCCTTACGTCAAATGGAACTCCAACGTCGTTAATCTGGAGGCCCGCATCGGACCGGGGCCAGAGCCGAAACTTTATTCGCGTCAAGAATTGCTGCGCCGGCAAGTGGCTGCGGGTCTTACGCTGGAAGAATTGGAAGTCGTCCTCGCCCCCATGGCGGAAGAGGGCAAAGAGGCTTTGGGCTCGATGGGCGACGATTCCCCGCTGGCCGTGCTTTCCTCGCGCTATCGGCCATTGTCGCACTTCTTCAAGCAGAATTTCAGCCAAGTCACGAACCCGCCAATCGACCCGTTGCGGGAAGAGCGCGTGATGAGCCTGAAGACCCGCTTTAAAAATCTCGGCAATATCCTTGCCCAAGACGCGACCCAGCAAGATGTGTTTGTGCTCGACAGCCCGGCTTTGACCACGGGCATGTATGACCGCATGGTCGCCATGTTGGGGGCAGGCGTCGCCTTTATCGACTGCAGCTATGAGATGCCCGAGGACCCCGATCTTGCAGGCGCTGCTCTGCGCGAAGCGTTGGACCGGATCAAGGCGCAAGCCGAAGATGCTGTCCGCGCCGGTCAAAGCCAATTGGTGCTGACGGACGAGCATCAGGGCCCTGGCCGAATTGCGGCCCCGATGATCTTGGCCACTGGCGGCGTACACGCCCATTTGGTTGCCAGAGGCTTGCGGTCCTATTGCTCCATCACCGTGCGCGCCGCCGAATGCGTCGACACCCATTATTTCGCGGTTCTGGTTGGCGTCGGTGCGACCTGTGTCAACGCCTATCTGGCGCAAGAGGCGATTGCGGATCGTCATGCGCGTGGCCTCTTGGGCAGCCTGACCCTCAATCAGGCTGTCGTAAATTATAAGAAAGCGGTTGAAGCGGGCCTTCTTAAAATCCTGTCCAAGATGGGGATTTCGGTCATTTCCTCTTATCGCGGTGGCTATAATTTCGAAGCCTTGGGCCTGTCGCGCGCTTTGGTCGCCGACTTTTTCCCGGGCATGAGCTCGCGTATTTCCGGCATTGGTCTGCAAGGGATTGCGTTTAAAGCCCAAGCTATTCACGCCAGGGCGTGGGAAGAAGCCGTCGTCAGTCTGCCCATCGGCGGGCTTTATAAGGCGCGCGCCTCGGGTGAGCCGCATGCACTGGAAGCCGCTCAAATCCATCAGTTGCAGACGGCCTGTAACACGGGCTCGTACGCGGCTTATCAGAAATATGTTGGCCTGCTGAGCGGGCGCGCGCCGATCCAATTGCGCGACCTTTTGGACTTCCAAACCACCAGTAAGCCCGTAGCCCTGGAAGGCGTTGAGAGCCTGAACGAAATCCGCAAGCGCTTTAACACGCCGGGCATGTCGCTGGGGGCCTTGAGCCCAGAGGCACACGGCACGTTGAACGTGGCGATGAACCGCATTGGTGCCAAGTCCGTTTCTGGCGAAGGCGGTGAAGACCGTGAGCGCTATAAGCCCCTCCCCAATGGCGACAATCCTAACAGCGCGGTGAAGCAGGTGGCTTCGGGTCGTTTTGGTGTGACGGCGGAATATCTGAACCAATGCCGCGAGATTGAGATCAAAGTCGCGCAAGGGGCAAAGCCCGGTGAGGGCGGGCAATTGCCCGGCTTTAAGGTCACCGAAATGATCGCGCGTCTGCGCCATGCGACACCGGGCGTAACCTTGATCAGCCCACCGCCACACCACGACATCTATTCGATCGAGGATTTGGCTCAGCTGATCTATGATTTGAAGCAGATCAATCCCGAAGCGAAGGTTTGCGTAAAGCTGGTTGCCCAATCGGGCATTGGAGCAGTGGCGGCTGGTGTGGCGAAAGCCAAGGCAGATATCATTTTAATCGCAGGCAATGTCGGTGGCACCGGTGCCTCGCCCCAGACCTCGATCAAATTTGCCGGTATTCCCTGGGAATTAGGTCTGGCCGAAGCCCATCAAGTCCTGACGCTGAACAACCTACGCGACCATGTGGTGTTGCGCACGGATGGTGGTCTGCGGACAGGCCGCGATATCGTGATGGCCGCAATGCTGGGGGCTGAGGAATTTGGCATTGGTACCGCGTCTTTGGTCGCCATGGGCTGCATCATGGTGCGTCAGTGCCATTCCAACACCTGCCCCGTGGGCGTCTGCGTCCAAGACGAAGCGCTTCGTCAACGCTTTACCGGTACGCCGGAGAAGGTCGTCAATCTGATGAGCTTCATCGCAGAAGACGTGCGCGAAATCCTCGCCAGCCTTGGCTTTAAGACCTTGAACGAAGTGGTCGGTCGCACCGACCTGTTGCGGCAAGTCAGCCGTGGGGCAGCCAATCTCGATGACCTGGACCTCAACCCGCTTTTGGTCCGCGTCGAAGGGGCCAAGCCAACCCGCTTTGGCACCGATAAGCCACGCGTTGAAGTGCCCGATACGCTGGACGCCCAAATCCTGCGCGATGCCGCCCCTTTCTTTGAGCGGGGGGAGAAGATGCAATTGGCTTATGGCGTGCGCAACGTTCAGCGCGCCATTGGCACCCGTTCTTCCAGCGCCATTGTGCGCAAGTTTGGCATGGGCGCTCTGCCTGAAGGCCGCTTGACGGTGCGCCTTGAAGGGTCGTGCGGGCAATCCTTGGGTGCCTTTGGCGTGCAAGGCCTGACCTTGGACGTGGTGGGCGATGCCAATGATTATGTCGGCAAAGGCCTTTCAGGCGCGACGATTGTCTTGCGGCCGCCTTCTGGCTCTGGCCTCAGACCTGAGGAAAATGCCATCATCGGCAATACCTGCCTGTATGGCGCGACCTCCGGCATGCTGTTGGCCTCTGGCCAAGCGGGGGAACGGTTTGCGGTGCGCAATTCGGGTGCCTCAGCCGTGGTGGAAGGCATGGAGGCCAATGGCTGTGAATATATGACTGGCGGCTTGGTGATTTCACTCGGCCCGGTTGGTGACAATTTCGCGGCCGGTATGACAGGCGGAATGGCCTATGTCTGGGACCCTGCCAACCGCTTGCCCAAGCTGATCAATCCCGACAGCGTTGTCTGGCGGCGGATTGGTAGCCCGCATTGGGAAAGCCAGTTCACGGAATTGCTGGAACGCCATGTCAAAGCCACTGGCTCACCCTTAGGGCGGCGGATTTTGGATGATATGGCCAACGAAATCGGCAATATTTGGCAAGTGGTGCCCAAGGAGATGCTGACCCGCTTGGCAGAACCCTTGGACGCAGAGCCTTTGCAGGTGACCGCCTAGAGCAAATCTAGATTTGCTCTGATTTTGAATTATCGCGCAACTTTGATCCAAATGGATCAAAACGCTCTCTGATCTTAAATTATCGCGCAACTTTGATCCAAATGGATCAAAACGCGCTTAGTCGACCAAAACAGCCCGCAACCGCTCAGCGGCGGCCTCTGGTGTGAGGTCGCGCTGGGCCATGGCCAGCATTTCAAAGCCGACCATGAATTTGCGGACGGTGGCGGAGCGTAAGAGCGGCGGGTAAAAATGCATGTGGAATACAAAGCCCGGGGCCGGGGCCTGTGTCGGGCGCTGATGTAAGCCCATTGTGTAGGGGAAAGGTGCCGCAAACAGCCGATCAAAGCTGGCAGTTAACCGCCGCAAGATATCGGCCAGATCGCCTTGTTCTTCTGCGCTCAATTCATCCAAGGCGGCGACTGATCGGCGCGGCAGGACCAAAGTTTCAAACGGCCAGGCCGCCCAAAACGGCACCAGAGCGACAAAGTGGGTGTTTGCACACACGATGCGGGTGCCGTCTGCCAGTTCCCGTTCCAGATAATCGATCAAAAGGGGCGTACCGCTTTTGTCAAACCAAGCCGCCTGCCGTTCGACCTCAATCGCCAGTTCATTGGGAACGCTGGATGTCGCCCAAATCTGGCCATGGGGATGGGGGTTACTTGCCCCCATCATAGCACCGCGATTTTCAAAGATAGTGACAGAAGCCAGGTCGGCGCGCGCAGATAACTCTTTCCATTGCGTCGTCCAGACTTCTACGAGCGAGGTAATCTCTGCTTGCGTCATGCTGGCCATGGTTTTGGAATGGTCGGGCGTATAGCAAATGACGCGGCAAACACCGGTTTCAGGTTCTGCGATGAGAATGTTGTCGACGGGTGGGCTGGCTTGCCCGTCAGGACCCAAGAGCGCCGGGAAGTCATTGTCAAAAACCCAGACGCCGTCATAGGCGGGGTTAACCACCCCGCCGACCCGCGTGTTGCCGGCGCACAAATAACACGCCGGATCATAGGTCATTGCTTCAGGGGCTGCGGTGCTTCCCGTCTCACCCTGCCAGGGGCGACCCATCCGGTGGGGGGACACCAGCACCCATTCCCCGGTCAGTAGGTTTTGCCGCCGATGTGGCTTCTGGTCCGTCATAGAACCTCCCCGGCACCCGCTGAAGCCCGCACCACAAAGGCCCCGGGCCGCCCGCCAAGATACACAGAATAGGTTTCCAGAATGGCTTCCAGTGCCGTCGCGGCTAGGTCCGGTTCAACCAGGGCAATGATGGAGCCCCCAAAGCCGCCACCCATCATGCGCGCCCCATACACACCCGCTGTGGCCTGCGCCAAAGCAGTTAGGCGATCCACTTCAGGGGTTGAGACTTCCATATCGGCCGAAAGGCTGGCGTGGCTGGCGTTTAGAAGGTGACCTAGTTCCATCAAATCACCTTGCACCAAGGCGATTTCGGCGCGTTGGGTACGCTCAATCTCGGTGAGCACATGGCGCGCGCGCTTCAAGGGATTCCCGCTCAACTGATCGAGCGCACCAAGGTCGGTTACCCCAGCCAACAAAGCCACGCCCAAAGTGTGCGCTGCCGTTTCACAATCGGCGCGACGGCTGGCATAGCCGCCACTGGTGTGTTGATGTTTCACACCTGAATCGACGATCAGGAAGCAAGCCGTGGCGGGTAACGGGATTGGCTGATACGCCAAGGTTGCACAATCCAGCATCAGAGCATGGCCCTCGACACCACAGGCGCTGGCAAACTGGTCCATAATGCCGCAAGCCATGCCGACATAGTTGTTCTCGGCTGCTTGGGCGATCAGCGCGAGGTCCTTGCCAGTCACAGCACCGCCACTCAAGGCCAATCCAACGGCAACTTCGAGGGCGGCAGAAGAAGAAACGCCGGCCCCCATGGGGACATCTGAGGCAATCGCGAGATCATAGCCTTGCACCCCATGACCTGCATCGGCCAGCGCAAAAGCCACCCCGGCAACATAATCGCGCCAATCGCCCTGTTTTACAAAGTGATCCAGCGGCAGGTCGCCTTGGCCAAGGTCACTGCTGACTCTGAGAACATCTAACCCGTTTGGACGGGCCGCCACCCAACAAGCAAAGTCGATCGCGGCGGGCATAACCTTGCCGCCTGCATAATCCACATGCTCGCCAATGATATTGATACGGCCCGGCGCACGAAAAAGCCTTGGCGAGCCGCTAAAAGCATCCTTAAAGCGAGCGAGGGCAATCTGAGACTGAGGTGCTGTCGTCATGGCAACACCGCTAGGTCTATTTCGGCCCGCTGCCAAGATGGGACACGGACATGAAGTTAGGCGTTTGCTATTATCCTGAACATTGGCCCGAAGCCATGTGGGCCGAAGACGCTAAGCGCATGGCCGAAATTGGCATCAGCCAAGTGCGGATTGGCGAGTTTGCTTGGAGCAGGATTGAACCAACACCGGGTGTGTTTGAGTGGGGCTGGCTCGACCGGGCGATTGAAACCTTGCATCAAGCGGGCCTGCACATTGTCTTGGGAACACCGACGGCGACGCCACCCAAATGGCTGATTGATGCCCATCCAGATGTCTTGGCCTTGGACGCGCACGGCAGGCCGCGCCATTTCGGTTCCCGACGTCATTATTGTTTCTCAAGCCTGACCTATCGGGCCGAGTGCGCGCGGATTGTGGAGGCTATAGCCCGCCGCTATGGCACCCATCCTGCAATTGCTTCCTGGCAGACCGACAATGAATATGGCTGCCACGATACGATTATCTCCTACTCCAAGGCGGCTCGTGAGGGGTTTCGAACCTGGTTGGCAGCCAAGTACCCCTCCATCCAAGCCCTCAATCAGGCATGGGGCAATGTGTTTTGGAGTATGGAATATCTAAGCTTTGCGGAAATCGACCCGCCGGTCGAGACCGTCACCGAAGCCAATCCAGCCCACCGTCAAGACTGGGCACGCTTTGCCAGCGACGAAGTTGCCGCCTTTGACCGTGTACAGACAGATATTTTGCGGGCCCAGAGTCCGGGCCGGGATGTGCTGCACAATTATATGGGCATGTTCACCGCCTTTGATCATTTCAAACTGGGTGAGCAGCTTGATGTTGCCGCTTGGGATTCCTATCCATTGGGCTTTCTGGAACAGGCTTGGTGGCCGGACGTCACCAAGGAGCGCTTTTTGCGCCAAGGCCATCCAGACTTTACCGCCTTTCATCACGACCTCTATCGCGGCGTCGGACGTGGTCGTTGGCAAGTGATTGAACAACAGCCGGGGCCTGTGAATTGGGCGGCATGGAACCCTGCTCCCTTGCCCGGCATGGTGCGTGCTTGGACGTGGGAGGCTTTGGCCCATGGCGCTGAATGCGTTTCCTATTTCCGCTGGCGGCAAGCACCCTTTGCGCAAGAACAAATGCATGCGGGCCTATTGCGGCCCGACAGCGTGGAAGCAGAGGCCGCTGGTGAAGCCCGCCAGGTCGCCGCTGAATTGGCCGCTGTTGCCGGGGCAGCAACTACCCAAGCACCCGTCGCACTTTTGTTTGATTATGAAGCCATCTGGGCAAATCAGATCCAGCCGCAAGGCCGGGATTATCGCGGCCTTGAACTCCTCATCCACTTCTACAGTGCCGCGCGCCGCTTGGGCCTGTCGGTAGATATTGTGTCTCCAAGTGCAGATTTAGGCGGCTATCAACTGATCTTGTGCCCCTTGCAGATTTTCTGGCCAGAGGGCTTGAGTGCCAGGATCAAGGCCAGCGGGGCTGCTTGTGTGTTGGGGCCACGTGCGGGTTCTAAAACCGATGATTTCCAGATCCCCGCCAATCTTGCACCCGGTTTGGCGCAGGACTTGATCCCGCTGGTGGTGAACCGGGTTGAGAGCCTACGGCCGGGACATGTCGAACAGGCAGGGCCATTCAAAGTGACGCGTTGGCTGGAGCATATCCAGTCCGAGCTTGTCCCAGAGGCCTCTACCGCCAGCGGCCATGGGATTTGGTATCACACAGACATGGTGGACTATCTGGCCTGCTGGCCTGATGCCGAGCTCTTAGACACTTTACTGCGACGGCGCTGCGAAGAATTAGGGCTAGCCATATTTAGCCTGCCAGATGGATTGCGCTTGCGCCAGCGCGGCACGTTCTTGTTCGCGATCAATTATGAAGCTGAGCCAGTGCGCTTAAGCGATCATATCGTCGACGCGGAGAAATTCGACTACGTCATCGGCGGGCCGGACTTACCCGCAGCTGGCGTTGCAGCGTGGCGGATTAAGTGAGTTTTGGCCCATCCGCCAAAACATCCCCAGCCAGATAGAGCGAGCCGCAAATGAGCACGCGCGCTGGGCCTTCCGCCTGCGCCAAAGCGAGCTTCAGCCCATCCATCGGCGTGTCAGCAGGCGCGGCCTCAAAGCCCATGGCACGCGCGAGCTCTGCCAGTTCGGCGGGTGGCCGCCCGGCATCCGACGTTCGGATCGGCACGGTGATAACCTCGGGCTTGAGTGCTTGAAAGGCCTGGAAAAAGCCTGTGGGGTCCTTGGTCGCCAATTGACCGGTGATCAGCACCAAGCGGCGGGGGTCTTTGGCTTGCAAGCTTGCCATATAGGCAGCCGCGGCCGCAGCCCCATGGGGATTATGTCCGCCATCAAGCCAGAGCTCTGCCCCCGCTGAAGCTGCAGCTTCTGCAAACGGCCCTGCATGTAGGCGCTGCATGCGGGCAGGCCAGCTGACGTTTTGGACGCCCTGAGCGATTGCAGCCTCATCCAAACCGTACAAGGTCATGGCCACGACGGCTGCCCCAGCATTTTCAAGCTGGTGGTGCCCGGCAAGGCCCGGCAAGGGCAAGTCCAGCAGGCGGTCTTGGGTCTGCACAATCAGGCGCCCGCGCTCTGCATAGCAATCCCAATCGCGACCAAAGACCAAGAGTGGGGCGGCCAGCGCTTCTGCGCGGCGTTCAATTGCAGCCAAGGCTTCGTCAGCCTGACGCGACACAATGCAGGGCACACGCGGCTTTAAGATGCCGGCCTTCTCGCCCGCAATCTTGGCCAAGGTGTCGCCCAGCATCTCCTTATGGTCAAAATCAACCGGGGTGATGATGGTCAGCTTTGGCTTGGTGACAATATTGGTCGCATCCAAGCGCCCACCAAGGCCGACTTCCAACAAGGTCAGGTCGGCCATGGTCTCACTAAAGGCAACAAAGGCAGCAACTGTTTCTGCTTCAAAGACTGTCAAAGGGATCTGATTGCTTATTGCTTGGATCCGATGGCCAATGTCTAGCAGGGCCTCTTCGTCGATAAGCTGCCCGGCGACCCGCCAGCGCTCGTAAATCGAGACCAAATGCGGTGACGTATAAGCATGAACTGACAAGTTCGCGGCTTCTGCCATGGCGCGCAGGAACGCGACGGTGGAGCCTTTGCCATTGGTGCCTGCGACATGGATAACAGGCGGGATCAGGTCTTGCGGACGCCCGAAAGCCTCTAAAGCCGCCGCAACGCGGGCAAGCCCCAGATCGATCTTGCGCGGAAAGCTATAAAACAGGTCAGCGGCGTTCATGGGATTAAACTCGGCTCAACAGGCGTATCAGATTGGCTTCGGCCTTCTGTAGCGTCAGGCGCACCATGGGATCAACCTGTGGCACGCTGGCGAGGCTGGCGCGTACCTGGGCCAGATCAAACAAAGCTTCGCGGCCTTCTGCGGACAACACCCGGCTCTCGATCCAGCCAACAACGGCCAAGCGTTCACCCCGCGTGACGGGCTCAACCTCATGCAGTGTCGTTGAAGGATAAAGCACCAAGCTGCCCGCCGGCAATTTAATGGTCTGGCGGCCAGCGGGCTGTTCAACACACAGAGCGCCGCCGTCATAGCTGTCAGGCTCAGACAGAAAAAGCGTGAAGGACAGGTCTGATCGCACACCATTCATGTAGGCATTGTCGACATGCAGGCCATAAGCCATGCCGGGTTGATAGCGGGAGATCAGGATCGGCCCATAGGTTTTCACCTGTGCCGCAGATTGAAATACATCGTGGCGTTCAAGCGCGCGCTGGACAAATTCAATTAGCGCGTCTGCTGCACCACCCTTTGCTTGCTGGTTGTTCTTCACCGATTTCGCCAAAGCGCCAGCCGTGGCTTTTCCATCGACAAAAGACAGCGTTTCGATCTCTGAACGCGCGCGCTCAAGGTCTTCAGATCCCAGAATCTGATCCACAATGATCAACATCAGCACCCTACCTGCAAACGACTTGCATTTTCATCTAGCCTCGGCCACAATCACAAAATAGTGTTTTTCGCAGCAAGGAATTAGATATGATTGAGTTCAAGCCCCGCATGTGGACCTTGATGGGTGTCAGCGCAATGGCCTTGGCCGGTGCTGCGGCATGCCAACCGGGCGGCGAAGCTGGAACTTCTGCGGCAGACGGCGAAAAGGCTGCGGCCTCTAGCAAGGCGGGTGAAGGCGAAGGGGAAGGCGCAAAGCCTGCCCCCGCCCCTGCGGCTGCCCGTGCAGGTGGTGAAAGTGGTGAGGCCGGTGCTGCGAACGCCTATTCCAACGTGGACCCAGCTTCCTGGTTGGGCCTGCGCGTGAGCCATTTAGGTGGCTTCTTGTTGATTGCGCAGAAATCCTTTGCAGCTGGGCAGGTTGATGAAGCTTCGGTCCTGATCGCCCAAGGTCTGTTGGAAGTTTATCAGCCAGACGCCGCAGAGCTTGATAGCAAAGTCAAAGACTTGAAGCCGAGCTATGACGCAGTTGTGGCAGCCATTGATGGCAAAAAAGGCAAAGCTGAAGTCGAAGCAGCCTTTGCGAAAGCCTTCAAAGCGACGCAAGCCGCCCAAACCAGCGCAGCCGCCTCAGAGAGCGATGTGATCAAAGGCATGTTAGGGATTGCATCGGGGCTTTACAGCGGCGTTGTCCATCCAGACGGCAATGACCCAACGGAGTACCAGCACGCTTACGGGGCTGTTTTGGCAGCCGAGCAGGCTTTCAAAAGCGCGCAAAACAAACTTGCCGCCAAGGATGAGAAACGCACAGCGCAATTGGCAAAAGATGTGGTTGCCTTGGTGGCTTTGTTTCCAAGCGTGACCATTCCTGAAGCCCCGGCTGCAACCGCTGCCGTGACGGCCGCCGCCTCACGCGCTGAACTCGCACTTTCTGGGATAAAGTAGGGACTTTCGCGCGGCGACCTGCCTCCCCATATGGGGATAATGCAGAATTTCGCTTTCTCATCCAGAGGCTCATTCCCACGTGAACCCAGCCTCGATGATCTCTCCCTGATGGCAGAAGAAGCGTTTGCGCGCTTGCCAGAGCCCTTTCGTATTGCGTGCGGGCGGGTGGTGTTTCGTGTGGCTGAAGGCGCGGATCCCGCTACCTTGCACGGTCTTGGCCTGCGCCACCCATTACAATTGGCTGGCCTCTATCGCGGGGCAAGTGTCCGGGCAGATCTGGCCAACTCAGGATTCCTGCCACCGCCAGAAGTCTGGCTTTACCGGGCAGCCATTGTGAATGAATGGCGGACGCGCGGCGATGTGAGCCTCGAAGACATGGTCAGCCACGTGCTGGTGCATGAGATCGGCCATCATATGGGCCTCTCTGATGCTGATATGGAACGGCTGGAGGCGGAAGACTAAAGCGCGGTTTGATCCGTTCGGATCAAAGTTGCGCGTTAATCCAAAACGAGAGCGGTTTGATCCGTTCGGATCAAAGTTGCGCGTTAATTCTGAAATTAGGGCAAAGCCCTAAACCCCGGGCTGATCCGGCGGGCTTTCTTCCATCGGTGCGCCCACCAATTGTTTGCTGGTGAGGCCATAAACTGCCAACAAAAACAGCACCAATGCACAGAGGACAAAGGGTGCTTGGTGACTGACGAGCGCATAAAGGCCTGCCCCGAATATGGGTGCTACGACAAATCCAGCCCCATTGGCCGCGACCACCAACCCTGCAACACTGCCCTGATCATCTTGGCTGACGGCGAGTGAAGCTCCACCGGTAAATCCCGGGCGCGCCAACCCAAAGCCCAGCCCAACCAAGGCTTGCGCGACCGACAGCGTACCAAAACTATCCCCAAAAGCAGTCAAGGCAGCGCCCGCGCCAGTGATAAGACAACCCCAAACAATCAGGCCGCGCGGGGAGAGGCTGAGCCGTGGGATCAGAACCAATTGTGCGATGATTTGCGCCATCGCCCCGAGAGCCAAGGCGACCGCACTGAGTGTTGCCCCTTCTCGCGGCGTCACGCCCAGCCGGTCGATAAAATAGAAGGAGACTTGCTGAAACATAACCGCGGTAACAGCTGACAAAATCACGCCAAACAGCAACCACGGACGCACAGAAGGGTTGAGTGCCAACCGCCAAACCGAAGATGGGGCCGCCGATTTTTTAGCGGTCGGGGTAATTTCGATATTCGGCAAGAACAAGCGGGCCGATAAGGCGCCGATAATCGCCAAGATGGTGGTGGCGAACAAGGGTGCCAACAAGCCCATATTGGCAATCATGCCTGCGGCCAAGGCAGGACCGGCCGCAGACCCAAAAGCAAACGCAGAGGTGACGGCTGCAATCTCCCTGGTCCGAATTTCCGGTGTGGTGGTGTCGGCGACATAAGCCTGCGCAGCTGGATTGGTTGCAGAACCAAAAGCGCCAAAGATCAGACGCGCCGCCGCCAAACCCATAAACAGGGTCAGCCAGTGGAAATGGTCCATCAAACCAATCGCCGCAATCACGGTGAAGGCACCGGTCGATAGCGCATAAGCACTTAGACCCATTACAATCATCGGCTTGCGGCCCTTGCTGTCGCTCATGCGACCCCAAACAGGGCTCGTCAGCACCCAGAGAACAGCCGACAAAGTGAAGATCGCCGAAACTGACCAATCCGGCATACCGGTTTCACGCGCAATTGGCGGCAGAACCGCAAACAACATCGAATTCCCAATCCCAACAATTGCAAGGCACGCAAACAAAAGCCGGTAGGTCTGTTTGGGATTGTTTGGATTGTGACTTTGGTCGGCCATTGGGCGGCAGCTCGTTTGTGTTTGATTTAAGCCTGAGTGGAGCGGGCCAAAGCCTCGATGGGTCATTCCTCCATGCGACGTTTCTCGGCAAAGGCCAAGTAAATTCGGCATTTGATCGATCTATTAAAGACTTCAAAAACCTTTTTTGCACCGCCTGTTAAGTCTTGTCCTGTATGAATGGGGGCAAGCAGTTTGAGTGTCTGGTGCGACTTAGCACCGTTCGATTACTCCAGAATGGGTTAAGCACTATGTTTCTCGTAATCGGTCTCCTGATCGTTTTTGGCATGGTCTTTGGTGGGTTTGCGCTCGCCGGCGGCCACTTTGATGTTATTATCGCTGCAGCACCTCTCGAATTTATGATGATCTTTGGTGCCGCCATTGGCGCATTCGTGATTGGTAACTCGCTTGACACCATCAAAGCGACTGGCGCTGGCATCGGTAAAATTGCTGGTGGTCCAAAGTGGAAAGCGCAAGATTATCAGGATCTGCTGGTGCTCTTGTTTGCTTTGACCAAAACCATGAAGGCTAAGGGCGTTGTGGCCCTAGAAGCCCACATCGAAAAGCCAGAGGATAGCGCTATTTTCAAGCGCTATCCGAAGATTTTGAAGGATCACCACGCAACTGACTTCATCTGCGACACCTTGCGCATGATGACGATGAACTTGGATGACCCCCATCAGGTCGAAGCTGCGATGGAAAAGCAATTGGAAAAGCATCATCATGAGGCTCATGGCCCATCGCATGCCCTACAATCCATGGCAGACGGCTTGCCCGCTCTGGGGATTGTGGCGGCCGTTTTGGGTATCGTGAAAACCATGGGTGCCATCACCGAACCCCCTGCAGTTCTGGGTGGCATGATCGGTAAAGCTCTAGTCGGAACCTTTTTGGGCGTGTTCTTGGCCTATGGTATCGTTGGCCCGATGGCGACCCGTTTGGTCCAGGTCGTGGATGAAGAGCATCAATTCTATAAGATCATCATGGACGTTTTGGTCGCCCATTTGCATGGAAATGCTGCGCAAGTGTCGGTAGAAATTGGCCGCGGCAGCGTTCCTAGCTCGCTCGCACCGTCTTTCGCCAAGCTGGAAGAGGCCCTCAACAATATGCCAAACGACGCATAAGTGATCTAAATCGTCAGAAAAACTAGATTTACTTGTCGCCGATTTGACTTATGTTGTGCTTGCTGAATGATCGGCTGTTAATGTTAAGCGATTGATATTGCTTTTAGTTAACAAGGATTTCCACCCGCAGCAGCTATGCCGTTGCGGGTATGGACACGGCATTGTTACAGCAAAAACGCATAGCAGACTTGGCAAAAGTTGCTGATGTAACGCTATTGCTTCAGGACGAGACACCTTCTAATGAACCCGTTACTGCGCCCGAGACGAGGCGTTCAGGGCAAAGAAGGAATTTAGACAATGATCGAGCTCAAGAAGCTTTTCGCAGCAGCAGCAGTTGTTGCAGTTCTCGGCGTTTCCGCATGCGGCCAGCCAGCTGAAACCACCAACACCGTAGACGCAGCAGCTACTGAAGCAGCTAACGTTGTTGACGCAGCAGCTACCGAAGCAACCAACGCTGTTGACGCAGCTGCAACCGAAGCAGCAAACGTTGTCGACGCAGCAGCTACCGAAGCAACCAACGCTGTTGACGCAGCAGCTGGTGAAGCTGTGAACGCAGTCACCGAAGAAAAGAAGTAAGTCACTTACTTTCGCTTACGCGAAAGTAGATGCGCGAAAGGCCGCCCAATGGGCGGCCTTTTTGCGTTAGGGTCCTCTCAATCCAAGGGCTAGAACAATAGAGAGTGCCGAAACATCGTGACCACCCCTTCCTCACGCCTGCCCCTTGAGCCCGAAATCTCATTCGACGACAGTGGGCTGATCTTGGGTAAAGCCTTTCACGACAGCTATTTCTCTCGCGATAATGGCCTAGAAGAAACACGCAAAGTATTCTTAGAAGGGTGCGGTCTGCCTGAGGCTTGGCAATCACAGTCACATTTCATCCTTGCAGAACTGGGCTTTGGCACTGGGCTGAATGTGCTGGCAACTTGGAATCTATGGCGCAAAACCCGCCAGCCCGGCCAGATACTCCACTTTATCACCACCGAAGCTTTTTTGATGACGGCTGAGCATGCCGGGAAAGCCCATGCGCACTGGCCAGAACTGGCCGACCTTTCAGGACAACTTTTGGCGCGCTGGCCCGTTCGGGCTTTTGGCAACCAGCGCATCTGGTTCGAGGATGATGGGTTCTGCCTGACGGTCCTAGTGGGGCCCGCGCTGCGCAGCCTGCAGGCGATGGACTTTAAGGCGGATGCTTGGTTCCTGGATGGATTTGCACCAAGCCGCAATGCAGACATGTGGTCGCCAGAGCTTCTCCAAGAAGTGGCACGACTGTGCGCTCCGGGAGCCCGACTTGCGACTTACTCTGTAGCTGGGGCCGTCCGCCGTGGCCTTGAGGCTTGCGGCTTTAGCGTTAGTCGTCAGCCGGGCTTTGGCTCAAAACGCCAACGACTGGAAGCGGTTTGGCCGGGTGAACGAGAAAGCGCACCTGCCAAGCCAGCCTCTGTCCTGGTGATTGGCGGCGGCATTGCCGGGGCCGCAGCTAGCTTTGCTTTTGCGCGCAGGGGCGTTCGGGTTGAGCTGTTGGACGGGGACCCTTGCGGCCAATCCAAGGCCAGCCATAATCCTGTAGCTCTGGTCATGCCCCGTTTGGACCGTGGCGATACACGCGAAGCACGCTTTTTCCGGGCCGCGTATCTTTGCGCGACAAGCCTTTATGAGGGTGTGGACAGGGAGAGTTTTATACAAACGCAAGTTCAGGAATTGCCCGGCGATGACCGCGACCGCGTGCGACTCGACGACTTGGGCCAGAACCCACCCTTGCCGCCAGAACTTCTGAGCAGGCTTGATACTGGTGGCTTGCTTCATAGGACCGGTGGCTTGGTCTACCCAGACCGACTGTTGCCGAGCCTGACCCGAAATGCCACCCGGCACCCGGTGACGGCGGCCGCGCTACGCTATCAGTCTGGGCAGTGGCAGGCCTTAAATGAAGCAGGAGATGTTTTGGCTGAGGCGGAGGTTTGCGTTGTTGCCTCCGGCACGCAACTAGACCGGTTTGTAAAGCTGGACACGGAATTAGAAGGGCGCGCCGGGCAGATCAGCCTCGCTCAAATCAACGGTGTCTTGCCCGAAACCGCTTTGGCTGGTGGTCCCTATGCTGCGTCATTTCACAGCCAGCTCTTATTTGGCGCAACCTTTGACCCATGGGACTTGAGCCGATCTGAAAAGCCCGCTGTGCTAGCATCGGGCCATCAACGGAACCTAGACTCCCTGTCCAGCATTGCGCCCGAGCTTTCCGACCGCATCAATCTTGCCACCGCTTTCGGCCGTTCCAGCGTTCGCGTTGCCGCCAAAGACCGGCTACCGATTGCCGGTGCCGCTTCACCAAAGGCAAGTCAGGAGGGACCCGGTTTCTTTGTGCTAGGGGCGCTTGGGTCTCGCGGATTTACTACCGCGCATTGGTTGGCCGAGCATGTCGCGTCCCTCGCGTTCGGTGAGCCCAGTCCTCTGGAGCGGGACGTATCCGCAGCGGTATCCGCTAAGCGCTTTGAAGAGCGGCGTCATAGGGGTCAAACGCCCCGCCAACCTTAGAGGGATAAGCCGCCAATACGATACGCACAGCCTCGTCGGCAATGTGAACTTTTTCGGCTGACTTTCTCGCTGTCGCTCTGATGAATAGCCCAGACCAAATCGTCTGATGTTCGATATAGGCGCTTAACAGGCGAAAGGCTTCCTTGATAGGATGGGGATCAAGCAATCCCCCGGTTGCGCAGGCCTTTAGGGCGGGCATGCTCATCTGCTCAAGCGCAGACCTGAGTTGGCGACATATCGACCGCCAAAACGAAATCGGAATGGTGTTGTGCTCAAGTGGTGCCCTGATCAAGTCTCGAAACAAAGCCGCAGCACAAAGTTTTTGATAGTGGTCGGAAGCTTTCAAGAGCTGACTTACCCGATCGCCCTCGACGGCTAAAGGCCGGGTAAGTAGCTTTAGTTTATCAATACCATGTACCAGCACGGCGCAATAAAGAGTTTCCTTGGACCGAAACGCCTTATAAATCGAAGCCGTTGAGATTTCGCTGCGGGCGGCAATGTCGCTTACCTTCGTATTCACAAAGCCAAATTCGAAAAAGAGATCTCCTGCAACTTCAAGGATGTTTTCAATTTGTTGGGATCGCATCAAATCTTCCATGGTTTCTCCTAAACGGGGTTTTTCACAACCTTAGTAAGGTTAAAGTCGCATTTCTGTCAAAATTGCATCACTTAAGGGATCACGTCCCATTTGGTGGTGTAACACGCGGTGACAGCTAATCCCCCTGCGCAGCGCTCGTCACATAGCTGGCGGAGCGGGGGGATTGGCGGTTGGTCATTGATCATT
>NZ_JBIIYV010000128.1:0-4883 GCF_044346625.1 Aquidulcibacter sp. | reverse complement strand
TGTCGCGTGATGGGGTCGATTGATAGCACAAAAATGGCATAGGAAGTTGACAATGTCAGACGTTTTGAAGGCGAAAATCAACAAGAGATTTGTCGATTCCGCGATGCCGCCGGAGACTGGAGACACGCGGATTTGGGATATTGAGCTGCGTGGTTTCATGCTGCGGATCTCGTCGAGTGGCCGAAAGACCTATTGCGTGAAGTATCGCGTGAACCGTCAACAGCGATGGATGACCATTGGCGAACACGGTTTGCCTTGGAGTCCTGAAGCGGCGCGCAACCGAGCGCGAGAAGTTATTACTGAGGCGACCAAGGGCGTCGACTTATCTGAGACCCCAAGTGAGCGGGTAAAGGCCTTGGCCGGAAAAGGTGGACTGGTCATAGCGAAGGCCATGCGTGACGCGACCATCGGCCAGTTGTTTGAGATGTATTTCCGCGATGGACCGAGTGATAAGCCGCTGAAGAGGGAGTCGTCTTGGTCAGTCGACGCCACGTCCTATAAGCGCCACATCAAGCCCCTTCTGGATGATGTCATTGCAAAGGACGTTCGGCCTAGCGATCTCGCCGCTTGGCAAAGGGACGTCGCGGCGGGCAAGACTTCACACGACATCAAGACTGGCCCAAGAGGGCGCTCCATTGTTAAGGGCGGGCCTAGTGCTGCCTCCCGTGGCATGAGATGTCTGTCGGCAATGTTCTCATGGGCGATCTGGCGGGAGATTTTGGAAACCAATCCCTGCTCCAAAGTCCAGAAGCTGCGCGACAACCGGCGGGAACGATCCATCACCACGGAAGAGGCAAAGAAGCTTTGGACGGTCCTCGATGAGGCGCAAGCCGCATGGGTCATCGCGCCTCATTATGCCAACATCATTCGCCTGATCATGCTGACGGGAGCGCGCCGTAACGAAATCACTGAACTCAATTGGTCTGAAGTTGACATAGAGCGCTCGCGTCTCGTTCTACCGCCTATCCGAACAAAAATGGGTAGTCAGAATAAATCCCGCACGATCATTCTGTCCGAGCAAGCGCGCGCTATCCTCGAATATCTCCCGCGACTAGGTCCTTATGTCTTCATGTCTCAAATTTCCGGTAAGCCGGTTTTGGGGGTCAATAAGGCATGGCTGAAAGTCCGCGAGCTCGCGGGGCTCTCAGATGTTCGGCTCCATGACCTACGCCATAGCTTTGCAACATTCGCGGTCGAAGATGGTGCATCCCTCTATCTCGTAGGTCGAGCTTTAGGGCATGCGAACGCCTCTTCAACCGAACGCTATGCGCACCCCGGCGATACTGCCGCACGGATTATTGCTGAGAAGGTGGCCGAGCGGTTCGCCATAGGGCGAGAGTGATGCAGCCTTTTGGTGATAACGTATCAATCTCTGAGGCCAAATTGACGGAATATACTCTGTCTCCGAGGGAGCACTTGCGCGAAGCGGTCAAGGCGGGCTCTCTTCCCAATTCGAGCTAGCCCTAACTGGCCTTTAGGTTCGCGGAGCCAAATTAACTGTCATGATTTGGTTTCCCAAACAGCCAATTTCGTAGGTTATCGAGACATAATTCGATTGTGATGTCGTGAATCCACCTTGATTTGACTGACCGCTTTGGGGCCTTATTTCCCCGAGAACGGACATAGAAGAGAAAAGCATGGGCTTTAGTCGAGATAGGTCAGCCAAGAGGGCTGCAATCGATCTCGGATCAAGTGCAAAAATCACAACAATCTCACAGCTGTGATCGCCCGGTAGCGGAATTTCGCTTTTATCGCTACAAATCACCTATTAAAGGTAGATTTCTTGGATTTGAGGCCAATTTGAAATGATCTATTTATTCTTAGCGGGCACCTTGATTGCCCAGCCTGCGTCAGACGTTACCACAACTCAGCCACCGGCAAGCCAAGCGGTCGCTGAAGGACAGGCGAGTAGCACTACTGCCGAACCTGCCCAGCAAGTCGAAACGATTGTGGTCAAAGCACGACCGCAAACGCGCGATAGCCGAATTGATCGTGTTGTATATGACGTTCGTACCTTGCCCGATGCCCCAGCCTCGGCGGCAGTGGATGCGATTGGACTGCTGCCCGGCGTTTTTGTAGGGGCCAATAATCGGATCACCATGGTGGGCGGTGCGTTCGTGACCGTTTTAGTGGACGGCAAATCCATGCCAAGGGCCGCAGCTTTACAAATTCCCGCTAATCAGATCTCGCGCATTGAAGTGATGTCCAATCCGCCTGCGGAATTTGCCTCAAGTTCGCAAGCCGTGATCAATATCATCACGAAGAAGGCCCAAGAGGAGGACAAGCTTGGCGGCTCAGTAGCTGCCAGCATCAACACACTCGATAGTCAGGTGTTTTCACTGTCTCTCAATAAAGGTATGAAGCCTTGGAGCTTTAACGGCTTTCTTCGGGCTACCAAAAATGAAGTACCATATCAGTTGCAATCCGATGGGGCGTCTGGCCTCGGTTCAAATCGCGAGCTAGAGTCTACAACCAGCTTAGGGCGATATTCAACCTCAGACCTTAATGCATCCCTTCGTGCTGTCCGCACCTTCAATAGCACAGACTCTCTCTCTTTGAGCTCAACCTTCTTTTCTGGGGATTTTGACTACAAGACGCAAAGTGTTGAAATACGGACGCTGGCAAATTCGCAATCCATCACCCCGTTTATGTCTGCCAGCCGGTCACCCGGATCTGTTCAATATCATTCCCTCGGTTTCAAGTCTGAGAAGGAAGACACGTACAAATTCAATATTGACCTCAATTTTAGCAATAATCTGAGCAAGGCCGACTACGAAAACCAAAGAGGGACGCTATGGTTTTCAAACCAAGAACGCAAAGAAGAGCGTACTTTAGAATTTGAAACCAGTTTTGAGAAAACCCTTAAAGCTGGGCGCGTACTCTCATTTGGGATGAGCTATAACGATAAAGACTTTGAGCTCGGTTTTTCTGACCTCGGTTATGCCGGTCCCGGGATAGTCCAATCAAATCTCTTTAAGGCTCAACAGCGAGATCAAGCCGCGTATGCATCCTTTCAATTCAAACTGGGCAAGTTTGGCTTTCAACCGGGGATTCGGGTCGAGGACACCGCGATAGATTGGTCTGACGGTGTGGGACTACTTTCTGGAACGACCGCCTATCAGCGGGTCTTGCCAAGCCTATTCATCACACGCGCTCTTGGGACCGCTGGCACGCTAAAGGCCAGTTATAGTCAGGGCACTTCACCGAGCTCTTTGGCCCAGCTCAATCCTTTTCGGCGCTCTTTCGGCTTATATTACGCCCAAGAAGGGAATCCGAAGCTGGAACCGGCGGATCGTCAGACGTTTGAGTTCACGCATGAATTTGAAAAAAATGGCTTATCGCTGGTCACAACTGCCTTCTTTCGTGACACCAAAAATGAGTTCAGCTTCAGCTCCAGTAGGATCCAAAACAATGTGGTCCTCGCTTCCAGTGTCAATCTGGGTAGCTCCCAATCCACAGGGCTAGGTTCAACTTTGAAAGGAAAGCTTGGCAAGAAGCTGAACTATAGTTTCAATTGGGAAGTGAGCGAAATTTCCTTTTCCGACCCGTTTCTGGCTTCCGGTACGCCTCGCGTAGAGAAAGTCCAGTCCAACGGTAAGCTTAGCTTGGATTACAAGCCAAATAGCCTGAACCAATTTGTGTTCTCGACCAGTTTCCAGAGTGATAATCACAGTCTGGGTTATGTCGATGAGGGCTACTGGGAGAATTCAATTCAGTTTACGCGCCGCCTACCAAAGAAAGTTTCATTGGTTGTGACCGCAACAAATATCGGGGTGGAAACTGACCGTCTAAACCGTTCGTTCGGACCTGACTTTAATTCGCAGGCGCGTAACTCCTACCCGTCACGCTCTTTGAGGGTTTCCTTGTCTAAAACATTCTGATTCGTCTTCCCATAAGTCGTCCAGCGTGCGTTGATTGAGGCTGACCCGATTGACTGAATAGGTTTGCAGCAAAGTTAAGCCAGTATCTGGTATTGTAGTTCAACTGCCAAGTTTCTGGGTCGGCTGAGCCTGATCCGAGGGGACTTCAAACTTATCCATGGCACGGAGTCAGCTTTTGTGCGATCATTATGGGTGATACGGACTGGAGATGACGTCGCAAAGTTTGTTTCGGCCTTTGATGTGACTGACAAGCGCGCCGGATCTGAGGACAAGAACCATGGTCAGAGTGCAACCCAACTTGCTAGATGCCGTCGCGCTTTTGAGCGATCAGAGCGACTTGGGTCTCGTGCAAGGCCAAGTTGGAACCGTGGTCGAGTTGTTGGATGACGACTTTGCGCTTGTGGAGTTCTGTGACCGAGATGGCGCTACTTTTTCGATGCCCACCTTGCCAATCTCTTCGCTTCTTCGTTTGTCCTATGAACAAGTCGCGGCCTGAGGCAGTTATTTGACGGTCTCAAGTTCCCACCGATCAGCCCATATCGACTTCATTGAATTTTTCATATTTTATGATAAATTCATATTATGAATACGAATGTAGCATCAAAAATACAAAATGTCCTTGATGATTGGCCGAGCAAAGGCCTCGTCACTCAAGCGTGGTTGAGCCAGCGAGGGGTGTCGTACAGCCTTGCTAACCAATATGTGAAAAGCGGTTGGTTGGAAAGGCTAAGCCCCGGCGTGTTCCAGCGCCCGAACGATGAGTTGACGTGGCAAGCGGCCCTTTCTGGTTTGCAAACGCAATTAGGTTTGGCAATCCATGTCGGGGGTCTTACGGCCCTAACCAATGATGGCTTTGCCCACTATGCGCGGGTCGACGTTGAACCAGTCCATTTGTTTGGTCCCAAAGGCGCGACGCTTCCTAAATGGTTCAAAGCCGCTTGGTCGAACGAATTTGTGCATTCCCAGACAAACTTTCTGCCACCGCATCTCGGTGTCCGCAAA
>NZ_JBIIYV010000127.1:0-4926 GCF_044346625.1 Aquidulcibacter sp. | reverse complement strand
TGATGCGCAACACCTATAATGCGTCCTCCGTCACCCCCTACAACCCCGCCGAAACCCTCGGCGACGTAACCCCCTCCACCCCGCAAGCCACCCCGCCCAAGAAGCAGAAGTGTGGCGGCTTTGGGCAGATATTCCTCGCCATTATCGCCATTGCCGTGACGGTGATGCTTCCCGGCGGCGGATTTATTGGCTCCGCAATTAGCGGTGCCATTGGTTCGATTGTGTCGCAAACGATTGGCGTCGCCATCGGCATACAGGACAAGTTTAGCTGGAAGGCGGTCGCCATGGCAGCCATCACCGCTGGTGTTGATGGAGGTTTGGCAAATAAGTTTGGCACAGGATTTACTGCTGCGGTTGTGCGCTCAGCCGCCTCTAGCGCGATCAGCCAAGGCATAAATGTAGCCCTTGGCCTGCAGGATAAGTTCAGCTGGGCGGCGGTAGCGGCTTCTGCCGTTGGCGCTGGGGTCGGTCATAAGGTCGGCAACAGTGCGATGTTGAGCAAGGCATCTGGTCAAGTCGTGAAAGCGGCGGTGTCAACGACAACGATGTTAACCAATGCAGCCACACGATCTTTGATCGACGGATCAGACTTTGGCGACAACGTTCTATCGGCCCTGCCGAGTGTTCTGGGCAGTATGATCTTTGATGGACTGGTTTCGCTAATTCCCAAGGCCAGCGAAGAAAAATTTACTCAGACGGCAAGTATTGCAGATACGACCATGACGGATGCCGGTCCTAGCTACGGCGGCGCTAGAGGCGCGGCATCAAGTCAAGCTAAGCCAATTGAAACGATTATCGTTACAGCCTTTAATCAGTCAACATTAGGAAAAGCGTTCAAACGTCTCCAACAGTACGCTTATGATTTGCAGGCGAATTTGACGAACGACAGTAGATATGACTTCGTCCGCCAAGGCATTCGAGTTGGGCTGGGTGCTTATGGCATCCAAGGCGGACGTCGCCAACAGGGGACAGCGCAAAGCTCTCTTGGGTTTAGTCAAATAGTCGCGAGGGTTAGCGACCCTACGCCGAACCCGTTTGGAACACTTGGGAACCTTTTTGCGCCGGGTCTCAGGGATTCTACGAATATCCGTGGCTCATTTAACATAGTTAATGCGCGGTCCCGTGTTGCAATGAATGGAGGTGATCCATTTGAACGGGGCTTGGCGTCTTCGGGCTTAGCGCAGGAAGCAATGAACGTGGGTTCGAACGCAATGGTTGCGTCACTGATGCACAACGCCTCAAACGAAATTGCAGGCAATGTGGCTGGCGGAATGGTTGGAGGAATATTTGGCAAGGTAACCGGCCTCGGTGGAAGGGCCGTCGCGCAGGCTGAAGGGCGCATTATTGCTGCGAACAGTTCTCCAATACGTATAGCTCGGGCCGGAGACCCTGACTTTATTGGCCCCATTAAGCCCCAGTTTATTCGAGGATCATCTGAGAGCTGGGGTAGCTACCTAACGAGAATGAAGGGTCCACCCCCAGAAGGAATGATTGATCCACATGCACATCACGTAGTTTTCCAAACTGGGAACGGTGCCGCCCAGCAAGCGCTTGTTGTGGAGGGTCAGGGCATTCTGCGCGCAGCAGGCATTGATCCGATTTCTGGCCCGGAGAACCTTGTATGGGCTCCCATGCGCGTGACCGGCCAACATGGACAACCGGCATTGAATCAAGTTGTCACAGAACTGCGGGAGGCCCAACAACTCGGCCTCGGCCGCGATGCACTGGTTGATATCTTGACGCGTAATGGTAAGCTTGCGGCAGCGAGAAAGTGAACTGTATGATTGAGCAAAAATCTCCGGTGGCAAAGATATGGGAGGCTATCTCGGTCGGCGATGTTGACCTGACTCGGAGTTTGTTTTTTCAGCATCCGGAAATGGTCAATGCGTTCATTCCCTTCGGAGGAGGAACATTCTTACATCTGGCTGCAAGCAAGCAGGGTGTTGATATGGCCGAAGCACTCTTGAAGATTGGGTTTGATGTGAACAAAGGAGGAAAGTTCGCAGGTGATACAGCATTAGTTTCCGCTTGCTCTTATGGAAATTATTCAGTTGCAAAGTATCTTATTGACAATGAAGCTAAACTTGACGTCGAGTCTCCACAAAAAAATCCGCTGTTTGGCGCGATAATTGGATGTTCTAGCGAGATTGTCCGATTGCTATTGGAAGCTGGCATCGACACTAGTGTACGATACACTGGAGAGAGTATGAAGAATATGGATGCGATAGCATTCGCTTTGGAACGGGGCGAAAGGCTTATCGCGCGCGAGATCGCACTTTGGAATTCTAACGGCGATGTAGCAAAAGCAAATGCTATTTTAGAAATCGGCCAAGAAATAGCAAAATCAAATAATACATAACTGACCGAAATGCACATCGCGCGTAGGGGGCAGGTCTCAAAGACTGCACCGCCTTCGAGATTGTGAAGTGCAAAAAGCCCCGAATTGCCATCGACCAATACATCCTCCACCACCACCTACACCTATGAGTGGTATCAAGGTGCGGTGCAGACGGGGATCACCTATAAGGAAGGGTCCGCCACCCGGATCACCACCTTCACTATGGCCAATATCGCCGGGCAGATGGTGACCAAGAGCGTGTTTGTGAATGACGGTCGGCCCCGGACGGTGACGTTTGACACCGATGTGTCGGGTCAAGTGATCCGGCGGCGGGAGTCGGATAATAATTATAGCCAAGGTGATCCCAGCGCCATGTGGTACCGCTTTGCCGGTCGCCAGATGGGCATGATCACGAATAATGGCGGGTGGGAAGGTTCTTACGCCGCCTCGGTCGCGCAACGCCAAGCTGCCCCTGCCACCACAGCGCCCGGTGCTTTTGCCAATGGCGCGACGGTGGGCAAGCAGGAAGAGCAATTCTCGTCCAATCTGGAAGTGATCAACAGCTATAGCCAAGGCTCGGTTGCTGGCAGCTATGTGGTCCGCTCCGGCGACAGCCTGCAAGGGATCGCCCAGAATCTATGGGGCGATAGTGGGCTTTGGTACAAATTGGCCGAAGCCAATGGCCTATCGGGCGCGGCATCCCTATTTGAAGGCCAGACCTTGCGCCTACCCGCAGGGGTGATGCGCAACACCTATAATGCGTCCTCCGTCACCCCCTACAACCCCGCCGAAACCCTCGGCGACGTAACCCCCTCCACCCCGCAAGCAGTTCCGCCGAAAAAGCAAAAGTGTGGCGGCTTTGGGCAGATATTCCTCGCCATTATCGCCATTGCAGTGACGGTGATGCTCCCCGGGGGCGGATTTATTGGCTCTGCAATTAGCGGTGCCATTGGTTCGATCGTGTCGCAAACGATTGGCGTCGCTATCGGCATACAGGACAAGTTTAGCTGGAAGGCGGTCGCCATGGCAGCCATCACCGCTGGTGTTGATGGAGGTTTGGCAAATAAGTTTGGCACAGGATTTACCGCTGCGGTTGTGCGCTCAGCCGCCTCTAGTGCGATCAGCCAAGGCATAAATGTAGCCCTTGGCCTGCAGGATAAGTTCAGCTGGGCGGCGGTGGCGGCTTCTGCCGTTGGCGCGGGGGTCGGTCATAAGGTCGGCAACAGTGCCATGTTGAGCAAGGCATCTGGTCAAGTCGTGAAAGCGGCGGTGTCAACGACAACGATGTTAACCAATGCAGCCACACGATCCTTGATTGACGGATCAGACTTTGGTGACAACGTCCTATCAGCCTTGCCGAGTGTTCTCGGCAGTATGATCTTTGATGGACTGGTTTCGCTTGCTTTTGACGGCACCGATGCAGCAAAGCAACCTTCAAAGACTTCAGGGAACGGTGTATCTAGCCAAGCCACTATGAGTTCCGGTTTCGTGGGTGGTCCAGGATTACTGGGCTTAGCTGGGATGCAAGTTGGTATACCCCGACAATACATAGAGCAGGTCTTAGTCACCGCTAAGCGTGGATCGCAAAAGCCTTGGTGGGAGGCTTTTGTCGAGAACCTCCAACAACATGCGTTCAACCTGAGGAAGGCCGGCGCAGATATCGTCCAAAGTGGCATCAATCGGGGCAATAATGCTGTCGGCTTATTCAAGGTCCAATCCAGGGCTGCGGTACAGCGGATCGGGGGCGAAGTTAGATCCTTTGGGGGCGTGGTCACTTCAGCCTATCTAAATCGCGTGGATAGCGGCATTTCGAGAATGCGTTCTGGGGATGCAACTGCGCGTGCTTTTGAAAACAATACGGGCTTTACCGGCACGATTGGCCGTTTTGGCGGGGGGCTAGAAGCGGTAGGTGGGGGCATAGAATGGGGCCTCGCAGTACCTTTGACAGCTATTGATGTGCTTGTTGGTCGGCCTGTCAACACGGCTACCAATAATGCGATCCCCCAAAAATTTATGGGTGACGCGGCATTGACAATCGCTGGGGCAGCAACCTTGCGACCAACGGCAACCACAGCTCGGGGGGCGGTTGCCGCAGAGAGTAATGACTTCGTGGGGCCGTTGATTGGAAAATCGGGGTATCGAACAACTTCGGAGTTATCAGACGCCATATTTACTCGGTATCAAGCTGCAGCAGATCGGGGTTACGCCAACGTGCAAGCTCTGGAAGCACAAGGACTTTTAGTGCCCCCAAAAGGCGTTCCTTTGAACACTTACCGGGGTCAGCTTGTTGACGATTTTGCTCGCCGCGACATACGCGGATTCCTTGTTCAGGAAGGAATTGAAAATAGTGGCCTAGTAAGCGTCAATCGGCGACTGTATGATTCCACGGGCACAAGTTACCGAATTCCTGATCTCAGAGTCGTCGGCACAAATAGGATTTATGACTTGACAGTCGGGAACATGAAGTGGCTCGGTTTGTTCGGACAGGTGAACCGTTTCTATAAGTGGATGACTGCCGGATTTACGCCGCAACCGGGATTGGTTGGGGCGGGTTGAAGTAAGCGCTGTCTGGGGTATTTCCGTCAAGA
>NZ_JBIIYV010000126.1:0-4956 GCF_044346625.1 Aquidulcibacter sp. | reverse complement strand
GGGTCACCCATATAGCACCAGTTTGGCCGCCTCTGATTTGCATCAATTGTAGGGTCCAACCAGCGTAGATCGGCCATCGTGCCGTGAACCACAAAGCAATGCTCGCGATTGGCCTCGCCCCGCTTTTTGAAGTCCTCAAGCCTTTGGCGCACGTCCGCTGTGATGCGGGCAATGCGGTCGCGTTGTGCCTTTCGGTAGAGGGCTTGGAAGGCGTCTGAGAAGGGGGGCTGATGGGGTGCATCTGGCGCATAAATATCCAGTGCCGCATCGCGCTTGTCTGGATGGAGTTCATCCAAAATGGCCGGATCAATCCATTCCGACAAAGTGATGGCGCGGCTGACATGGGCGGCCAATTGCATCACCCCGTCAGCGGGGATGAGGCCCGCACCTGGAATATCCACCAGATCGCCCGCAGGGGTTGCCTCAATCGTCGGGTTTTCGGCTTGGGATTGGTAGAAGAGCGATAGCGAGCCGCCACCCGACCAGCCTGCCAGCACCACTTTCTCAAAGCCCAAGACTGTCTTGGCGTGACGCACATAGCGTCCCAGATCAATCAGCACCTTCTCCATGATCAAGGCCGTGTCATTATGGGGATAGCGCGACCCGCATGTCATGACCGGGATACCTGCATGGGCCAGAGCAATCGGCATGGGCAGGTAATTCATTGTGCCCGACGGGTGCATGAACAGGACGATCGTTTTACATGGCGGGCCATCCTTGGGCTTTAGGAATTGGCCCTCACACAAAACCCAATCCTGATTGCCGCCATAGGTCTCTTTGAAGCCAGACTGGTCCTGAAACATCAAGGTGACCGGCAAACGGTCGATGGGGTAACGGGTCACGCTCTCGCCTTTCTTGCAACCTAGGTGCGACACAGTCTAACGCCACGCGGGAAAGACCTCGCAGGCTTTGAGGCTTGCAGGTAGAAGCGCGCACAGGCAAGAACAATCTCATGCAACGCTTTCCTTTTTTCTTCGCCCTGATGGTCGCCTTAGCAGCAGCACTGATCGGTATCGCGGTCCTGCCCTTGGCGCAAACGCATGGACAGCCGGTCGATGGGCGGCAGACCAATTTGGGCTGGGTGGTTGAAGGGGCAGAACTGGCGCAAGTACGTCCAGCCGAGGGGTTCCCAATTATGGCCCCGCCCGGACCACGCGGCGATCTTGAAGGCGTTCGCATGACGGCAACCAGTGCCTTGGCCCCCGATGCCCGATTTTCCAAAGGGGTTCGCTTGAACTTTGGCGAGGCCTTGGCTACCCATTTTGTCGGGGGTGCCACGACCGTGCGGGTGATCGTCAAATCCACCACCCGCTTGCCCGCCAAATCCATGGCGATTGGCTTTGTCACCGAAGGCCCTGTCACGTGGAACGAGCAGGCGATTGGCCCGGCTTTTACAAGCGTGACCTTTACCTTGCCCGCAACCAAGGCCAAGCCGCGCGCGCTTGCGATCTGGCCCAGCGTCCAGGGCGGCGAGGGCGGCATAGAGGTCAAAGCCATCATCTTCGCCAAGGCCGACACAGCCCCCGCCCTTCCGAATTAAAACCAAAAAGCACGAAAGCTTTCCCCATGAGCCAATCACCCGCCATCCTAGCTGCCCACCGCGTCCTTGACGTGGAGATGGAGGGTCTGCGCCGCTTGCACGCCTCCATCGGTGCGGAGTTTGCCGCCATCGTTGAAAAAGTCGGCACCATGAAGGGCCGCTTGATCTGTGCGGGCGTTGGCAAGTCTGGCCATGTGGCGCGCAAGATCACTGCGACCTTGGCCTCCACCGGCACGCCCAGCCAATTCATCCACCCGACTGAGGCCAGCCATGGCGATATGGGCATGATTGGCACCGATGACATCTTGCTGATCCTCTCCAAATCCGGCGAAGTGCCCGAACTGTCGGACATGATCGCCTATGGCAAGCGCTTCAAAATCCCCATCATCGCCATGACTGCCAATGCCGAATCCGTACTGGGCAAAGCCGGCGATTATTTGATGCTCTTGCCGGAAGCACCTGAGGCCTGTGGCGAGACGCGCGCACCCACCACCTCTACCACCATGCAAATTGCTTATGGCGACGCGTTGGCGGTTGCCCTCTTGGAGCGGCGCGGCTTCACCGCCAGCGACTTCCGCGTCTATCACCCCGGCGGAAAACTGGGTGCAATGCTGAAGTCCGTCGCCGACCTGATGCACAAGGCCGACGAGCTGCCGCTGGTGCGCGAGACCACGCCGATGATGGAAGCCCTCCTCATCATGACAGCCAAGCGCTTTGGCTGCACCGGCGTGATCGACGGCCAAGACCGCTTGATCGGCATCGTGACCGATGGCGACGTGCGCCGCAAAGCCGGCGCCGACTTCGCCCATCTCAAAGTGGCCGACGTCATGACCGCCAGCCCCATGGTCGTCAGCCCCCACGCGCTGGCCGCCGAAGCCCTCGCCGAACTCAACCAGTCCGGCCGTTCGGTCGTGTTTGCGGTTGATGATCAGGAGAAGCCTGTTGGAATCTTGCATTTGCATGATTTGTTGCGGGCGGGGGTGATGTAGGGATTGGTCAGTCCTTTTGGCACCTAATGGCGCAGCCTATACTTAGGAGCGGCCCGAGCGCGCACTCCGCTAGCCTTGAAGCCGTCGGATAACTGGCTCTACGGACATTAAGCGCGCGGAGCAGAACCCTTTTCATCTGGACCCATTTGGGTGGAAACTATGTTTCACCAAAGCGCTTCCAGGGGAAAACACCTCTTCACCGGCTTCGGGACAGCTTCCAAGTTTACGGGGTATCGCCGCAGTTGCGCGTTGCTCCGTGCAATGAAAGCTCCGCAACGCGCCCTTAGACAATGCGCTTTTAAGCTCTTTATTGTGAAGCCGATTTAATCCAACCTGGGATTGACCTTACGGGATAACTATGGCCAATTTTATGTCTGCGGCGGTGCCCGACGCTTGGGGCTAGAGCGCTCTTGAGGTGGTGATATGGTAGAAAGTTCGAAGCGGGAGTTAGGCTTGGGAATCATGGCGGCGCTCGCGCTGGCACCCTCAGCCCCGGTGCAAGCAAAAGCGGTTTTGCCTGACGGAGCATCCGTCGAATTGACGTTCCTGAAAGCCACGGATGGCGACACCGAGTCGCTCTGCCGCTTCATCACGCAAAACTGGTTCGAGATGGACAAGATCGCTGTCGAAAAGGGCCTGATGACAGAGTATCGGCTGCTGCGTTCAACTGGCACTGATCCGGACTGGGATGTTCTGGTTGTTGTTGGCTATCCCAATGTGGATGGCTATTCCGGCATCGCATTAGAGTTTGAGGCCATAAGGGCTGCCCACACGACCGTTTCCGTGAATGGCAAGACCTTGCGCCAGTTGGGCGCGATCGTATCAAGCCGTCGGCTGCTGCCCGCGTGAACAGGACGCTCGGTCGCTCCCCCTACAACCCCAATACATCCGACATGGTATAAAGGCCGGGGCCATGGCCAGCGGCCCAGCGGGCGGCGGCGAGGGCACCTTTGGCGAAGATGGCGCGGTTGAGGGCGGAGTGGCTGAAGCGGATGACTTCATCCTCGCTGGCAAACATCACTTCATGGTCGCCAATGATGCCGCCACCACGGGCCACCGCGTAGCCGATCTCGCCAGACTTGCGGGCGGCGGTAACACCATGGCGGTCATAGGCAGCAATCTCGGTGTGGGATACCCCGCGGCCATCGGCGGCAGCTTGGCCCAGCATCAAGGCCGTGCCGGAGGGTGCATCGACTTTCCGGCGATGGTGGGCTTCAAAAATCTCAATATCCCAGTCAGGGCCCAACCGCTCTGCAGCCTGCTTCACAAGGCCCATCAACAGATTGATGCCGAGCGAGAAATTGCCGCTGCGCACGATGCAAAAGTGGTGGGCGGCTTGCGTAATCAGGGCCTCTTGAGCAGGCTCAAACCCCGTCGTGCCCAGCACAATGGCCTTTACGCCTGTGTCTCTAAGCGCTGACAACGCCGACAGCGAGGCAGCCGGCGCGGTGAAATCAATCCAGACTTGCGCTGCTTGGGCGGCTTCAACCGGGCTATCAACGCAAGCAATGCCCAAAGCATCGCCGCCCGCCAACACCCCTAAGTCCGCGCCCAGCGCTGGATTACCCGGCCGCTCACTGCCGCCGACAATTTCAAGGCCATCGTCGCTGCACGCCGCGGCGACTAAAGCCCGACCCATGCGACCGGCCGCCCCGGCTATGGCTAGTTGAATGCTCATCCCCCATCGATAGTCTGACCGGGGCTAGGGACGCAAGAGCCTTGCGCGTCCTCGCTCAATCACCTGCGAAGGCCCAGACCGCGCGTCGAGCTTTTTCTACTTAGGTTGCCTCCGCTTTGACTTACCCGCGCGTTCAGACCGGTGCCTCACGCGATTGTGACGGAAAAGCGGCAAACATGTGACAATTCACCTGTTTCGTGTCGGCAGAGCCTGTTTCAGTTGGACCGTGCACACTGAGTTGCGGAATCTGCCTTTTGCGGCCGGTATCCGCACAGGTTGTGTGACTTTCTTCCCGGGGGCTTTCAAGACATGAACACGAATAAGAATTGGTTACATAAGAAACTATTGCTCACAAGCGGCCTGGTGTCGGCTTTTGCGCTCTTTTCAGGGCCTGCATTTGCCCAAGGGACAACCGCCCCTGCAGCTGAAGCACAACCTAAAGAAGTTGAGACCGTCGTCGTATTGGGCACCCGGCGGACCGACCGTTCTGTTGCAACCTCGGCTTCCCCTGTTGGCGTGATTAGCGCGTCTGAAATCGCGAGCCAGTCCAGCATCAGCGTGATTGATGCGGTCAAAAACGTCGTTCCATCCTTCTTTGCCAGCCAGAATACGATTGCCGATGCGGGTACCTTCGTGCGTTCGCCAAACTTGCGCGGTTTGCCGGGAGATCAGGTTCTTGTCATGATGAACGGCAAGCGCTTCAACCGCTCGGCCTTGGTTCAGACCTTTGTCGGCGGTGATACAGCTCT
>NZ_JBIIYV010000169.1:0-4971 GCF_044346625.1 Aquidulcibacter sp. | reverse complement strand
CGTTCAGCAGTGAGGGTTTCCAGCATCTCCGCCCAAGCCTCCGGGAAAGTAGCGGTTAGGCGCTCGCGGACATAGGAAGCCGCTGCTGGGCTGCCCCCGCCAGTGCCCGCACTCAACACCAATCGTCCACGACGCACAATGGCAGGGGTATGGAAGTCACAAAGGGGCAGAACATCTTCAGTATTGAGGAGGACTTTCGCGGCCCGTGCCGCCGCGCCCAAAAGCTTTGCTTCAGCGGGCTCAAGATCTGCAACCCACATTACTTGCAAGCCCGTAAGATCATCCAGATTAGGCAGGCGACCAATCAGCTCAGAGCCAGCAGCTGCTGCAAGCTCTGGCTCTGGTCTATCGGAAAAAATCAAGGGTGTGGTCCCTAAACCCTGCAACCAGCCTAGGCGACGAAGGGTCAGTGTGCCCCGTCCGACTAAGCCGATCCGGGTGTGCATTGGGTCTAAATGAATAGGAATCATACCGCCACCTACATCTTTTGCAGCACCCTTTAGGCGGCTTTGCGTTGAGAATGAACCCCAAGGGGCTTTTGCTCTCTCATTGGGACCTTATGTCGCGCCAGTTACGGCTTCGATTGCTCGACGAGGCCCAAAAACTAGAGCAAACAAAGTATTCACAATTTCTTGAACGAGGATTGAGGCCCGATGGCACGCTTGCATGGACATACCGAACGCCACGCCATTGCGCGGATTGGCTGGCTTCGTGCCGCCGTGCTCGGTGCCAATGACGGCATTGTATCCACCGCCAGCCTGATTGTGGGCGTCGCCGCGGCGGCGGCAACCAGGGACTCGATTCTGCTAACCGGCGTGGCAGGACTTGTGGCCGGTGCCATGTCGATGGCGGCTGGCGAATATGTCTCCGTTAGCTCGCAAGCCGATAGCGAGGCCGCCGACATCTCCAAAGAGCGGCAAGAACTGCTTGATACGCCCGACCATGAACTTGCAGAACTGACCGCGATCTATGTCGCCCGAGGCTTGGAAAAGGAACTCGCCCATCAAGTCGCCGTCCAAATGACAGCCCATGATGCGTTGGCTGCCCATACGCGCGACGAATTGGGCATTAGCGAGCATAGCACCGCCAAGCCCATTCAGGCCGCTTTGACATCAGCCGCCACATTCAGCATCGGGGCGGCCTTGCCCTTGGCAACAAGTGTGCTGGTTCCAGCGGCAATGATTATTCCGGCGGTATCAATCGGGGCGCTCTTGTTCCTCGGCGTGCTAGGTGGGTTGGGTGCCACAACCGGAGGAGCGAAGCCGTTACCGGCGGTCTTGCGTGTGACTTTCTGGGGCGCTTTGGCCATGGGTTTGACGGCGGGCATTGGCCATTTGATCGGGGCCGCGATTTAAAGCGTCGAAAGACTTCCCAAAGACTTCAACACGATGCCTGCTGAAAATGAGTGTTCTTCGAGTGTGTCATTTTAGCAATGATGGCGAAGAAATGCGCACTCACTGCCGTCACAATACCACAGATTGCCTCCCCGGCGGCATTCCAATGCCCTCTGCCGCGGTTCTAACGCTTGCGCGGCTGTGCAACACGAGATTAGTATATCCTTCCTGATGGGGGCATCGGCAGGTTTGGCGCATCAGTCCTAGCCGCAACTCCCTCACGTTTTTACGTTTTCGCGTTGAGCTTTAGGAGAGTACGCCATGAAACTTCGCAATTGGGCACAGGTGGGTTTGATGACCTGCTTGGCAGGTCCGGCCTTCGCACAAACTGTTGCAGCCACATCAGCAGCAGAGGCCAAACCGGTCGAGACCATCATCGTGACCGGGTCGAGTATCCGCCGTCAGGTAGAGACTAGCGCCTTGCCGTTGCAAATTGTCAGTCGCGAAGACTTAAAGCGCGAAGGCATTTCCAGCCCTGAACAATTGATCGCCTATTTGACGGCGAACGTTGCAGGGGTCGACAACCTTGCCTCAAACGCCGACGTGACAGAAAACCGGGGTGCTCGCGGTGGTTCCTTTGCCAACTTGCGTGGCCAAGGCTCTGCCGGCACCTTGATCTTGCTGAATGGCCGCCGTGTTGCAGCCCACGGGATCAATGGTGGCGCGGTTGATATCAACCAATTGCCGATTACCGCCATGCAGCGCATCGACGTCCTGAAAGATGGGGCATCGGCGATTTATGGTACCGATGCCATCGGTGGCGTGATCAATTTCATCACCCGGACAGACTATCAGGGGATGAACGCCCGCGTGTTCACTGACGTGACCGAACAAGGTGGTGGCAACATCTATCAAGCCTCCCTGCTGGGCGGCTATGGCGATTTGGCAAGCCAGAATTTCAACATTATGGCGACCGTCAGCTATCGCAAGAATGAAGAATTGCTGGCAACCCAACGAGATTTTGTCGATGGGTTCCAAACAAATCGCGGCCTTTCAAATGACACGCGCGGCACGCCATTCGGCACCATCTTCCCGCTTAACACCACGGCAACCGCGCCCTTCACACCAAACGGCACACTGTTTGGTACGACAACCAACGCACCCTTTGTGCCTGGTTCAACCACCTTGCGCTTGGTTGGCGGCGTAAACCCGCTGGCTCTGCCGGGCGGGCTTGGCTGTTCGGCCATCAAAGACATGGACGATTATGCCGAGCAATTGTGGTTTTCGGCCAGCACATCAGCGACGGCGAGTTTGGCGTGTGCTTGGGATACCGGCAATCAGGCAAGCATCCAACAGGAACAAGAAACTACCAATGCCCTCGTGCGTGGTGTATTCCGGCTGGGCGAACATGAGTTTGTTGGCGAATTTACCGCCTCGGACGCAACAGCTAATAACCGCTTCTCCCACATCCAGTTGATCCCCAATGCTACCGCCATTTCGGGAGCCGATTCAACTTCTCTGAATTTTGCTTACTTCCGGGTGCCGGGCGTCAACGAAGCGGTCTATGATCGAATTGCCAATGCGCTTGTGGCCGCTTTCCCAACGGACACGGCATTGGCTGGGCGGCGCGCTCTGAACCTCCCGATTGCCATGCGCTGGCGCTGCATCGAATGCGGACGCCGCGAAATCAGCACCAATACCAAAACCAGCCGCTTCTTCTTTGGTGCGGATGGCCCATTGCCATTCGGCGACTGGAATTATCGTTTTGGTGCTTCCCAAGCGACCAGCGAAGCGGAATCCACGCTTGGCAGTGGCTATTATTACCGAAATGCCTTCTCGGTGAACGGGGTTCAAAGAAACAATGGCATTGTGAACGTCTTCAACTCTGGCGTCCTCAACCCATTCTTATTGCCCGGCCAAGAGCAAACGGCAGCCGCTTTGGCCGCACTTGAAACCGCTTCCGCCCGTGGCGTGACTTTGTTTGGTGGTAAGTTCACCGTCACCCAGTTTGACGGCTCTATGTCGGGTCCGATCTTTGATCTGCCCGGTGGCAAGGCCTATGCGGCAATCGGTGTTGATTTCCGTACCGAGGAGTACGCATTCAATGGCGACCAACGCGTCGCGGCAGAGCGTTCAAACATTCTCGGTGCCCCGTTTGACCAAGCCAACGTATTGAGCGGCGTCAGCCGTGACGTTAAGGCTGTGTTTGCCGAAATGGTTTTCCCGGTTCTGGACAATTTGGAATTCACCATTGCTGGTCGCGTCGACGAATATGACGGATTTGGCCGCACCACCAATCCGAAATACTCCCTCAAGTATCAGCCAATGGACAGGTTGCTGTTCCGCGGCTCGTACAGCACCGGTTTCCGTGTGCCTTCGTTCAACCAAATCTATAACGGCGTGACAGCAGTTGATTTGGCGCTAGGTGCGGCTGTGGTCGATCCGAAAACTTGCCCGACCTTGGTCGTCTCAACCCTCGCAGGCTGTGGCAACATTCTTGATCTTGGCCCAGTGCGGGAACTTACCGGCGGCAATTTGCAATTGGGACCCGAAGAAGCCGAGAACGCGACCTTTGGATTTGTATTGAACCTTGCCCAGAACGCGACGATATCGGTTGACTGGTGGCAAATCGAGCGGACCGGCACTATCGCTTCGCTCACCCGCACCCAGCTGATGCAAAATTACGTCGACTTTGAGGACAAGTTCCAGCGCGATCCAGTCTCGGGCCGGATTGTTGCGATTGACCGCCGAATTCTCAATGCTGGCGGCAATTTGATGGAAGGCCTTGAGATCGGTCTGCGCAATAATGGTGAGTTCATGGGCACAAAGTGGAGTGCCGGTCTGGACGGAACGCACATTTTGAACCGTCAGTCCAAGCTGCTGCCCGCGGCCGACTATGGACTAAACGAAGTTGATAAATGGACGCGCTTTCAAGATCTTACTCTGTCCTGGCGGCACAATGCATATTTGACACTGACACGCGGAGACTGGAGTGCAACCCTGTCGCAAGCCTATCGACCCAGTTACCTCGATAATGCGAACTATCTGGGCATTGCCTCGGGTGTCGTTATTCCATCCGATTATCAACAGCGGGTTGAAAGCTACACCACCTACAATACGACGGTGACCTATCGTGGTATCAAAAACATGGTGATTACCGGCGGGATCAAAAATCTTCTCAACACCGATCCCCCGTTCACACTGGGTTATGATTCGGACCTAGGGAGTGGCAGCTCGTGGGAGCCGCGTTTGGCCGATCCACGTGGACGGGCCTTCACCCTGAACTTGGAGTACGAATTCTAAATCCAAATTGGATCATTTCACAAACGAAAACGGGGCCCAGAGGCCCCGTTTTTATTTGTGGATCAGCTGCCCGAAGGCTAAATACCGTTTTAGCGGCTGCCGACTGAGGTACCAATCGAGTTGAAGCGGGTGCCCATATTGTTGCCAAGACGGGTCAACGAGGAGATCAGCACGACAGCGATCAAGGCTGCGATCAGGCCATATTCAATGGCAGTCGCCCCAGATTCGCCCTTACGAAACTTTTGCAAAAACTTTTTCAACGGTCTCTTCCTTCTGACATGCGCGCACCAGATGGCATCTACTAAGCGAGTTGCCTTTCTCTGCATGGTCACCA
>NZ_JBIIYV010000125.1:0-5017 GCF_044346625.1 Aquidulcibacter sp. | reverse complement strand
CACCACTGCACCTAAAGTCAGAAAGGAAAAACCAATCTCTTGACCCAACACCCGCAACGCGGGACATAACTTAGCCCGGGTCAATTCTCGATGAAAATACCGGGTCACTTCCCAGCGACAATCAACACACGGCGTTCTGCTGCAACCGGGAGTGGAAAAATTGATTGGGCGGAGAAGCGTGCCACGCCATTCCGCCCATTCTCTAGATGTTGGATTAGTCTAAAGCTTGATCTTGAAGTCGAGACCGAATGTACGCGGCTCGATATAGAAACCTGTGAGGCCGCGGACGGGGTCCAAGCCCTTCCAGAAGAGCCGTTCGCTATCGAACAAATTACGCGCCCACAAGGAAACCGACATTTCGGCTCCGTTCGGCATTTCGATTTGGCTGAGCGCGATACGTCCGTTGCTCACAACACCACCATCTCCTTTTGGGGAAGGAATGGTTACCTTATTGGTGACGGGATCATAGGCAACGTCAGTCCGGCTAACATAGAAACCGTCATCCGCATTGAAGCTTAGATGGGCGGTAAAGTTGGCACCAAACATTGGGCGGTTATAATCGAAAGAGATGCTGCCCGAGTTCTCTGGTGTGTTGGTTTGGCGGATCGGGATTGGAATTGCGATGATCCGACCATCTGCTTGCGGAAACGGATTGGCTGTGTCGGGGATTGTGACCTTGTTATAGGCATAGCTGGTCGAGATGGTTAGCGCGTCGGTTATGGCCCACGTACCGTCAAATTCGAAACCTGCAATATCGCCCTCGCCCGGAGCATTGGTTGCTTCTTGCGTGGTGCGAGTCGTTGTCAGAATGTTGCCATTTGCATCGCGTTGTTGATAACGCGCGCTAAAGTCCAGCTGGATCCCCGTATAGGTGCCAGCGTAAACAGCCGCATTGAGGCGTAAGTTACGGTCAAACAATTCTGCCTTGCCACCGATTTCAAATACTTCAACCTCTTCTGGCCCGAATGGCGAGTAAGTCAGCGAACGAGAGTTCGCACCGCCCGAACGGAAGCCGGTTGCATATTTGGCATACGCCATGATTGTATCGCTGAAGTCCCAAGCCAAATTGACCATTGGATCAAATCGATCATCCGAATAGTCCAATAATTGAGGGCCCGTGACACCATTGACCGTTGGTGCCCGTCCGTTGACGATCGTCAGCGCCCCGACCTTCTCGTCATGGGAATAGCGCCCACCAAGTGTCAGATGCAGCCGATCAGCGAACATGGCTGGCGTATAAGTCCCTTGAGCGAAGACGCCCACGCTGGTGCTTTCGACATTGCTGACCCGGTCATAAGGGATTGCCGCATAATTGATCGGCAGAAGTTCAGAAGTCGTCCCTTCGCGATTGGTGAACCGGTTTGTGAAAAACGCTTGTGCGTTATCGGCAACATTCTCCACAAAGTAGGTGGCACCAACCACATACTTAAGACGCTCTGTCTCACTGGAGAGCTGGATTTCGTGGCTGGTCTGGTCCTGCACGAATTCAGCGGTACTGACGCGCGAGAAGGACTGACCCGTGAACCCAATGGTTGCGGATTGCGACAAGCTGGTAAAGGCGGTCGGGCTCGCATTATCCCATTGATCTTGGTAGAGCTCACGGTAGGCCGAGATCGTTTTCAGCTTCAGGGTATCCGAGAGGTCCCACTCAAGCGTCAAGCGGTGTCCAGATTGATCGCCACTGCTTGGTTCCTGCGGCGCTCCTACCACACCGCGGGTCGCGCGGCCGGCTTGAACAACAGGCAGGCCTGGCAGGGTTGCCGAACCACCGGCGATCAATTGTTGGTAAATTGTCGTACTTTCATCGAAGCTGGTGTCGAACGCATATTCTGCCCGCATCGTATCGTTTGGCTTCCAAAGTGCCGCCACGCGCAGGCCGCCGCGCAGGATTTCACCATAATCATTGGCTTGGGCAAGTGGGTTGGATACCAGACCGTCGCGGCCGATCACCACGGCATCGATCTTGGTAGAAATGCCACGGAACTCAGGCAAATCGACTCTCAATTCGGACTTGTAGGAACCAAAATTGCCGACCCCGACAGTCGCCTCAGCGCGGAACTTGCCGCTCGGACGACGGGTGACAATATTCACCGCACCCCCAGCCGTGTTGCGGCCGAACAAAGTCCCTTGCGGTCCCTTCAAAACTTCAATGCCTGTGATTTCATACAAGGAAGTGCCAAGCCCCTGTGGGCGGCCCATGTAAACACCGTCAATATAGACGCCTACACCCTGATCGCGGGCGGGCTGGTTAGAGTCGGTCATGACACCAACACCGCGGATATTGATGATCAAGGCACCTGGACGTGTGAAAAACGGCTTCACTGACAAGGAGGGGATCGACCCATCACCCATATCCAAAAGGGAAGTCACCCGCCGGTTCTCAAGACCGCGTGCGGTTAAAACGGAAATCGAAATTGGCGTGTCTTGAAGATTTTCGACCCGACGCTGCGCGGTCACAATTACTGTCTCAAGACGGCTGTCATCAGAACTCGCCGCGGCTTGGTTCTGTTCATTTGCCACGGAACTGACTTGGGCGGTCGCTTGTGGATCAGCTGCCAGTGCTGGACTTGCAGCAAGGCCCACGAACCCAATCATTACCGCAAGAATGGCACGCATGCTGGTGGTGCCAAGAATTGATTTTGTAATGCTCATTGCATGTCCCCGACAGACGGCCTAGCGCCGTAACAGCGGCAACGACTATCGAGGGGTTATGTCAGAGCAGTAACACAAATTTGAATAAGCATTAATCATTTTGTCGCGGTTGCGTAAAACCATTGCCACAAAATGACTGATAACTCGGAGACTTGTCTATAAAGCGCATCAATCTGCGCTGGCGCCCCGTTACCCCGTATCGCTCAGCTTGCGCCAACCAGCCGCTCGTGATGCCAGCGCAGATGCTCGTCCATAAAGGTCGAGATGAAATAATAGCTATGGTCATAGCCTTCTTGCATTCGGATGGTGGCCTTTTGGTTGGCGGCCTTGCAGGCATGCACCAGCAAATGCGTTTTTAGTTGTGTCTCTAGAAATGGATCGGCGGTGCCTTGGTCGACCAAAAGGTCGGGCAGCCGAGCGCCCTCTTCGATCAACTCACAGGCATCATAAGCCATCCACGCACCTTGGCTCTCGCCCAAATAACCCGTTAGCGCCTTCTGCCCCCAAGGGCACGCCATCGGTGCCACGATCGGGGCAAATGCCGAGACAGAGCGAAAACGACCCGGGTTGCGCAGCGCAAGCGTTAACGCACCATGGCCACCCATGGAATGGCCCATGATGGCTTGGCGATCCAGATCAACGGGCAAATGCTCTGCGATCAGCTCGGGCAATTCTGCTTCAAGATAGCTGCGCATCTGATAGTGCTTGGCAAATGGCTTTTGCGTTGCATCGACATAAAAGCCCGCACCCAGCCCAAAGTCATAAGCGCCTTCTGGATCGTCAGGCACCCCCTCCCCGCGCGGCGACGTATCGGGTGCGATAAAGATCAAGCCCAGTTCAGCACACGCGGCCCGATACTCCCCCTTTTCCGTCACATTGGCGTGGGTGCAAGTCAGGCCTGACAGATACCAAACGACGGGCAATTTCAGGCCGAGCTCATGGTCTGGGATAAAGGCTGAGAACACCATCTCAGAACGGGTGGCTGAGGATGGATGGCTATAGACCCGCTGGTCGCCGCCATGGGCCTTAACTGAAGAGATGATGGTCAAACTCACACGCGCACCCCTCGTCTAAGGATTGCCTCAAAACACCACAACGCTGCGGATGCTTTCACCTGAATGTATCAAGTCAAAGCCCTTATTGATCTCATCCAAACTCAAAACATGGGTAATCATGGGATCAATTTCGATCTTCCCATTCATGTACCAGTCGACGATCTTGGGCACATCGGTGCGGCCACGTGCGCCACCAAAGGCAGAGCCTTTCCAGACCCGGCCCGTCACCAATTGAAATGGCCGCGTCGAAATTTCCTTGCCAGCTTCGGCCACCCCAATCACGGTCGAGACACCCCAGCCGCGATGACATGCTTCCAAGGCCTGCCGCATCACGTCGGTATTGCCGGTACAATCAAACGTATAATCCGCTCCACCATCGGTTAGCGCGACCAAATGTTGAACCATATCGCCTGTGATCAAGCTGGGATTGACGAAGTGGGTCATGCCAAAGCGCCGGCCCCAAGCTTCCCGGTCAGGGTTGACGTCGACGCCAACAATCTGGTCTGCCCCCACCATACGCGCAGCCTGCACCACATTGAGGCCAATGCCGCCAAGGCCAAAGACGATAACGGTGGAGCCCGGTGTCACTTTGGCGGTATGGACCACTGCGCCAACACCCGTTGTAACCCCGCAACCAATGTAGCAAGTCTGCTCAAACGGGGCGTCCATCCGGATTTTTGCTACAGCGATTTCGGGCAGAACGGTAAAGTTCGAGAAAGTCGAACAGCCCATGTAATGATAAATGGTTTGGCCCTTGTAACTAAAGCGGCTGGTACCATCGGGCATTAGGCCTTGGCCTTGCGTGGCCCGTATCGCCGTGCACAAATTGGTCTTGCCAGACAGGCAGCTTTTGCATTGCCGACATTCGGGCGTGTAGAGCGGGATCACATGATCGCCCGGGGAAACACTGGTTACCCCTGCCCCAACTTCGCGCACAATCCCTGCGCCTTCGTGGCCGAGCACGACAGGAAACTTGCCCTCAGGGTCGCGACCACCCAAGGTATAAGCATCTGTGTGGCAGATGCCGGTAGCCATAATTTCAACCAACACTTCGCCTGCCTTAGGCCCCTCAAGATCCAGTTCTACGATTTCCAAGGGTTTACATGCTTCAAAAGCAACTGCGGCGCGGGTCTTCATGCGGGTTAAACTCACCAAGTGCGGGAAAGGTTCCAAGATTTTGGCACTGACCATAGCAATTTTACAATTTCGAGATAAATAGCCATAATCGCAATTCATCTTACCGTATTCAGGATAATCATGGACCAGTGGCAGGGACTTGATGAGTTTGTCGCGATTGCGACGGCAGGCTC
>NZ_JBIIYV010000124.1:0-5045 GCF_044346625.1 Aquidulcibacter sp. | reverse complement strand
AAACTCTCGCACCTTTAAGCAATGATCCCATCGTCATGCTCAGCGCAGTCCCCTGAACATGATCAACTCAGCCCTAAACCGGCTACATCATGACGCCGCTGTTACACCACGCCATGGGACACGATCCAGTTTTTTCCAAAAAGGTCCCTAGTTGGCAACGATGGACGGCCACCTATCCCCAAGTCGCAGCCAATTTCAGCTACCAATTTAGCGATAGAATTTAGTGTTTGCGGACAAACTCCGCGCGCAGCACGAGGCCGCGAATGGTATCGTGTTTGCAGTCAATTTCTTGCGCGTCGCCGGTTAACCGGATGGTACGGATAACGGTCCCCCGGCGCAAAGTCTGCCCCGCCCCCTTTACGTCCAAATCCTTGACCAAAACCACGGCATCGCCGTCTTGCAGGATATTGCCAACTGAATCGCGCACCACAATTGCGCTTTCCGCTTTCGTCCGCGCAGCAAGTTCTGACGCCGGCATCCATTCACCGCTGGCTTCATCATAGACATAGTCGTCGTCAGCGGTGCTCATTGCGGATTCCTTGGGTCAGCTTCCCAGTCATATTGAATGACAGAGCGCTAGAAAGCAAGTTTGAAGGATGGTAATTGATGTTTGAAACATCAAACAGGGTCAATTGTCATGCTATCCTCTGCCCAACTTAAAGCCGCGCGTGCCCTGTTAGGGATTGATCAGAGTCACTTAGCGGCTGCGGCTGGAGTATCCTTGCCGACGATCCAGCGAATGGAAGCCAGTGATGGCATCGTCCGCGCGCAAGTGGATAGCCTAGTGAAGGTTTTAGGCGCGCTTGAACGGCTGGGCGTTGAGGTACTCGGGCCAGAGCAGATGAGCAGCGCGCGCGGCCGGGGTGTGAGGCTGCGCGATGACTAAGGCGTCGCCTGCATAAGTCAGGTGCCCAAACTTATTAGATGCGCACCGTCCCCATGCACCCACTTCAACCGCACGGCCAAACCGCCAAGGGCTGAGGGTTCAAGAGCCAACCTCCCCCCGCTGGCTGAAATCAGGTCACGTGTGATAGCAAGGCCGAGGCCTTGGGTGCCAATGGCTTCATCAAGGCGGACCCCGCGCTCTATCGCCATCCGGCTTTGATCCTCCGACAGGCCGGGCCCATCATCTTCCACCGACACCGTCAGGGTGCCACTGTCTTGCACGGCATGAACTTTGATCCGGCTCTTGGCATGGCGGGTCGCGTTGTCCAGCAAGGCCCCGAAGACTTCAAACGCGCTATCCTCCGTCAAAGGCAGCTTGCACGTATCTGGAACGGCCAAATCAAAGTGCTTTGTGGCACCTGCCGGTGTTCGGCCAACTAACCGCACCAAGCGCTCGATGACAGGAAAGAGCAGACATATCCCGCGCGCATCCGGGGCCAATTGCGCGCGCGCCAACTCTGCTTGAACCGCAATATTAAGGACCGAAACGCTTTCCTGCAGAGCCACTTGTGCCTTTGTGTCGCCCAGGTCACTGACCTGCATCTTAAGCGCGGTGAGCGGTGTTTTCAGCGCGTGGGCCAAGTCGCGGGCGCGGTCACGGGCTTTGGCCATGTCGCCACTTCGGGCATCGGCCAGCGCATTAATCGCTTGGATCAAGGGGCCGACCTCTTGCGGGTGCTCACCAGCATCCAGTCGGGCCTTTGCGTCTGCTTTCAAGCCCGTCAGGCGGGCACGCAGCCCCGTAAGCGGTTTTAGGCCTTGGGTGACTTGCACCACTGAGGCCAAAGTCAAAACCGACCATAGCAGCACGAGAAATAGCGCCAGCTCGCGTGCAAAGTCCCGACGTGCCTTCGTGATCACCGCATGGTCTTGCCCGACTTCGATCAATAGCTCTGGCCCGTTTGCATCGGGGCGGATGGTGCGGGCGACCCGTAACATAGAGAGCTCAAACGGCCCCTTGGTCGTTGTACTCTCCCACGCTTTTGGCCGCGCCAAAGTCAAACCGGGCCAAGACCCATCCCAGAGGGAGCGGGAACGCGCATTGCCTTGTGTGCCGGAGACATGCCAGTAAAGCCCGCTAGCTGGGCGGGAAAAGCGCGGGTCATACAGCGTTTGGGCAATTACGGGCTTTCCTGTCGCATCGAGCGAGATGCCCGCAACCAAGGCTTCGCCCTGTCGGATCAAGTCAGCCGTTACTTGCCGCTCTGTATGGCGTTCAAACAAGAGGGACAGCGCGACCCAAGAAAAGCCTAAGGCCAAGCCGTTCCAGAGGGCGGCCAAACCAAAGAGGCGGACCTTAAGACTGTTGGACTTTTTGCTCACGAGGCCAAGTCCCTTAGAACATAACCAAAGCCGCGGCGTGTCTCGATGGTCTCAGCCCCTATTTTGCGGCGAAGGCGCGCCACCAAGGCTTCGATGGCATTGGCATCCAGCATGTCGGTGCCATGAAGATGCTCGCCCAATTCACCGGCAGATAAGGGCCGTCCGCCCGCATTGGCCAAAAGGTCCAGCAAACGAAACTCGAGCGGCGACAGACGCACCGGCACCCCGTCATAGGACGCGGTGGTCCGAAACAGATCGAGCGTGAGGCGACTGGCTGTGACTACATTGCCAGTGCGCCCAGAGGCCCGCCGGATCAATCCACGCAGGCGGGCGATAAGCTCTGGTGGCTCAAACGGTTTGGCCAGATAATCATCGGCCCCCGCTTCGATGCCCTCGACCTTTTCAGCCCAAGACCCGCGTGCTGACAGGATGATAACGGGCATGGCGCGGCCTTCCTGCCGCCAGCGCTTTAGGACCGATAAGCCGTCCAGTCGCGGCAGGCCAAGGTCCAGAATGACGGCATCGAAGTCTTCATCGCTGCCCAGCGCCCAAGCCCGCTCGCCGTCGCCACAGGCTTCGACCAAAAAGCCCGCTGCCTCGAGGTTGGCCTTGAGTGCCGCGCAGATAAGGGGATCATCCTCAACCAAGAGCACGCGCATCAATCGGCCTCCTGCTTCAGGATTTGGCCGGTCTTGGCATCAATTTCCAGTTCAATCACGCGGCCCGATGGGGCGAGGATTTTGAATTCATAGATGTCTTGGCCATGGTCGTTCTCCAAATCCACTTTCACGACTTCGCCCGGCGCAGCAGCAAGGGCAATGGCTTGGACTTTGAGAAAGGGCAGATTGTTGCCCGCTGGTTGAGCCGGGCCTTCGTGCTGCGCCTCCTCGCCCACTTGGTCAGGGGCAGGTGATCGCTGCGGCTGCCCACAGCCAGCCAGCGCGACAAGGATCAAAACAAGAGAAGGGCCAATTAACTTCATACCACCCCTCTGTATCGAATTGGCGCTGACATCAAGCTGACGCTTCGCTGACGATTGGGAACGGTAGGGCGTCAGGCAGGGGCGGGTAAGGTCGGATCATCAACAACCCTTTCAGGAGAAGTAACATGGCCCTTTCAACCCCTATCCGCATCGCTCTCGGCGTTGGTGTCGCCGCACTGGCTGTCGCAGGCTTTGCAGTCGCCTCTGGCCAATTATCGCCAGCCAAGACTGCGACAAATACGAATAGCGTAACCAACCAACCTACTAACCAAGTCACAAATCAGATTGGGAGCAAGGACCAGGACGATCGCGAAGATCGCTATGACAGCCGAACCGAGACCCGCGTGGTCGATGCCAAAACCGGCCAAGTCCTGACCGAAGAGGTTCGCCGCAGCGAAGATCGTTCGCGCCATGAGCGGGGCGAAGATGAGTCGCACGACCGTAACGATGATCATGGCGGACGTGATGATGACTGAGGCCGCAGCACCCTCAGCGCACGCCGCGTCTGAGCCCAAGCCCGAAAAAAACTGGGTGAAGGTTTGGGACCCCTTCGTGCGCATCGGCCACTGGCTATTGCTTGTAGCGATTGCCACCGCCCTGATCACACGCGGCGAACCTGAAAGCCTGCATCAAGCAGCGGGCTATTTCGTCGCAGGCTATGTGGTGTTCCGCCTGTTCTGGGGGATCGCCGGACCAGAGCATGCGCGGTTTGAAAACTTCCTCGCCTCGCCTTTTGCCGCCTTTAAGTATGTGGCTGACTTGGTGACGGGAAAAGGCACCCGCCACATCGGCCACTCACCCCCAGGTGGCCTGATGGTGATTGCCTTGTTGGTCGCCATGAGTTTGACCGCTGGAACCGGCATGGCAATGGAAAACCGCACGCCTGTACCGGCCGCTTTTCAAAGCGTTCTGCAGATCGAAGATCGCGGGCGCGGTGATGAAGACGACAGCCCTTGGGAGGATGTGCATGAGGTCAGTGCCAATCTGCTGTTAGGCTTGGTGTTCCTGCATCTCGGCGGCGTCCTTCTGGCCTCGATTGGTCACCGCGAGAATTTGGTCCGTGCTATGGTGGATGGGAAGAAGCGAGTGGAGTGAGGTTTTACACTCACACAATTAAGTGGCGCGTTGCGAGGGCCTTCATTGCACAGAGCAACGCGCCATTGCGCAAAGACCCCCTCACCCCCGACCCCTCTCCCCCACCGGGGGCGAGGGGTGGCAGTGTTTCCACTTGGAATGATGGGGTGGACGCCCCCTGACGGCATCTATGTGCCAGTATGTGGATTGTTGGAGTCACATACGAAGGAGGCGTCCGTGGAAGAGGTTAGCATAATTGGGTTAGATTTGGCCAAGCGTATCTTTCAGGCGCATGGTGCGGATAGGTCTGGCAAGTGTTTGTTCTCGAGGAAGCTGTCGCGTGCTCAGCTTTTGGGCTTTTTCAGTAGCCAGAAGCCATGCATTGTTGCGATGGAGGCGTGTTCGTCGGCGCATTATTGGGGTCGTGAGATAGCGGCATTGGGTCATGAAGTACGATTAATCCCAGCCCATTATGTGAAGCCCTATGTGAAGCGCGGGAAGAATGATGCGGCGGATGCTGAAGCGATCTGTGAGGCGGCAAGCCGCCCGACGATGCGGTTTGTCGAGATCAGGAGCGCAGAGCAACATAGTCAGGCCATGGTCTTTCGCAGCCGAGATTTGTTGGTGCGTCAACGCACCCAAGCGATCAATGCGGTGCGTGGGCATTGTGCAGAGTTTGGGCTTTCAGCACCGACCGGTCATAAGGGCTATGAGGCTTTGA
>NZ_JBIIYV010000123.1:0-5102 GCF_044346625.1 Aquidulcibacter sp. | reverse complement strand
TTGTGCCGTGCTGGCCAAATTGGCCCCGGTCAACTGCCCAACGACGAAGGCTACACCAAGGGGCAGAACCACACCGGCCCAGGCACCCAATTTTGGTTGGACGAGGGCAAGACCCACGATGGCCAACACGCCCAAGCCAATCGCTCCCCCCTGAAGCAGGGAGATCAGAGGTGGGCCAGCGACTTGCGACGTATGGATAATCTCGAGCATGCCGACGCGTTGTCCAGCCACAACCAGCGGCGCGGCCGCATGGGCCCCCTCTGCGGTAGGGTCGAGCTTCGCGCCAGCCACAGGCAAACCGAGTATCAAATCGAACAAAGGTTTTTCGCTGATTTCCAGAGGGCGTGGCGCGGCTTCACCTGGCCAATTACTGGCTGACAATTGCTTTGTGCGTCGCATGACCAGGCGAAAACGGTCCCCTTCCCGGCCAGAGCGCTTGAGCACATCTGCCATCATGGAACCCACGACTTGCTCGCTCAGCCCCGCCTCTAGGCCTGTTGAACCAAGCTTGGCCAAATCAGAAGCGGTGACCAAAGCAACAGCGCCCGCTGCCGCTTGATCGCGATGTTGGGCGGCTTGTTGGAGGAAGAATAAAGCCCCGGATATAACGACCAACAGGGCAAAGAAGATAGCGCTTAGATTATTTCTCATGCCCGCCCCCCAGCTTGGGAAGCCCGCAAGGCGTCAATGGCGGCTTGAACCTCTGTCTGACAATCATTCCACGCCGATAGCGAGGTAGTCTCCATTTTGGTGAACCGCTTCATCGCTTTATCAGCGGGTGACCAAACCAGTGTCATCTCCGGCAAATTGGGCATGGGAACGGCCAAGGCACCTTGGGCCTTAAAGGCGGAGATGATGGGGTCGTTGGCAATAGCAGGGACGCTATAGGCCGCTTGCGAGGCCGGCAATTGCCCGCCCTTTTGCGCCATGATGGCCGAGGCCTGTGGCCCTGCGAGAAACTTAGCGAATTGCCACGCCTCATGCTCGTCTGGCGTACCAGCCGCCAGATAAATGGCCTCAATCGTCATCCAAGGCCGCATCGGCTTATCATCGGCCTCAGATATCATCGGCAGAACCGCAATTCCCAGATCAATCGACTTTGAAGCCTCGCCTAAGAACCACGGCCCACTCATGACCATCGCCGCGCGCTCTTCATTGAACAGCGCCGTCACCAAAGAGTTGGCGGGATCATCCGGTAAGAGATTGAGTTCGGATCGCCACTTGCGTACCAGATCAGAGGCCGCGACATTGGCAGGATCATTTAAGATCAGATCGCCAGCCGCATTAAAGGCACCGCCGCCAAAGCCATTGCCAATGCCGGCATGGAAGAAATAATCGTCATAGGCGTAGGCAAAGCCAAATCGACCGCGACTTTTATCGGTCAGTCTGGTCGCAATCTCGACAAGCTCTTTGGTGGTGCGCGGCGGGTTGGGCACCATCTTTTTATTATAGATCAAAGCCGCTGATTTAAAATTCAGCGGCAAAGCATAGGTGACGCCCTTATAGGTCGTGGCATCCAACATGCCGGGCAAAAAGCTTTGACGATCCTCCTCGTTCAAGAAGAAATCGATGGGCGCGACAGTTTTGCCGCTCTCGACCCAACCGCCCAAACGGTCATGGGAGAAGATGAATAAGTCTGGTCCCTTCCCGCGGGGCACCGCGGCGGAAAGCTTGTCGGCAAAGGCATCATTGGGCACGCCAACACAGCGGACAGGGCGGGCCTTGCCCGCAGCTTGGGCCGAATAAAGCGCGGCAACTTCTTCAAGGGCGGCTTTCTCGCGTCCGCGATAGGAATGCCAAACCACCAGTGCCGGGCGCTTACTATCTGCGGATTTACCGCACGCCGCCAATAGCGCAGTGCCTGACAGACCAAGCCCTGCAGCTAAGAATGATCGTTTGGTGGGTGATCCCCCGTGACTTGTGCGTAAGGCCATCGCTTAAGCCTTCTCGGTCAGGCGCAAGTTTGTCGACGCATCAAAGAAGTGAGCCTTGCTCAAATCAGCTTCAACTTCGACCATTTCGCCCAGTTTCGGGATGGGCGCCTCGCCTTGGCTCTTTGCGATTAAAGTGGCGCCGTCCACGTCGAGATGGGTTAGGACCTCGTGCCCCAAGGTCTCGACCATCTCGACCCGGCCCTTGAAATGGGCAGCCTTCTCAAAGCTGTTTTGGCCGACTAGACGGACGTCCTCAGGCCGGAAGCCGAGCAGGACACTGTCGCCTGTTTGGCTGCTCAGCTCCCACCGCTCCGGCATGGTGAAGCCAGGCGAAGCGGCATGGGCAATCGCGCGCCCTACCAAATGGGTCGTCAAAATCGACATGCTGGGCGCACCAATGAAGCGGGCCACAAAGACGCTGCTAGGGCGGTGGTAAAGCTCCAGGGGCGTGCCGACTTGCATCAGATTGCTGTCGCCTGCCTCTGCCAAAGGTGCCAAAACCGCAATCCGATCGCCCATGGTCATCGCTTCAGTTTGGTCGTGAGTGACGTAAACGGCGGTGGTGCCTAGGCGCTTCTGCAGACGCGAAATCTCTGCCCGCATACCCGTCCGCAATTTAGCGTCGAGGTTTGATAAGGGTTCGTCGAACAAAAAGACCGAAGGGTCACGAACAATGGCACGGCCAAGCGCCACACGTTGCCGTTGGCCACCTGACAGCGCCTTTGGCTTGCGGTCCAGATACGGGTCGAGACCCAAGATCGCCGAAGCTTCTTGAACGCGCTTTTCAATTTCGGCCTTGGGCATTTTGCGCACTTCAAGACCAAAGGCAACGTTCTGGCGAACCGTCATATGTGGGTAAAGCGCATAGGACTGAAACACCATGGCGACATCGCGGTCTTTGGGCTTCAAATCATTGACGACCCGATTTGCGATTTTTAATTGGCCCGCCGAGACCGATTCGAGGCCCGCAATCATCCGCAGGGCGGTCGATTTGCCACAACCCGAGGGACCAACCAACACCATGAACTCGCCGTCCTTGATGTCGAGAGAGAGGTTTTTAATGACATCAGTTTCGCCATATCGCTTTGCGACGGTTTCAAAAGTGATGCCAGCCATGCTTTGTCCTGCCCGTGCTTTAGTGGCGGACGCAGGAAAACTTCAGTCGCGGAGGAACCATTTATCGAACCGACAAGTCATTGCCGCTAAGCTAAATATCGGTCCCAAGCCAAGATAAATTCCCGACTAGGCCCATTTCTCTCCCCGACTGCAGTTTCCGCCCTGTGTAGGGTCGCCATGCCGTTCTTTGATTTTGGTATTGCACATTTGATGTAGCAAAACTACAAAACCTGCGCAACACGCGTTCAAGGCTGGCATTGGGCGCAGAATATTCGTATAAATCAAGTCAGCAAACAAAGGGCGGGGGGAAAAAGGCGATGATCATCAGTCAGATCGATTCTCATCTTGCCGAATTGCGCCCGTCTGAACAGCGCGTCGCCCGCTTTGTTCTGGGTCGCCCGACGGTGGTGGTTGAAATGTCGATCGCCGATCTGGCTGAGCGTGCGGATGTCTCAGAGCCCACGATCATGCGCTTTTGCAAAGCGATTGGCTGTATGGGCTTCATGGATTTCAAGCTCAGCCTCGCACGTGATCTTGAACGCCGAACTTTGTCCATGAGCCGTCAGAACCCGCATGTGAAGGGCCCTAGCGGCCTGGGTCAGGCTTTATTCGAACAAGTCACCAAGACACTTGGACAGAAGGGTGCTGGCCTAGCCCTTGATGAGATTGATACGCTTTTGGAGATTTGCGCAGGCAGCGGGCGAATCATCGTGCTGCATTCTGGTGCAGAAACCCTGTTTGCCGACACGCTGGTAAGCGCTTTGCGCGGCTGCGGGCTAGAAACGTGCGATCAAACCACAGCAGATATCAGTGGGCGGCGCGACAGCGTTTTGGTTATCGCGCTGAAGTCGAGTTTGCGCATCCCCGAGGTGGAGCAAAGCCTACAAGATATTTGTGCGCAAGGCGGGCGGGTTGCCCTGATCGGCCATGCGGGCCTGCCTGCCACCATTTCCCTTGGCCAATTTGATGCTGGTTTGAGCGACTATATTGCGTATGCGGCCGTAATCGAGGCCATCCGCCTCGGGATTGAGGCGCGCCTCTCCAAAAGCGGTCATTTTTCACAAGCGGATTCGGAAATGCTGCAGTCGCGCCGCGAAAATGCCTATGCCGACGCGCGTCGTCGGGATCGGCAGAGCGCGCAAAAGGCCAGCTTGGACGACACGATTTTTTATGAGGATGCGCGCTAATGGCCCTTAAGACGACCCGGGCAAAGCCGACAAAGGCAGCCGTAACTGGCGCGGCAAATGTCGGGCCTTCACTGGCAGAGCAGAGCGAAGTGCTGGCCTTGATCAAGGGAACTCACGCGAACCCATTTGCTTTCTTGGGCCCACATCTTGATGACGGGACACGCGAGATGACGGTGCGCTGCTTCTTGCCAGCAGCCGATGCGGTCACCTTGGTTTGTGAGGGTCAAAAACTTTCGATCAACATGACCAAAGTGCATCCAGATGGGCTGTTCGTGGCCCAAATTGCCCAATCAAAGAAACAGGCGCTTACCTACCATTATCTAGCCACGTGGGATGGGGAAGTCGTCCGCCTTGAAGACCCCTATCGGTTTGCGAGCGTTTTAAGCACGAAAGAAATTCTCCGCTTCCGCCAAGGTCAATTGTGGCGGGCTTGGGAATGTCTTGGCGCACGCCGGGTCACTTTGGATCAAGTCGAAGGCTTTGCCTTTGCCGTCTGGGCCCCTGCCGCCCAACGGGTGTCAGTGGTCGGCCCTTTCAATAATTGGGATGGGCGTCGCCACATTATGCGCAAGCTCCATGATGCCGGCATTTGGGAGATTTTCATCCCCGGCCTTTCTGCCAATGACATCTATAAATATGAGATCATCGGCGCAAATGGCGATCTTCAGCCCTTGAAGTCGGACCCATTTGGACAGGCGGCAGAGCTTCGACCCGCCAATGCCAGCCGCTTGGTAGACGCGCCCAAACAAGTCGATAGCGACCAAGCTTGGCTGAAGACACGCCATGGCCGTCATGGCTTGGATGCGGCGATCTCTGTCTATGAAGTTCATGCAGGCTCGTTCCGGCGCAAGCCTGAAGAGGGCAA
>NZ_JBIIYV010000122.1:0-5140 GCF_044346625.1 Aquidulcibacter sp. | reverse complement strand
GTGACGCGGTATATGATGGGCCGCTAATCGATGGTTTACAGGGATCCAATCGGGAAGCTTACGAAGCGACCATGAAGCGGTTGCTCGAGCTGCCTGTCAATGTCGTTCACGCCGGCCATAATGGCTCTTTTGGACGCGAGCGGTTGCATCAACTTGTGCGCGCATTTCTTGAAAGTCCAAGCAAGGCCCAAGCCAGCGGGATAGCCAAATGACCGACCAACCCATGATCAACGGCGAGCGCTTGTGGTCACGCCTTATGGCTATGGCGGAGATTGGTGCCACAAAAAACGGCGGCGTCTGTCGCCTCGCTCTGACCGAACTTGACGCCAAAGGGCGGGATCTTTTCGCCGATTGGAGTCGGCAAGCTGGATGTACAGTCAAATGCGATACGATGGGTAATATGTTTTTTCGCCGGGCGGGCACCAGAAACCACGCGCTGCCCATTGCCTCTGGAAGCCATCTCGATAGCCAAGCGACTGGCGGGAGATTTGACGGTGTCTATGGCGTTCTGGCCGCACTTGAAGTCATTGAAACCCTCAATGATAGCGGCATCCAAACCCATCATCCATTCGAAGCCGTTGTGTGGACGAATGAAGAAGGCGCGCGCTTTACCCCGGCAATGATTGGATCAGGCGTCTTTAGCGGAGCGTTTTCTGAAGCCTATGCCTATGCGCGCGTTGATGACGAAGGTACATCTTTTGAAGATGCGCTAAAAGCAATTGATTATTGTGGACAGGAGCCCTGTGGCCAACACCGTTTTAAAGCACATTTCGAACTTCACATTGAGCAAGGTCCAATATTGGAGAGCCGAAACCTTCCCATCGGGATCGTCACCGGCGTTCAGGGCATACGTTGGTATGAGATCAAAGTTATTGGCTCTGAGACCCACGCGGGTCCGTCACCCATGTCGATGCGCCGCGATCCAGTCCCGACCGCGGCAGCGATTATCAGCGCACTCTATGCGAAAATTGGCGAATATGACGAACACGCACGCTGCACGATCGGGCGGATTTCGGCCAGTCCCGGGTCTATAAACACGGTTCCGGGATATGTAACCTTTTCAGTCGACCTGCGCCATCCTAATGCTGACACGCTCGCGTCGCTTGATCACGCGCTTCGCGATATCTTAAGTTCTGCGACTGCCGATAGCCGGATTGAGGCGAGGCTAGAGCCCATCTGGCATTCACCGCCAGTTGTTTTCGACGAAAATTGTATTTCTGACGTTACAGAGGCGGCAGCTGTCTTGCGCCAAACCGCGATGGTGATGGTCAGTGGGGCCGGACACGATTCCGTTTATGTTTCGCGCGTTGCGCCAACTGGCATGATATTTATTCCTTGCAAGGATGGTCTCAGCCATAACGAAGCCGAAGACGTTGATCGCGCGCACGTCGTTGCAGGCGGCAATGTTTTGCTCCACGCCATGCTCGCGCATGACAGAAGATATTCGGGCGTCGAGCGTCCGTGATGCAAACCGAAACAATCCGATTGGGCGAGTTTGAGCAGCTTTCCTGCAAAATCGCGGCCGCGATGCTGTCGATCCAAACCGACGCACTTTTGCCGCGATTGCTCGATCTGGCGCAACTCGTTTCCCCGACCGAGACCTTGACCGCCTTTAGTTTTCGCTTGGATGCTCGGCCCACTGTGCTCTATGATGGCGAGGTCGATCAATACCGAACCGAGCGGGTACACTTCTATACCGCAGGCGCATATCTTCTCGACCCATTCTACAAAGCATTCCAAGATGGCCGGCGCGGCGCATTCCGTTTGGGCGACATTGCGCCCGATGACTTTTTTGATAGTGAGTATTATCGCGATTATTACAAGACAATCGGTGTTGTTGACGAAGTTGGTTTTCTGATTGGGATGGATCGGCGCACCGCCATCCACATTTCCCTCGCCACTTACAAAGCCGATGAAACATTTAGTCCGTCAGCCCTTGAAGGCATTCGTGCGCTTTTCCCCATTTTCGAAGCCGCCATTCAGTCTCAATGGCAAAGTCTGCCTGCAGTCGAAGGCCGAGCTGTCCCGATGGAATCAAAAACCCAAGCTCTTCTGCAACGTGCATTCTGGAAATTCGGGAGCAGTGTGTTAACGCACCGTGAGCGTGAGATTGTACGGCTGACCATTCAGGGCCATTCCGCCAAATCTGCGGCTCGCGTTCTCGCTATCGCACCAGGAACCGTCATGAACCATAAGCGGCACGTTTACGATAAGCTCGAAATAACGTCCTCTAACGCACTATTCTCGCTGTTTATGCGATCTTTAGCGGTGGCGGATTTTTCGCCGGACCTCGATCCGCTAGAGCGGCTGCGCGTAGTCGAAGCGCAGGCTTACAAGAATTGACTGACGGTCAATTTTGCACCTGAGCTCGGACGCCCTCATCGCTCTTGGCTCCCATAAAACGATGAGGGACTAGATTTAAGTCTGACTTTCAAACGCGGCTTTAAAAGCGTTGGCTCACCTCTATGCCGAACATCTTAGGCTGGCCTCTGGCGGTTACAACACCAAACCCAAAATCATCGGCTAAGACGAGATAATCAACATCAAAAAGATTCTTAGCAAACAGACTGACTTGAAGGTCGCTATCGGTGAGGTAAATCAACCTAAGGTTCGTCAAGCCATATGCATCCTGAGATTCCGCCGCTGCATTGACTTCGCTCAAAAATTGTTTGCTCTCATAGGTATAGCTGAGGCGCGCACTCACATCCCCCTCCGCAATACGTGCGAGTGACCAATCGGCGAGAACAGAGCCACTAAATTTAGGCGCAAATGTTAGTTTGTTGCCGGTGAAATCACCATCGTCGGTGACCAGCCGTCCAAAAGTTGCGTCGACATAATCGGCGGAAGCGGCAATACGAAACGCGCTTGTGACGTCGAAATTCGCCTCGATCTCAAATCCTTTAGACTCCACAGGCGCGTTCGCCGTTGAGGTCACACCGCCGCTTACCGTCTGAATTTGAAAGTCTTGGTAGTCAGAATAGAAGGCCGCGGCGTTTAGGATCAGACGACCATCGAAACCTGAGGTTTTGATTCCTGCCTCATATGACCAGTTTTTTTCCGGGTCAAAGGCGGTGAGATCAAGGTTACTCGTTGGATCGAAGCCGCCGGCTTTAAATCCACGCGCCGCGCTCGCATAGATCAACACATCTTTGCTCAACTTGTAGTCAACAACCAAGCGGGGCTGCAAGTCCGAATAAGTTTGCGAAAGCCTATTGCCGCCTGGTTGCGAGCCAATGAGGATAATAGGACCAATAAGTGTTGGAAGCCCGCTTTCCTGAACCGTTTCATAGACAAAGTCTTTTTTATCTTCGCTATAACGCAGGCCCACAGTTAATGATAATCGGTCGGTCGGCTTGAAAACCGCATCAGCATAGACAGACCAGCTGAAATAGTCGCCCTTGGAGGTAATCGACTCTTGCCCGATGTCGCACTTTGAACCAAAAATCTCGCTCTGCACAGGTTCTTCACAAAACAAGGCACCTGACCCATCTATTGGGAGGCCGCCCAAAATTGCGCCCTCATCAAATTTGACCCGAACAGTTTGACCTATATCTTCGACGTAAACATTAGCGCCAACAAACCAATCGATTATGCCGGTTACACCAACAATCCTGATATCCTGGCCAAAAGCTGTGGCTTTATAATCTAAGTAGTTGGCTTCAAATAGCTTCGGCACGGTTGCGTCGACATCGGAACTAATGTCGGTACGCGTGTCGGAATAGTTCGTTACGCTCTCTAGCCTCAAATTGTCGGCAAATTCATATGTTAACGTCAGATTGGATAGCCACATCTCGCGCTGCTCGATATAGTCAGGGTCGCCGGCAAATCTACCGTCAAAGGGGTCTGCAGGAAGGCCAGACAGGGCATTCAATCCGGGGTCCAGATTGTCTTGGGCTAAGCCTATGACGTCATCCTTTTGCCAAGTTGCCACGAGCTCGCCGCTGAATTGATCAGAAAACTCGAAGCCACTTTTAGCTCGGATTGAGTATGTATCACCCGATGGCGCACTTTTTCCTGTCAGGACATTCTTGTCCCACCCGCCCGAACTCCGTGCAAAGCCCGCTAGGCGAAGGCCAAAACCATCTTTGGACACCATATCGCCAGCCACTTCGCCCTCAAAAACATCATAACTGGCACCGCTGAGACGGACGATGCCGCCAGCGCCTTTGTTCGGGCCGTTAGTTATGATGCTGATCGCGCCGGTGGATGCATTTCGACCAAATAGTGCACCTTGGGGCCCTTTGAGGACTTCAATGCGGTTCAGGTCAAAGAAGGCAAGGTTTTGGCTGTTGACCCGGCCTGCATAAGCGCCATCCCAAAATGTGCCAATGGAATTCTCACCCCCAGCTCCAAAACTCTGAGTGGCCACACCTCGAACCGCGAATATCGGCGTGAGCAAACCCTGCGTTTTTCCGCTTAGGCCCGGTATGAACTGAACGGCATCCTGAATATCTTCTATGCCATTGGCCTTCAATTCCCGTGCAGTGATGGCAGTCACCGAGATCGGAACATCTTGCACAGATTCCGCCCGGCGCTGTGCTGTGACGACGACGATATTGCTTTCAGCTTCACTGTCCGTTTGCTCCGCATTTAACCTATCCGAGGGAGCCAATTGTGCTGCGGCGGGTCCGCCAATTGTTAGCAGCGCAGCCAAAGCTGTGCAGGCGCTCAAATTGCATTTGGTGCTCTTTTGCATGATTTATTCTCCCCTTGGTCGTGTTTTAAGGGGGGAGTATCTGGGAAGTTTGTCCCAGACGATATGTCATAAATTGGACTTACAATAGTCTCAATCGGGCCGGAGCTCTTTACCTTTTTTGGAATTATAAAACGCTATAAAACTGGCACTATATCAAATGCTAGAGCGCAACTGGGTTTCCATAGAAACGAAACTGCATCTCGGTGTTTGATCCCAGCCTTTGGTGGAGCGGATTTTCTTCAAGCCGTTTAGGCTTGATGAGCCAGGTTTTGCAGATAGACTCGAGAGGCGTCAGTCGCTGGAATAACGTGAGACGTGATCGTGTCCCACGGCGTGGTGTAACAGCGGCGTCATGAGGTAGCCGGTTTAGGGCTGAGTTGATCATGTTCAGGGGACTGCGCTGAGCATGACGATGGGATCATTGCTTAAAGGTGCGAGAGTTTC
>NZ_JBIIYV010000016.1:0-54059 GCF_044346625.1 Aquidulcibacter sp. | reverse complement strand
GAAAGAACCTCCGTAATCTTGGCCGTGCCAAGTCCTGCCATGATCGACAGCACCAATGTATGGTCAGCAACCAGATTCTTGATCGTCTGTTCGCCAACACTTGGAAACAATTGGGGTTTAATACTTAAGACAACACAATCAAAAGGGGCGCATGCGGCAGGGTCTGGGTTTAGGAGCCAGTTTTGCGCCGCGATAATTTCTGACACTTCAGACGATGGGTAAGGCTCAAACACCACCAAATCGAACGCATCGGCCATCGGGGCCCATCCGCGCAACATGGCTCCGCCCATCCGGCCACCGCCGACGAGCGCAATGCTCTTTTTCATAAAACTCAAGCCTCTCCGGCGGTCTCAAACAAAGCTGCTTGGGCGGCCTCTTCAGGTGTTTTGCCCGCCCACAGCAAGAAATTAAATGCAGGATAAAACCGCTCACAGGCTTCCACACCGGCTGCCAGAATGGCCGCCACTTCGGCAGGCTCTGGGGTATCGCGACCGATCAAGGGCACCACGGCCCGCCACGACAGCGCATTATCGTCGGAGGAAAGCTCAAAATGGCCCAACCAAAGTGCTTCATTCAACAAGGCAAGCAAAGATGCAATGTCGCCCCGGCGCATGCGAGGGGCCTTGAGGTCAAAGATCAGGCTCAAAGCTAGGGAAGGTGCGTCTTCGCGGGCAATAAAAATCCCATGTAGATCACAATAGGTCATGGAAGCGGCGAAGTGGATTTCTTCGTCTAAACGCTCATAAGCTTTGGAGTCAGCGGCCAGAACGGCTTCAACCGTATCTAGGGTGTCCGCATCTTCGAAAAAATCTTCGTCTCGAAGCGTAAATTGACGGTCCATGGTAACCTCCACGGTGGTTCGCTTACAAACGGCACACGAATCGCGCACCGCTAGTGGGCATGGTTGGCGGGGAATGGCGCGCGCTGCAAGCGGTGCGCCAGTGCTTTTAGCTGCTTTTGGCCGATTTTTTTGGTGCGGCTGCTTTTGATGTCGCTTTTGCGGGCTTTTCCATCGAAGCCTCGAGCGCATCGAGACGCGCTTTCAGACTATCGGCCTCTGCGCGGGCGGCAGCAGCCAGATCTTTTACGGCGTCAAATTCATCGCGACGCACCAGATCCATGTCCACAACCATGCGCTCCATTTGCGAGCGCCAGAAGGCACGGGCCTCTTCACCCACGCCTTGGGCTACGCCCGCAGCACTGGTCGCTATTTTTGAAAATTCGTCGAGGAAAGGATTACGTGTTTGCATGAGGACCTTCTAGCGGGTCTATTCCCGTTGCGCTATGATAATCTTGCATCACCTGCGCGAGACCTGTTGCTCTATCACAAGGTGCTTAAGATCGCCTTTGCCGTCACGGTGAAGTTTGTCTTAGCGTTTTCCAAGGCCTTTTAGCGTCGTGCTGTTTTTGTGCGCGGCTGCAGTTGCGAGAGGCTTTGCATATGCCCCCACTCCTTTGCTAAAGACCTTGTATGATCGACATGGCCATTCCGTTTCCCGAACTTTCCCCTTTTGTATTCCAAATTCCGATGTTTGACCTGTTCGGGTTTGCACTGGGGCCATTTGGCTTGCGTTGGTATGCGCTAGCCTATGTCGCTGGCTTGATCCTTGGTTGGCGGCTGATGGTGGGGATGGTGAAGAAGCCCGGCCTTTGGGGTCCAACTTCGCCACTTGATGAAGAAGATATCGACGACTTCCTGTTTTATGCGACCTTAGGCGTGCTGCTTGGCGGCCGCATTGGCTATGTCTTGTTTTATCGCCCAGAAATGCTGGCTGACCCGATGTCGGTCTTGCGGGTATGGGAAGGCGGCATGAGCTTCCATGGTGGCTTCCTCGGCGTCTGTTTGGCTGTGATCGGGACAGCACTGGGCCGAAAGAAGTCTCTTCTTTCCATAGGCGATGCGGTAGCCGTTGTGTCCCCCATTGGCCTGTTCTTTGGACGGATGGCGAATTTTATCAATCAGGAGCTTTATGGCCGCGCAGCCGATGTGCCATGGGCCTTCATCTTCCGCACCGATCCAGAGGGGCTGCCACGTCACCCCAGCCAGCTTTATCAAGCGGCGCTGGAAGGCCTATTGCTCTTTATTGTGCTACAAGTGGCGGTCAGAGGATTTGGCATTTTGAAGCGCCCCGGCCAAGCTGCAGGCCTATTTGTGGCTGGCTATGGCATAGCGCGCTTGATTGGTGAGCAGTTCCGCGAACCCGATGCAGGATTGATAATGGGCCTCACACGCGGTGAACTCTATTCCCTGCCCATGGTTATTGCTGGCATCGCTCTTTTTGTTCTGGGAAGCCTGCGCGCCGGCAAAGCCAAGCCAGAACAAGCAGGCTAATCGCTGTGACAATGCCAGAGCGCGCGCCGCCAACTGGGCTTGAAGCCCGCTTGGCTCGCATGATTACAGAGTGTGGCCCGATCAGCATTGACGCTTTCATGGGCCAAGCACTTTACGATCCACAAGCTGGCTATTACGCTACGCAGCAGCCCTTGGGCTCACGCGGGGATTTCACCACCAGCCCTGAGATCAGTCAGATTTTTGGCGAGCTGATCGGGCTGTGGGTCGCACAAAGCTGGCTCGACATTGGGAGCCCCTCCCCCTTCCATCTGATTGAACTAGGTCCGGGCCGGGGCACTTTGATGGCAGACATGTTGCGTGTCTGCCAAAGGGTCCCGGGCTTCATGGCGGCCTTACACCTACATCTGATCGAGACGAACCCGCCACTCAAAGAAGCTCAGCGCGCCGCGCTGGGGGTGATCCCTGCCCACTGGCACAACACACTGAATGACGTGCCCGATGGCGATACTTTTATCATCGCCAATGAGTTTTTCGACTGCTTGCCTGTCCGCCAATATGTGCGGGGCGAGCAGGGCTGGCATGAGAAGCTGGTTGGCCTCGACGCAGAGGAAAGACTTACCTTTGGCCTCGGCCCAGTTCTGTCAGAACCACCCGCTTGTGCGCAGCCTGATGACGGCGTCGGTGCCGTGCGTGAAGTAGCACCGGGGCTTCCAAGCCTCGTTGAAACCATCGCCAAGCGACTGCGCACCGCCTCTGGTCGTGCGCTGATCATTGATTACGGCGACGTGAGTGGCCAAGCTGGCGATAGCTTCCAAGCGCTCTATCGTCATCAAAAAATCTACGCCTTAGACCATGTTGGCGAAGCCGATCTAACAGCCCATGTCGATTTTGCTGCCTTGATTTCAGTGGCCAACGCATGCGGCCTTGGCACCTCTGGCCCAGTATCGCAGCGCCAATTCCTGCAAAGCCTTGGCATAGAGGCGCGCCGTGATGCCCTCATTCATGCAAACCCGCACTGCGAATCTGACCTGACTGAGAGTGTGGAAAGACTGATCGGAGAAGCGCATATGGGCCGACTGTTCCATGTTGTGGCCCTTGAGTCTCCCCTCAACGCCGCCGCTGGTCCACCCATTGGACTTTAACCGACCATGTCAGACGTCGCCACAAAGCTTACCCCTGCATCGCCAGCCGAAGACGTGATCTTTGAACTCGCCCCTGTGCGATCAGCCATGCTGTCGCAATTGGCTGGGTTTGAACATGGTTTTTATGGTCGCGTTGGTGGGGTATCTTCCGGCATCTATGAAAGCTTGAACTCTGGCCCCGGCTCAAACGATGATCCGGCCAATGTGGCAGAAAACCGTCGCCGCATCGCCAGCCACATTGGCGTCTCGCCAGATCGCCTTCTGTCAGCCCATCAAGTCCATGGTGCGGACGCCTTGATGGTGGATGGGCCCTTCCACGGTGAACGCCCGCAAGTCGACGCACTGGTGACGCGCTGTCCATCGATTGCACCATCGGTGCTAACAGCTGATTGCGCGCCAATACTATTTGCAGACCCTGCCGCACGCATTGTCGCCGCAGCCCATGCAGGCTGGAAAGGCGCGATTGGCGGCATCTTGGAAGCGACCATTGCCAAGATGGTGAAACTGGGCGGCTCCCCTGCCCGCATAGTCGCAGCTGTTGGGCCATGCATCGCACAAGCCAGCTATGAAGTTGGCCCTGAGTTTGTCGCAAATTTCACCCAAGCTGATCCAGCGAACGAGCGCTTCTTCATTCCCGGCAACGACGACCGCTCGCTTTTCGACCTCAAACGCTATTGCGCCGCACGCTTGCGGGCCGCAGGCTTGGGTGCGGTTGATGTGCTGCCACAAGACACATGCACCGAAGAATCCCACTTCTTTTCGAACCGCCGACGCAATCTGGCAGGCGAAGCCGACTACGGACGAAATTTGTCTGCCATTCGTATCGTCCGATAGCACCACAAAGGCTTGCGCGCGGGGCACTCACTGCTTAATCGACCGCTCAAGCAATCGCGTTGCGCTGTGACTCGGATTGGCGTTTGGACGGGGATCGATCATCATGAAATTGCTTGCAGGCAACGCCAATCAACCCTTGGCATCCTCCATCGCTGATTATCTCGATGTTCCACTTACGCGGGCCCAAGTGCGCCGTTTCGCTGACAATGAGATTTTCGCGACCATTGATGAGAATGTGCGTGGTGAGGACGTCTTCATCATCCAGTCGACCAGCGCGCCAGCCAACGACCATTTAATGGAATTGTTGATCTGTATGGACGCGCTGCGCCGCGCTTCGGCTCGCCGCATCACCGCCGTCCTGCCTTATTTCGGCTATGCCCGGCAGGACCGGAAAACCGGTGGCCGTACGCCTATCTCCGCGAAGCTGGTTGCAAATCTAGTGACTACGGCGGGTGCAGACCGCGTGCTGACCATGGAATTGCATGCAGGGCAAATCCAAGGCTTCTTTGATATTCCGACCGACAATCTCTTCATCACCAATACGATGGAGCAAGATATTCGTCGCAACTATAAGACTGATGATCTGATGATCGTCTCCCCAGACGTCGGCGGCGTGGTACGGGCGCGCGCCTTGGCGAATCGCCTAGGTGCTGACCTGGCCATCGTCGACAAGCGTCGCGAGCGGGCCGGCGAAAGTGAAGTGATGAACATCATTGGCGACGTGTCAGGCCGCGCCTGCATCTTGTTTGATGACATTGTCGATTCAGCCGGCACCTTGTGCAATGCGGCTGAAGCCATGATGAACAAAGGGGCGGCTTCGGTTTCCGCTTATGTGGCACACGGCGTCATGTCAGGTGGCGCATTTGACCGCGTCGATGCGTCGGCGTTGAAAGAATTGGTCGTGTCGAACTCCATCGATCATGGTGACAAATTCTCGAAATCGAGCAAAGTACGCTGCGTCTCCGTGGCGCCCTTGATCGGGGAAGCCATTCGCCGCATCGCGAATGAAGAAAGCGTCTCGAAGCTGTTTGATTAAAGTTGGCGCTAGTTTCCGCGCTACACGCGTCGAGTCTTAGCAGCCGACATTAGCTGCGGGTTGTTGCGTTTAACTCTGGAACATTGCTTTCCACCCAAGAGACAAGCGACCGAACTTCTTGCCTCAGAGACTTGCCAAGCGGCGTCAATTCATAGCTGACATGAGGCGGCACAGTGCCGTGATCGTTACGCCAGACTACCCCTGTTGTCTCAAGATCTCGGAGCGTTTGGGTGAGCATTTTTTGCGAAATGCCCTCGACCTTGCGCATCAAAAAGCCATTACGCGCGGGGCCATCGTCTAACGCATTGATGACCAGAAGCGACCACTTGCTGGCAACAAGCGCCAGATAGCGTCGTGACGCACATTTTCGAGCAAGCACATTTGGCGGCTGTCCCATTTTCTTTCCTGCGCAAATTTCATAGGCACCAAAAAGTGTGTACTATCATTTTGGTCGCGGGGAAACTAGCTTCAGGAGCGTAGTTTCAACTGGGGACAAAAGATGGACTTAATCAATAACATTGGCGCAATCATCACAATGTTGATGGGCTGCTTGGGATTATTCTTTCCGAAGAAAGCATCTGCGTTGACAGGACTTTCGCCAGTTACGCCAGCTGGACGGGCGGAGTTTCGAGGAACTCTCGGCGTCACGTTTGTATTTCTGGGTTTGGTGCCTTTAGTCACGCAGAACGACATCACGTTCCTGACCGTAGGTCTTTGCTGGCTTGGCGCAGCAATCGGCCGGGTCATTTCGATCTTTTTGGACCACGGCAATCAAGCAAAGAATTGGATTGCAGTTGGGTTTGAATGCGCAATTGCAGCGCTGCTTTTGGTGGGGCTTTCGGTCGGCGTTTAGGCCGATAGCCACCTTACCGGCAGGCCCAAAGGCCTGCCGATAGGGCTCTTGTTGCCTTATTCAGCCATGGCAGCTTCAAGGTTCGCAGCGACTTTCTTCAAGAAGCCTTCGGTGGACAACCAAGATTGCTCATCACCGACCAACAAAGCCAAGTCCTTGGTCATGAAGCCGTCTTCGACCGTGGCGATGACGACTTCTTCCATCTTGGTAGCGAACTTCATCAGCTCTGCATTGTCATCGAGCTTCGCACGGTGGGCGAGGCCACGGGTCCAAGCAAAGATCGAGGCGATGGAGTTGGTGGAGGTTTGTTCGCCGCGCTGATGCTGGCGATAGTGACGGGTGACGGTGCCGTGGGCAGCTTCAGATTCCAGAACTTTGCCATCTGGGGTCATCAGAACTGAGGTCATCAGACCCAACGAGCCAAAGCCTTGCGCAACGGTGTCAGATTGGACGTCGCCGTCGTAATTCTTACAGGCCCAAACAAAGCCGCCCGACCATTTCATGGCCGAAGCGACCATGTCGTCGATCAAGCGGTGCTCATACACCAGACCCAATTCCTTGAACTGGGCCGCATAATCGGCGTCGAACACTTCTTGGAAGATATCCTTGAAGCGGCCATCATAGGCTTTGAGGATGGTGTTCTTGGTCGACAGATAGACAGGGTATTTGCGGGCCAAACCAAAAGCGAAGCTGGCATGAGCAAAGTCTCGGATCGAGTCGTCGAGGTTATACATGGCCATAGCCACGCCTGAACCTGGGTAATCAAACACTTCGTGCTCAATCACCTGGCCGTCTTCGCCGACGAATTTAATCGTGAGCTTGCCGGGGCCGGGAACTTTGAAGTCGGTGGCTTTGTACTGGTCAGCAAAAGCATGACGGCCGATGATGATTGGCTTAGTCCAGCCTGGAACCAGACGCGGCACGTTGGTGCAGATGATCGGCTCACGGAACACCACACCGCCTAGAATGTTGCGGATCGTGCCGTTGGGCGACTTCCACATCTTCTTGAGCTTGAACTCTTCAACGCGCGCTTCATCCGGGGTGATGGTGGCGCACTTGATGCCGACGCCGTGCCTTTGGATGGCCTTGGCTGCATCGATGGTGACTTGGTCGTCGGTCGCGTCGCGGTTCTCGATCGAGAGGTCATAATACTCAATCTCGAGGTCGAGATAAGGCGTGATCAGGAAGTCTTTGATCATCTGCCAGATGATGCGGGTCATTTCGTCGCCATCAAGATCGACAACTGGATTAGCAACTTTAATCTTCGCCATGTTTTTCCCCTATTGGTCCACGAACGCCGCGGCCTGTAAGTGATATGTCCGCAAATCGGTTGGGTGGGCTATAGCACCTCCAGCGATGTGGAAAAGACGTCTTCAACAAGAGTGACAGCGACAAGATGCGCAAAGATGCAGAACCGGCCCCCGCACCAACCGCTTGGGCTCCGCCAAAGCCTGCTTTTGACGGCTCCCGTCCGATGGGTGTCGGCCCCAATGGGCCGCTGTCGAAAGCCGAACAAGCGGCCCTGCCCGGCTGGGGCGAGGCACCAGCCATTTGCCTCGTCCATCCGCAGATGGGCGAGAATATTGGTGCGACGGCGCGGGCCATGGCCAATTTTGGCTTTTCAGAGCTGATTCTGGTTAAACCACGCGATGTGTGGCCCAATCCAAAGGCTTGGGCACTGGCGAGTGGCGCAGAATGGCCCTTGGAAAGCGCGCAGGTGGTTGAAACGGCCGAAGAAGCACTGGCTGAAAAAACCTTTGTGATCGCAACAACCGGCACGCCCCGCCAACTCGACAAGCCGCTCATCGGACCGCGCGAAGCCGTCGCCCGCATGCGGGAAGCCATGCGCGCAGGCGAAAAGCCAGTGATCTTGTTCGGGTCTGAGCGTTCTGGCCTCGACAATGATTTGATCATTGGGGCGGACCTTTTGGTGACGTTTCCCGTCGATGGCCGCTTCCCCAGCTTGAACCTCGCCCAGTCTGTAGCCTGTTTTTGTTATGAGTGGGCGAGTGGGTCGGAGGCAGACGGCGCTCCCCCCGGTTGGACCATTGAAGAAAAGCCCACCGCTCCGCGTGCAGCCTTTGAAAGCTTTTTTGAGCATTGGGTTGCCGACTTAGACGAGACCCGCTTTTTCTGGCCAGAAGACCGCAAAGGCACGATGGTGGAAACAATGCGCAACGCCTTTGTGCGGGGCCGCTTCACGATGAATGAGATTAGCCTGATCCGAGGTGCGCTGCGATCCTTGGCCGGCGGGCCACGTCGTCGGGCGCTAGAGACCGATGCCGCCGTGCAGCGTGCCAAGCTGGAAAGCTGGGTCAAGGCGCGCCGCGAGGGTGATCAGCCAGTGTGCTTCGATCTTCAAACAGAAACAGCCAAAATCGGCTCCGGCCCTATCGAAGCTGATTATGTCCGCAGTGTTTTTGACGCCGATGATGGCGTCGTCATCGTGCGTGACAGTCTTGGCCAGCTCGGCGCTTGGATGGTGAAGCTATCCCAAGGGCGCATCAAAGCCGCGACGTATCAGGCCTTTGCCGCTACTGAAAAAGCCAACGCGCGTTAAGCTTTTGGTTTGCTAGCCATAAAGCTTGGAACATTCGCCCGTAGCCAGTTACGGGCGGGCTTTTCAACCAGTGCGTGGGCAATCGCAGCGGCGACAATGCTGGCCAAGACGCCTCCAACGCCAATGACCAAAGCAAGTGTGCCCTTAGGCTCACCCATCACGCGCTCAACAATCTGATAAAGAGCAATATCGACGGGGAGATGGACCATATAGGCGGCAAACGAAATCTCACCCAAATAGACCCAAGTCTTGGACGCCAATAGCGGAGATTGGTTTGTTTTGGAGGTCTCTGCCAGAAAGAATACAAGACCAGCGAGGCCCGGCCAAATCCAATAGGAAGGCCACCCCCAGGCAGCAGCTACGGCCACCCAGATCGCGCTGATGGCCACACCAAGACCCGCAACTCCCTTCGGCAAGCTCAAGTTTCGTCCCAGGAGCCATAAGGCGATCCCCATACCAAAGGATGGTATGATGCGAACAATGCCGCCCTGCCACGTCATTTTCATCAGCTCGATCTTGTAGTGGCTCATCCATACGACGAAGGCAGCGAACACCACCGCCATCAAAACGACGCCGATCAAAGGCCGCTTTGCAAATAAAGCTGCAAGGCCAAAGCTGATCGGGAAAGTCAGATAAGCAAACCACTCTGCTGAAATCGACCAAGACGGGAAGTTCCAGCCATCAGAAGCCACCAAGCCCCACGCATGCAGCAAGGCGAGATGATAGGGGATTTGTTCCACCACGAAGGCGGAGGCTTTGAAACTGGCCCCCATCAAGGAACCTGCCGCCCAAATGGCAACCATCGCGGCTAAACAGATTAGATGTAGCGGGTAAATTCGTGCCAAGCGCGCCCATACAAAGCTGCGCCAAGAAAACGTTTTCGCTTCGACCTGCGGGCCATAGACATGGGCCAAAACAAATCCGGATAGGATGAAGAAAAGATCGACGCCATAATTGCCAGCCTGGACAATACCAATAGAGTCGCGCGGTCCTAGATCAAAGCGTTCCCAGAAAAAATAGATCAAAAGCCAGAATGCAGCGACAAAGCGCAAACCTGTAAGTGGTCGTATATCGGCTGGATAGAGCATGTTGAACCTAATCTCTGGATTTATATTCGAACATTATACGACTAACCTTGTTACTTTGATAAGATCTTCGTGGCGCGCAGAGTTTGAGAGCCGATTGATAGGCTGTTGCGCGTTTCGCTCGACTTTACGTGCAATTCCTGCAATCACAGCGTCGAACACAAGGCCGCCCGTGAGGGCTGCGAGGCGCATGAACGATGACATTTGATCCAAGCGACGATTCCCCGCGCAAAAAAAACGCGCAAGATGCCAAGCCTTGGCTGCGCAAAGCCGACCCTGAATCCTCTACAGTGCCAGCAGATCCTGCTGTCGAGCGCCCCGGTGAACGGATAGCGAAGGCTTTGGCGCGCGCGGGCCTATGCTCGCGCCGGGAAGCCGAGCGCTGGATTGAGGAAGGTCGGATCAGCGTCAATGGCGTGGTGCTGGAAAGCCCGGCCTTTAACGTCACAGCTCAAGATCGTATCGCCGTAGATGGCCGCCCCGTCGACAGCCCAGAACCGACGCGCCTATGGCGCTATCATAAGCCAGATGGCTTGGTGACCACCCATCGGGACCCGCAAGGGCGGGAAACGGTGTTTGACCATTTGCCAGAAGACTTGCCGCGCGTCATTTCAGTTGGACGGTTGGATTTAAGCTCTGAAGGGCTGCTCTTGCTGACCAATGATGGCGGACTTGCTCGGTCATTGGAATTACCTTCAACCGGTTGGCTCAGGCGTTATCGCGTGCGTGCATTTGGCCGGGTCAGCCAAGAAGAGCTGGCGCAACTGGCCGATGGCATCACAGTTGACGGCATCACCTATGGGCCGATGGAGGCGATCCTTGACCGGGCAGAGACGGCCAATGCGTGGATCACCGTCTCGATCCGGGAAGGCAAGAACCGCGAAGTGAGGCGCGTCTTGGAAGCGATTGGCTTAAAGGTGAACAGGCTGATCCGCGTCTCCTACGGCCCGTTCCAACTGGGCAAAATGCCGCCGGGCAGTGTGGAAGAAGTGGCACCTTCAGCTTTGAAGGAAATGTTAGGTGCCCTTATGCCAGACCTCCCGCAACGCTTTTCCAGCCGGCCAGCGCGGGTGCCGCGCCCAGAGCTTGAGGCCCCTGCCCTTGTCAAAACAGGTCGTCGGGGTCCGAAACCACCGCCCAAGTCCGCGAAGACCCGCGTTAGTCTGCTCGAAGAAGAGACCATGCGTCGCGAGGCAGGCAAAGCAAAAAGTCGTGCCGCGCATGCGGGCGCGGGCACACCTACGGCTAAGGGGAAATCAGAATGGGCGGGCAAGCCCAAAGTTGGCTTCAAAAAGCCCTCTGACACCGGGCCCGCTTCAAAGGGTAAGCCTCAAACAGCGCCTTGGCGGTCGGGCGACGGGCCAAAACGCGCCCAAGCTTCCACAAAGCCTAGGAAACCTAGCAGATAGAGCGCGTAGGCGAGGCCTTGCATCAGGTCCATCTCGGCCGGATTGCCGCCAACAATCGTCCCAAGTAGCAAAGCACTCATGAAATTGTTGGCGACATGGCCACCAATGGCGGCCTCCAAACCGTTTAGTCGCCAAGCGGAATAGCCAAAAGCGGAGCCCATGAAGAACGTCACCACATAAGTTGCCCAACCGGGATGGCCGATGTGGAGGATTGAAAAGATAACCGCTGTGACCAAAACGGCGACTAAACCATGGGCTATGAAGCGCTGCACGTGCTGCAGAAGCCAGCCGCGAATATAGACCTCTTCAAAGGTCGATTGTACGCACGTGCCTGCAATATAAACACCGGCCAAAAGCAACCAGTCATTTGTGGAAAACCGCGCCAATCGCGCCTCAAATGGCCCCATGCTTTCCTGATCAAAGGCCGCCGAGGTCGCATAACTCAAGACCACGACCGCAAAAGCGGCGCCAATGGCCAAAAGCCAACGAAACTTAGATGCAGCGGTGAAAAGGCTCTTAATCGGTGCCCGCTCGACATATTTGCGCCAAGCCATCAGGGCAAGAAAAGCTGGGCCAAACCCACCGACCATCAAGGCGAAAGAGCCCATCGCTTCTTCAGAGGCACTAAACTCTGCCCCCTTGATCAAAAGCATATTCCGCAGCGGCTCAAAAAACAAAGCCAAGATAACGATACTAATTTGCCAAACCAGAAAGATCCCAACGCCGCCTGCGATGGTTCGCCAGGTCTTAGACCGGTTCCCACGCATCACTTGTAAAAAATGATCAGCCTGCGGGGGAATGGCCGAGGAACTTTCAAGCATCAAATAACTCCTGCGGCGAGCCTATGGACTCCAACGGAACCTCAATCTTAGTGGGGCGCATCACCCGTGCCAAGGCCACACAATCCACCCGCACAGCCCCCGCGCGCCGCAAGGCTGCCGTGCAGGCTTGCAGCGTTGCCCCAGTCGTCATGACATCATCTACTAGCACCAAAGACTGCCCTTTGACGGGCTGGGAGACGTAAAATGCCCCAGTGACATTGCGTTTCCGCCCGCTGGCAGAGAGGCCGTTTTGACTGGGAGTCGCGCGTTTGCGCTGTAAGAGTAGCGGATTGTAAGGGCGACCAACCCTCTTGGCCAAAGCAGCGGCCAACCAGCCAGCTTGATTATAGCCTCGCTGCCACAACCGCGACCAATGCAAAGGTACCGGCAGAATTTGATCAGCCTCAACCACGAAGGGGGCAGACTCCAGCATCCAACCGGAAAACGCCCGCAAGCCATCCTTACGACCCCCATGTTTAAGATTCAAAACCAATGGTTTAGATAGATCGTCATAAGCCAAGGCGGCGCGCGCCCGGTCATAGAGTGGCGGCTGCGCCAAACAAACTGGGCATAGAATATCCGGGCTGGTTGCTTCAGCAATCGGAAATCCGCAGCGCATGCATCCGGGCCCATAAAGAAAATCCAGCGCGCGCCAGAGGTCTGCCTCCATGGTGCCCAAGCGGTCCACGCGCGCATCGGATAGCAGCGAGCGAGGTGGCCAAATCAAATCAGCAAGTGTAGTTTCGAAGCGGTAAGGCCTGTGAGATCGTGGCGTCATATCTCTACCTGTGGTTCTTTTCTCAGAAATAGCGCATAATCCCTCACCATGGAAAGCCCTAACCCAACCAAGCTGTTTGATCGGAAGCTTTTGGCAGTCCGGCGAAACCGAGCCGCTAAAGGGTTTCGTACGGTTTCATTCTTAAAGGATCGCGCGGTCGACGACGTTTGCGAGCGGCTGGACTTTATCAATCGCCGATTTGAACAGGCCCTCGACATCGGCTCCCAAGGCGGGTTTTTGGCAGCGGCGATCGGCCGACACGGGAACTTGCACGACAAGATTGGGTCATTAGCCGAATGCGACTTAAGCCCCGCCATGCTGGCCTATCGTGGCGGAGCTGCCTTTGTGGCCGACGAAGATCACATGCCTTTAGCGCCGCTCAGCTTGGACCTAATTGTCTCAACGCTCGGCCTGCATTGGGTGAATGATGTGCCGGGCTTCTTGGCGCAAGCCCGCCTTGCTCTTCGCCCGGATGGCTTGTTGTTATTGACCTTTTTGGGTGGGCGCACCCTGCAAGAATTGCGCGCCTGTTTGGCGCAGGCAGAAACTGAGGCCTTTGGCGAAGCGTCGGCACGGGTTTCACCTTTCGCCGATGCCCAAGATGGTGCACAATTGTTACAGCGGGCGGGCTTTGCCCTGCCTGTCGCCGACAGCGATGTGGTGACAGTGCGCTATTCCAACCTCTTTGGCCTCTTCCGGGATTTGAAAGCCATGGGAGAAACGGCAGTCTTTCAGCAAAAGGCACCCCGTAAGCTGACACGGGGTATCATCGCGCGTGCGGCTGACCTTTATCAAGCCAATCATGGCGAGGCGGATGGGAAAGTACGCGCCACGTTTGAGTTGATTACGTTGACCGGTTGGGCCCCACACGAAAGTCAGCAAAAGCCTCTGCCACGCGGGAGTGCAAAAATGCGCCTTGCCGACGCTTTGGGAACGCGTGAAATCCCAACTGGCGAAAAGCCGAGTGTTTAGCGACCCATCGCTGCAACGATTTGATTGGTAACCCGATCATACATGCCGTTGGTGTTGCCGCCCACCACTTGCATAGCTGGAATCATCACGATCACTATGAGCGCTGCAATCAGGCCATACTCAATGGCGGTGGCACCGCGCTCATCTTTTAGCTTCTTGAAAGTCATGACAAGCGCCTCTGTTCTAGATGCTCACGCAGAATCGAAACAAGAGGGATATCGGCTTCTGGCATGGGATAATTGTCTAAACCCTGGGGTTGGACCCACGCTAAATTCTGCCCTTCTTGCCCTTTGGGCTCGCCCCGCCAGCGCTGCGCAGTCCATAATGGCATTAGCAGATGGAAATCGGGATAAGCATGAGATGCAAAAGTCAGCGGCATAAGGTCTTTAGGATCGACGTCTAGGCCCAGTTCTTCCGCCAATTCGCGACACAAAGCGGCTTCTGGATTTTCGCCAGATTCAATCTTGCCGCCTGGAAACTCCCAGAGCCCAGCAAGACTTTTCCCCTGTGGTCGTTGTGCTAACAACACCGCACCGTCCCCATTAATCAAAGCCGCTGCCGCTACTAATAATAGTCGCATCGGGCCCTACCCAGTTCTCATATAAGCCATAAGTATTAAATAATCCCAATTCTTTGGCGATAAATTCAATCCAATTAAGATCTATAATCACCATTTATACTGATATACCCGTGGGTTAGATCACACGTCCAAACTTTTGCTTGGCCGCTCCCTAGACCTACGTCCACAAGAATATCAATTACTCGACCGCGCATATGTGCATCAACTTGGGTCGCATCATAAGCAACTGCACCGCCTGCTCTGGCTGTCCATTGCCCGCCAAAGCGAACCGCAAGGCGATCAACGGCAATAGGTTCACCAGCTTTGCCAACAGCCATAACGACCCGTCCCCAATTGGCATCTTCGCCAGCAATTGCGGTTTTCACCAAGGGTGAATTCGCGATCGCAAATCCGATTTGGCGGGCCGAGCGATCGTCAACGGCACCTTGCACTTCGATCTGGATCAGCTTCTGAGCTCCTTCCCCATCGCGAACCACTTGCATGGCCAAGTCATGGAAAATTCCCCGAAAGGCTTCAGACAACAAAGCGGCGCGCGGGTCGCTTTGATCTTCTATCGGTGCTGAGCCGCTCGCGCCTGTCGCAAAGACCAGTAGCGTATCCGACGTGGAGGTATCGCTATCGACCGTGATCGCATTGAAGGTCGTCTCAACATGGGCAGAGACCATGGCTTGCAAGACGTCTGGTGCGACAGCAGCATCGGTGAAAACGAAGACCAGCATGGTCGCCATATTGGGCGCGATCATGCCCGAGCCTTTGGCCAGCCCAACGATATTTACCGCCGTTCCGCCTAATTCCAGTATTGTCCCCGCCCCTTTTGGAAAGGTATCGGTCGTCGAAAATGCCCGAGCGAGGCTTTCCCAATCGGGCGCGGCTAAGGCTTTAAATGCGTTTGGCAAAGCATCGGCGACTGTTTTGGGTGGCAAAGGTGCCCCGATCACACCTGTCGCTGCAAGAAAAACCTCATGGTCGACCGCGCCAGAAAGGCGGCAGGCTTCAGCAATTGTTGCGGCATTTTTGGCAAGCCCTGCTGGCCCTGTAAACGCGTTGGAATTTCCAGCGTTCACCACTAAAGCGCGCGCTTGGCCCCGTTTGACTTGGGTTGCGCACCATTCAACATCGGCTGACCGTGTCGCGCTGAGCGTAAAGGCACCCGCCACGCTGGCACCGCTCGGAAATACCACCGTCATGAGGTCGTTGCGTGTGCCGCCATAGAGTCCGATCCGGCTCGCCGATGCTCGCATGCCCGCGACAGGCGGCAGGGTCGGAAAAGCAGCGGGGGCAAGTGGGGAAACAGGCAGATTTTTCATGTAGATGGCTCTAACCTCAGCGTCCTCTCAAGTCGACACGTTTTCGCGTTTGACCTGATGGGAGATTCAGGGCGAGAAGGCGACATGCGACACGAAAAATCTGCTCGACTTGTTGAATTGGCGCGCCATCTGGCCGCAACCACCTATGGCCTGACTCTGGATGAGATGGCTGAAAAGCTGGAGGTAAAGCGTCGCACGATTGAGCGTATGCGCGATCAATTGGTGATGATGTATCCCGATTTGGAAGAAATCTCTGACCCGCCGACCAAAAGATGGCGCCTTCCAAAAGGGTTGGACAGCTTTACTCTGGCCCCCACCAGCGAGGAAATGGCCGCGCTGAGCACCGGCCAAAAGCAACTTGAGCGCAGCAATCCCCAAGCAGCAGGTGCCTTGGCGAGCCTAGAAACCAAGATGCTGTCGGCGCTGAAGTCGAATGTTAAACGCCGGTTGGCCACAGATATTGAAGCCTTGATGCAGGCTGAAGCCATCGCAGTACAACCCGGACCACGGGCCAGTGTCGATAAGGATGTGCTGCAAGTCCTGCGCGATGCGCTATTAGCCCTCAAGCAAGTGCGGGTGCATTATAGCGGCGGGTCAGGCGGTCCGCGCCAACGTGACTTGATCCCCTATGGCATTTTGTTTGGCGGCGAGGCCTATCTGATTGCGCGTGAGGCCCATATGGACGAGGCAACCGCCCCGCGCATGTGGCGGATTGACCGCATCAGCCAACCGCTCATGCTGGATTTACCGGGCGGCGCACCGGACGGCTTTGACTTACAAGCCTATTCAGAGCGGTCCTTTGGCGTTTATCAGGAGGATACAGTGGATGTGTGCCTTCGCGTTTTCCCTGACTTTGCTGAGGAAGCGAGCCGTTGGGTCTTTCACCCACAACAAAGCTTGGAACGCCAAGCCGATGGGGCCTTGCTGGTCCGCCTGCACGGCGGGGGCCTGAACGAATTAGCGTGGAGCTTGTTCCGGTGGGGCGGTAAGGTGGAAATCTTGGAGCCACCAGCCTTGAAGCGGGCTATGGCCAATGCGTTAGAGCTTGCGAGCACCATGATTAAATCCTGATCGGCCGCTTGCCCCTTCACTGTTTGTTGCATTTCCTTGGCCGATCAAAACACACTAAAGAGCGCGCATGACAACGCCATCTCCCGCCCCCAAGCTATCTGCCGCCCCGCCTGCGCCTCTCTGGGGTGTGTTGCTCATTGTGGTTGTGCTTGGTTTGGATCAAGCCAGTAAATATTGGGTCTTAAACCATCTCAACCTTTTGACCGTTGGCAAGATAGAGATTTCTTCCATCTTCGATTTGACGATGGTGTGGAATTATGGCGTAAGCTTTGGTGCCCTTAAGGCCCATGCAGACTGGCAACGTTGGGGCTTGGTCGCCATGTCTGGCGTGATCGCAACTGTCTTTGCCGTTTGGCTGTTCAGGGCCCAACGCCGCCAGACTTTCATCGCTTTGGCATTGGTGATCGGTGGGGCGATTGGCAATCTGATTGACCGCGTGCGATTCGGCGCTGTCGCAGACTTTTTGGACTTCTCGGGCTTCTTTTTCCCTTGGGTGTTTAATGTTGCCGATGCTGCCATTACGGTCGGCGCGATTTTGCTAGCCATCGATATGCTGATAAACCCCGAAGACACGCCACAATCGAAACAAAATTCTGGCTCAGAAAGTGAGTCTAAGCCGCCAGCGGCGTGAACATCTGGACCTTCGGGCGGCCTTGCGTCTAAGAAGGTCGAGTATAAGCAGTTTTATGGGCGACGGAGACGGCAAGCTGAGGGTCGTGCGATAACAAGCAGCCTCAATTTGCGGGCCAAAGAGCCGCACGGATGAGACAAGTTTTGAGAGACAATGGAGCGAGTGCTGTGAAAAAATCCTATTCTGGCCTGTTGGCAGTCACTGGTTTGGCCGTCATCGCTTTGGGCGGATGCACCAGCGTACGCCAAGCTTTGGGCAGCGAGAAAACAGCGCCTGATGAGTTCCGCGTTGTCTCAAAGGCTCCTTTGGTTGTGCCACCTGAGTTCAATCTCCGTCCACCTCGCCCAGGTGAAGCCCGCCCGATGGAATTGCGGGCCGATCTTCAAGCTCGCAGCGCGGTCTTTGGTGTTCAGTTGGGCGCGACCGCATCTGATGGCGAACGTCTGTTGGTTGAGAAGGCCGGCGGCACCAATGCTGACCCCCGTATCCGAGCGGTGATTGATGAAGAAACTGGCGGCGTTGCCCGCAAGCCGACCAATCTGTCGGATCGGATCATGGGTCTCGTCACACCCACCCCAACCCAGCCAGCTGACCCGCTGATGGCCGAGGCGGAAGCCGAGCGTTTGCGCCTTGAAAAAGCAGCCATCCGCAATGCGACAGGCGGCCAGCCTGTGAGCATCCAGCAGAACAAGCCACGCGGCTTCAAACTGCCTGGCATGTAGGTCCAGCCAACTGGCAGAAACCGCTTCTGATTGCAGGATCGTCTGGTCGACTCAGGCCAGAAAGCGCATGGTTGCGCCATGACCATAGCCCGTCTTCCCCCAGATGCCATAAATCAGATCGCTGCTGGCGAAGTGATTGAGCGCCCGGCTGCGGCTGTTAAAGAACTAGTGGAAAATGCGCTCGATGCTGGGGCAACTTCCATTCGTATCTTGGCAGAAGACGGCGGGATCAGTCGCTTGTTGGTTGAAGACGACGGCGGCGGCATTCCGCGCGATCAGTTAAGCCTTGCTGTTGAGCGGCACGCGACCTCCAAACTGGCCCCGGATGCCGACGGTCATTTGGACTTGCTTAACATCGTCACGATGGGATTTCGCGGCGAAGCCTTGCCGTCCATTGGTGCCATCGCGAGACTGGCCATTACGTCACGCAGCAAAGACGCGGAGCAAGCTTGGACCTTGCGGGTTGAAGGTGGTGTGCTCGAAGGGCCAATGCCCGCCCCTTGGCCAAACAGTCGCTCTGGTACGCGGGTTGAGGTGCGCGACTTGTTTTTCGCAACGCCAGCCCGCCTCAACTTTATGAAATCAGCACGGTCGGAAAGCTTGGCTATTTCCGACATGGTCAAGCGCTTGGCGCTATCGCGGCCTGACGTTGCCTTCACCCTCGATCTAGATGGCCGGACCGCCTTGAAAGTCGTGTCTGAAGGATCAGACGCAGCCAGCCAAAGGTCGGCACGGGTCGCCGCGATCCTTGGTCGCGATGCGGCGGCTGATGCTTTGGTGATTGATACAGAGCGGGCTGAGGTTCGTTTAACTGGCCTTGCAGGTCTTCCCACTGCAGCACGCGGTGATGCGCGTCATCAACATTTGTTTGTCAACGGTAGGCCGGTAAAGGACCCGCTTTTAAAGGGCGCAGCGCGGGCAGCTTATCAAGATGTGCTGGCGCGCGACCGCCATCCGGTTCTGGCGCTCTTCCTCGAAATGGATCCAAAACTAGTGGATGTGAACGTCCATCCAGCTAAAACCGAAGTGCGGTTCCGTGACCCGGCCTTGGTTCGAGGGCTCGTCATTGGGGCCTTGCGCCATGCCTTGGGTTCCAGTGGCATTCGAAGCCCGCAAGCTTTAGGTCAAGCCACATTAGGGGCGCTTGGCGCGCAAACGGGCTTTGGCATGCCGTGGTCGCGCGGTGGCGGTGGGCAATTCAGCCCCTATCAGCCAAACTATACTGCCTATCCACCGCCCGCTGGCGCAATTGAAGCCGGACGCGAAGCGGGCTCCCTGCTTGCTGGCTTTGCCGAGCCTATGGCGCGGACGAGCTTTGATGCACCGACAGATGTCGATGCGCACGCCGAAGATGAGACTACCTACCCCTTGGGGGCAGCTAAAGCCCAACTTCATGCCACCTATGTTATCGCAGAGACATCCGATGGTCTCGTGATTGTCGATCAACATGCGGCACACGAACGCTTGACCTTGGAGCGCATGAAAGCTGCGATGGAAGGCCAAGGCATTGCGCGCCAACCAAGCCTAATCCCTGACATTATCGAAATGGAAGAGGCCGATTGTGAGCGCCTGTTGGCACGCGTCGACGAGTTTGCACGCTTTGGCCTGGGATTAGAAAACTTTGGTCGCGGAGCCATTGCGGTCACGGAAACACCCGCCATCCTAGGCAAGGTGAATACCCATAAATTGCTGCAGGACTTGGCTGATGATTTGGCGGCCTATGATGAAGGCCTGTCCCTTAAAGAACGGATCGACGAAGTGCTTGCGACTATGGCGTGCCACGGCTCGGTTCGAGCAGGCCGTCATTTAAGTGCCGATGAAATGAACTTCCTGTTGCGCGACATGGAACGCACGCCGCGCTCTGGCCAATGCAACCACGGCAGGCCGACGTTTGTGAAATTGTCGCTAACCGATATCGAGCGTTTATTTGGGCGGAAATAGTCCGCAACAAGGCTTAGGTTTCGATGCGTCCCCCCCTCGACCTATAAGTCAAGCAGGACTAGAGACTATCCATCTGCCGAGGCCGCTTTCCGCTTTTGCAATCCTAGCTTATGAGGCCTTTATGGCGCATTTTTCAATGCAGTTCGGACGGACCGAACACGGCAAAACCTATAAAGAACGGCCGAGCGTTTATGGCCTTTGCACCCGCAATGATGAGAAGATTGCCCTCGTCAAAGTAGGGGATGCTCATAACTTCCATTATGATTTACCAGGCGGCGGTGTTGAGTCGGGCGAGAGTGATGCAGAAGCCGTCGTGCGCGAATTCGATGAGGAAACTGGGCTAACCGTGTGGCCCGTCCGCCAATTGTGTCGATCCGGGCAATTCTGGATCAATGGTGGCGTGCCAACCAATTCGCTCTGCTCATTTTTTGAAGTGGAATTGACTTCCACAGAAGGCAGTCCGAGTGAGCCTGATCATGAATTGGTTTGGGTCACGATTGAAGATGCCATGAAAAAAGTCCGCCATGACGCCCATAGCTGGGCCATTCTCTTGTGGTTACGGGAACGCTTGATGGGTGCGCGGGGGCGTCGCTAACATGGTTTTTGGGCTCTATGACCGGTTTGTTCTGCCACGCTTCATCGGCTGTGCCTGTGGGGCAAAGCCAATCGCCAAACAGCGGTCAAAGCTTGTGCCGCGCGCATATGGTGTCGTGGTTGATATGGGCTTTGGCTCTGGCACCAATTTACCCTTCTTGGACGCCAGCAAGGTTGAAAAAGTCATCGCGGTTGAACCGTCGGCGAGCATGCTCGCTTGGAAGCGCGAAGACTGGCGCACCGATATTGTGGTCGAAGAAGTTGTGGCTGGGGCCGAAGCCACAGGCCTGCCCGATGCCTGCGCGGATACAATCTTGTTCACCTATGCGCTCTGCACCATTCCCGACTATGCGGGTGCCTTGGCTGAGGCTAAGCGCCTGTTGAAGCCTGATGGCCAAATCCTGTTCTGCGAACATGGCCTTGCCCCAGATGCCGATGTCGTGCGCTGGCAAAAGCGGATTGAGCCTGTGTGGAAGGCCATTGCCGGCGGCTGTCACCTTACCCGCAATACGCAATCCATGTTGGAACACGGCGGGTTTGTGTGCACCGAAGTCAATGACATGTATTTGCCGAATACTCCGCGGTTTGCGGGCTATAATGTCTGGGGGCGTGCAACGTCATGAGTCCCGATAGTCCTCCACCCCGCGCCCCCTTTACCAAGCGCCACCTCTTGCAGATCGGTGACCTGAACCGGCTGGAGGCTTTGGAACTTATAGAGCGTGCCGAGGTTTTCTTGCCCTTCACCCAGGCGCGCGAAAAGAAGCTGTCTACCTTAAAGGGCCGCACCCTCGTCAATCTCTTCTTTGAGAACTCGACCCGGACCCAAGCCTCATTTGAGCTGGCGGGTAAGCGCATGAGCGCGGACACCGTCAATATGGCGGTAAAAAGCTCGTCAGTTTCCAAGGGCGAGACGCTGTTGGATACGGCAGCGACCTTGAATGCTATGGGTCCAGATATTCTGGTTTTGCGCCATGCAGCCTCGGGTGCGGCGCAATTATTGGCGCGCAAAGTAAGCTGTTCGGTGATTAATGCAGGCGATGGCACCCACGAACACCCAACCCAAGCCTTACTCGACGCGCTAACGCTGAAGCGCTCCTTTGGTCATATCGAAGGCTTGGTGGTGGCCATTTGCGGCGATGTACTCCACTCCCGCGTTGCCCGCTCCAACGTCATTCTTTTATCCATGCTGGGCGCGCGCGTCCGCTTGATTGCGCCGCCAACCTTGATGCCCGCAGACGTCGATCGCTGGGGCTGTGAGATTAATCACAATATGTTGGAAGGCCTTGCTGGCGTTGATGTCGTTATGATGCTGCGCTTACAGCTTGAGCGGATGGATGGTGCCTATGTGCCGTCAGCGCGGGAATATTTCCGCTTTTACGGCCTTGATGCCCGTAAGCTGGCGGTTGCTGCACCCCATGTAAAGGTCATGCATCCGGGGCCGATGAACCGGGGGGTCGAGATCGACTCTGATATTGCCGATGATCCGCGCGTGTCTCTGATCGTAGACCAGGTTGAATCAGGTGTAGCCGTGCGTATGGCGGTCCTCGAAGCCCTCGCCAGCCACGGTTCCAATGAGGAGACAGACGATGTCTGAGCCCCTCTATCACTACATCAACGCGCGTCTGGTAGATCCTGCGACCCAGTTTGATGGTCCAGGCGAAGTTCTCGTCCAAGGTGAGGTGATCCTTGCTTCGGGCCCGCAGGTGGCCGCTAGTTCAGAGGCGATCATCATCAATTGTGATGGCCACGCTTTGATGCCCGGCCTAATTGATCTCCACGTCTCAACGGGGGAGCCCGGCGAAGAGCAACGCGAAAGCTTAAGCACGGCTGGCAAAGCCGCTGTGGCGGGTGGGGTAACCACCATGGTACTGCAGCCCGATACCCAGACGGTGATCGATGACGCGGCTTTAGTCGACTTCATCACCCGGCGCGGACGCGACCGCTCACTCGCGCGCGTCTTGGCAGCCGGTGCCCTCACGGTTGGCCTGAAGGGCGAACGGATCGCTGAACTTGGTCTGATGGCCGACGCTGGGGCTGTCTTGTTCACCAATAGTGACCGCCCGATTGTGAGCACGCGCATCATGCAGCGCTGTATGTCCTATGCTTCTGCCTTTGACGCCTTGGTGGCGTCCCGCCCGCAAGACGCCTTTTTAAGCGAGGGCGGCATGATGAATATGGGCGAGCTGGCCTCGCGTCTGGGCCTTGCCGGCATTTCAAGTGCGGCTGAGACCATCGCCGCCAATCGCGACATTCAATTGGCGGAATTGACGGGGGCAAAACTCTTGCTCGACATGATCTCGTCAGAGGCAACCTTGCCCCGCATCGCTGCGGCTAAGGCGCAAGGCTTGGATGTCACCGCCTCGGTCAGCGTGCATCATCTGACCTTAAACGAAAATGATCTGGGCGATTATCGCACCTTTGCCAAGCTCTCGCCGCCTCTGCGCAGCGAGCAAGACCGCCTCGCGCTGATCGATGGCGTCAAGTCCGGCGTTGTGGACGTCATTGTCTCGGGCCATGATCCACGCCCCGCCGAAGAAAAACGTCTGCCGTTTGACGAAGCAGCCTTCGGGGCAAGTGCGCTTGAAACGCTGCTGCCAGCCGCGCTCATCCTCTATCATGAGGGCTTGATTGAGTTGTTGGACTTAGTCCGGGCCATGACTTTAGCCCCAGCGCAAATCCTCGGCCTGCCGCAGGGCCGGATTGCTGAAGGTGCCCCTGCGGATCTGATCTTGGTGGATTTGGGTTTCCCAATCCGCTTTGATGCCGGCCGCATGATCTCGAAATCGCGCAATTCCCCCTATGATGGTCGGACATTGCAGGGTAAAGTCCTGACAACTTGGGTGGGCGGCAAAAAGGTCTTTAGTGCCCTTGACTAAGCACACACAGGTTCAACACGTCTCGGGGGGTCCATGGATTATCTGATTGCGATAGTAGGTGGCTATCTATTGGGCTCCATACCGTTTGGTCTGCTGTTGACCCGATTGGCGGGCCTTGGCGATATTCGCCAAGTGGGATCTGGTAATATTGGCGCGACCAATGTGTTGCGGACCGGTCGAAAAGACGTGGCGCTGGCGACTTTGTTCCTTGATGCAGCTAAGGCCGCCCTCGCATTGGTGCTTGCGCGTGAGTTTTTGTCTCAAGATGCCGGTTATGTCGCTGGGGCCGCAGCCCTTTTAGGACATTGTTTTCCGGTTTGGTTGAAGTTTAATGGTGGCAAAGGGGTTGCGACCTTCTTTGGCACCTTGTTGATTGGCCTTTGGCCAGTGGGTACTTTGGCTGCAGCCCTGTGGTTGGCTACAGCTTATGTGTTTCGTTATTCGTCATTAGGTGCGCTGGTAGCGTCTGCTGCCGCGCCACTCATTGCAGTGGCATTTCATGCCAGCCCTATTGGGGTTGGGGCAACGCTTTTCATGTCTGTGTTGGTTTGGATCCGGCACCGCGACAATCTCGCCCGCCTGATCAAAGGTGAAGAGCCCAAAATTGGCAAAAAATAGTGATGCAAACCCAGCATGTGCTGAGCGATAAAGAAAGACGGGATTGGGTAAGATTAGCGCGCAGTGAGGGAATAGGCCCGGTTAGTTTTTTCGGCCTCCTCTGACGTTGTGGTCAAGTCAGCGCCGTATTGTCAGCCCTACCAGTCTTGATCAAGCAGGCGCGCGGTAGGCCGATCCACATGATCTCTGCCGATCAAGCTGAAGACGAGATCGCCGCCACTCAGGCAATGGGCGGTCAGATCCTTGCCGCCTGTGAGGCTAACTTCCCCATCGGCCTCGCAACTCTTACCCCTCCGCCGCCGATCATGCGTGTGTGCGGACAGGCTGGCTTATTACAAAAGCCGATGGTTGGAATTGTTGGCGCCCGAAACGCCTCCGCTGCGGGCTAAACGCTTGCGCGCGAGTTTGTCACAGGGTTAGGGCAAGCCGGTTATGTCGTCGTCGCAGGTTTAGCGCGCGGGATTGACGGTGCCGCTAATAGCGCAAGCCTAACAACAGGCACGATAGCGGTTTTGGCTGGTGGCCTTGACCATATTTATCCCCCCGAACATCAAAGCCTCAATCACGAGATTGCTGAGCGCGGGCTCATGGTCCTTGAGAGTCCGCTTTATGCGGCGGTTCATGCGCGTGACTTTCCAAGGCGCAACCGGATTATTTTAGGCCTGAGGCAAGGTATTGTGATGATGGAAGCCGAAGCGCGCTCCGGGTCCTTGATCACCGCCCGTTTAGCAGCGGAACAGGGCCGCGATGTCATGGCGGTGCCGGGGTCTCTCCTCGATCTCCGCGCGGCAGGACCAAACAGCCTGATCAAGGATGGCGCGCATCTGGTTCCCAGTGTGCAAGACGTTACGGCCTGTTTGCAGGGTGCGACAGGCCTAAAAGTGAACAAGCCCATTGGCTACAGTCATGCTGAGCAAGGCGTAACCCTCACACAGAATGAAATCGAGCGCGTGGCAGCACTTTTGTCGCCGGTGCCGGTTAGTCTGGCTGATCTGTCGACCGATTCTGGCCTGCCATGGCGCACGTTGGCAGCAGTCGTCGCTGAACTTGAACTCGGCGGGCGGGCAATCATCCAGCCCGGCGGCCTGGTTTCAGGCCCGGTTTGACCGATCGGGCACGCTCTTTCGCGCGACGCGCCTCGGACGCTGCCGCCCGTAAGCAAACCTCTACTCCATTCCAAGTCGTGATCCTCGCTCAATTGTTCCAGTTCGAGGACGAGATTGCGGATGAAATCAGCCACCTCCGGGCAATCAGCGGAAATTTCGGGCGTGACTGGCGTTGATGCGACGGGTATGGCTCACTCTATAATAGCCTTCGTTGCATGAATATATTTTTAGTTGCATCACGCAAGGGTCACACGTCAAGATGCATTACACTTAGTTTTGCGGAAAGCCATTGACATTAGCCCCGTTGCGAACACACCTCCGCCCGTGAGGTTCTGCATTTGCAGAGGCCCTTTCTTAGTCTGATAAGTCAAATATGCATCTTGTTGTCGTTGAATCACCCGCTAAGGCAAAAACCATCAATAAGTATTTGGGGGCCAATTATGATGTGGTCGCCAGCTTTGGTCATGTGCGCGATCTCCCCTCCAAAGATGGCTCCGTCCGCCCCGATGATGATTTCGCCATGGTCTGGGAAGCCGACAGTAAAGGCGCGGCCCGCATTCGCGACATTGCTGAACGGGTCAAGAATGCTGACAGTTTAATCCTTGCCACCGACCCTGATCGCGAGGGTGAAGCAATTTCTTGGCATTTGCTCGAAGCGCTGAAATCGCGAAAAGTTCTAAAAGACAAAGCGGTTTCTCGGGTGACCTTCAATGCGATCACCAAGGATTCGGTGTTGGCCGCAATGGCCAATCCGCGCCAGATTGATCAGGAATTGGTGGACGCCTATTTGGCGCGCCGCGCGCTAGACTATCTGGTAGGCTTTAATCTCTCGCCAGTCCTGTGGCGGAAGTTGCCGGGATCACGCTCTGCTGGGCGGGTTCAGTCTGTGGCGCTGCGCCTTGTTGTTGAGCGCGAAATGGAGATTGAGCGCTTTCGGGCGCGCGAGTATTGGACCGTGTCCGCTCAAACTAAAGCCCAAATTGGGGCCGCTTTTGAGGCGCGCCTCGTCAGCCTAGACGGGAAGAAGCTCGATAAGTTTGATCTGCCAGACGCCCCTTCGGCTGAAGCGGCAAAGGCAGCCGTCATGGCAGGCAGCTATACGGTGGCCAGCCTGGAAGCCAAGCCACTGAAACGCTCGCCCGCCCCCCCCTTCACCACCTCGACCTTGCAACAAGAAGCCAGCCGCAAGTTGGGTTTTAACGCGCAGCGGACGATGCAGGTGGCACAAAGACTTTACGAAGGGGTCGATATTGGCGGCGAAACCGTCGGCCTGATCACCTATATGCGAACCGATGGCGTCGCGATGGATCAAGCTGCGATCATGCAGTGTCGTGCTGTGATTGGCGACCGATTTGGCAGCGAGTATGTTCCCGAAAAACCTCGTTATTACAGTTCGAAAGCCAAGAATGCTCAAGAAGCGCATGAAGCAATTCGACCAACGGACCCTAACCGCCATCCGTCAAAAATGCGGCTCGAAGCCGATATGGCAAAGCTCTATGATCTGATCTGGAAGCGCGCCATCGCCAGCCAAATGGAACAAGCGATTGTGGAGCGCACGACAATTGATTTGGTTGATGCCAATGGCCGCGCCGGCTTGCGGGCGACCGGCCAAGTCGTTCTGTTCGATGGCTTCTTCGCACTCTATCAAGAAGGCCGCGATGATGAGGAAGATGAAGATAGCCGCCGTCTACCCAATTTAAAGGCAGGCGACATCGTGGCGGCCACCGACATCGCCGCGACCCAACATTTCACAGAACCGCCACCGCGCTATTCTGAAGCGACCTTGGTCAAGAAGATGGAAGAGTTGGGTATTGGCCGCCCATCGACCTATGCATCGGTCCTGACTGTGCTACGCGACCGCGAATATGTGCACATGGACAAGAACCGCTTCATTCCGGACGACAAGGGCCGTCTGGTCACGGCATTCTTGGAAAATTTCTTCGCCAAATATGTCGAATATGACTTTACTGCAGACTTGGAGCAGCGCCTAGATCTAGTCTCCTCGGGCGACCTGGGTTGGCGCATCTTGCTGCGCGAATTCTGGGAGGATTTTTCCAAAGCGATTGCGGACACCGGCGACTTGCGGACTTCCCAAGTGCTCGATGCCATCAATGACTCACTTGGCCCCCATATTTTCCCAGATAAGGGCGACGGCTCTGACCCTCGCGCCTGCCCATCCTGCGCGGATGGTCGGGTGTCGCTCAAGACCAGTAAGTTTGGAGCTTTCATCGGCTGCTCAAACTATCCTGAATGCCGCTATACCCGCCAATTGACCGCACCTACTGGGGATTCGCCAGAAGCTGGTGGCGACCGCAATTTGGGGTCCGACCCTGAAACAGGTCTCGATGTCTGGCTTAAGGCCGGCCGCTTTGGCCCCTATGTTCAGTTGGGCGCGGGCGAAAAGCCCAAGCGCTCCTCTTTGCCCAAGGGTTGGTCAGCGGCTGAGCTTGAGCTGGAGCGGGCCCTGCGCTTGCTTTCCTTGCCGCGCACCGTCGGCACCCACCCAGAAGATGGCGAACCAATTGTCGCTAATCTCGGCCGCTTTGGCCCTTATGTGCAGCATGGCAAGACCTATGCGAATGTTGGGACCATCGAAGATGTGTTTGAGATTGGCCTAAACCGCGCCGTCACTGTCTTGGCGGAAAAGCTTGCAGGGGGTGGACGGCCCCAGCGCACAGCTGCTGCGGCTTTGCAAGAATTTGCCGCCCCTGCAGATGGCGGGCCAGTGATTAAAGTGATGGCGGGTCGCTATGGCCCCTATGTGACAGATGGCACCACCAATGCGACCCTGCCTAAGGGCCAAGACCCTGCCTCAATTACGCGTGAAGTTGCTGTTGCCTTGATCGAAGCCCGGGTCGCCCTGGTCGGGGTTGGCAAGAAGAAGCCCGCCAAAAAGACCGGTCCTGCGAAGTCTGCAACGGCTAAACCGGCCACAAAGAAAGCCGCCACGGCCAAAAAACCCGCTGCCAAGAAAAAGGGCCCCGCTAAAAAGCCAGCGGCTAAGAAGGCGGCAAGTGCATGAAGACGAAGGGTCGTGGCAACGGCCAAAAAGGCAAACCGCCGAAAAAGACAGTGACGCGCCCGGCGTTGGGTGTGCCAGACAAAGCCACCTTGCTGGCCTTTCTGAACGAAGCCAAGACCGCAATTGGTCCGCGTGAAATCGCTATCGCCTTCGGCATCAAAGGTGATGAGCGTCGTGCGCTAAAGGCGATCCTGCGTGAACTCGCCGATGAAGGCGCGATTGCCAAAACCGGTCGTAAAGAAGTTGCCAGTCGTACCGTGCCCCCTGAAGGTGGCATGTTCCAATTGATTGAGATCGACAGCCAAGGCGATTTGATGGCCCGCGCACTTGGCCGAGAGGATGAGCTTTATGGCCCGCTGGTGCGCCTCGCGAGCACGCGGTCGCCAGTGCGCCAAGTAGGTCCGCCCCCCGGCGTTGGGGATCGTTTTATTGGTAAGACACGCTTGACCCATGAGGGAAAGTATGAGGTTCAAATCATCAAGCGGCTCGGTCGGGTCATTGAACGTGTGTTTGGGGTCTTTATGGCGGCAGTTGTGCGCCCTGGCCAAGCAGGCTCTGGGGGTGGCAGACTGGTACCTGCCGATAAGAAGCAACGCCAGGAATTGATGATCTTGCCAGAGCATGCCAAGAGCGCGCGCAATGGCGACTTGGTTGCGGCGCGCTTATTACCCCATCGCGGCTATGGCCCGAAAAAAGCTGAAATTATTGAGATTTTCGGCAATAACGAGAATCCAAAAGCGGCCTCTATTCTGGCGATTGCAGCGCACGCTATTCCGATGGGCTTTACCTCAGAAGAGGAAGAGGAAGCAGCCAGCGCTGGCCCAGCGCCCTTGGGTGCCCGCGAAGATCTCCGTCACATCCCCTTAGTCACCATCGACCCAGATGATGCGCGTGACCATGATGACGCGGTCTATGCCGAAGCCTTGCCGGGCGGTGGCCACAAGATTTTGGTCGCCATTGCCGACGTCGCGCATTACGTCACGCCAGGCTCTGCCCTTGATGAAGGCGCGCTGATGCGCGGCAATTCGGTATACTTCCCAGACCGGGTTGTGCCGATGTTGCCAGAGCGTTTGTCGGCTGACTTATGCTCGCTGATGGACGGGGTCGAGCGGCCCTGTCTGGCGCTGGAGATCAAGATTGATGCTGGCGGCCAAAAGCAAAGTCATCGGTTCTTGCGTGGCTTGATGAAGAGTGCTGCGAGCCTCACCTATACCCAAGCGCAAATGGCCATTGATGGTATGCCAGATGCGATGACCGCCCCCTTGCTCGACACAGTGCTGCAACCCCTGTGGGCAGCCTATCGCGCACTGGAAAAGGCGCGAGATCAGCGTGAGCCGTTGGAGATCAATAGTCCCGAGCGTAAAATCATCTTGTCGCCCGAAGGCAAAGTTCTGTCGATTGGTTTGCGCGAGCGCTTTGATGCCCACCGCCTGATCGAAGAGATGATGATCCTTTCCAATGTCTGTGCCGCAGAGACATTGGAGGACAATCGTTCGCCCTTAATCTACCGCGTCCATGATCAGCCGAGTGAAACCAAGCTCGCTGCCTTGGGCGATTTTCTAGCAACGGTGAATATGAAATGGGCCAAGGGCCAACCGCCCAGCCCTGCCCGCTTTAATCGGGTGCTGGGATTAGCTGCACCGACTGAGCATGCCGAAATGATCAATGAGATTGTGCTGCGAACGCAGGCTCAAGCGATTTACGATACCGATAATCTGGGCCACTTTGGCCTCAACTTGCGCAGATATGCGCACTTCACCTCGCCCATTCGTCGTTATTCAGACTTGATCGTCCATCGTGCGCTGATCAGTTCCTTAGGCTTTGGCGAAGATGGTTTGAAAAAGACAAGCGCCGAGCAGCTCAAAAAAGTCGCAGAAGCCATCACTGCGACGGAACGGCGCGGCATGGCGGCGGAACGCGAAGCCACAGACCGCTATGTTGCCGCCTTCTTGTCTGAACGGGTTGGTGCCACATTTGAGGCCCGCATCACCAGCGTCAACCGATTTGGTGTCTTTGTCCGCCTTGAAGAGACCGGCGGCGATGGGCTGGTGCCTGTCATGCGGTTAGGCAGCGAGTACTTCCATCATGATGAGGCTGGACATGCGCTTATCGGCGCAGAAACCGGCGACCGCTGGGAATTGGGCGCTAAGGTGCGCGTGCGGCTGTTGGAAGCGACACCTGTCTCTGGCGGGCTTTTGTTTGAAATTGTAAGCCAGCCGAAAGTTGGTCCTGTCCCCGCACGTCGCGCGATGCGTGGCCCTATGCGGGGCACAACGCCTGTTCGCAAGACCGGAGGTCCGCCGCGCGGTGTGACGCGGCGAAAGCGCTAAATTTTAACTTGGTGTCGCATCCTTGGGATCGCCCAATTTCACCAGAAATGCGCCCATATAATACAGGATGATCAAAGGGATGGCCAAAGAAAACTGGCTGATCACATCCGGTGGTGTAACAATGGCGGCGACGACGAAGATCCCGAAAATGGCATAGCGCCCATTTTCAAGCCACGTCTTCCCATCCACAATTCCTGCCCTGCCCAGCAGCAATTGCACGACTGGCAGTTGAAAGCATGCGCCGAAACCAAGGATCAAAGTAGTGATCATGCCAACATATTCAGAAATCTTGCCCTGATAAACCACGCCGACCCCGCCGGTTGCTGGTGCGAGCTCTTGGCGCAGCGAGAATTGCATCACCATGGGCATCACGACGAAATAAGCCATGGCGGCGCCCAAGGTGAACAGCACAGGTGCCATAATCAAAAACGGCGTAAATGCGCGCTTCTCATGGCTATAAAGGCCCGGCGCAACAAATCGATAGAGCTGGAAAGAAATCATCGGAAAGGAGAGACAAATCCCACCAAACATGGCAACTTTGATTTGGGTGATAAAGGCTTCCAGCGGGGCAGTATAGATAAGACCCATGCCGGACTTAAGCGCCGCGGCTCCTTTCACCGCGATGACGGCATTCTCATAGGGCAAGAGCAACCAAGCGAGCAGCAGATGCCAAATCGCAAAGCAAATGAAGAAGCCGATGGCGATTGAGCCAATGCTCCACAGCAAACGGTCGCGCAATTCGACCAGATGCTCCATCAAGGGCGCGCGGGTCGCCTCAATCGCTTCCTCATCGGGCGTCAACGGCGGATCAACTGGGTTTTGGTGCGGGATAAGGTCGGTCACGCCACTTCGGTTCCAGGTGCTTTTGAGGCGCGAGGGGCGCGGGCCCGCTTAGGCTTAGCCGCAACTTCTGAGTCAGCCACCACATCGGGGGCGATATCTGCCTCGACCTTGGGCTTACGCGCGCGCTTCGGCTTGGCTTCGACTGGCGTAGGTAACGCTTCCATCACAGGCGCTTGGTCGGTCACCTGATGATGGTGGTCAGATCCGTAGGGTGTGACAGGGGCGTAGGGGTCGATCCCGGTTTCAAACGGCTTGGTCAGCTCATCCTTGATGTCTTGTAGCGGGTTATTGTTACGCAGCGCTTCGACTTCTTTACGCAACTCATCTAATTCCGCTTGCCGGGCCATTTCGTCAAAATTGGCCCGGAAATCTGCCGCCATGCCGCGCAGCCGTGACGTCCACTGCCCCGCTTTGCGCATCAAAAGCGGCAACTCTTTCGGCCCCACCACAATCAAGGCGATGATGCCGATGATGACCAGCTCTTGACCACCGATGGAATCAAACATGCGTGAGGACTCCTGACCTCAAACTTTTAGAGGTCAAAGACCGAATTACGCTTCGGTCTTAGACTTAGCCGAAGGGCTCACGTCAATTGTGTTGCCATCATTGACCTTGGCAGCCTCAGAAGCCGCAGCGGTGGGTTCATCGGCCAAGCCCTTACGGAAGCCTTTGATGCCTTCTGCAGCGTCTTTCATGATGGAAGACAGCTTACCGCGTCCACCAAACACCAGCAATGCCACGGCTGCAACGACCAACCAGTGCATCAGACTCATACCGCCCATGTTATTCTCCGTTTCGCTGATCGGCCCTGACCACAAGGCTGCTCAAATGCACATAATCTACCAAGGCCCCGCTTGCCAGTCACTTGCTGCAAGCTCTCAGGCAAACGTGATAGCAGGAAAGGATTACCAGACGCCTATCAAAGCCCGTTTTGAACCGGTTGGTTCAGAGTTGCGCGTCGTTCCAGAATTAAAGCGCGTTTTGATCTAAGGTTCAAAGAAATCCTGTGTGAAGGCAATGTCATCACCGTCCAGTGCTTCATAAGCATTACCATCGTCGCCATCTTGGGCAGAAATGGGGCGAGGAACCTCAAAATCAGGTGGCAAGCGCGCATCAAGCAGTCCTTGCGCTTGCAAATCCGCCTTGCCCGGTAGGTCTTCGAGACTTGCTAGATTGAAATGAGCGAGAAATTCCCGCGTGGTGCGATAGGTCAAGGGCTTGCCGGGCGACTGTCGCCGCGCCCCTGCCCTTACCCAACCGATCTCCATCAGCAAGTCCAATGTGCCCCGCCCGACGCCAACACCGCGCACTTCTTCAATGTCAGAGCGGGTGCAAGGCTGGTGGTAGGCGATGATGGCCAAGGTTTCGAGAGCCGCTTTGGACAGTTTGCGCGGCTCTTCGCGCCTTTCTTCCATCAGAAAGGCCAGATCGGGTGCGGTCTGAAACCGCCAACCGCCCGCTACTTCAGCAAGAACGACGCCACGACCAACATAACGCCGTTTCAAGCGCGCGAGTGCGCCGCCCACATCAGCCCCTTCGGGCAAACGCGCAGCGATGGCCGTAGCGCGCACAGGCTCAGCGCTCGCAAATAGGAGTGCTTCAACCATGCGGTCGACATCAGGCGCAGGATCAACAGAAAGGTCTGCACGATCCACCAAATCGAGCTCTGGCTTGGCGCGCGCCAGACTGCGCACGGCAGCGACAATCGCCTCCGGCGAGGTGCGGTCGTCGGTGCTGTCGTCTTCCGATTGCGTCACACCAAAGTCTCCGGCCCGGCCTTCACATAAAGGGGCGCATAATGTTCCAATTGCCGCACGACGAGCTTGCCCTGTTTGGCAAGTTCAAGGCTGGCTGCCAAGAGGCTGGCATAGCGAGACGCTGCGCTAGGGGGTTCTTTCGTGAACGTCGTCACAGGCGGGGCAAATTCCCCCAACGCCTGCCAGTCCTTTGCGCGCGGCATTAGACGCTCAAGCCGTTTTCGCGCATCATCGAGGGAGTAAACCGGCCAAGCTTTGACTTCATGTTTTGGCTCAACGCCGCGCACACGCTGATCGGCATAAGCGCGCAAGAGATCGAGGATAGTCGCCTCCCACAAGGGGATTTCGGTGACAGCGGTCTCTTCCGGCGCGCCCCGGGTATAGAAGTCCAAGTCTTGCTGAGGACGCTGGTAGAGCGCCTCGGCAGAAGCACGCATGGCATCCAGGCGTGCAAGCCGCCAAGCCAGATGCGCGGCGATGTCTTCAACCGGCTCTTCGCCAGCAGGCCTTTCCTTGCGTGGTAGTAAAAGACGAGACTTCAAATAGGCCAGCCAAGAGGCCATGACCAAATAGTCGGCCGCCAGATCTATCCGGGCGGAGCGGGCCGCAGTGACAAATTCTAGATATTGTTCCGCCAGCTTTAGGATAGATAGCCGCCGTAAATCGACTTTTTGGTCGCGGGCCAAGCGCAACAAGACGTGCAGCGGGCCTTCATAGCCATCAAGATCGACACTGAAGGCGACATCGCTTTCGCCCACGCCGCGCAGGGCGGCTTCGAGGACATCGTCGCTTGCCATATTAGGCCCATGCCTTTCGGGTCGGATCGGGAGAAATCGATAGGGTCATCGCTTTCTCCCAGCCGGTCAATTCAGTGAATCTTGCCCACAATTGGCCAGAGTCCATGGCGACATCGGGTACCCGGGCATAGCTTTCGGCGCGCTGAGCCCGTGCTAAACTTGCGCCCGCCAGTTGAGGACACAGTTGCAGAAAGGCGTCACGCTCTTCCAATGTGCCATGACAGCGCATCGCGATATCAATGCCGGCGTCAAACACGCGCGCAGTTTTGACTGCATCGGGTTGATCGAGGGCCTTCATGGTCAAATCATCCGTCATCAAAAGCCCATCAAATCCCATGGCCTCACGAATCCAAGTTTGAACCAAGGGGGCAGATTGACTGGCTGGGGCGACGGGATCGATGGCTTCATACACAACATGACCAATCATCCCCATGGGCGCGGACTGGTTTGCGCGGAACGGCAGTAAATCTTGCTCCAAAACCTCTTTCGAAGCTGCGATCCGCGGCAAAGCTTCATGGCTGTCGAGCGCAGCGCGGCCTTGGCCGGGTAGATGCTTTAACACGCCAACCACACCGGCGACTTTTAGCCCAGCAAGGCCGGCCTGTCCTAAATCTGCAACGCAAGCGGGATCCGCAGACAAGGCGCGGTCGCCAATCGCACGGCTCGCCCCTTCCAGCCGCAAGTCCAAGCAAGGTGCGCAATTGGCATTTATCCCAACCTCGGAAAGCATGCGCCCGATAATCTGGTGGTGCAAGTTGCAGGCTTCCAAGGCGTGAGCAGGATTATCTTGCCAAAGCCTGCCATAATAGGACAAGGCGGGTAGGCGCGGCCAGACGGGTGGACCCAAACGCTGAACTCGCCCACCTTCTTGATCGATAAAGATCAAACATGCCCGCCCAACGCTGTCGCGCAGGTCCTCGCACAAGGCGCGAAGCTGGGCTGGAGTCTCACAGGACCGACCAAAAAGGATAAAAGCCCAAGGATCGCGCGCCGCGAACAAACGTCGTTCTTGCACGGTCAACACCGGCCCTGCTACGTCGATGATACAGGCGACAGGCATGCTAGGGTCGCCCGATCCTCACCCTAGCGGGAAGCTGGAATGCACTGTGCACCCGCGCTGCGGGCCTTGCCACAAAACACATCCACTTCCGACCGGCTTTCAAAGCCCGTCGCGCGGATCCGATACCATGTACCTTTAGCGCCTAGGTCGGCAGCAACGATCGACACAGGCCCCGATAAGCCAGAGGCCCGGAAGCGTGCCAAAGCCGTGTCAGCAGAGGCTTTATCCTTAAACGACCCCAATTGCGCGGCGAAAGCCGACGCAGAAGCGGTCGCTGGCACGGGCACTGCTTTTGGTACCGCAGGCGTTGGCGCTTTGGCTGGCGTTGAGACTGGGGTCACAACTTTGGTGACAACCGGAACTGGCTTAGGAGCTGGCGCGGGTGCTGCAGGCTTCACAGCTGCGGTCGTCGCGGCAGGCTTGGTCGGCGTCGCCGCTGCCACTTCCCGTGGCGGTGGCTTTGTAGCAGGCGCAGGAGCGGGAACCGGCGCAACAGCTGCCGGGGCAGCGCTGCCATCCGTTAACATCGGCGCTTCTGCGGGATTCGCAGGCTGAACTTCCAGCGCAGGTGCTGAAGCACCGCTGGCGGCATCAAACACCCCCTTATCAAGATCAGAGCCAACGACGGGAGCCGTCGCCGCCGGGTCGCCAGGAGCTTTGAACGATCCATTATTCTCCACGACTTGTGGCGTATCGCCAGGTTCGCGGCTTGAAGAATAGACCTGCCAGAACACGACTCCAATCAAAGCGAGCACGGCAACAATGCCAATAATGATCAGTGGGCCGCGACTACGATCTTCTTCTTCTTCGCGCGCGTCAAAGGTCAAGAACCCATCGTCTTGATCATCAGTGTCGTAATCGTCAAAGGAATCACGATCCCGGTTGGCCATGCGAATCTACTCCAGACTTAAAAGAAAGTTTCTTGTAACTCTCAATTAGGTCGGCGCCAGCCCCTTGTTACAAGGTGCGATCGAGATTGAAGAGTCTGCGATGTTCATCAATCGCAAAATCATCAGTCATTCCAGCGATATAGTCACATACAAGCCGTGCTGCCTTCGTGGAATCTTTGCTGTGGAGATGCAACCAAACCGGCGGCAAAGTATCAGGTTCGGCCAGAAAAACGTCGAATAATTCGCGAACGATTCGCCGCGCTTGGCTGCGCGAGCGATTCATTCGCCAATGCCGATACATTTTTGCGTAGAGAAATTCGCGCAAGGTCGCTGCTTTTGCGATCATCTCGTCGGAGAACCCGACCAAGGCTTGCGGTAAAGCACGCACTTCATCCACCGATTGTGGCTGATAAAGCGCAATACGCCGCTGGCTCTCGACGACAAGATCATTCACCCAGATGCCGATTAAACGTCGAATGACTTCCCCGCGCATCCGGCCCAGATCAAGATTGGGATAATCTTTGGCAGCAGCATCATAGACTTCGCGGACCAAAGGCACGCTGTCACACAATTCCACATCGCTAAAAATCCCACCGGTGAGAGCATCATCTATATCGTGATTGTTATAGGCAATGTCGTCGGCGACGGCCGCTACCTGGGCCTCTGCGGAAGCAAATGTTGTTAGCCCCATGTCGAACTCGGCATTCAGGTCCTGCCAAACCGGAGCCAGAATTTCGAGCGCTGCCCCATTCGCCAACATCGGCCCATTGTGCTTCACGGTTCCTTCCAAGGTCTCCCATGTCAGGTTTAGACCGTCAAAATTTGGATAGCGTCTCTCAAGCCGGGTCAGTGCGCGCAATGTCTGAGCATTATGATCAAATCCGCCCCAAGGCTTCATGCAATCATCCAGCGCGTGCTCGCCTGTGTGACCAAACGGCGGATGACCTAAATCATGGGCCAAAGCGCAGGCCTCTGCCAAATCCTCGTTTAAGCCAAGCCTGCGCGAGACAGAGCGCGCGATCTGGGCGACTTCCAAAGAATGCGTAAGGCGGGTGCGGAAGTGATCACCTTCATGGGCAACAAACACTTGTGTCTTGCCTTTCAGGCGACGGAAGGCGGTTGAATGAATGATCCGGTCACGGTCGCGTTCGAAGGCCGAGCGCGTCTGACTTTCTGCTTCTGGCCAACGTCTACCACGACTTTGGGCAGGATCAGCGGCAAATGGTGCCAGACGAGATAGAACAGGCATCAGGGTCTTCCTTAAAACAAGTTTCTCCCCCATATAGGGACAAAGTTGACGGAAAAGAAAACAGCTTGGTGTTCAAGCTGCCTTTTTGCGCCTTTTAACAAAGATAGGCTTACGCTCATGCAGTCAGGGTTTTCTGTTTCAGATGCCGCAGCGGCGAAAATTGGACACCTTATTGCCACCGAACCAGGGGCGGCTTTGTTTCGGGTGGCGGTCAATGGTGGCGGTTGCTCTGGCTTTCAGTATGAGTTTGGTTTTTCTGAACGCGCAGGCGAAGATGATGTCATCATCGAAAAAGGTTCTGCGAAAGTAGCGGTCGACCAAGTCTCCCTGCCCTTTTTAGAAGGGGCAGAAATTGACTGGGTTGATGATTTGATTGGATCCTCCTTCAAGATCCGCAATCCGAATGCAAAATCATCTTGTGGCTGTGGCGTTAGTTTTTCTGTTTAAGGAAACAGACTAACTGCGGCTTGCCCTCGCCCGATGTTTGGCCTTAGTGTCAGAAAAAATTACCAGCTCAGGGAAAAAGCCATGAATGTCGAAACCGCTGTTAAGCAACGCAAATCTGTGCGCGCCTTTAAGCCTGACCCCGTTCCCTTAGCCGAGGTTCGCGCCCTATTGGATATTGCACGCGCGGCACCTTCTGGCGGCAATCTGCAACCTTGGAAGATGATCGTGATTGCAGGAGAAGAGCGCGACGCAGTTGTTGCCTTGGCGCAAAGATCGCTCAACGAAAACCCGCGTGGCGAAGCGGGCGAATTCCCAATATATCCCGCTGAAGTCAAAGAACCCCATCGCACGAGACGCTATAAAGTCGGGGAAGAGATGTACCAGATCCTTGGCATCCCGCGCGAGGATAAGCTTGGGCGTCTGGGCCAAATGTCGCGCAATTATCAGTTTTTTGGCGCGCCGGTAGCAATTTTCTTTGTCATCGACCGGTCGATGGGTCACGGGCAATGGGCCCATGTTGGCATGTTGATGCAAACCATCTGCCTAGTCGCCGAAGAACGGGGCCTCGCCACCTGCATGCAAGAAGCTTGGGGGATGGTGCGCCAAAGTTTGGCTGCCCATTTTGGCTTGCCTGACAATGAAGTGATCTATTGCGGGTTGGCGCTTGGCTATGAAGACAAGGACGCGCCGATCAACCAATTACACACAGAGCGCGCGCCTTTAGACGAGATTGCCGTGTTCAAAGGCTTTTAAGTCCAAAACTCAATTGGTGGCAAAAATCGCGCCACCCTTATCCGTCGTGTTTTTCACTTGCTCTTGGAAACCACGCGAAATCCGGCGCCATTCATCTGCCGTCCGGCACGTGCGCAGCGACTTCAGCCGCGTGCCAAGAATGGCTTCTTGCTTACAGACCATACGGGCCCCACGCCGCTTTGGCTTGGCAATGGGCGTTTGCGCTTCCGTTGCTTCGACAGTGGTTGAAGCTGTGCTCGACTGCTGAGAAGCCTCTGAAGGCGCAGTCTGCGCTGGCGTTTGTGCCAAAGCAGCGCCTGCGCACATCAATCCACCGAAGATAGCGATCAGGCCAGCAGCCAGATAAGAAGAGGCGCGAAGCGCAGAATTGGAGCGTGTCATGCAGGAACCTCTAATCAGGACTATCAAACTGGTCGAAATCACGTAAATCATACTGCAGACTTCGAGACTTAGGACCAGACTAATGCGCATCGCGACTTTTAATGTCAACTCTGTCAACGCGCGCCTACCAAACTTGCTGGAATGGCTGACCGAGGCCACTCCTGACGTTGTTTGCATTCAGGAAATCAAGTGTGAAGAGCCGAAGTTTCCGCGCGAAGCGTTGGAAGATGCAGGTTACAATTGCTTCATTTCAGGCCAAAAAAGCTATAATGGCGTCGCGATCTTGACCCGATTGCCTGCAGAAGTGGCTCTTAACCGACTGCCGGGCGATGAGGATGATTTACAAGCCCGCTATCTCGAAGTCGAAGTCGCAACGCCGACCGGCGCGGTGCGAGTCGCCAACCTGTACTGTCCGAATGGCAATCCCTTGGGCACCGAGAAATTCGACTACAAGCTGCGTTGGATGGCCCGTCTTCAGAGCCACGTTGCAGGTCTATTGCAGCTTGAAGAACCTTTGGTTTTAGCGGGTGATTGGAACATCATCCCAAGGCCAGGTGATTGTTATGATCCTGCCGCATGGATGGGTGATGCTCTATTTCAACCCGAAAGCCGCGCCGCTTGGCGGCGGCTTTTAAACCTCGGTCTGACGGACGCCTTTATGGCGGTGAATGGGGCTGAACATGCCTATACATTCTGGGACTATCAGGCAGGGGCTTGGCCCAAAGATCATGGCATACGTATCGATCATTTTGCCATCAGCCCGCAGGCAGCAGACCACCTGAAAGAAGTCAAGATCTGGCGCATGGCCCGGGCGCGCGAGAGAGCGTCAGACCATGTTCCGGTGACGGCTGATTTCGATTTTTGATCCAGCCGGCTTTTAAAGCTCGGATTTAGGCGGTGGCAGCGCGCCTTGGCTTTGATGCCAAGCATAAGCACCTATGCACAGGAAGCCGAGATTAAGAACCCCCGATACCATTCCATAAAACAGAATGTAGAACGCCCAGCCCGCAGTCGCAAATTCCTGAGCGCTTGCAGGTAGGCCAGAACCAATCTTGGTTCCCAAGGCCAACGCCCCCATAGTCGCGAGCGCTTGGATGATGGTGCCCAAAATGATCGTTATGACTACCCACAACAGATAAGCACCGAAATAGCGCCAGAATTTACCATTGGTTTGTTCATAGGATTCTCTAAGCCCCAATTTTCCCGTGACCATGCCCATCACGCCAAATTGGCTCAACCGCAAGCCAAACCAAGCTATCGCCCCAATCGATGCAAGGATCGCAAGGCTGCCGAGCGCCCTGTGGATACTGACCAAAAGGGATACGATAATCCCCAAAGCAAAAGTAGCCACAAAAATGGCTCCGATAAAAGCCATGGTTGCAAGCAGATAGCGCGCTTCAGTTGGACCAGCCTGAAGCCCCCAAAAGCCTTCTTCGCGATCATCCACCGTTTTGCGCAAGGCCATCCCAGTCAAGAAGGCACTTAAAATGGCGCTGATCACAAACGAAACACCGAGCGCGGGCATAGCGGGGCCAAGAATGGCCCGCACCTGCTCCATAGACGGCATTTGCTCGATCTCTGCCAGCGCGGCATAACGCTGAATCGCATCGCCAGCACCCGTGCTCGCCAAGACAAACATGTAAATCGCCATGACCGCCGCTGAAAGCAAAGCATAGCGCATCACAAATTGCGGCTGGCGCTTCATCAATTCAAAAACAGAAAAGGCCGCTTCGGAAGGGGAAAAAGTCTTGGTCATCGAAATTCCTCAAGTGGGGAGCGCAATCCAGCACACCCTCCCATTCGACTATATCCCGTTGGGGTGCAAGAGGGGGAATCAAACAAGCTTGATCGTCGATCCCCGTTGCCCCTTCTTGAAGAATGGCAGCATCTCGCTGTGGCGACTGAGCCCGCCCCCTCCCCTCAAGGCCATGGCTGCGCTATTTGAAGGCCTATGTCTCAGGTAAAACCCATTCACATCATCGGCGGCGGCCTCGCAGGTAGCGAAGCGGCTTGGCAGATCAGCCGTGCGGGCGTGCCCGTCATCCTTCATGAGATGCGCCCGATCCGAAAGACCGATGCCCACCAAACCGATGGCTTGGCAGAGCTGGTTTGTTCCAATTCCTTTCGCTCCGATGACTGGGAGTTCAACGCCGTTGGCTTGATCCATGCCGAGATGCGACGGGCAGGCTCGCTCATCATGGCCTGTGCCGACGACCACAAAGTGCCGGCAGGCTCTGCCTTGGCCGTTGATCGCGATGGGTTTTCGGCCGCCGTGACCCAAGCCTTATCGCAAGAACCCTTGATCACGATCCTACGCGAAGAGGTGACCGGGCTACCGCCGGAATCCTGGGACAGCACCATCATCGCGACGGGTCCCCTGACGTCCGACCTTTTGGCTCAAGCCGTACAATCGGTGACGGGCGAAGATGAGTTGGCCTTCTTTGATGCCATCGCGCCTATTGTCCACCGCGAGAGCATAAATTTCGAGACTGCTTGGTTCCAAAGCCGGTGGGATAAAGTAGGTCCTGAGGGCGATGGGGCCGATTACATCAATTGCCCCATGAACAAAGAAGAATATGAAGCCTTCATTGATGCCTTGTTAGCTGGTGATAAGACAAGCTTCAAAGAATGGGAAAACACCCCCTATTTCGAAGGCTGCTTGCCGATCGAAGTGATGGCAGAGCGCGGTCGAGAGACGTTGCGTTTCGGTCCGATGAAGCCCGTTGGCCTCGTTGATCCGCGCACGGGCAAAAGGCCTTGGGCTGTCGTCCAATTGCGGCAAGACAATGCCTTGGGCACCCTGTTCAATATGGTCGGGTTTCAAACCAAGCTGAAACATGGTGCCCAATCCGACGTCATCCGTATGATCCCGGGCCTAGAACAAGCGCAGTTTGCGCGATTGGGTGGCATTCATCGCAATACATTTCTCAATTCGCCAAAATTGCTTGATTCAAGTCTACGATTAAGGTCGCGCCAGGATATTCGCTTTGCCGGACAAATCACCGGATGCGAGGGCTATGTCGAAAGTGCAGCGATTGGCCTGCTGGCTGGTCGGTTCGCGAGGGCTGAGCGTTTGGGCGGCACACCCAATATTCCCCCTATCACAACAGCATTGGGCGCGCTGCTAAACCATGTCACGGGCGGGCACGTCGATGGGGGCAAGGGCAGTTTCCAACCGATGAATGTCAATTTCGGTCTGTTTCCCGAATTGAGCGAAGATGCAGGCGGTAAAGGCAAAGAACGCGGGCGCTTACGCAAGAAGGCATTGGCCGTTCGTGCCTTGGCTGACCTCGACACTTGGCTTGATCATACTGAGAAAGAGCAGGCCGCTTGACCATCCTCGTCTGGATCATCCGGATAGCCCTCGGGCTTGTCGGATTGGCTACTTTGGGCTTGTGCGGGCTAGCCTTGGCGGCACCCTTTCACTGGATCTTGGCGCTCTTTGGTGCTTGGGACAGATTGATCATCGTCTTTGGAATAGTTGGACTTGGTGCTTTCTGGCTCGGAAAGTGGCGCGTGATGACTGTATTGCAGGGGGTAGCGGTCCTTGCTCTTCTTTTCTTCAATGTGCGTGTCCCGACGGATTACTCCACACTCTTCCCGAAAAAGAGCGATCCATCCCGCGAGTACGTGATGGCTTGGGCCAATATTCACGACAATCGCTCTGCTTTAAAGAGCTTGGCGTTGTTGCCCGAGGTGAAAAAAGCGAAAGCAATCGGACTGGGTGAAGTGCCTGAATTCAGCAATTTGCAAGAGTTGTTCCCGGCTGCTAATCAACGAGAATCGGCAATTCCGTCTAGCGAAACGTGGGGCGTTGAGACTCTGGGTTGTCGGGTGGAGAAGCCCAACGGTGACCTATCGGTGTGGCAAGGTCGTAATTTTGGCCTAAAGGCACGCTGCGGCGGTTTCACTTTGTTCGTCTTACATCTCCAAAATCCAACACGCGGCCGTGGCGAAGGTCTAAGGATACGTAACCTGGAACTAGCTATTCTGGCAGAAACTGTGGCCAAAGAGCCCGGCCCGGTTCTCGTGATGGGCGATTTCAACACGACCCCGAGTGCTTTGCCCTTGTACAATCTCCTTCAGACCGCCAATCTTAAGCGCGTTGCGTGTGGTGGCCCTAATCCAGGGACCTGGCGTCCCATTGACTGGAGCGGGACCACTATGGACAGGATTCCGGGCCTTAGAGTGACAATCGACCATATTTTGGTGCGCGATCTCGACGTGCAGGCCTGTGAGGTTGGCCCGGATATCGGGTCCGATCATTTCCCGCTGATCGTCACCATCACTCAACCTAATTAAGCACACCCCATTGCCTTTTCTGATCTGGACTGAAACAAAGCCAGCCGAGAACGAATACGCCTAAGCTCTAAAGGAAAATCCATGACCCTGACCGTTGAACGTCAAGACGCCATCGCCATTGTGACCTTGAACCGGCCCGAGGCCATGAATGCAATGTCGAAAGCGATGCGTTTGGCGCTTTATGACGCCATTACTGACTTGAATCAGGACGAGGCCATTCGGGTGATTGTTTTAACCGGGGCCGGACGTGCCTTTACGGCAGGCCTTGATCTGAAAGAATTGTCAACGGACCCGCTCGCGATGGGCGATGCCACAGCCGAAAAGCCTGAAGCCAATCCCGTTCGCGCGATTGAGACCAGTGCAAAGCCCGTTATTGGTGCGATCAATGGAGTTGCGATTACAGGTGGCTTTGAAGTCGCCTTGGCTTGCGATGTATTGATTGCGTCGACTGGCGCGCGCTTTGCCGACACGCATGGACGGGTCGGCATTATGCCCGGCTGGGGCTTATCGCAAAAATTGTCGCGCTTGATCGGCATTTATCGGGCGAAAGAATTATCTTTAACGGGCAATTTCTTGGATGCAGAAACGGCTGAACGTTGGGGACTGGTTAATCGAGTTGTCAGCCCTGAAGACCTGATGCCGACTGCGATGAAACTGGCGGCAGATATGGCCACCATGCCAGCCCAAGCGCAGCAAGAGTACAAAAAGCTGATCAATGACGGCTTTGCCATGACTTTTGGGGCTGGCTTGCAGCATGAAACGGCCTTCTCGACTGAGCGCAACAACCAAGTCACGCCCGATAAAGTCGCAGCCAATCGCGAAGCCGTTCAAGCCCGTGGGCGTGGTCAGGCTTAAGCGCCTAGTATAAGGCTTAAAAACTTCTGATCGGACCAGTCGCCAGCGCCACCGCGCAGGGACTGGGCAATACCGTCGGCTTGGCGCACGATAACCATGTCTTGTTCGGGCAACAGATAAAGTCGCTGATTGCCAGCGCCCGCTGCCATATATAGCTTGCCGAGCCCTGATAGCGAAACGGCTTCCCCAGCCACACCAGATCTAGGCCCCGGGCCAATCATACCAGGACGCGGCATCCACCACGTCAAACCATAGCCGGGATTGGCTTTGCTGGCTTCAAAATTTGCCTTCAAGGCTACCGGATCCACCAAGGCCTTTCCTTCGTGCACCCCGCCAGCCAAAACAAACTGGCCAAACTTTGCCCAATCACGGGCGGTGATCGCCGCGCCAGAAGGCAAATGCGGCATGCCATCACTGCCGCGCTGCCAACGGATGGGCCGGATGCCGAGCGGGGTGAAGAGACGTCGGGTCAAATAGGCGAGCGGGTCTGCATCCCCTGTTTTGGCGGCCACCAGTTTACGGCGGGCCAATTCCCCGAAGACTTGGAAGGGCACTGGGCCATAAGAGAACTGGCTGCCCATCACACTATTGGAAGGCGCGGCCAAAGCTTCGGCATAGGTTGGAACATCACCAAAACGGCGTCCACCTTTCCCATCAATACCGCTGACCAGATGCAGCAAGTCGTTCACGCGGATAGCAGACCGATAGCGATCCGACAAAAATTCGGGCAGCGTGTCGGCGCAATATTCATCCAGCTTCAAAAGACCGTCCTGCACCAAGGCAGCGGCCATGACACCGGAAAAGCTCTTGGTGCCGCTGGCTAGTTCCCAGCCCTTAAAGCGCAGGCCTAAGCCTTGATAATCTTCAACGAGGACCTGCCCGCGTTGCATCACAAGGAACGATATCCCGCGCCGGGCGGTCGAATAAGCCTTGGCCGCCTCAAAGCGCGTTTGCGCAAAAGCAGGGGCCGCGGCCAACGCGGATAGGCCTATAAGGGTGGAGCGGCGTGAGAGAAGCATCTTTGTCATACTTGCTTGAACGAAGATGACCTTGTTTTCCGTCGCGCTGGTCTCAAAGGTCTCGTTTCAAGCCAGACTTTGGTTCTGTCAGCCACAGATAAAAGCGGCCCAGACCCACCAAGATACAAGTTGACGCGGCTAAAGTTGCCAAAAAGGGAAAAGGCTCGGGGTGGCTGACCCCAATCACCAAAGGCATCGCCCCTGCTGGCGCATGGAGTATATCAAATACCACCATTGCAAAAATCGCTAGCGCGACCGCAAGGCCAATGGCCCAAGGTGTCGGGCTAAGCATGGTTAAGACCCCCAACCCAATCACGGCAGAGATAAGACTACCGCCAATGACTGCGCGGGCGCGCGCCAGAGGGCTATTGGGAACCATCCAAACCAAAGTCGCCGACGCCCCTAATGGCGCAATGAGATAGGGAAATAGGCCGATCTGTTTCAAACTTGCCAGCAAAGCGATGGCAAGGCCTGCACCCAAGGCTGGTTTCCAAGGTTGGGAGGCTAGGCGGCTTTGAATTATGGAATGAAAGTCCTGCATGTGGGCTGTCTTTCAGAAAACGAAGGACTTTCACACAGGTCTAACCTGAAATAGGTTAAACAGAATACAGTTAATGCGGTTCTTTTTTAATTAAGGTTAATATAAACAATAGCTTATGATTATGTTGCATCTTAGCTTTGTTAACCATCTTTGGAGCAAGCCCCATTTCAAACCGAAAGCACTGAAATATTAGCAGAATTAAACCTAAATGCACTCAAATCATGAGATTAGAACTTGAAAATGAAGAATATTGATTACAATAATACTTCATGGTAATTTAAATTTAGCGATCGTAGTAATACATATTTAAATATTTATACTTACAAAAAATTAACAAAGCGCCCATAACTCGGACCTGTGCTTCCGTGTCAGGTTAAAATTATGCGTGCTTTTGAGCGAAATTGGAGAAAACTGGTCAAGCTGTCAGCGCGGCTGAAAAGCGAGCGCGGGACCATTGCACTCACCTTCGCGCTATCGGCTGCAGCTCTCTTGATTATGGGCGTTGGCTCCATGCAATTGGCTTTGATTTCAAGCGGCAAATCAAAATATCAGGCCGCTGCTGATACCGCAGCTTTGGCTGCAATTGCGCCAACGACTGCTGACGATAAAATGGCAGAAGTGGCCGAAAAAACCTTCATGGCCAATCTGAGCGCGAGCGAGCGTGACTTAGTCACCAGCTTTAACGTCACAACAGAAACTGGGCGCGTGCGTAGTGCGCTGATCTCTTACTTAGCCAAACAGGAATCGGTAGCACCCGGGCTCGTCGGCGACACTTACACGCCAATCAGCGGAACAGCACGTGCCCGCAAAGCCGATTATCGCTATATCGATGTTGACCTGTGGCTTGATGGCTCTGCCTCCATGGGCGTCGCCGCCGATGAAGCAGGCCGCGATAAATTACGCCTTTTGTCGAATGACGACCCAGATCACAAGAATTGCGCCTTTGCTTGCCATATCCCGACACATTTGAAGGAAAGCCACCTTTATTCAACATCAGAGCAGCGCGCCCACGCAAACGGCGTGAAGTTGCGCCACGACATCATGAAGGAAAGCGTGCAGATCTTGATTGATGAGTTGCACGACGCCTATCCTCGCGGCCTACGTGCTCGCTATGGCGTTGCACGGATGGCGGCAACTTGGGAACGGCAACTGTCTTTCACTTCGGACATGGATACCGCACGTAACTTCGTTGGCACGTTTCAACTGAAGCCGGGCTGGAGTTCGTCTCGCTTGACACCCGCTATGCAGACGGGCGGAGACACCCTGACCTCAGGGGCTGGCGATGGCTCTCAAGCCAAGCCCGAAAAGTTCGTCATTATCGTGACCGACGGCATGCAGTTTGACTGGAACGCGATCGCACCCGGCCCAATTGGCAGCACCGTTTGCCAAGACCTGAAGGCAAAAGGCTACCGGGTTGGCGTGGTTCAATTGAAATATGTCCGCCTAGATGGCGATGGCGCCTTCGATTTTTGGGTGAAGCCATACTATAATCAGATCACCCCGGCTCTCCAAGCCTGTGCTTCGACTGGTTACTACTTCCATGCCGACAATCCGGATGAGGTGCGAGCTGCCTTCCGGCAATTGGCGAAGACCTTGGAAGAATCCCTGCGCTTGACTGAGTAGGTCAGCGCAGGCCGCTTCGGCCAACGCAACGGGCTTAGTCACAGCAATGTGGGTTTCGCGTGATGGCGGATCATGTCAAAAGCGCGATTATGAAATATGCCTTCGCCTCTATGCTCCTCGCAGCCTCTCTCGCCTTAAGTGGGTGCGGCCAAGCCCCCAATGAAACCGCCGAGACGATGAAGGAGCTCAAAAGCTCCGCTGTTAGTGTCGCTGGAGATGCTGCCAAAGCTGTGGGCGAAGTACTCGATACCAAACTCGTCTGCCAATTGGCGGGGCAGTCTGAAAGCTTTTGTGGTTGCTTGCAAGGTGAGCTTGGCGCGAAGTTAAAGGCCGAGCACATTGATGCCGTGACGGCGATTGTGAAAACCTCCATCGACGGGTCAATCCAGTCCGCCGTAGAAACAGCGACCTCTCTGGATCCGAAGACCCGCAATGGCCTTGTTTCTTGTGCCGCCAAGAGCGCCATTTCGGACGCCATTAGCGGACAGTAGATCAAAAATGTTTCGCGGCTGAGACTTGGCGGCTTGGCGATTACTTATTAGTCTAATTCAGAATTAAACACACTTCTGGGTTGGCACTATGGCAGGGGCTACACATTTCAACGCGCCAGAAGCGCCACAACTGGCAACGCGCATACAAGGCATACTGCCAACCGCGTGCATCGTGAGTCTGGTCCTCGGCTTTGGTACTGGCGGTTTTCTGGCTAGTTTGGGCTTTGCCACTTGGACAGGTCCAACGATCGACTTCTTCGATGTTCTTGGAACCATGTGGATCAACGCCATTCGGATGACGGTCATTCCTTTGATCGTGCCGCTGTTGATCGGTGCCATTGCGGGCTCGGAAAGCGGCCGCTCGGCAGGGACCATTGGCATTCAGACACTCATCGGCTTTGTCCTGTTAAGTGCCTGCTTTGCTGGTCTTGCAGCCTTGAGCGCACACGGGGTCTATTCCGGCTTGACGCTTGATCTAGCTGTCACCGAAAAATTGCGTGCCTCTGTCTCACCCACCGATATCCCCACCGGCGATGCCAGTGTCGCCACATGGTTCAAAAATCTGATCCCGACAAATCCGGTCAAAGCGGCAGCCGATGGCACCATGTTGTCGCTTATCATATTTGCCCTTGCCTTTGGGTTTGCAAGTCTGGCTGCTCCTGCCGACGTTCGTGGCCAAATTGTCAGCATGTGTCGAACCATTAGCACCGTGATGCTGGTTTTGGTTCAGGGCGTCTTGCTGGTCGCACCGATTGGGATTTTTGCATTGACACTCGTTGTCGGCACCAAGCTAGGCGGGGCGGCGTTTACGGCCTTGGGCTATTTTATCGGTGTGCATCTCACTGCCGCGATGGTCTTCAGTCTGGGTTTGATCGCTATCACGGCAATTTGGGGCCGACTGCCTTTGTCCAACTTAATTAGGGGCATCGCAAACCCAATTTCAGTTGCCTTAGGTACCAGCTCCTCGCTGTCAGCCTTACCCGCCATGATCGAGACAGCCCGGGATGTGTGGCGATTGCCTGAGCGCATTTATGGCGTTGTGCTGCCATTTGCAGTTTCAACCTTTAAACCATCAACAGCATACGCTTGGGTGTTCTCCACTTATTTTCTCTCGCTTTTATTTGGCATGCCCTTAGGCCCAAAAGAGATTGCGTTCGCGGCTGGCTATGCTGCTTTATTCAATGCAACCGTACCTGGCATTCCAGGCGGCGGTATGATCGCTGTTGCCCCTCTCGTCCTTGCGCTCGGCCTGCCGATTGAGGGGATTGCGATCTTGTTTGCCGTCAATCCGATCACAGATCGAGCCGCCACGGCCATTAACGTCCTATCAAACCTGACCATCACAGCCCTAGTGGCTGCCGCGCAAAGGCGCGCTTTTTGCGGGTAGGCGGACCCAGGTGTTGGTGTTTGCAGTTATGATGCAAACCCAAAACTACAGCGGCATCCACTTGTCAAACGCAGACAAGTATGTTCTTGTTATGTTCTAATCGTGAGTAAGCAATCGGGAGTAAGTAACATGACGACACAAGAAGTTGCAGAAGCCTTCACCGCACTTTGCAAGGCAGGCCAAATGGATGAGGCTGGGCTTAAATATTGGGCTGAGAACGTGCGCAGCATTGAGAATATGGAAGGCCCCAATAGCGTAGCTGAAGGCGTGCCTGCACTCATTGCTAAGGGTGAGTGGTGGTATGGGGCACACGAGGTCCACAGTGTCGAGACCCATGGCCCCTATGTGAATGGCAATCAGTTCGCGGTGCGCTTTGTTATGGATATCACCAATAAAGAAAGCGGTGAGCGGGTCGCGATGGATGAGATTGCCCTCTACACCGTGGAAAACGGCAAAATCAGCGAAGAGCGCTTCTATTATTAAACCAAGGGGTTAAGCGCGCCATCGCATCTTCGATTTGCGGCGTCGAAACCGCAAAACTAAACCGAAGGTGCGTATGGCCCGCTACAGGGTCGAAGTCGACACCCGGCGCGATGGCGACGCCCGTATCTGTCAACATTTGATGCGCAAATGCCATGCTGTCGTCAGTCAGATGGCTGACATCGGCATAGATGTAAAAGGCACCATCTGGCGGGGCGATCCGGGTGACGCCCATAGCGGGCAAAGCCTGCAAGACGATCTCGCGGTTTGCGCGATAGGTCGCGACATTGGCTTCCAATTCATCGATGCAGTCCATGGCCGCAAGGCCTGCATGTTGGGCCAGTGACGGGGCTGTCAGAAACAAATTGCCCATACGCGCACGAGCGGCATCGACCAGATCATCAGAAGCCACCAGCCAGCCAAGACGCCAACCCGCCATCGAAAAATATTTTGAGAAAGAATTGACCACCAAGGCATTCGGGGCAAATTCCAGCATGGAATGGGTTCGACCAACATAGCTCAGACCGTGGTAGATTTCGTCTGAAATGATGCGGATGTTTCGCCGGGCGCACACGTCAGCAATCGCCTTAAGCTCTTCTGCGGGAATAATGGTGCCTGTGGGATTGGCCGGGCTTGCCAAGATCAGCCCCTTGGGTGCGCGCTCTAAGGCTTCAATCTGAGCGGCGGAGATTTGAAACCGGGTTGCCGCACCACACACAATCTCCAACGGCTCTAAATGCAGGGCTTTGACTGTATTGCGATAAGCCACATAACCGGGGCTGGCAAAGGCGATCTGATCCCCCGGCCCAAAAGCAGAGCTCAACGCCATCACCAGCGCCGGCGAGGCGCCACAGGTCAGTACGATCCGCTCTGGGTCGACAGAGACGCCGTATAAGTCCTGATACCGACCCGCTAAGGCTTCTTTAAGCTGGCTGCTTTCCCAATAGCCCATGCCATCTGTGTCCAGCACCTGATGGGCGGCAGCAATTGCTTTAGAAGGTGCCCCGGTTGAGGGTTGCCCAAATTCCATATGGATCACCTGTTCACCCCTTGCCTTCATGGCATGGGCGAGGCGGCTGATAGAAATAGCGCGGAAAGGTTCGATCAAGGCAGTCATAGTGGTTGGCATAAACAGGTTATGGCCAGAGTGTCGAGCCCTTGGCAGACCCTCATTTAGCATCGCGCCACAGCGCTCACGAGTAAAAATAGATTTTCTGATCGTTGTATTGCCTGCTTTCTGTCATTAGACTTTCTCTATGAGCACCTCCTATCCTCCCTTGAACGCGCTTCGCGCCTTTGAAGCCGCCGCGCGGCGGCTGTCCTTTACCAAAGCGGCGGAGGACCTCGACGTCACACCGGGGGCCATCAGCCAACAAGTCAAAATCCTAGAAGACTTTGTCGGCCAGCCGCTGTTCCGCCGCTTAGGTCGGGCGGTAGAGCTTACCGATTCCGCGCGCGCCTCTATGCCTTTGTTACGGGAAGCTTTTGAGCGGATTGATGACGCCGTGCGCCAAATGCGCCTGCCCTTACGGCGGGAACGGGTTTCGGTCTCTGCTGCCCCGTCGTTTGCTTCCAAATGGCTCGTGCCCCGCATCGATCGGTTTCAAGCCGCGAACCCCGACGTTCAAGTCTGGGTCGCTGCCGACATGAATTTGGTCGACTTTGCCTATGCAGATGTTGATCTGGCGGTACGTTACGGGCCTGGCTTTTATGAAGGCGTGACATCAGAAATGCTGATGGGCGAAGAAGTGCTGCCGGTGTGTAGCCCTGCCTTATTGGAAGGGGCCAAGCCTTTGCACACCCCGCAAGACTTGGCAGGCCATACGCTTTTGCACGATGTCAGCCCAGATAATGATCCGTCCTGCCCCGATTGGTCGATGTGGCTGACCGCGCGCGGGGTGCAACGCGCTGATGGCAATCAGGGCCTGCGCTTCAATCAATCCGCGATGGTAATTGATGCCGCTGCTTCTGGCCGCGGTGTTGCCCTAGCCAAACGCGCCATTGCGGCGGCAGACCTGCAATCTGGCCGTTTGGTTGCGCCTTTTTCGGGCGAGGGAGATAAAGTCGGCTTTGCCTATTGGCTGGTGCGCCCAAAGGGCCGGACAATGACCCCTGCCCTCAAATCCTTCTTGGACTGGATCAAGTCAGAGGCAACTGGCGATGATTGGGTGATTTAGTGATTGAGGCTTTGCGTCGGCACGCAGTCTAGTCTATCTGCGCGCCCATGACTGATCGTAACCTTGAAAGCCGCAACACGGCTGCCACCTGCCAGACCATGGCCGATGTGCGCCATGAGATTGACCGCCTTGATCGCATTCTGGTGGCGTTGATCGCAGAACGCCAAGGCTTTATGGATGCAGCCGCCCGTATCAAAGGCCATCGGGGCCTCGTGCGCGACGAAGCGCGCATTGCCGATGTGATCGCCAAAGTCGCCGTCAGCGCCGAGCAACACGGCCTTTCCATGTCCATTGCAGATCCGGTGTGGCGCACCATGATGGACCGTTGCATTGCTTATGAATTCAAGTCCTTTGATGCCCTAGCGTTCAAAGCACAGGCGACAAACGAAGACTAAGGCAAAACTAGCGCAGGGAAGCTAGCGCATATTGATGCTCAATCACGGCGATCTCGCCGATCACGGACTGCATCTCTGTGGTGATTGCTTCATAGAAGGCCCGCTTTTCGTCGCGGCTTAAAGGGCGAGCCTTGCTGGCCTCTTCGGCTTGGCCACACACTTCACCCATTTGCCAAGCACCAATCCCACGCGCCGCGCCTTTGACGGTATGGGCGGCATTTCCCCAATCTTGGGTTTCGGTAGAGGGTTGTAACAGCTTGCTCCACAGTTCAACCTGCTCGCGAAACAAGCCCAGCACTTCGAGTGCGAGCTCGTGATCGCCGCCGGTCATACGCTCCAAATGGGCTTTATCGACAGCTGGGCCTTGCTGATGAAGAGGTACGCTAACATCCATGCGACCTCTATAGCCATTCAAGGTTAAAACGGCATTTACAGACTGTGATCACGCAGGTGTGCGATTTCTGAAGACTTTATTCATGCTGGTTTCAGGGAGAGGCTGGCAAAGTGGCTTTCAGGGACATCTGAATCAAGGAGAGTTCACAATGCGTCTGCTTCTCACCAGCGCCCTCGTGTTAGCCGGTCTAGCCGTCACAGCCCCCGCACAGGCGCAAAGCATTTCGGTCCAAATTGGCTCGTCGGGCCCGGTCTATGTTGACCGTCGCGGTGCCGATTATTGGGGCCCACACGGCCAATGGCAACACTGGGACACCCGTTGGGGCAATCCCGCCGTTTATGCCAATCGCTGGGGCTTTGACGAGTATCACCCCCACCGCGGCTGGCGGCGCGACAAGCAATGGTATGCCCACCCGTCGGCTTGGTCAGACTGGGGTGGCTGGAACTGGTCCTTCCAAGTACGCGGCGGCGATGATTATGGCCGAGGCCGGGGCTGGGATCGCGACCGCGACGACTGGCGTGACCGCCGGGACCGTCACGATCGCCATGATCGCCACCGCGACCGTTTTGACGATCGCTACGGCTACCGGGCACCGGTCGTGCGCTGCTATCGCCAGCAAAGCCATGACTGGATCCGCGGCCGCAAAGCCCTCGTCAGCTATGTGCTGTGCACCGATCCGCGCGGGCGCACCTATGAACAGCACGGGTCTCGCCGGATTGAGGCTTGGCGCTGGTAGACCCGCGGAAAAGCACGGCTAAACGCACCTCGATTGCAATCAAAAGCGGCGCAGGGCTTGAACCCTGCGCCCATTTGCGCCATACGCCCTTTCCCTTGTTTCTCGCGCCCCTTGGGGCGGCTCGCGCTAACCAAACGCCAGCGGCTCCAGCCCAGATAAACAAGCCGGTCGGGTGATTAGCTCAGTTGGTAGAGCAGCTGACTCTTAATCAGCGGGTCGCAGGTTCGAACCCTGCATCACCCACCAATTTCTCTCAATTAATACATATAATTGACCAATCCCGACAGGAAGGGAAAGGTCCGATAATTACAATTTGGGGCACAATTGGGGCACAGATGTTTGGAAGGACACATTACGGGTACTTTCGATTCGAAAGATTCTGAGCCAAGATAATTCTTGAGCCACCTAAAGGCATGTCTACAATTAGGTCATCCAAGATCTCAAAAGTGTTTGGAACTAGGCTATGTCTGCACTGACCCAGCCCCTTAAAATCCGGCCAAGAATTTGTAGAGTCCTCGAACGAGAGGATGACAGATGCGCAAGAGCAGATTTACCGAGCAGCAGATCATTGGGATGATCAAGGAGCACGAGAGTGGGATTTCGACGTCGGAGGTATGCCGCAAGCACGGGATCTCAGATGCGACCTTCTACAAGTACAAAGCCAAGTTCGGCGGGATGAGCGTATCGGACGCGCAGAAGCTCAAAGCGCTCGAGTTGGAGAATGCGCGGCTGAAGCGGCTTCTGGCCGAGACGATGTTAGATGTTGCGATCCTGAAGGACATGGCAACAAAAAACTACTAACGCCCGATGTGAAGCGCCGCGCTGTGGTTCAGGCGATAAGGGACCATGACGTCAGCGAACGTCGGGCGTGCAGCCTGGCTGGACTGGATCGCTCCACGTT
>NZ_JBIIYV010000015.1:0-54117 GCF_044346625.1 Aquidulcibacter sp. | reverse complement strand
GGAACAACAGGCGCAGGGCCGAACAACGCTGACCCGCAGAGCCAAAAGCCGAGATGATGACATCATCCACCACTTGTTCCTTCAAAGCCGTGGTGTCGACAAACATGGCGTTGAGGCCGCCCGTCTCAGCAATCAGCGGCACAATCGGCCCGTCCTTATGCGCCAAAGTACGCGAAATCAGGCGCGCGACGCTGGTCGAACCGGTGAAGGCGATTCCTGCGATCTTTGGGTTGCTGACCAGATGTGCACCTGTGCGGCCATCGCCCAAAACGAGGTGCAGCACATCCTTCGCAACGCCTGCTTGATAGAGCATCTCGCACGCGGCTTGGGCAATCAGCGGGGTCTGTTCAGCGGGCTTGGCGACGACGCTATTGCCCGCCGCCAACGCAGCTGCGACCTGGCCCATGAAAATCGCCAGCGGGAAGTTCCAGGGGCTGATGCAGCCAAACACGCCGCGCCCATGAAGGGACAGCACATTAGTCTCCCCCGCTGGGCTGGGCAATTCAAGCGGTGTTTGAAACTCTTGGGCTGCCTGGGCGGCATAATAGCGCAAGAAGTCGATGGCCTCGCGGACTTCATCGATACAATCCTGCAGGGTCTTGCCGGCCTCGGCCGAGCACAAAGCCATCAAGCGGGCGCGGTCGGCCTCCATCAGATCGGCAGCGCGCAACAGGATCAGGCTGCGGGCGTAGCCGCCGAGCCGGTCCCAAGCAGGTTGGGCTGTGTGGGCCTTCTCACAGGCAGCGTCGAGCGCTTCAAGGCTTGTTTCTTCAATGTGACCCACAATGATTTCGAGATTTTGCGGCGAGATTATCGCGACCGGGCCTTGGCCTTCGCTCTTTTGAGCTTGGATTGTTATGGCCTGCTCTAGCGCCGTGACATCAGGGCCAAGGGTTAAATCGAGGCCTTTGGAGTTGGCGCGGGCATCACCATAAATCGCAGGCGGCGCGGGCACTTTTAGATGCCGTCTAGTGCCGGCTTCTAGGGCCGTTAACGGGTCACCGGCGACGCGCTCGACCGGCACATCCTCGTCCAAGAAGGCATGCACGAAGCTGGTATTGGCCCCATTTTCGAGCAAACGGCGGACGAGATAGGGAAGCAAGTCTTCATGGGCACCGACCGGGGCATAGACGCGCACATTCATGTCGCCGAACAGATCACGTGCTGTCGCATATAACGTCTCGCCCATGCCGTGCAGGCGCTGAAACTCATAAGCCTCTTGGCCTGCAGCTTGGGCCAAACAGCGGATAGCGGCCAAGGTATGGGCATTGTGGGTAGCAAACTGGCTGTAGATGGCATCAGGGGCCCGCAGCATCAGGTCAGCGCAGGCGAGGTAGGACACATCTGTCGCAGGCTTGGTGGTGAAGACCGGGAAGTCTGGGCGACCTGCCACTTGCGCCCGCTTGATCTCAGCGTCCCAATAGGCACCCTTGACCAAACGCGTCATGATCCGCCGCCCGGACGAGCGGGCAATGGCGATCACCGTCTCCACCGTTTTGGGCGCGCGCTTTTGATAGGCCTGAACGGCGAGACCGAGGCCATTCCAGCCAGCCAGCTCTGGCGCATGGGCGAGACGGTTGAGGATTTCGAGCGAAATCACCAGCCGGTCGGCTTCTTCGGCATCGAGGCAGAAGCCGATATCATAGCGCTTGGCGATCAGGGCAAGGTTCAGGACCACTGGATAGAGCGTCTCATGCACTTGGTGGCGCTGGCGGGCGTCATAGCGGGGGGAAAGTGCACTCAATTTAACGGAGATGCCTGAGGCTTTCTCTGGCCCCAGATCGTGAGAGGTTTTGCCGACCGCCTCAATGGCTTCGGCATAGGCCTTGGCATAGCGGGCAGCGTCTTCCTGGGTGCGCGCGCCTTCGCCCAGCATATCGAAGGAGAAGTGACTGGCGGCTTGTTTGCGGATCGCGCCTTGGCCGCGCTTGATTGCCGCCTCAATCGTGCGGCCCAGCACAAATTGTTCGCCCATGATGCGCATGGCTTGGCCAACGGCGGCGCGGATAACTGGCTCGCCGGCTTTGCGTGTCAGACGGTGCATGAAAGCGCCCAAGTCTTTGCGCGCTTCTGCACCAACATCGACGACTTTACCGGTCAGCATCAGGCCCCAGACCGAGGCATTGACCAAGGTGCTGTCGGATTTGCCAGCCCGCCCGCCCCAATCGCCACTTGTGATTTTCTCCGCAATCAAACGATCAGCCGTTTCCTGATCCGGCACCCGCAACAAGGCCTCCGCCAGACACATGAGGGCAAGGCCTTCTGGCGTGGTTAGGCCGAATTCTTCCAAGAAAGTTTCCAACATGCCGACGGGCTTGGCCCGCTCGCGGGCTTTGCGCACGATTGCCTGAGCGTCCATCAGGGCTTGCGAGCGCACCGCGCCGCGCAAGGGGCTTTGGTCGATCAGCGCCTGCACCATCGCAACTTCATCGCCATATTTCGTGGCATCCATGGCTTCTATGTCTGTTTGGGTCAGCATGACGGTCTCTTTTCCAGTACAGATGGTGCAGGCCTTATTGGCCTTTTGTGGCGGCACACTGTAAGGACATCACGGAAAAAACAAGGGCCTATACATGCGCATCATGCTGGTAACAGACGCGTGGGAACCACAAGTCAATGGAGTGGTGCGGACGCTTTCGCGCACCGTGCAGGAATTACGCGCGATGGGCCATGAAGTCATGATGGTCACGCCAAATGACGGCTATAAAACCATCCCGCTACCGACCTACCCCGAGATTAAGCTGGCGCTGTTTGCCAAGGATGATATTGAGGAGCGGTTCGAAGACTTCGAACCCGAGGCTGTGCATATTGCCACCGAGGGCACACTGGGCCTGACAGCGCGGCGCATCTGCATCCAGCACCGCTTTCCATTCTCCACTTCCTATCACACACAATATCCAGAATATGTCTCCGCCCGTTTCCCGATCCCGGTCGGCTGGGGCTATGCCTTTGTGCGCTGGTTTCACCACATGGCAGGTCGGGTCATGGTGGCGACGCCGACGATGCATGATCTATTGGTGTCACGCGGGTTCAAGAATCTGGCGCTCTGGACACGCGGTGTCGACACCGAACAATTCAATCCCCGGCTGCGGGTTGCAGACCGTGGGCCGCTGGCCGGCATAGAAGGCCCGATCTTCCTCTATGTCGGACGGGTCTCGGTTGAGAAGAATGTGGAGGCCTTTTTGGCCTGTGATCTCAAGGGTACCAAAGTGGTGGTCGGCGATGGCCCGGCGCGGGTAGACCTTGAGACGCGCTTTCCAGAAGCCAAGTTCTTAGGCGCTAAATTCGGCGAAGAGCTGGCTGCCTGTTATGCCAATGCCGATGTGTTTGTTTTCCCAAGCTATACCGACACATTTGGCCTGGTCATCCTCGAAGCCATGGCCACAGGCACTCCGGTGGCAGCCTTTGTGGCACCGGGCCCGAAAGACATCATTCCAGGCTCCGGTGCAGGCGAAATCGGTGATGATTTAGCCGCCAGCATTGAGGCCTGCCTGAAGATCGACCGCGCCCAAGTGCGGAAATATGCGGAAGGTTTCTCGTGGCGGGCTTGCGCCGAACAATTCCTCGAGAACCTTGACCCCTTGCCCGTGATGGAGCGGTACAAGGTTTGGAACCGGGTCAAAAATGCCCTGCGCCTGCGGCGCAAACGCAAGCCGCTCTAAAGGGGCAGCAAATAAGGCGCTAATTGGGCTTCAAGTTCTTTAAAGGGCCGCTTCGGCCGACCTTGAAGGTCAATCGTAACGGCCTCAACTGCCGCCGTGGCGATCACCTCTTCGCCACGAAAAATCGTCTGCTGAATGATAAGGCGCACACCCTTGATCGCATCATAATGGGTTTGCACGACCAAGCAGTCATCAATGCGGGCAGCTTTTTTGAACTTGATATCCATGCCCGTGATGGCGAAAGCCAAGGGCGGGTCGCGTTCTAGCAATTGCGTATGGTGAATGCCTGCCAGCCTGAGAAAATCTGACCGCCCGCGCTCAAAATAGCGCAGATAATTGGCGTGATAGACGATGCCCGACATATCGGTATCTTCATAATAAATCCGTACGGGCAAGAAATGGGTGCGGCCATCAAATCGGCCTGCGCTAGGTTGATCGTGCACGTGTCTCTCCCGCCCCTAACAAACACAAAAGCCGCCGCTAGGAGACCCCAGCGGCGGCTTATGAATACTCAAGCCCAAAAGGCCTTAGCGCTTCAGAACCAGGCCTTCGCGCTGCGCACGCTTGCGCTGCAGCTTGCGCATACGGCGCACGGCTTCGGCATCTTCACGAGCACGCTTCTCAGAAGGTTTTTCAAAATGATTACGACGCTTCATTTCGCGGAAGGTGCCTTCGCGCTGCATCTTCTTTTTCAGTGCTTTCAACGCCTGATCGACGTTGTTATCGCGCACAAGGATCTGAACCAGGGGAGCCCCCTATAAATTGGACGAACGACCAGAAAACTGGCCAAGTGAAAGTAGAGGGGCGGACATACAGAAATCAGTCCGGATTGTCCACCTCATGGTGGTGAATCATGTCAGTTGCGAAAACAGCGATGGACCAGCGGCCGTCCATGACATATCTTAAGCCCTATGACCGTTTCCGCCGACCTCTCAAACCCAGTTTCCCGCCACGATCCAATCCAAGCGCTGCGCGACCGCTATCTTGATGCTGCCTTGGACGAAGCGGGCTTCTCGGGCTGGTTGCCCAATGCTTTGGAGCGCGCGCGTGAGGCGGCTAATCTTAGCGAAGGCGAAGCCCTGCTGGCGGCCCCGCGTGGCGCGGTGGACCTGATAGACGCTTGGTTTGACCGGGCCGAGCGCGCGATGGAACGCGCGATTGAGGATTGCCAGCCCGGGACGAAAATCCGCGAGAAGGCGACTTTGGCTGTGCGGGTGCGATTGGAGGCTTTGTCCACCCACAAGGAAAGCCTTCGCCGCGCCGCCATCTATCTGGCTGTGCCCAATAATACCCCCGATGCCGTGCGGATTGGCTGGCGCGCAGCGGATCGGGCTTGGGTCGCAATGGGCGATCCTTCTACCGACTTCAACTATTATACCAAGCGCACCATCCTATCGGGCGTCCATCTAGCGACCTTGGCCTATTGGCTGCAGGATGAGAGCGACGATAGCGGCGCGACTTGGGCATTCTTGGACAAGCAAATTGGTCGCGTGATGCAGTTTGAGAAAGTGAAAGCGCAAGTCAATCAACTGGTCGATAAGATACCTGACCCCTTGGGCATTTTGACCCGCCTACGCTATGGCGCTCAACCCAAGCCTTAAATCCTAGTCACATGGCCCATTTTTCGGCCATCGCGCACAGCTCGCTTGCCGTAAAGATGGACGAAGGTGTCCGGCTGGCCAGCTAATTCCGCCCACGCTTCAACCTCATTGCCGATCAAATTGGTCATCACAACGTGTGGCGCGTGGCGCTTGGTAGAGGCCAAGGGCCAATGGGCGACCGCGCGCATATGTTGCTGAAACTGGTCAGCGGCACAGCCGTCTTGCGTCCAATGGCCGGAATTATGGACCCGCGGGGCGATTTCATTGATCACCAATTGGTCTCCGCCCACGACAAAGAACTCCACCGCCAGCACACCAATATGGTCCAAGGCTGCAGCAATTTGGGCGGCCGCTGCAACAGCCTGATCCACCAGGGCGTCAGAGATCTGCGCCGGAACCGTCGAGGTCCGCAAAATGCCGCCCTGGTGGACATTTTCTGTCACGTCAAAGGCGGCAAAGCTGCCATCGACAGCACGTGCGAGAATAACCGAAACTTCGCGCTCAAACGGCACAAAACCTTCCAAAATAGCGGGCTTACCACTTAAGGCAGCCCACGCCTCTGCGGCGTCACGGGTCTGGCTCAAGCGGTATTGACCTTTACCATCATAGCCCAAGGTGCGGGTCTTTAGGATGGCAGGCACGCCGATGGTCGCAACCGCACGGTCCAGATCCTCCAGCGTATCGCACGCTGCAAACGGCGCGGTCTCAAGGCCCAAGCCTTGGATGAATTGCTTTTCGACCAGACGGTCTTGCGTCAATTGCAGTGACTTAAGCCCCGGACGGATCGAGGTGTGCTCTGCCAGAAAGGCCAACGACGGGGCTGGCACATTTTCAAACTCAAAGGTGACGACGTCGACGCAGTCGGCAAAAGCGGCCAGTGCCTCTTGATCATCCCAAGCAGCGGTAAAACATTTCGCCGCCACGCGACCAGCAGGGCAATCAGGCTCTGGTTCATAAACCACGCAGTCAAATCCAAGCTCAGCGGCGGCCACGGCCAACATCCGGCCCAATTGTCCGCCACCTAAAATGCCAATGGTCGAACCGGCGGCAAGGCGATCAAATGCAGGTGTCATTCGCGCGGATCGTCCCCAACCGCTTCGGTCTGGGCTTCGCGCCACGCGGTCAAGCGCGCGGACAAAGCGACATCGTTTAAGGCAAGGATAGAAGCCGCCAGCAAAGCAGCATTTGCTGCACCAGCCGGGCCGATGGCGAGCGTGCCGACCGGGATGCCCTTGGGCATTTGTACAATCGACAACAAGCTATCTTGGCCAGACAAAGCGGCCGAGCGCACAGGCACGCCAAGCACGGGTAAAGTCGTCATGGCGGCTACCATGCCGGGCAAATGCGCAGCCCCACCGGCACCGGCAATAATCACCTTCAGGCCACGGCCTTTGGCTTCTTTCGCATAGAGGCTCATTTTGTCAGGCGTGCGGTGGGCGGAGACCACTTTGGCCTCATAAGGCACGTCTAGATGGTCAAGAATCTTGGCCGCCTCAATCATGGTTTCCCAATCCGAGCGGGAGCCCATAATCAATCCTATTTGTGGGCCAATTTGTGGATTTGAGGCCATCGATTGTGCTTTCCAACAATTGGGACGAAAGCACCCTGCAAAAGCGTGCGCGCCCGTCACCACCCAAGAAAGCGGGGCTTCTAGTCGCAAAGGGGCCGGAAGGGAAGACCTGATCGGAACTCCGTGCGTATAAACACCTTGTTAACCATTCGCGCGCACAGCCTAGGAGCCCGATTTATAGATTTTGCGCCCTTACGGTATGCGCGTTTATCTGGTAATTGGTCTGAAACTAGCGACCGTGTGAGGCGGTCAAGATAGGAGCTTTGGGCGGTGTCGTTTGCACAGCATCATTCTGATGGAAAGCCGAAAGCGACCTCGCCTTCCTTGCAGCCGAAATCGGCACTGGAGCGGGCCACCCAAGCTGCTGCTGCTGCCAAGCGAAGCCCTGTAGCGGAACCTAGCCCTTCCCTGCGTGGCGCGGAGGCTTCTCCAGCCCACAGCCCCGAGGCGCCCCCGGTTTTGGGCATTCCACCCCAAGAATTGACCCCGCATGTCCGCCGGGCGCTCAAGCATTTGGCCGATCAGGTATCAAGCCTGAAAGCAGATCGTGCACGCTTGGTGGATCGGTTGCGCCGTGCGGAAGAATTGGCGGACCGGGATACTTTAGTGCCGGTTTTCAACCGCCGCGCCTTTGAACGAGAGTTGAACCGGGTGATAAGCTTTGCCCAACGTTACGAGGTGCAGGCAAGCCTCGTCTATTTCGATTTGGACGGGTTCAAACAGATTAATGACCGGTTTGGCCACCCGGCTGGCGACGCGATCCTGTTAGCTGTCGGCGAGACTTTGGCTGCCAATATTCGCGAGAGTGACCTGGTTGGGCGCGTTGGCGGCGACGAATTTGCCGTCATTCTGGCAAAAGCGGGTCCCGAAGATGCCAGGCGTAAAGGCACACAACTGGCTGAAGCCATTTCTCGAACCGAAATCACCTATCAGGGCCACCGCCTGCAGGTTGGGGCCGCTTACGGGTCCTATACGTTTGAGTCGGACGATACCGGTGAACGGGCTTTGTCGCGGGCCGATGAGGCCATGTATGCCAATAAGGTTGGCCGGAAAATCCAAAGCCTCTGACTACAAATCCTTGATGTAATGGATAAAGCCAGCATGACGCGCGACGCGGTCATATAGGCTGCGACCCGCTGCATTGGTTTCATGCGTGAGCCAATAGACCCGGGCGGCATTTTGCGCGCGCGCCGCCTCCGCCACCGCCTCGATCAAAGCCTCCCCCACGCCGCGCTTGCGCGCAGCCGGGAAGGTGAACAGGTCCTGTAAATAACAATAGGGCTCAATCGTCCAGGAGGATGGATGATAGAGGAAGTGGACGAGCCCTAAGACTTCGTCGCCATCAACCGCGACAAGGCCATGCAAGGGTCCATTTGGATCCAGCAAGCGCTGCCAAGTGGCTTCGGTCACTTCTGGGGCAAATTGGCTGACCTTATAAAAAGTCAGATAGCCCTGCCAAAGCTCGTCCCAAACAGAACGATCGGTGGCTTCCAAGGGCCGTACATGAATGTCTCCCATACCTCACCTTCGAAATGACCGGCTTAATTCTGAAATTTCTTGGGGGCGACTTGCACAACTTTGCTGCCACGGGCGACGACTTCATTCACCGCCATCCCGCGCTCAACCACATGGCCTTTGAACCGGAACAACCCATCGACACCGATGAAGCCATCTTGGGCCTCGATGGCGCGGGCTGAAGCACCCGATTTACTGCCTTCCCGCGTCATGCGCGCCAGCATGGCGGTCGCATCATAGCCCATGCCCGCCAGTCGGGTTGGCTTGCGCTGATAGGCTTGGCTGAAGCGTTGCTCAAAGGCACTGCGGGCTGCGACATCTGGCGTCACAAACCAAGCGCCCATCATCCGGCTGTCGTTCAAAATGTCGGGATCGTTCCAGAGACCTGTGCCCAAATAGCGAACCTGGCGCGAGCTTGCGCCCGATTGGCCTAAGGTTTGAACAATAGCGCGCAACATCGCGCCCCGCTCTGGGATCAGAATTGCGGTTTCCCGGCTGGCGTTACCGCCGGAGACCTGGCCCGCAACACGCTTCGAGACTTCTAAAGCCGAAGTCATCGATGTTGATCGCGGATCATAGCGCTCATCGCCCATGAACTCGAGGCCAGCTGAAGCAGCCGCTTCACGCGCGGCCGCGGCGACCCGGTCGCCATAGCGACCTTCAGGGGCCAGAACAACGAGCCGTTTGACGCCCTGTTCGGCCGCGTAGCGGACAATCTGACGAGCCTCATCCTCGGGCAAGAAGGTCAAAACATAGATGTCCCGGCCTGCTTCGGACGTATCGGTCGAAAAGGAAAACATGGGTACATTACTGGCGCGTGCATAGGGGGCAATGGCTGTCACCCCGCTGGCAAACAAGGGACCCAGAATAAAGTCTGTGCCAGAGCGCATGGCATCGACGGCCGCTTCACGCGCAGACTCTGGGGTATCACCAGAATCCTTTGGAATGAGCAACATAGACGCATCGCCATGCTCAAATAGGGCAAGTTCGGCGGCACTTTGCAGGGTCTGGGCCTCGTTGCGGATGGCGGGATTGTCGCTACTGAACGGTGCCAAAAGGGCGACACGAACCAGTTTACGGCCAGCCATATGGGGCGGCGTCAACCGATTGGTTGCCTTGATCAGATAGGGGTTGACCGGTTCTTGCACCGCTGGCTTAGGCGGTGCTGGCGGCGGCACGGCTGTTTGTGGGGTGGATGCACACGAGGCCAAGCCCAGCAACATAGCTGCGCAGAGGCTTGCGCCTAACGCGTGTTTAAGGCTTGGTATCTTTGTCGGAAAGTACAAACCTTCTGTCCTAGAAATGGATGACATGGCCAACGTTACTCCCAATAAGAGGCCTAAGTCTAAGCGCGAGGCAGGTCTGGTGCAATCGCATCAACTGGAAACGCCCATAAAAATGCTGTTAGAATCGGGGCTTTACCTCGTCGCAACACCAATTGGTAATCTGGGTGATTTCACGCCCCGCGGGGCCAAGACGCTAACCGACTGCGACCTCATTTTGGCCGAAGATACCCGTGTAACCAAGCGCTTGATGGGGCTGCATGGTATCAGCGGCAAGGTCGCGCGATGCGACGAATCGGCAACTGATGCTGGCCTTTTACAAGCACTGAAGATTCTTGAGCAAGGTGGGTCAGTCGCCTTCTGCTCCGACGCAGGGACACCGGGTGTTAGCGATCCGGGCGAGCGTTTGGCCCGTGGTGTGATTGAAGCTGGGCATAAGGTTCTGGCCGTACCTGGTGCCTCTGCCGCCTTGGCCGCCTTGATTGTTTCAGGCCTGCCTTCCGCCCGGTTTTTCTTTGCCGGCTTTGCCCCTTCCAAAGCCGGGGCTAGAGCAGACTTTTTCCATGAATTTGCCGCCATCCCAGCCACGTTGATTTTCTACGAGACCGGGCCACGTCTAGGCGAAAGCCTGAGCGCCATGGCCAAGGTTTTTGGCGACCGGCCAGCTTGTGTCGCCCGCGAACTAACCAAGCTCTATGAAGAGACCCGGCGCGGCACCCTTGTGGAACTGGCGACCCATTATGGCAATGCTGATGCACCGCGCGGCGAGATTGTGGTTGTGGTTGGCGGAAAAAGCCATGAAACGCAGGCAGCCGAGGCACCTGATCTAGATGGCGCTCTGGTAGAAGCTTTGTCCCGGCTCAGCGTCAAGGATGCGGCCGCGGCCGTAGCTCTCCAGACCGGGATTGCGCGCCGCGATGTCTATAGTCGCGCACTGGCACTGGTTGCTGCCCAAAAGCGGGCCGCCTCATGAACTTGGTCCAATGCGCCCTTGCAGAAAGATCTGGTCGCTGGGCAGAGGGCTGGGCGGCCTTTGTCCTGCAACTCAAGGGCTATGCGATTTTAGGGCGGCGCGTGCAGACGCCAGCTGGAGAGATTGATCTGATCGCGCAGCGCGGGGATGTGCTGGCTTTCATCGAAGTTAGAATGCGCCAGCAAACAAGTGATCCTGCCGAGCTTTTGCGACCTCGACAGACGGCACGCATTGTCAGGGCTGCGACGGGCTGGACGGCAAGCCGCGATTGGACGCAGCATTTCACGTGGCGCTATGATCTGATCATTGTCACCAAATGGCGCTGGCCCAACCATGTTCGCGACGCTTGGCGTCCACAGGAAGAGCCAATGCTGGTTGGTCATCGCTCTAGAGACAATGTGATTTCTTTTCGGGCGCGGCGCAAATGATCCCCAGAACGCGGCTTGATGCGGAAAGCGCGCTGAAAGTGTGCGCCAACATGCCGCTGGACCGCTTTGACCTGACGGCCTGTGCGCTTGCCTGCGCCATTCATGAAAACCCGGACCGCGATCTTTCCGAAGCCCTCGGCGTCCTCGATCAGCTTACCGCCTTAGCCCAACAGCGAAAGCCACAATCCGCATTGGCGCTCTCCCAATTGATTTTTGGCGAAATGGGATTTGCAGGCTCAACCAAAGATTTTGATGATCCCGGCAATGCCGACTTGATCCGTATTTTGGAGGCGCGTGCGGGCTTGCCTGTTGGGCTCGGGGTGATCTGGCGCCATGTCGCCCGCCTTGCCAACACCCCACTTTATGGGGTCGACTCCCCCGGGCATTTTTTGCTGCGGTTGGAAGCCAGCGATGGGCCCATTTTCATCGACCCCCTTGCCGGGGGCGCGATTGTGGATGAGGTCGGCCTGTCAGAAATTGCCAATCGTGTTGGGATCAAGGCCTTGAGTGACGCGATGCTCGCCCCGGTTTCGGATCGGGTGATGGCGGTGCGTCTGCAAACCAATCTGGCGGCGCGGGCGCGTGCTTCTGGCCAAACTGAGGGATGGATGCGGGCGGCATTTCGTCGCGCGCTGTTAGCGCCTGACAATTATCAAGTGGCGCTCGACTATTCCCAAGCTGCAGAAGCCGCAGGACAAATTCATATTGCCCTTGAATGGGCGCAACGGGCTAGCCAACTGCAAGGCTACACCCAAGCCGATCGCGACAGAACCCAAACTCTTCGCCAAAAGCTCAATTAGCGAGTTCATCCAGTGTCTGATTTACCTGCCTCAAAACCCCTGCGTATTGCCATTCAGATGGACCCGATTGAGCAGGTCAATATTGAGGGCGACAGCACCTTTGCCATGGCCGAAGAGGCACAAATCCGGGGATATGAGATCTTTGTCTATCAGGTTGAGACCTTGAGCTGGCAAGAAGGCAAAGTCAGCGCGCGGGCCAAGCCTGCCAAGGTTCAACGCGTCAAGGGCGACCATGTGACCTTGGGCGAAGAGGTGGTGTTGGACCTGGCTGAAGACGTCGATGTCATTTTGATGCGGCAGGACCCGCCGTTTGACATGAGTTATATCACGGCCGCGCACCTGCTGGAGTTCTTGAAGGGCAAGACTTTGGTGGTGAATGATCCATTTTGGGTGCGGTCTAGCCCAGAGAAAATCGTCCCCCTCCTGTTCCCTGAACTCATGCCACCAACCTTGGTGTCGCGTGACCGCGAGACAATCAAGGCGTTTAAAGCAGAGCACCAGGACATTGTGGTCAAGCCTTTGTTCGGCAATGCTGGTGCCGCTGTTTTCCGGATCAAGCCAGAGGATGGCAATTTGGGTGCGTTGCTGGATCTGTTCTTCACCACCAGCCGGGACCCAATCATGGTGCAGGCTTTTGTGCCAGGCGTATTTGACGGGGACAAGCGGATCATCTTGGTCGATGGCGAACCTGTGGGCGCGATCAACCGGGTTCCCAAGGGCAATGACATTCGTTCGAACCTCGCCGTGGGCGGCACAGCCCATCCGGTCGACTTGAGTGAGGCGGATCTCGCGATTTGCCGCGCGATTGGCCCGACCCTGAAAGAGCGCGGCCTTCTATTTGTTGGGATCGATGTGATCGCAGGTCGCTTGACCGAGATCAACGTCACTTCCCCGACGGGCGCTTTGGCACTCAAAGCTTTTTCTGGAATCAATGCCGTTTCGCTGATGTGGGACGCCATTGACCGTAAATTGAACTAACTCTTACTCTGTGGTAGGAAAGTTGTTCACATCCCTTAGGGGTGGGAAATCACCATCTCGTATTAGAAATTGTCTTTTGTTCTTTATCTGTTCTTTTTTCGTTCTAATTTCTAGTTGGAATGTGGATAGTTCGGAAGCGAAACGATGGTTGCTCGATTGGTTACATGGGCCTTTGATGGGGCCGGGGCGCGCTGGGTAGACGTTCAGGTCCAGATTGCGGACGCCGGGGCGAACCCTTATTTCTCCATTGCTGGCTTGGCAGACAAGGCCGCAGCCCGTGAGGCAGGGGTGCGTACTGCCCAATCTGAGCGCTATAAGAGCGATGGGTTGGCGATTGCCACCAGTGCCATTGCCAGCGGAGCGGTGTTGGACCGCGTCGCTAAGCCCGACGGGCCGGGGCGGGATTTATTGGGAAGGGCAGCCGATACGCGGCGCCTATCTGCGCGGGCCTATCATCGCACCTTGAAACTGGCGCGCACGAGAGCGGACCTCGATGGGGTGGACGGGGTAAAGCGAATTCATATTGCTGAGGCATGAGTTTATCGGCGGGTGGAGCCTAATCCGGCGCAAGCCATCTCGACACCCAGTTTACAAAGACCCTAACGCTTGCCCATCGGCACTTTATCCGCCGTTGTCGCCCCTTTGGAGAACAAAGGTGTTGGCGCTTCGGACTTGGATTTTTCCGCCTTGGGTTTGCGGACTTCCTTGTTACTTTTCTTTTGTCCCTTGGCCATCTGGTACTCACTTCGGTGAAAGATTTATGCTGGGACGGGGCGAAGGGCCCGAGGGTGCGGCCAATGCCAGAGCATCGGCCGCACCCATTTGGGCTTATCACTTGGGCTTCATGACGAAGCCTAGTTTTTAAGCGCGATCTTGCAGGTTTTCAGCAGACATTTTGCCGCTCTTGCGATCTGCCACGAGGTCATAGCTGACCTTTTGGCCGTCGCGCAGGTCGCTCATGCCCGAGCGTTCCACTGCACTGATGTGGACGAAGGCATCAGGGCCGCCGTCATCAGGAGCGATAAAGCCAAAGCCTTTTTGGCCGTTAAACCATTTTACTGTTCCGGTAGTCATTAGAGTAGTTCCGTTCATAGAGAGATGATGCCTGCATGTGCAGGCATTTTGGCGTCGACATTTCAGGAGGTATTTTTGAGAGCAGCGCCGATGATCTCAGCGAACAGACAAGCATAGAACCGTCATTAGACGCGGCCCCTATGCGCCCTTCCCAGCCAATTAGCAAGCAGTTTCGATTTGGAACGCATTTTAGCCATCACCAAGGCTAAAGCAGCAATCAATCCTCAATGTGAGCATAACCCCTTCCCCTAAGCTGGACTCTCCCTTAATCGAAACCGATGCGATACGCGCTGCGAGCGCCGCGAGGGATAAAAGTCGGGCTCCTCGGTGGTTCTTTTGATCCTGCCCATTCTGGCCATGCCCATGTGGCCGAAACAGCCCGTGCCCGGCTGGGCCTGACTTGTGTCTGGTGGCTGGTCTCGCCACAAAACCCGTTGAAGCCGAAATCCACGCCCCTCAAGAACCGTTTGGCCTCGGCACGCGCTGTGGCACGCGGACGGCACAACATCGTCACCGATATTGAAACGCAATTGAAAACCCAATTCACCATCGACACGCTGAAAGGCCTCAAAAGGCGGTTTCCAGGCGTAAATTTTGTCTGGCTAATGGGGGCGGATAATTTGAGCGGGTTTGAACAATGGCGTGGCTGGCAGGACATTGCGCGCCTAGTTCCGATCTGTGTGGTGTCCCGACCAGGGGCAGGACCACGGGCCCGACTAGGGCGATTAGCACAACGTTTTCCCCATGCGCGATTAAATTTGGCCGATGCCACGGCTTGCCCGCGCGCGACACCGCCCGCTTGGGTCTATATACCTGCGCGCTGGAATCCTTTATCCTCGACAGTACTGCGTGCTAGCGGTGCCGGTCTGTCATTGGTTTGAGTTGAGTTGGTTTGAGTTGGTTTGAAGATTGTTTCTTGGGGTAAAAATTTAAATGCTTGAAGATTTGGTGCGACAACACCAGCAAGATTTATTGGCTGGTGGGCGGACTGTCAGTATCGCTCTTGGCCTAGACAACCCAGCCGCCCATGTTGAGCGCGCCGAGCGTGAAGTGCTGGACCGAATTCTGCCCCAGCTGGGTGAATTGATCGGCCCAGCGGCGCGCCTGATCGACTGCGGCCCTTTTACCGGGTTACGCACCGCACAAATTCTTATGGCCTTAGAGCGGCCCAAAGCCATTGTTTTGATGAACCGCGAGATTGATCCTAGGATCTTTGATACGCTGAATGCAAAAGACTCAACGGCAGAAATCAGTTTGGGCCCCGCCAGTGCCAGCCCGTCCTCTTGGGACCTACCCGCAATTGGGTCGGGGACCAGTCTGGCCCTAATTGCAGGCGGCGGCTTAGGATTTCTATCAGAGACCGAACGGCGAGACCTGATCAAGGGGGCGGCGCAAACCCTGAAAGCCAATGATTATCTTTTGCTGGCCATAGAACTTGCGCAGGATGCTGCTGTGGTAGAGGCGGCTTATCAGGATTTTGGCTTGCATCTGGTGCGCACCTGCTTGACCCGCTTGGGCAAGAGCCACGGCCTTGAACCGCGCATCTTCCATGAAGCCGCAAGCCAACAGGTGCAATTTGGCGCTGTGGCACAAAAGGAGGCCGCCATTCAGTGGCACGACGCCGGCTGTATCTTTAGTCCCGGTGACTGGCTGGCGATGGGTTCTGCCCAACAATTCACCGCTGCGAACCTGACCTCAGAACTTGCTGGGTTCGACGTGCACGAGACATGGCGCGCCAGCGATGGAAGGGTGGATGTCATGCTCTTGAAGAAAAAATAACACGGCTTTGTCGTTCTGGTTATGTTCTGTTAAGATGCTTGGGTGCACGAAAGCGACGATTCGCTTTACAGGACAAAAGACATGTCACTCCAAACGATCCTTCTTGGCATTGACCCCGGCCTTCAGCGCACCGGTTGGGGCGTGATCGCCTGTGAGGGGGCACGTATTTCCTGGGTGGCCCATGGCGTTATCGCACCGGCGACAAAACTCGCTTTGACAGAGCGTTTGGGCCTGCTTGCCATCGGCATTAAAGACGTGCTTGATTTCTACAATCCCACCGAAGCGGCGGTCGAAGAGGTTTTCATGGCGAAGAATGCGCAATCCGCCTTGCTGTTAGGCCACGCCCGTGGCGCGACCTTGTCGGTTCTCGCCCAACATCGTGTGGCCGTGACAGAATATGCGACCCGCCACATCAAAAAGGCGCTGGTTGGCACGGGTGGTGCGGAGAAGGACCAAGTCGCCTTTATGGTCCGCCGCTTGCTGCCACAATCCGGCACCGTTTCAGCCGATGCCGCTGACGCGCTGGCGGCTGCCATCTGCCATGCCGCAGAACGACGCAGCCCCACCAACTTGATGGCGGCTAAAGGATGATTGGATCGCTGAAAGGGATTGTTGCGGCGACGGGTGAAGACCGCATGCTGATCGAAGTCGGTGGCGTCGGCTATTTGGTCTTTGCGGGAACCCGCACGTTATCGCGCCTGGGACAAGGAGCGGCCGTGCATGTGTTCATCGAGACGCAACTGCGCGAAGATTCCCTGAAGCTCTTTGGGTTTCTGTCGGATTCTGAGCGGGCTTGGTTTGCCAAATTGCAAGAGATCACCGGGGTTGGTGCCAAAGTGGCCCTAGCGATTTTAGACGTTCTCTCGCCCAATCAATTGATGGAAGCGGCAGCCCTAGAAGACAAAGTCAGCATTGCTCGCGCCAATGGCGTCGGGCCAAAGCTGGCTGCGCGCATTGCCACCGAACTGAAGGGCCGCCCGCCGCCAGCCAGCCTGTTGGGCCAAACCGGCACCTTTGGCTCTAGCGAAGGCGGAAGTCCTGGCACCGCCTCCTTGGAAGCCGCCCAAGCGCCCTTGGTTGAAGGCCCGGCCATCGCTGATCGATCCCAAGCTATCTCTGCCCTCCTCAATCTGGGCATTGCCCAGCCCGAAGCCCTGCGCGCCGTGGCCCTTGCCAGCCGCAGCCTTGGCGATGAGGCGAGCGTCGGCGCGCTCGTCAAGGCGGCGCTGAAGGAGATCGGCCGATGAACCAAGAGGGCGATGGCATTGGCGGCGAGCGGCTGATTTCGTCCGAACTGCGGGTCGGCGACACGATCGACCGTGCGCTGCGCCCGTCTGGCTTTGACGAATTTGTTGGCCAGACCGAGCTTAAGGCGAACCTCGAAATCTTTGTTCGTGCCGCCAAGGGGCGGGGCGATGCGATGGATCATTTGCTGCTGTTTGGCCCGCCTGGTCTGGGCAAAACCACCTTGGCCCAGATTACGGCGCGCGAACTGGGTGTGAATCTCAAGACAACTTCAGGGCCCGTCATTGCCAAAGCAGGCGATCTTGCAGCCCTTCTCACCAATCTTGAACCGCGCGACGTTCTGTTTATCGACGAGATCCACCGCTTGCCGGCAGCGGTTGAGGAAATTCTCTACCCAGCGATGGAAGATTACGCCCTTGATCTGGTTATCGGCGAAGGCCCTTCGGCGCGGTCGATCCGCATTGATCTTTCGCCGTTTACTTTGGTGGGCGCGACCACGCGGGCGGGCCTGTTATCCACGCCGCTGCGCGATCGGTTTGGTATCGTGTCACGCCTCGATTTCTACAGCGTAGCTGACTTGGAACTGATCCTACGGCGTGCCGCTGGCAAACTGGGGGCGCCCTTGACCCCCGATGGGGCTACTGAAATCGCGCGCCGGGCCCGTGGTACGCCCCGCATTGCGGTGCGTCTGTTACGACGGGTGCGCGACTTTGCCGATGCCTTGGGAAACCCGCTAGATGCCCAAACTGCCGCCCACGGCCTTGCCCGTCTCGATATTGATCCAGATGGGCTGGATATGCTCGACCGGCGCTATTTGCGTGCTTTGGTTGAGACCTATGGCGGGGGACCGGTTGGTGTGGAGACCCTTGCCGCCGCAATCTCAGAAGCCCGCGACGGGGTCGAAGATGTGATTGAGCCTTATTTGATGCAGCAAGGCTTTATCATGCGCACCCCACGTGGCCGCGTTGCTGCTGCACGTGCCTATCAATTATTTGGCCTGCCGGAACCCAAAGCGCCGCCTCAATCTGGCCTATTCGACGATTCGGCTCGCTAAATCACGCCAGAGCTTTTGAGAGTGGCGATTCTGTCGGCATCATAGCCCAGCATATTGGCGAGCACTTCATCTGTGTGACTGCCAAGCTCTGGCCCCGTCCAACGCACATTGCCGGGTGTGCTCGATAGTTTCGGGAAGACGTTGGGCATGGGGAATGGCCCCAATTCCGGATGCTCCACCGTCACAATGGCGTCGCGCGCGGCAAAGTGGGGGTCGGCCAACATGTCTGGTGCCCGATAGATACGACCACACGGCACACCATGGGCCTCACATACCGCTTCTAAGTCAGCGCAGGTCAATTGAAGGCTCCACGCGCTCACCAAAGCATCCAGTTCGGCTTGGTTCTCGCCGCGTGCGACATGGGTCAGAAAGCGCGGATCATCGGCAAGTTCTGGCTGACCCATCGCTTCTGCCAGGCGGCGCCAGACTGTGTCTTGATTGGCGGCCAAGATCAGCATGCCATCACTGGCTGGATAAATGTTGGACGGGGCGATTTTGGGCAGAAAAGAACCTGTCCGCTCGCGAATATAGCCACCAAAATGATAGTCGGGCACGAGGCTCTCCATCATGGCAAAGCAGGCTTCATAAATGGCCGAATCCACGATCTGACCGCGCCCGGTATTGCGGCGATGTTCTAGGGCCGCCAAGGCGCCAATAGCAGCATAAGTCGCAGCCAGACTGTCACCAATGGAGATACCAGCCCGCGAAGGCATCCGGTCAGGCTCCCCCATCACATAGCGAAGGCCGCCCATCGCCTCACCCACACTGGCATAGCCCGCCTTTGGACTGTTCGGCCCTGTCTGGCCATAGCCGGATACCCGGATCATGATCAGGCCGGGATTAATGGCCGACAGAACGTCATAGCCCAGGCCCCATTTCTCCAGCGTACCGGGACGGAAGTTCTCCAGAAGAAAATCAGCCTCTTTAATCAGATCTTTCAGGACTTCTTGGCCCTCCGCTTGGCGCAAGTCGAGCGTAATGCATTTCTTGTTGCGGGCGACAATCGGAAACCAGACGCCATGGCCGTCCTTCTTGACTGTGCCCCAGTCGCGCAAAGGATCGCCTTGGCCGGGCGGTTCGACTTTGATGACCTCAGCACCAAGATCACCAAGTATTTGGCCGCAGAACGGGCCAGCCAGCAGCACGCCTAGCTCAATCACGCGCAAGCCTTTCAGGGGTCCAGTGGCCTCCGACATGGCAGCGCCTAAGCCACAGCTGTTTGCGGTGGGAAATTACCAGCCTTGGTAACCATGGCAGGCAAAGGACGCCCCATAATTCCCGTCAACCACTGACCGGCTTCGATCATAGCATCGAGGTCGATGCCCGTCGCAACGCCAGAGCGATGGAGCAGATAGAGCAAATCCTCTGTCGGAATATTGCCGGTGGCCTTGGGTGCAAACGGGCATCCACCCAAGCCCCCCAGACTGGAATCCAGCGTTACAGCGCCTGCCTCATAAGCCGCCCACGCATTAGCAAGGCCGGTATTGCGCGTATTGTGAAAATGCGCCCGGATGGGAATATTGCCAACCACCGCTTGGACGCGTGTCACCAAGGCCTTCACTTGGCTGGGGACCGCCACGCCAATCGTGTCGGCTAGGCCGATTTCGCGCGGGCCAGCTTTTGCTAAGGCCTCTGCCATCGCCACGACATGATCTGGGTCAATTTCGCCTTCAAACGGGCAGCCAAAGGCCGCCGAAATTGTGACCTGCCCCGACCGCCCTGCGGCTTTGGCCATGCCGACAATGGCATTGGCGATATCGATGCTCTCAAGGCTGGTTTGACCTTGATTGCGCATCGCGAAACTATCACTGGCAACAGCCACAGCCCCCAGTTCATGCACACGAGTGGCAAGCGCACGCTCTGCTCCACGCTCATTCAGGACAAGCCCGATATAGGTCACTTTATCGCTATCTGGCAGGGCCTCCATCACAGCTTCGGCATCAGCCATCTGCGGGACACGGCGCGGATTAACGAAGCTCGCCGTCTCAATCCGACGCACCCCTGCGGCAATGGCAGCTTGAATCAGAGCGACCTTTTTCTCCGTGGGCAGAATGTCGGGCTCGTTCTGCAACCCATCGCGCGCACCAACTTCAACAATTTCAACGCTATTCATTGGCCTTACCCCGTGGTGCGCCTAATTCTTTGCACGCCCAAACTAAGCCTAAGCGCAGCTAAGGTCTATGGTTAGCTGCGCTGCTAGGGCAAATCACCCGCTTACATTAGAGGAAAGGTCACAAGGTCAAAGTGTTGCGAGAATAGCACCCGATTCCCAAATCGGACATGTCCAGCAGATTGGCCACTTGCTTTTCTGGGCCAGAACGTGATTTTGGCGTCAATCGAAGGATACTTAGAGATCCGACATCACTGAGGGGATAATATGCGTCATCTATTACTTGGGTCTGCTGCGGCGGCCACTCTTTTCTTTGCAATGGGCACAAGTGCATCAGCCCAAGCAACCACAGAAGCAAAACCTGCTGATGGTGCTGAAGTCATCATCGTTACCGCACAAAAGCGCGTACAGAACGTGCAAGAAGTGGCAGCGGCTGTTTCGGTTATCGGCGGGGAGCAAATCGCCCGCGCAGGTGGCTACAACATCGAAAGCGTGCAAACCCAAATCCCGACCCTGAACTTCCGTAAGGGCGGCACCAATTTGAACTCCTCGCTGTTCTTGCGCGGCGTGGGCACCATCAACTTCTCCATCGCAGCTGAGCCCAGCGTCGCTGTGGTTCTGGACGGCGTTGTCTTGGCGCGTGCGGGTGAAGCGTTCGGTGATTTGTCCGACATTCAGCGCATCGAAGTCCTGCGCGGCCCACAGGGCACTTTGTTCGGCAAGAACTCGTCAGCTGGTGTGGTCAACATCATCTCGCAAAGCCCTGGTCGCGTGCATGGCGGCGACGTCCAAGTCACCGCAAATGACGGCAACGAATATAAGCTGCGCGCGTCGGTCGACATGCCTTTCAGCGACACCGTCCGTTCGCGCGTCACCGTGTTTGGCGGCTCCTATGATGGCAACATCACAAACCTGACCACTGGCGACAAGATCAATGGCTATGAGCGTTATGGCGTTCGCGGCATCTTGGACATTGATGCGTCAGAAAGCCTGAAAGTGCGCTTGATCGGTGACTACCGCAAAGCAGATGACGATTGCTGCGGCGAAGTCATCGGAACGGCACCAACCGGTGCCACTGCGGCAGCCCTCTTGACGCTTCTGCCAGGCATTACCTTCGCTGGCGATGAGACCCGCGCTGTTCGCAACAACCTCGTCACCCGCACCGAAGAAGAGTCTTGGGGTGTTTCGGCACAGGCCGATTGGGACGCTGGCGACTACACAATCACCTCTATCACGGCTTACCGTGGCTGGGACAACCGCGAAGTTCGCGAAGGTGACTGGTTGGACCGCCCAGCCGCTTATGTCGGCAATGGCTTTGCCCAATTGCATGATGACGGCCCACAAACCTCGACCACGTTCAGCCAAGAATTGCGCCTGACCTCGCCCGCGGGCAAGCCATTGGAATATGTGGTTGGTGCCTATTTTGCGAACGCTGAGACCGAGCGTGATTTCCGTCGCGACGTGACAGTCTGCAGTGCTTCGACCTTGGCGATCGACACCACCGGTCAACGTCCTTGCTCGACAGCAACCGGTGTCTCGACCTTTGTGTCGGCCTTCTCCAGCGCGAACTTTGGCTCTGAATCGCGCAACGTCGCCTTGTTCGCAGACGGCAGCTATCAAGCAACCGAGCGCCTGTCCGTCGTCGGTGGTGTGCGTGTCACTCAAGACAAGCTCAGCTATTATCATAACCGCGTCCCTTCACCGATTGGTGGTCTGCCGGGGATCCGCAACGACACCAGCGGCTTCAAGGGTAACACCAAGGAAGATAATGTTTCGGGTAAATTGGGTCTGAAGTATCAGGCGACCGACGACATCAACTTCTATGTGACTCAATCGCGCGGCTATAAAGGCCCTGCCTATAACGTCTTCTTCAACATGAACCCAACGGGCTTGAACGCGATTGAGCCTGAAACGGTGGACTCGACCGAAGGCGGCGTGAAGACGGCCTTTATGGACAACCGCATCATCTTGAACTTCGCAGTCTTCCGCGCAGTTTATGAGAACTTCCAAGCCAACAACTTCGACACCTTGAACGGTGTGGTCATCACCCGCTTGACCAATGCGGGTAATGTTTCCACCACGGGTCTTGAACTTGACTGGTTGATCCGCGCCGACAGCGGCCTGACCATCAATGGTGGTTTGGCTGTCACCGACGCGCAAATCGAAGAATTCCGCGACGCCAACTTGGTTCTGACCTCGACCCGCCGCGGTGAGCGTTTAGCCTTGTCACCTCGCTTTAAAGCTTCGTTGGGCGCGAATTATGAGTGGGAGCCTGCAGCGATCCCCGGCATCATCCACTTGAATGGCCAGGTTTCCTACAGCAGCGACCAATTCTCGGACACTGGCGAGAACCCGTTGCTGCGCATTCCTGAAACCACCATCGTCGATGCGGCGATCGGGATCAGCGACAAGCAAGATCGCTATCGTTTGACCTTGAACATCAAGAACCTGACCGACGAAAAATATGCGTCGCTGGTCACGCCAGGTGGTCCAGGTGGTTCGTTGCGCTATCTGATCCCACGCGATGCAGACCGCTATGTCGGTTTGACCTTGCGCGCGAAGTTCGGGGGCTAAACCCATGACAGCGATTGCGGACAAGTTCTCGCGTCGCGGTCTCTTGGTAGCAGGGGCAGCTTCGGCTGCCCTTGCCGCCTGTGGCCAAGGCACCGGATCCACAGGCAAGGGCGTAAATCTCGCCTTTCAGAAAAACGGGGTCATGTTGGTGGCCCAAACACGTGGCTCTTTGGTCGAACCCCTTAAGACAGCCGGCATCACGCCGCTGAATTGGGTTGAGTTCCCTTCAGGCCCACCCCTTTTAGAAGCCATGGCCGTCGGCTCCGTCGATTTAGGCCTAACCGGCGACACCCCACCGATTTTCGCCCAAGTGGCCAATGCACCCATCAAATATGTGGCCCAAGTCCGTCTTTCGGGCAAAGCTGGCGGCATCATCACCCCGAAAAATTCTTCGCTTCAGTCCCTAAAGGACCTGAAGGGCAAGAAGCTGTGCTTCACGCGCGGCTCTTCAGCCCACAATAGTGCCGTGATCGCTTTGCAAAGCGCTGGTTTGACGCTTGCCGATGTGGAAGCCGTGAATCTGGGTCCAGCTGATGCTGCTGCAGCTTTTGCCCAGGGCGGCCTCGATGCTTGGGTGATCTGGGACCCCTATTACAGCCTTGCGATCCGCGATCAGGGTGCCCGCGTTTTATCCGGCCTTGACCAATTGGGCGGTGGTGCCAGCTTCTTGTTGGCGAACGCGAAATTTGCCGAAGCGCGCCCTGAAGATTTGAAAGCTTTGCTGTCTGCCATCGCAAAAGAGGGGCAATGGTGTGCGGCAAATACCGATGCCGTTGCCGAAATTTCTGCCAAGGCATCCGGCTTGGAGCTGGCGCTTCTTAAAGACACGATGAAGCGGACGGACTTCAAGGTCGAGCCTTTGACCGACGATGTGCTGGCTGCACAACAAGCAACGGTTGACCGGTTTGCACAAATGGGGATCATACCCAAGAAGGTTATCATCAGTGATGCCGCTTGGCGCGGCTGGACAGGGTAAAAGATGGCAGCACCGGCCTCCGAAGGTCCTTTGAATCAGGCACTGCCTTGGCTGGTGCCTTTGGCATTGATCATTCTCTGGCAAGTTTCATCCAGCCTAGGCTGGCTGCCACCCAACATTCTGCCTGCCCCCACCGCTGTGCTACAAGCGGCATGGGTCAAGCTGCAAGATGGCAGCTTGATCGACAATCTGGGCGTCAGCTTTGCGCGCGCCATGAGTGGCCTGTTTATCGGTGGCGCGATTGGTTTCAGCCTTGGTCTGCTCAATGGTCTCAGCAAGCGGGCCGAAATGCTGCTGGACCCGACGCTTCAGATGATCCGCAATATTCCGCATTTGGCCTTGATCCCCTTGGTCATTATTTGGTTTGGCATTGGCGAAAGCGCGCGCCTGTTCTTGGTTGCTTTGGGCGTGTTTTTCCCAATCTATCTCAATACCTTGCATGGTGTCCGCAATGTCGACCCGCAATTGATCGAGATGGGCCGGATTTACGGCATGAACAATCGCACCTTATTCTTGAAGGTAATTTTGCCGGGTGCCTTGCCTTCCATCTTCGTCGGCCTGCGCTTTGCTTTGGGTGTCATGTGGCTGACCCTGATCGTGGCGGAGACCATCGCGGCAAACTCTGGCATTGGTCATATGGCCATGGCCGCGCGCGAGTTCATGCAGACAGACATCGTCGTCTTGTCGATCGTGATTTACGCGATTTTGGGCAAGCTTGCCGATAGCGCCACCCGCGCCTTGGAACGCAAGTTCCTCGCGTGGAACCCAGCCTATGCGAAGGTCTAAACCATGAGCAGCCAACCAACCGGCGGGTCACGCGTTAGTCTGAAAGATGTGAAAAAGGCCTTTGGCGATAATGTCGTGCTGCAGGGGATCGACCTTGAAATCCCATCGGGACAGTTCCTATCCATCGTCGGCAAGTCTGGGTGCGGCAAATCTACCCTGTTGCGCCTGATGATCGGCTTGGACTCTGTTACCAGTGGCGTTTTGGATGCCCCCGCCCTGAAGGAACAAGCGGCCCGCATCGTGTTTCAAGAGCCGCGCTTACTGCCTTGGGCCAGCGTGAAAGACAATGTGGCCGTGGGCCTCGGCGAAGGCCAATCGGGCCAAGCTGCGGATCAACAAGCCGCCGCGATCCTCGACGAAGTGGGCCTCAAAGGCCGCGAAGGCCTTTGGCCATCCCAGCTTTCGGGCGGCATGCGGCAACGTGTGGCGCTTGCCCGCGCGCTCGTATCCCAGCCAACTTTGCTAGCTTTGGACGAGCCTTTGGGCGCGCTCGACGCCCTAACGCGGATTGATATGCAGGCCCTGCTCGAAGGGGTGTGGCAGGACCTAGGCTTTACCGCCTTGATGGTCACCCATGATGTGGGTGAAGCAGTGGCACTGGGCGACCGTGTGATCCTGATTGATCATGGTCAAGTGGTGTTGGACTTGGCCGTTGATCTGCCCCGCCCGCGCAAGCGCGGCACACCTGAATTTGCCGCTTTGGAAGGCCAAATCCTCGACAAGCTATTTGGCGATGACCCGCGCGCGCGGGAAGCACATTAGCCCCCCGCGATTTCGCTCATCTCAATCGCACGACCGGTCGCGGCAGATAGTTCGGCTGCTGCACCCATGCGGACGGCTTGCAGGCCGTCCTGGGCCGTCACTTGCACCGGTGCGCCGTTCAAGATCGCGTCGATCCAAGCCCGCTGTTGATAGAAAGTCGCGCCAAAGTGCGAGCCAGCCGCTAGGGCCACGGGATCGACATGGATGGTTTCGCGGGTGACTTGTTTGGGCTGGCGGAAGCCAACCCGTGGGCTCATCACCATTTCGCCGGGCGGGATCAGCACGTCGAGGCGCGCCTTATCGCCGGTTGCCGAAATTTCTTCCTGATGCTCGGCCCCTTCGGCGAACATGCACAGATCCAGCATGGCGCGGGTACCATTGGCAAAATCAACCACGGTGAAACTGTTGTCGATAATGTCGGGCTTGCGGCCCTCATAGCGCTCGTCTTGGTGATTGATATCCATATTGCCCGAGCAATAAACGCGGGTCGGCTCGGACTGGATGATATGGCGCATCAGATCAAAGAAGTGACAGCACTTTTCAACCATCGTCCCGCCTGTATAGGCCGAGAAGCGGTTCCAGTCGTTGACCTTCTCCAGGAAGGGGAAGCGATGCTCACGGATCGACACCATCATCAAACGGCCGACATCGCCGCGATGCACGCGGGTTACAAACTCCGTCGCGGGCGGCATGAAGCGATATTCCATGCCCACCCAGAACACGCCCTTATAAGCATCAGCTTGGTCACGGATGCGGGCGGCGTCTTCTGCCGTCGTGCATAATGGCTTCTCGCACAACACATGCACGCCACTTTTGAACACGGGCTGGAGCACATCGTGGTGGGTAAAATTGGGCGAAGCGATCACCACCGCGTCGACGAGGCCAGAAGCCAAAAGCTCATCCCCCGTCTGGAAGGTCGCAACCGAAGCGCCTTCAGGCCCCAGCATGCCCTTGCCTAGAGCTAGCATGTTTTCGGTCGGGTCAGCCAAAGCAGTGATCTCAACTTCGGGCATCAGCTTCAAATTATTGATGTGCTCATAGCCCATCATGCCGGTGCCAATGACTCCCACCCGTAATTTGCCGCTCATGACCTCTCCCCGAAGCTGCGTTGACTCGTTATAAGACATCATAAGCATAATGGCGGGCGATACACGCCCTCTTGGCAGTATGAGGAATTAGTCATGGCCCGTAATCCCGTTGAAGTCAGTTGGTTTTCAGCCCTGTGCGATGACGATTATGAGTTTTTGGGCCATTCAGAGCCGGCCCTGCAGTCCAGCTGGGAGCATTGTCGCAATATCGCGCTGACCGCCGAGAAGAACGGCTTTGACAATATCCTCCTGCCCTCGGGCTATCAGCTTGGCATTGATAACACCGTCTTTGCCGCTGGCATTGCAGGTCTGACCAGTAAAATGCGTCTTTTGCTGGCCATTCGGGTCGGTGAAATGTGGCCGCCGCAAATTGTGCGTCAATTGGCGACACTCGACCGGATGATGCAGGGCAGACTGGCTGTAAACTTCATTTCTTCCGAAATGCCCGGCGAGACCATGGGCTCTGCCCCCCGTTATGCCCGAACGTTAGAGGCGATGGAGATCCTGCGCGCGTGGATGAATGGCGAGACAGTCAAGCACGCCGGTGAGTTCTTCCAGTTTGACTTGGCCCCGCCGCGCATCACCACACTTTCGGGTAAGTCGCCCTATTTTTACTTTGGCGGTCTTTCAGAAGACGCCCGTGAAGTGGCAGCCAAAGCCGCCGACGTATATCTCATGTGGCCTGACACCGTGGCCAATTCCAAAGCCGTATTGGACGATATGAATGCGAGGGCTGCCAAATATGGCCGGACCCTCAAGCACGGCTTCCGCGTCCATGTCGTGGTGCGCGAAACCGAGGCTGAAGCGCGCGAAGCGGCCAACCGTTTGCTCAGCAAATTGGACGCGGCCACGGGTGACGCGATCCGCGCCAAGTCTTTGGATGCCACCTCTGTGGGCGTACGTCGCCAAGCCGAACTTCGTGAAGCAGCAAGTGGCAATGATGGCTATGTGGAAGACAATTTGTGGACCGGCATTGGCCGCGCCCGCTCAGGCTGTGGTGCCGCTATTGTCGGCGATCCAGACCAAGTGCTGGCCAAAATCAACGCCTATCGCGACATCGGCTTCGACGCCTTTATCTTGTCAGGCTATCCGCATGCAAGCGAGTGCGATCTCTTTGGCCGCTATGTCCTGCCAAAGCTCGATCACGGTCTTCTGACGATCTAGCCCTTAAAGCGAAATGGTCGCGCTGAGCTGATCGGCCAGCGCGGCCGAGCCACCGACAAAAACCTTATGCGTGCCGGGCTCGAGACGCCAAATGTGGGTCGCTGGGTCTCGGTAGCGCAAATCATCTCCATCCACGTCAAAGCGGATCACTTTGGTCTGGCCGGGCTCTAGAGCTACGCGGGTAAATGCTTTCAAGACCTTGGCCGGGCGCTCCACGACACAGCCCGGGAAGCCGACATAAAGTTGGGCGATTTCTTCCCCTGCCCGGTCGCCCAGATTGGTGATGCTGACTTGCGCCTCAAAGCCCGCCTTAGTGCGACGCAAACGGAGTGCACGATAACCAAAGCAGCTATAGGATAGGCCGTGACCAAAGCCGTAGCGCGGCTCAATTTGTTCGCGCTCAAACTTGGTATAGCCATGCCAATAATCGTAAGTGATCGCGTTGGCGTCCTTGTCGAAGAAGGGGTAGTGCGCGGGGTCCTTTGCCACGGTGAAGGGCAATTTGCCCGAGGGGGCGACTTCACCAAATACAAGCTGTGCCAAGGCGGTGCCGCCTTCCATGCCGGAGTAGAAGCTTTGCAGAATCGCGCTTGCTTGGCTTTCCCAGCCTTCCACCAAGACGGCAGAGCCCGCCACGAGCACAACCAGCACGGGTCGGCCCGTAGCGCAGGCGGCTTCAATCAGAGCGATTTGATCGGCGGGTAGCGACAAATTGGTGCGATCACCACCACGGGCTTCTTCCGCGCTCGGCTCATTGGCCGCCGCTGGCTTGGGCGCGGGCAAAACATCGCTTGCCACGCCCAAGGTCATATCTTCGGGGATATATTCACCCTCTTGTCGGGCGGTATAGCCCGCTACCACAATGATCGCATCGGCGTCGGCGGCGTTCGCCACGGCGGCCACCACATCGGTCTCATCGCCGGTAACGATCTCGGTCGCCGCACCCAAAGCAATCTGCAAGCCCTGCAACGCAGTAACAACATAAGGCGGACGAACCCGGCTGGAGCCAAAGTCACCCGTATTCTCCTTGTTCGCCAACTGGCCCAGCACCGCGAGCTTTTTGAGCCGCATAGGATCCAGCGGCAGCATCATGTCGTTCTTTAGCAAAACAGCCGACTTCAGCGCCGCTTCAAGCGCCAGTGCAATGTGAGCAGGCTGGGCAACCATCTCGAGGCTATAGGTCGGTAGCGGATCTTCGGCGCAAGCAAAGCGGTATTGGGTGGTCAGAATACGGCGGCAGGCCTGATCAATCACCTGTGGCTCAACCTGGCCTGTCTCAACAGCTGCCAGCAAATGCTTGCCAAAAACCAAGGGCTCAGGGTTTTCAATATCCAGGCCAGCGGGTGCTGCATAGACATTGCGCAAACCCATCACCCAATCGGAATGCACAAAGCCCTCAAACCCCCATTCGACGCGCAAAATGTCGGTCAAAAGCGCTTTGCTCTGCCCACAAAAGGTGCCGTTCATTTGATTATAGGCACTCATGACGGTGGCGCAGCCTGCGTCCAAAATGGTTTTGAAATGCGGCAGATAGACTTCGTGCAAGGCGCGCTCATCAATCTGAACATCCACTTTGAAGCGCGCATTCTCCATAGAGTTCAGCGCATAGTGCTTTACGGTGGCAATCACATTGTGGGTTTGAAGACCAATGGCCAAAGCGGCACCCATTTCGCCCAGATGGCAGGGATCTTCGCCATAGGTTTCCTGCGCCCGGCCCCAAGCCGGATGACGCAAGAGATTGACGCACACAGCCCCAGACAAGGTGCAGTCCTGGGCACGAATTTCAATCGACATGGCTTCACCAATGCGCCGCTCTAGGTCGGCGTCAAAGGTCGCACCGCGTGCCATGGTGCAGGGGAAGCAGGTGGAATTGCCGCGGGCAACCCCGCGTGGGCCATCGGTAAAGTAAAGGGGCGGCACATTTAAGCGCGCCACGCCACTGCCCGCGGGATAGGGGTTTGCGCCCCAATGCCGCCCGCTCTCAGCAAAGAGCTTAAAGAAGCCCTTGCCCGACATCATTTGCACTTTCTCAGCCAGCGTAGCTTCAGACAAAATCTGATCCACCCGCTCTGCCACTTGATCTGGGCTTAGGCCTTTGGTCGGAGAGAGGTCGGTCATGATTTGCCTTTCACGAATATCAGCGAGGGCTTGCCTGCAGAACGGCTGCAAGATTGCCAGCCCATTGGTCAAGATCAGCATTGGCCTGATCCAAAGTCCAGCCCTTCACCAAAAGAATCGCAACGCGAATGTTGCGCTCTGCCCGGTCTAAAGCAACAGCGGCTTGCGCGTCTTGGCAACCCGTCAATTCCACAATCATGGCTTTGCCGCGCGCGAGAAGCTTGCGATTAGATATTTGCATCGCGACCATCCGCCCTTCATAGACAAGGCCCTGGCGGATCATGATGGCGGTGGAGAGCACATTGAGCGCGATCTTCTGCGCGGTACCGGCTTTCATGCGGGTAGAACCTGCAATCACTTCGGCCCCGGTTTCGATCAATATGCCAATCTCTGCGGCTTGGCACAGGGGGGCTGGCAATTTATTGGCGAGGCCGATGGTCAAAGCCCCTGCGGCCCGCGCTGCCTCAATCACGCCAATCGTATAGGGCGTTGAGCCACTGGCAGCCAAACCAATCACCACATCGGTAGTTGTAAGATGCAGGCCCTGAGCTTCTTCTACCCCCTTGCCATGATCATCTTCGGCGCCTTCGACCGCCTGCATCAGCGCCGTTTGTCCGCCGGCCATCAAGAAAACCAAACGCTGCCTTGGCCAGCCATAGGTGGGGCCAAGCTCGACCCCATCCTGAACGCCGATCCGGCCAGAGGTGCCAGCACCGGCATAAACCAGTCGACCGTGCCGGCCGAGGCGTGTCGCTGCTTCATCTGCTGCACGGGCAAGGCTGGTAACGACTTTTCTGACCGCTTCAGCCGCTTGGGCTTGATTGGCAATCATCTCCGCCACGGCGTCATCGGTTGGCCAGTCCGCAATTTGGAGATAGGCTTTGAGCGCTGCTTCGGTCATGACTTCAATTGGGCCCTTTAACTTAGAACGTGGCTGGCCTGCGACCGAAACCAAGAGCCACTCAAAATAGCGTGGCGTGGGAAGTTCTGCGCGCCTGTGAGACGGGTCACAGCTTTAAAGAAGTTGAACACATTAGCCAATCATAGAATCGCGCACTATCGAAACGTTTCAGGCCTTGCTGACATTGACTTGCACCCCCAAGTGAGGGCGAGATGGACCTGACCCACGGCTTAAAACCAAAGGACTAAATGTGCAATGACCCACTATGCCAGAACAGTAATTGACCTGATTGGTGGGACACCACTTGTCCGTTTGCGCGCCGCCAGCGAAGCCACAGGCTGTGAGATCTTGGGCAAGGCGGAGTTTCTAAATCCCGGCCAATCTGTGAAAGATCGGGCTGCTTTGGGCATTATTCGCGATGCAGAAGCCCGAGGTGCCTTAAAGCCTGGCGGGCTGATCGTGGAAGGGACCGCGGGTAACACCGGGATCGGCCTGTCCATGGTCGCCAATGCGCTCGGCTATCGCTGCATCATCGTCATGCCGCGCACGCAGTCCCAAGAGAAGAAGGATGCGGTGAAGTTGTTTGGCGCGGAATTGGTCGAAGTCGACGCCGTCGCCTTTGCCCACCCTGACCATTACACCAAAGTATCCAAGCTCTTGGCCGAAGAGCATGGCGGCCTCTGGGCCAATCAATTCGACAATTTGGCCAATCGGAAGGCACATGAGGAGACCACCGGGCCTGAAATTTGGGAGCAGACTGACGGCAAGATTGATGGATTCATTTGCTCGGTCGGCTCTGGCGGCACCCTGGGCGGGATTAGTCGGGCCCTTAAAGCCCGCAATCCGAACATTGCGATTGGCATAGCCGACCCCGGTGGGGCCGCGCTTTATCATTGGTATAAGGATGGCGAGCTCAAAGCGACAGGGACCTCGATCACCGAAGGGATCGGTCAAGGCCGCGTCACCGCCAATCTGGAAGATGTGCTGGTGGATTATGCCTATCGCGTGGACGATGAGGACTGGCTGCCCGTCTTGTTTGATCTGGTCAAAGATGAAGGCTTGGCGATTGGTGGCTCTGCGGCCCTCAATGTCGTTGGAGCGATGCGACTGGCTAAAGATCTGGGGCCGGGCAAGACCATCGTCACCATCCTGTGCGATTATGCCAGCCGCTACCAAAGCAAATTGTTCAATCGAGAGTTTCTGACATCCAAAGGCCTCCCGGTGGCAGATTGGCTGTGAGCCTGGGCTTTAACCCCAACTTTTCAAACCTGCCGACCACGATATTCGAAGTGATGTCGGGTCTGGCCCGGGCGCATGACGCGATCAATCTGGGTCAAGGTTTTCCCGATAGCCAGGGTCCAGAAGCGCTGCGACGCCTCGCCTGCGATGGGTTGATGACGGGCAGCAATCAGTATCCGCCGATGCTGGGCATTCCGGCACTTCGGGCCGCAGTCGCTGATCACTATGCCGCCCATCAAGGGCTTGTGCTTAGCCCTGAGCATGTGGTGGTCACCTCTGGCGCAACCGAAGCACTGGCCGCCAGCTTTTTGGCGCTACTCTCCCCGGGCGATGAAGTGATCGTGCTCGATCCCGCTTATGACGCCTATCGCCCCTTGATTGCACGCGCAGGCGGGATTGCCAGAACGATCACCTTGAAGCCCCCGCACTGGAACCTGGAGCTGGCAGATATTGAAGGGGCAGTCACCAACAGAACCCGTGCGATTGTCCTCAATAATCCGATGAACCCGACTGGGCGCAGCTTTGGCCGCGCCGAGCTTATGGGTTTAGCCAAAATCTGCCAAGACCATGATCTTTTGGCCATTTGTGATGAGGTTTGGGAGCATGTGCGCCTAACAGACCAACCCCATATGTCGCTTTATGGTGTGCCCGGCATGGCAGAGCGCACCGTTAAGATCGGTTCTGCCGGCAAAATGTTTGGCGTGACCGGCTGGAAGGTCGGCTTTGTGTGCGCGCAGCCCGAGATCGCCAAAGTGATTGGCAAAGCCCACCAGTTCTTGACCTTCACCACGCCACCGCATCTGCAAGCCGCAATTGCCCAAGGACTGGGGTGGGACAAGGCTTGGTTTCATGGGCAGGCAGAAGGTTATCAGTCAGCCTATCATATCTTGCGCCGCGGGCTGATGGAGCACGGTTTTCACGTGCTGGACAGCGAGGCCACCTATTTTATGTGCCTTGACCTGCACCAATCGGGGATTGATCGGCCTGCGCTAGAATTCTGCCTTGAAGCCGTCAAAACTCATGGCGTTGCGGCGATCCCCTTGCAGAGCCTCTATGAAGAGCCTTCCGAGGCCCCACCCATCATCCGCTTGTGCTTTGCCAAACAAGAAGCCGTTTTGCGCGATGGCATTGGCCGCCTTGCCCAAGCGCGACAAGCGATGTCGGCCTGAGGTGGCGAATTATCAGGCGTGCCTGTGCATTAGTATCTCTAACGACTGGTTGCAGCTTGCATTTCTCGCTAGGGTGCAAACAGATGCTTATAGGGAACTTCCATCGGGGCTAACCTTGGAGCGCTTTCTTTGATTGAATTCGTCACCCATCATTGGCATGACATCTGGCCATTCATTCTGGTCGGCTTCGTCGCACAATTGGTGGATGGGGCCTTGGGCATGGCGTTTGGTGTGATCACCAGCACCCTTTTGGTCAGTGTGATGGGCATGCCGCCTGCCAAGGCGTCCTCAACGGTCCATATTGTCGAATTTTTCACGACCGCCGCGTCTGCGATCAGCCATACCATCCATCGTAATGTGAACTGGAAGCTATTTGCGACCCTGGTCATCCCCGGCATGATTGGCGGGATAACGGGTGCCTATCTTCTCTCCAACATCCATGCCGATACCGCCAGACCGTTTGTGATGGCTTATCTCGCCTGTATCGGCGTCTATCTATTGTGGCGTGGCTGGCGGATGACCAAAGGCCAACCCCATCGTACGGCCAAATATGTTGGGCCTTTAGGGCTGGTTGGCGGCTTTCTCGATGCTGTTGGTGGTGGGGGTTGGGGCCCGGTCGTAACGTCCAATCTGCTGGTCCAGGGGACGGAGCCTCGCATGACCATCGGCACTGTCAATACGGCTGAATTCTTCTTGACCACTGTCATCTCGGCAACCTTCATCATCACACTTGGGTGGGAGGCCTTCACGCTGGCCACGATTGGCTTGATCATCGGTGGCCTGATGGCGGCACCTTTTGGCGCAGTTCTGGCCAAGCGCGTACCCGCGAAGCAATTGCTTTATCTGGTTGGGACTGTCCTGACGCTGACCAGCTTGTTTTCCTTGTCAAAGGCGCTGGGTCTGGTCTGACCCCTTGATCTTAAAGGGCTAGGCACATGATGCGCTCATCATCCAAAGTGTTGCCGACTTTGAAGTGATAGGCCCCAACAATCTCAAAACCATATTTTGAGTAGAGGCGCTTGGCACGCTCATTTTGGGACCATACACCGAGATAGAGTGCCGAGGCCTGCTTCCCACGTGCCCAGTTGAGCGCCATGTCCATCAATCTATGGGCCAGACCCGTCCCCTTTTGGGCTTCATCCAGATAGAGGCGGTAAAGCTCCAGCGCGTCAGACTCTGGGCTCTCAACCGGCAGGGTCAGAGGGCCGCAATCGAGGAAGGCCACCAAGTCATCGCCGCGATAGACCATCGTCATGGTCCGGGCGGGATCTCGAAGATCCTGTAAGGTCCGCTCCAGACTGAAACGTTGGCCAAGGAAGTATTCTTTGTCTTCAGGTGGGTAGAGATGACCAAAGGTCTCAAGAAAGGTCTTGGCACCAAAAGCCGCCAATGCCGGTGCATCGGCATCGCTCGCTAATCGGATTTGAAGGTCCACACTCACGAGGTCGCCCGCCCGGCCTTTTCAGCAAGACCTGATGTGCCCCGGCGAGCTTCCAAGACAGCAGCAACGTCCGCGCCTGTAACGCCACGCGCCAAGAGGCCCACGCTCAAGTGGTAAAGCAAGTCTGCAGCTTCCTTGGCGATTTCGTCGGACGTGCCGCCAGCAATTGCAAGGGCGGCTTCAACGCCTTCTTCACCCAGCTTCTTGCCGCACAAAACAGGGCCGCCCTGGAGCAATTTCGCCGTATAGCTCTGGCTCGGATCGGCTTTGGCTTTCTCTGCCACATCCGCCAAAAGCTGGTCTAATGCCTGCCCTAAAGTGTCGCTCATCGCAGGTTTCCTTGAATCGGTTGGCGTACGCTGGTGCCAGCGGCCGCTAGGGCTGCACGTGCCTCAGCCAATGTATGGGTTCTGAAGTGAAAAATCGATGCCGCCAAAACGGCATTGGCATGGCCTTGCGTGACGCCTGCCACCAGATCGTCCAAATTGCCAACGCCGCCAGAGGCAATCACCGGCACGGACACGCTATCGGCAATCGCCCGCGTCAAAGCCAAATCATAGCCAGACTTGGTGCCATCCTTGTCCATGGAGGTGACCAGAAGCTCTCCCGCACCACGGGCAACGACGTCCCTAGCAAAGGCCAAGGCGTCGATACCTGTTCGATTTCGACCGCCGTGGGTGAAAATCTCCCACTGCTCAGGACCAACTTGCTTGGCATCAATCGCGACCACGACGCACTGGGCCCCAAAGCGCCGCGCGGCGGCCGTCACCAAGCCGGGGTCTTTGACGGCCGAGGTATTGATCGCCACCTTATCAGCTCCGGCTAGCAACAGGGCGCGGAAATCGTCCGTCGTGCGCACGCCGCCGCCAACAGTTAAGGGCGTGAAGCAGACTTCGGCGGTGCGCCGGACCACATCGAGCAGCGTGCCCCGGCCCTCATGGCTGGCGGAGATATCGAGGAAGCAGATTTCGTCGGCTCCCTCGCCATCATAGAATTGCGCTTGTTCAACCGGATCGCCCGCATCGCGCAGCCCTTCGAATTGAACGCCTTTGACGACCCGGCCGTCCTTCACGTCCAGACAGGGAATGATCCGCACTTTCAAGGTCATGCGGCGGCCTTGAGGGCTTCAGCGGGGTCAATCAGGCCATCATAAAGCGCACGGCCTAAAATGGCCCCGGCAACGGGTTTGCCGGCACGGGCTTTGAGGGCGACGATATCTTGCACACCCGCCAAACCTCCTGACGCGATAACATCCATGCCTACGGCGTCCGCAATCGCGCCGGTGAAATCAATATTGATACCCGTCTTCGTGCCGTCGCGGCCAACGTCGGTCACAATTAGGGCCGCGACGCCTGCGTCTTCGAACTGACGGGCCAAATCTAGGGCGGCGAGATTGGTCGTTTCCACCCAGCCTTCCACTGCCACCATGCCGTCAATCGCATCTATGCCCACTGCAACTTGGCCCGGAAAAGCCTTTGCCGCCTCGCGCACAAACTGGGGTTGCTTTGCGGCAATCGTGCCCAAGATGACGCGGGTGACGCCCATAGCAAGCGTCCTCTCAATCGCGTTGAGATCGCGAATACCGCCGCCCACTTGCATCGGCAGACTGGTCCGCGCACGGATCGCCGCAATGGCTTCAAGATTGGCCCCGGCCCCTTTGAGGGCACCATCAAGATCAACGATGTGGAGATAGCCAAAACCCATCGCTTCAAAGCTCGCCGCGCGCGCTGACGGATCGGTATCAAATACCGTCATCTGCGCGAAATCGCCTTTGTACAAGCGCACGGCCTGCCCATCTTTCAAATCAATTGCGGGGTAGAGGATCATTGCTTGAGCCATTCTTCTAATAAAGCCAGACCCGCCCTTTGGCTTTTCTCCGGGTGGAATTGCACGCCCATGATATTGTCCTTTTGAACGGCAGCGGCAAATCGGTCGGCACCATAAGTGCACCAAGCGGCGACATCGCCATGGTGCGCAGCGCGGAACGCAAAGGAGTGGACGAAATAGACATCTTGCGCCCCGCCCCATGCGGTGCTGAAAACCTCGCTGTCAGCCGGTTCTGCCGTATTCCAGCCCATATGTGGCACTTTCAGCTCTGCAGAGCCCGGCTGTAGGACCGAGGTTTTTCCGCCGATCCAACCAAGACCGGGGGTAGAGCCAAATTCAATCCCTACATCCGCTAAAAGTTGCATGCCAACACATATGCCCAAGAAGGCCGTACCCTCACCCCGCACGCGGGTCTCTAAGGCTTGGCGCAACCCGTCAATTGCGGCGAGATTAGCGGCACAATCGGCAAATGCCCCCACGCCCGGCAACACAATTTGATCGGCCTTAGCAATGCGGTCGGGGTCAGCAGTCACACAGACCTCGCGCGCACCGGCTGCAACCAACGCCTTCTCTGCAGAGCGAAGATTGCCAGAGCCATAATCGATTAAGGTAAGCATTTTCGTGCCTTAAAGGACGCCCTTTGTCGAGGCGACAGCCCCATTCAAACGGGGGTCAATTTCAATCGCGACCCTGAGGGCGCGCGCAAGGGCTTTATAGCAGCTCTCGATAATGTGGTGGGTGTTCTGGCCGTAGAGGTTCTCGACATGCAGACACAGGCCACCATTGCCAGCAAAAGCGTGGAACCATTCCTTGAACAATTCAGTGTCCATATCGCCGACCTTGGGACGCTCAAAATTGACGGTCCAAACCAGATAAGGCCGGTTCGCCAAATCAATCGACGCGCGCGACAAAGTCTCGTCCATCGGGATATAGGCATGGCCAAACCGCCGGATGCCAGAAAAATCACCCAAAGCGGCTTTAAGCGCCTGCCCCATCACAATACCGGTATCTTCGACGGTGTGGTGCATATCGATATGCAGGTCGCCCTTCGTAGAAACCGTCAGGTCAATCAGCGCATGCTTGGCAAAGCTTTCGAGCATATGGTCAAAAAAGCCAATGCCGGTCGAAACCTTCGCAGTTCCTGTCCCATCCAAATTCATGGTGACAGAGATCTGTGTTTCCTTGGTATTGCGCTGAATAGTGGCCGTTCGCACGATGAAATCTTTCCGCTAATGGTCTGGGTGAGCGCACCGCTGTTTGGTGCGAACGGCCCCCTCTTAGCGCTTTAGGAAGACAAAGGAAACACGTGATCGCGCTGGTTTCAGTCTGCATCTGTGAGGCCCAGATTAAGGCCGCGTCAACCTAATGTGTGCAAACAGGAAAAGTTGGTCTGGGAACTTGTTGGTGTTGTCGCCGCATCCAGAACTCATGGGCGTAGAATTCAGTGAAAGATTGGTTTGAAAACATCCTAAAGACCCTGGCCGGGAAGCTGGCTTTGGCTTTCCTCGGCCTTATAAGTGTCGTGATGTTGGGCATGATCTTGATCTTGGGCTTTACCCTCGGCGGACGTGCCTTGACGTGGGCCATTGGCGGGGCAATTTTGTCAGTGATTTTGGCTACAGCAGCCTTCTTTGCCTTTGTGAGCCGCATCACAAGTCCACTGCACGATCTGACCGAATTTGCCCAACAGACCAATTTGAAGCGCTTGGGTGTCCGTCTCGACATTCGCTCTGGCGATGAACTTGAAATTCTTGCCCGAGCCTTGAACCGAATGATGCAGCGCCTGGACGCCTCCATGAAGCGCATCCAGCAACTGGCCTTTGTGGACACCATCACCGAACTGCCTAACCGCGACCGTTTCCGTCAGGAAACCGATGAAGCCGCAAAATCTAATGCTGCTAACAATTTGGTCGGTGCCGTCATCTCGATCGATGTCGACAAATTTCTCCGTGTGCAAGAGACCTTGGGCCAGATTGCTGGCGAAGAATTATTGGGTCTGGTTGCAGAGCGCCTATCGGCTGCGGTGCGGGCGTCGGATCGGATTGTGCGATTGCAAACCTGCATTGCCCGTCCCGCACTTTTGGCACGGACCGGGAGTTCTGAATTTGCCGTTCTGATTCCAGACATTGATGATCCAACCCAAGCTGGTCGCTTTGCCCAATTGGTTGCTGCAGGTTTGCGCCAGCACTTTGAGTTGAGCGGTCACCGCATCGTGCTGGGTGCGTGCGCCGGGATTGCGATCTTCCCGCAAGACGGTGAAACAGGCGAAGAAGTCTTGCGTTCAGCCGACCTTGCGCTCAGCCACGCCCGCAATGGTGGGCGCAACCGCAGCGTCTTCTTTACGCGCAAGATGAACCAGCGCGCTCTGGAGAAACTGGTGCTTGAGAATGAGATTCGCGCCGGGATCGAGCAAGGTCAGTTCATGGCCTATTTCCAGCCGAAAGTGGATCTGGGTACCGGTCGCATTCACGGCTGCGAAGCCTTGGTACGCTGGAACCACCCAACCCAAGGCATGGTTTCGCCAACCAAATTTATCACCGCCGCCGAGGAAACCGGCCTGATTGCGCCCCTGGGCGACTACATCATGCGCGATGCCGCCAAAAAGGCGGCAGCTTGGCTGCGCCGGGGCATTGCGCTGCGGGTAGCGGTCAATGTGTCGGCGATGCAGTTCAACGACGATAACTTTACGGCCAAGGTCCAGAGCATTCTGGCCGAAACCGGCCTGCCGGCTTCTTTGTTTGAGTTGGAAATCACTGAATCCATCGCCATGAGTAATCCAGATCGGGTGATCCGCCTGCTTGAACCGTTGCGGAACAAGGGTGTTCGGATCGCCATCGATGATTTCGGAACGGGTCACTCAAACCTAGCAGCGCTTACCCGCATGCCATTTGACGTCTTTAAGATTGATCAAAGCTTTATTCGCGCCTTGGGCAAGGACCGCAATGCGCCAACAATGATTGAAACTATTATCGCAATGGCAGGCGGCCTGAATTTTGAGACGGTTGCCGAAGGCGTGGAAACCCAAGAACAAGCCGCCTTCTTGAAAAAGCGTGGCGCGACTCTGGGGCAGGGCTATCTGTTTGGCTCGCCCATGTCGGCAGATGAATTTGAAGCCCATGCCCGCAAGTGGGCTGCCCGTGCAGACGGCCTAACCCAAGCACCGGCAATCGAAGAACTGCGCCGTACTAGCTAAGCTGAGCCCGTGCGCCTTGAAGTCAGCCTCCACAAACGCCATTACATGGACATGAGCGATTTTGAACGTCCCGCCGCCGACTGGCGCGGCACAACGATTCTGGCAGTGCGCAAAGGCGGCAAAGTCGTCGTCGTCGGCGATGGCCAAGTCTCGGTTGGCAATACTGTGATGAAGCATGGCGCACGCAAGGTTCGCACCCTTGCAGGGGGAAGTGTTCTTACAGGCTTTGCCGGCGCCACGGCGGATGCCTTCACCTTGTTTGAGCGGCTGGAAGGCAAGCTGGAGCGCTTTCCCAATCAATTATTGCGCGCCTGTGTTGAATTAGCCAAGGACTGGCGGACAGACCGATATTTGCGCCGCCTTGAGGCCATGCTGATTTGCGCCGATAAAGAGGGCACCTATGTGCTGACCGGCACGGGCGACGTGCTGGAACCAGATCACGCTGTAGCCGCCATTGGCTCTGGTGGCGGTTATGCGCTGGCCGCGGCCCGGGCGCTTTATGATCAAGACTTAGACGCTGAAACGATCGCGCGCAAAGCCATGGCGATTGCAGCAGATATTTGTGTGTACACCAATGGCAATCTGACCATTGAACAATTGGCAAGCGTAGAATGACCGACCTTTCCCCCCGCGAAATTGTTTCAGAGCTCGACCGCCACGTCATTGGCCAATCCGACGCCAAGAGGGCCGTTGCCATCGCGCTGCGTAACCGCTGGCGCCGCAAGCGCTTGCCTGAGAAGCTGCGCGAAGAAACAACGCCGAAAAACATTCTGATGATTGGGCCAACAGGCGTCGGCAAAACCGAGATTGCGCGCCGTCTCGCCAAACTGGCAGGTGCGCCCTTTGTAAAAGTCGAAGCCACCAAATTCACCGAAGTCGGCTATGTCGGTCGTGATGTTGATCAAATTATCCGAGATCTTGTGGAGGCTGCCATCCATTTGGTGCGCGACCGCCGCCGGAAAGATGTGCGCGCCAAGGCCGAAGCCATGGCCGAAGACCGCGTTTTGGATGCCCTCGTCGGGACCGAGGCGAGCCAAGGCACACGTGAAGCTTTCCGCAAAAAGCTTCGTGGCGGCCTTTTGGCAGACAAGGAGATTGAACTTGATTTCGATGTGAGTTCTCCCGCTGCCTCGATGATGGAGTTTCCAGGAGCGCCGGGCGGCATGATCGACTTAGGTTCGATGTTGCAAAGCCTGTCCGGCACGAAGAAGCGCACGCGCAAGACCACGGTTGCCGAAGCTTATGAGCCCCTCGTGATGGAGGAAAGCGATAAGCTGTTGGATAAGGATTCCATCACGCAAGAAGCCTTGCTTTTGGCCGAGACCGAAGGCGTTGTTTTTATCGATGAGGTCGACAAAATTTGTGCGCGCGCCGAACGCCAAGGGGCCGATGTCAGCCGCGAAGGCGTACAGCGCGATTTGTTGCCTTTGATCGAAGGCACCACCGTTTCAACCAAGCACGGCGCATTGAAGACTGACTTTATCCTGTTTATCGCATCGGGCGCTTTCCATGTGGCCAAGCCATCCGACCTGTTGCCAGAGTTGCAAGGCCGCTTGCCAATCCGGGTGGAGTTGCAGGCCCTGACCCGCGATGATTTCCGCCGCATCTTAACCGAGCCTGAAGCCAGCCTTGTGAAGCAATATGTCGGCCTGATGGGAACCGAAGGCGTAACGCTTTCCTTCACCGACGACGCCGTGGATGCCATTGCCGATGTGGCTGTTGCGGTGAATACCAGCGTTGAAAACATCGGCGCGCGCCGTCTGCATACCGTCCTGGAGCGCGTACTGGACGACATCAGCTTCAACGCCACTGACCGCGGCGGCGAGACCATCGATATCACCGGTGCCTATGTCCGCGAAAAGGTCGAAGGCTTGTCGAAGAACACTGATTTGAGCCGGTTTGTGCTGTAGGGGGTTAACCCCCCTACCGCGCGAATTTCTGGAACTTGATGCGACTTGGGATAATTTCTGTCAGGCCCAGACGACGCTTTTTGTCTTCTTCATAGGCTTGGAAGTTACCTTCAAACCATTCCACGTGGCTTTCCCCTTCATAGGAAAGAATATGCGTGGCCAAACGGTCAAGGAACCAGCGGTCGTGGCTGATGACGACGGCGCAGCCCGGCCAGACTTCCAGTGCGTTTTCAAGGGCAGACAGCGTTTCAACGTCAAGGTCGTTTGTCGGTTCGTCGAGCAGCAACACATTGGCCCCGGAACGCAGGGTTTTGGCCAGATGTACACGGTTGCGTTCCCCGCCAGACAAAAGTCCGACTTTCTTTTGCTGATCTGCGCCCTTGAAATTAAAGGTTCCGACATAAGCACGCGAGGGTACTTCGCGTCCGCCGACATCGATAATGTCGAGCCCGCCGGAGATTTCTTCCCACACGTTCTTGCTATCATCCAAATGATCACGGCTTTGATCGACAAAGCCCAGCTTAACACTCTCACCTACAGTGATGGAGCCGCTGTCTGGTACTTCTTGACCGGTAATCATTTTAAACAAGGTCGATTTACCCGCCCCGTTCGGCCCGATCACGCCCACAATGCCGTTTTGCGGCAATTTGAAGGTGAGATCATTGATCAACATGCGGTCGCCATAACCCTTGGACAGGCCATCAAAGCGAATAACATTGGTACCCAGCCGCGGTCCGGGTGGAATTTGGATGGTGGCGAAGCTCTGCTTTTCGCGCTCGGCCGCATCTGCCATTTCTTCATAACGGGCCAGACGCGCCTTCGATTTGGCTTGGCGTGCCTTCGGGCTTTGCCGCACCCAGTCCAATTCCTTGGCCATCATTTTGGACTTGGCGTCGCTCTCGCGCTCTTCTTGCGCGATGCGCTTGGCCTTTTGTTCCAGCCAGCTGGAATAATTGCCTTCGTAAGGAATGCCTTTGCCGCGGTCGAGTTCAAGTGTCCACTTTGTCACTTGGTCGAGGAAGTAGCGGTCGTGCGTGACGAGAATAACGCAGCCCGGAAACTCTTCCAAATGGTGTTGAAGCCAGGCCACCGATTCTGCGTCCAAGTGGTTGGTTGGCTCGTCCAGCATCATCATGTCGGGCTTGGACAACAAGAGGCGGCACAAGGCGACGCGGCGCTTTTCCCCGCCCGAGAGCTTGGAAATGTCGGCATCATTGTCCGGGCAGCGTAGCGCGCCCATCGCCATTTCGATCTTGGCATCAATGTCCCACGCATCAGCAGCGTCAATCTGCTCTTGCAAGGACGTCATCTCTTCCATCAGTTCGTCGCTATAGTCTTCAGCCATCTTCATGGAGACTTCGCCGAACCGATCAAACAAGATCTTCTCCGGGCAGTCAGCAATCACATTCTCCCAGACTGATTTGGTGGCGTCCAAGTCTGGTTCCTGAGCCAAATAGCCCATTTTTGTGCCTTGGGCGGGACGGGCCTCACCCGTGAAATCCTTATCGAGGCCAGCCATAATCTTCAAAAGGCTGGACTTACCCGAACCGTTGACACCAACCACACCGATCTTCGCATCTGGGTAAAAGGACAACCAGATGTTTTCGAATACTTTCTTGCCGCCTGGATAGGCTTTGGTCAGGCCTTGCATTTGGAAGATATGCTGATGTGCCACGCGTGTGTCTTTCTGTCAGTCAAACTAGGGGTTGGCCGGGCTTTTAGCTGACCCGAAGGCTAAGGGGAAGGGTGTGCCATGCGGGGGACTTGTGCTGCTGCAGGCGCATGGCTATCGAAGGGCTCGCACGCACTAACCCAAACAAAAGGGTGGGGTCGATGAAGGTTTTGTTCGACACCAATATATTGATCGACCATCTGCAAGGGCATCGGGCGGCTAGCGAGTCCATTTCGAGCCATCCCGGGGCCGCCATCTCTGTCATCACCTGGGTAGAAGTGATGTGCGGCGTGCCTTCTGCCCAGGAAGACGCCATGCGTCTCTGGTTAGACCGCTTTTATTTGATCCACGTCGACGCCGACATTGCAGTCTATGCAGCGGCCTTGCGGCAAGAAAGACGGCTCGATTTGGCTGACGCGCTGATTGTCGCCACCGCCCAAGCTAGCGGGAGGACTTTGGTCACGCGCGACCGCGCGCTTTGTCATGAGCTGGACGATCCACCCGTTCTGGTCCCCTATGAGATGCATGCCGACGGGGCTTGATCGCGAGCATGGCCAAGGTCTGAACACGCTGTGGCCATTTTAACGCCAAACTAACCATGTTTGGCTTTAACAAGCCAAGGGGCGATTTTGGAGCCACATCATGATTGATCGGAAACTTGCTATTCTCTGCGCGGCAGTCCTAAGTTCGGGCCTGACTTTGGGAACACCTGCCCTCGCGCAAACCACAGGGCCAACGCCTGATGACATGGCGACGTCATCAAGTCCGGCACCTGCTACCAAAAAGGCCAATCCTGACGGCTTCACCCAGCAGGAAATTGTCGATGCGGCTGGAACCTTCTTTGGCAAAACCTCGGGCAGCGTCGGCCAAGCGGTCGAGCGCGTGTTCCAAGACCAAGGCAGCCCCGTCGGCTATATCCGGGGCGATGAATATGCTGCTGCCATCGGCTTTGGCGTCCGTTATGGCCAAGGCACCTTGGTGATGAAGGACGGCCAAGAGCGCAAAATCTTCTGGCAGGGCCCTTCCATCGGCCTCGACACCGGCGGTAATGCCAGCAAAGTCTTCACCCTCGTTTATAATCTACAAAACCCGGACGGCATCTATCGTCGCTATCCAGGTGTCGAGGGCGCGGCCTTCTTTATTGCTGGGATTGCAGTCACTTATCAGCGTGCTGAAGGGGTGACATTGGCTCCAATGCGCACAGGCATTGGCTTTCGTGCCGGTGTGAATGCTGGCTATACCGCTTATTCCAAACGCCGCCGGGCCATCCCATTTTGATCGCTCACGCAGATTTGAGTGCAAATGCCTGAATAATCTGATCGACCTGCGCAGCCGTTGGCTGTGCAGCGTCGACGGCAAGTGCGTCGTCTGGTGACTCCAGCGTTGAAAACTGTGAGGCCAAGATGCTGGGCCCGGCAAAATGGCCTTGCCGGGTCGACAAGCGCGTGTGGGCAAGGTCGGTCCCAATCACCAAATGCACCAGATAGTCAGGCGCCAAACTTGCGCGATGAATCGCCTTAAGGGCCGAGCACGCCAAAACCGTCGACACCCCCACCGCATCAAACACAGGCTTAATCCTAGCCAACCAGGCCGCACGGTCGGTCTCATCCAACGTGACGCCTGAGGCGATTTTGGCCTTGGCTTCTGGAGAATGAAAATCGTCGGCGTCGAGAAAGCGCCAGCTCAGACGCGCCGCCAAAGTCGAGCCCAGGGTCGTTTTGCCTGCGCCAGAGACGCCCATGATCACCAGTTTGGCCATAGGCATGATCTAGACGAGCCAGCCTTGCCCCAGCAAGTCAGCCGCGCAGGGCGAAATCGCACCTGACGCAATGATAAGTCAATTGACGCCTGCGCCCATGTCCTCTAAATCCCCGCTTCCATTGCCCAGATGGCGGAATTGGTAGACGCACTGCTTTCAGGTAGCAGCGCCGCGAGGCGTGGAGGTTCGAGTCCTCTTCTGGGCACCATTGTTCTTTTTCGACAGGAACGCTCCGAAATTTTGCGGAAGCGCTTAGCATTGGGCTGACAGTACAAATTTTTGAAAATCTGTCTTGATCCTGTACAGGCGCGCTCGGCGATACCGCCAAAAGCGCCCCAGGATACTGCCGCAGTGCTCACAGGTTACGTTGTCGAGAACGCCCGACCCGGCCCGAAGCCGATCAGCGCCGAAATCAGATGTCCAACCGGCGCTGCGATCTTCGATCCCGCAGCGCCATTTTATCTCGCCCCTGAAGATTGTCGTGTTGCGGGGTATTCCTGGCGGTTCCTTGGTGATTCCGGGTTCCGCCCGCATGGAGTTCATGAGAGCCCGAAAGCACCAGCGTGAGCTGTTAATGTAAGGCCCATACCGTAGGCGCTGACGATAGGGTCTGGCCGCAGGCCTCCATGTGCGATGCGCAGCTCCGGGGAAACAATATCCTGGGTGAGCAACCACGTTCCATAGCCAGCTTCAAAGCCGCGAAGATCGCCACTGGCGGCGGCCGCGAGCGACAAGGCCGCACGAGCCAGGATGCTTGTCTCCCCCACTTGGGCACCGATAATGATCGGACGGTTTTGGGCGCGGGCGCAGTCGAGCACGGCGCGTGAACGCAACAAACCGCCAAGTTTGGAAACGCGCAAATTGACGGCGAATCCCTCTGGCATCGCGCTGAGGTCAGCAAGGCGTGTGAGGCTTTCATCCGCGATGATGAGAAGGCCGGTGGCCTCAGAAATGGCGCGCAGGCCCGCCCAGTCGCGCGGCTTGATCGGCTCTTCTACCGCCCAAGCAAAGGCTGCAAGATTCTTCAGCGCGGCTATGGCGGATGCAGCGTCTGGCCAGAGATTGTTTGCGTCGAGGCGAACCGCGCCCGAACGCGATAGCGCGCGCACGCGCGCGACATCGCGCCGCGCGTCGCCGCTGACCTTAAGCTTTGCATCGTGGAGACCGTTCATTTTAAAGAGCAAGCGCTGGGCCTTAAACTTCAGCCCGCCGCTCGTTCCATAAACAGCGCTCGCTGGAATGCTGGAAGCCCGCGGAATGCCGAGGAACGCTTCAAGCGGCTTTTGTGCGCGCCGGCCAAAGAGATCGAGCAGCGCCAACTCGACGGCGCAAAAGGCGCTGGGATTAGCGTCGATTTCGACTTCGTGGGTGGCCATCCAGGCTTTCAGATCGTCGAAGCCTTCAAGGCGCGCGAACGTATCCCGGTGGGCTTTAACGAACACCAACGCGGTGGCGACTGTTTCGCCGGTCACATAGCTGCGCGGGCATCCTTCGCCCAGGCCAAATAAGCCACTCCTATCCTTGACAAGAACGATGATGTTCTCCGCAGAAGCGCGCTCCGCGGATGCATGGCCAAAGCGGGTCCGGAACGGAATTGGACAAGAGACGGCTTTGATCTCAAGCGACGGCATCGACGATCTCGAAAGCGGATAGGTTAAAGTCGAATTCTTCGACCGTTTGCAAAGCGAGGACTTTGGCCTGCGCCTCGCGCTGCCCCTTATGTTCGACCAAATGACGATGATAGGCTTCGCCGGCGTCGCGGCGGAGCACACGCACTTGCAACGGATGCAGTCGGCCGCTGCCCCGTTTGGCGGCATATTCAATGTTCAAGTGCGCAAGCTTTGCGTCGATCGAGGCGGCCAAGTCTGTGCTGAGAACGGTGCTGTTCGCCGGCTCTACCCAAAGGAAATAGCGTGCATCGGCTGTATCGGCGAGCGCAACATAGAAGCGTGGCGGCTCTGGCAAGCATGCGACCACAGCGGCATGGACTTGGTCTTCTGACAGTTTCTCGCCAACGATATTGGTGACGCCGCGCCCTTTGCGGATGAAGGCCAAAGTGGGGGTTGCGCCAACGCGCCCGGTAACGCGCATCACATCGTTCATGTGGTAGCGCAAAAGGCCAGCAGCGGTGGTGACGATGATATGATAGTCCTGCCCGTATTCGAGCTCGTGCAGCAAGCGCGTCTCCCGCACGCCCGCGTCCCAATCATTGACCGGGACGAACTCAAAGAACACATCGCGGAGCATCGGCAAAGCCAAGCCACGCGTCACATCAACAACGACCGTCCCGCGCAGTTCGCTGGCGACATAGCCGGCGTCCATCATTTGCCCCTGGGGTGGAAGCTGAGCCCGGACTGCCTGCGCGGCAATCGCGCAGCCACCGCCGAGCCAAGTCACCACTGCACGCAGATTTGGCCACAGCGTCGAAAGTCGAATGGGCAGCGCCGCGGCAAGGCGCTGGCCGGGGATTGGCGCCGGCCTCAAGAGCGGCGCGATGGCATGGCGCACGCCTGCATCCAGGCGATCGGACGCATGAAACCCACCGCACAACAAGTCTGCTGCAAGCGCCTGTCGATTGTCATCGATGACGGCGAGCAGCCGCAGGATCGTTGAGGGATTGGCGGTTGCGATCAGCGAAAGATCGCTTTGAGCGAGCGCGAGCCGCGCGATGAGCAGATACTTGAGGGCGTAGTCTTCAATGCCAAACACTTGCGCCGGCACGACATAGTTGGCGCGCACAATTCCTGGCATAGTTTGATAAATCAACCCGCTTGTGGCACCGGCGGCGACATTGCGGCTCAAACGTTCCTCCGTGGCGGCGCCGCCAAGACCAAGCACTTTGCCGGAGAATGCGCGCAACGCGGCGTGCGGCGCATAGGCCATCGCCCGCTGGGCGGTTTGTGATTGGCGCAGCGTGGTCGGGGTCACTGGAATGTATTTTTGCTTACCTGTCGTGCCGCTGGTGCGAGCATACATCAATGGTGGTTCGGGCGCGATTTCGAGCGCGCCGGATTGGATTTCATGTTCAATCGCGGGGCGAATGTCTTCATAGGTCTGGATTGGAACTGCCGCGCGAAAGGCGTCGACCCCGTCGACATGTGCGAGACCAAACCTTTGGCCTTGGCCTGTCGGCACGCACAAGCGCACGATTTCGCGCATCGCGCTTTCCTGTGCGGATCGCGGGTCCTTCGCCGCGCTCAAGAGCTTGCGATGTGCGCTGCGGCCCAGCGTCTCCATCGAAGCCCATAGCGCGGCGCGCGCGAGAAATTCCTGCAGCATTACGAGCCCTTGCCTTCATCGGGCCGGAACGGCGCAGCCATTTGCCGTGTAAACCCGCTCGGGTAGGCCGGGTCGACAAGCCCCAAGGTCTCCACCTTGCGCTGCCTTGGCCGGAAATAGGTGCCGAACACGAGATCCCAGACCACAAAGCTATGCGCGTAGTTGTTGTTGGATTCAGCAATCGTTCGCGAATGGTGCCAGCGATGCACTTCAGGGCCGCTGAAAATGTAGTTAAGCGGCCCAAGCCGGATATCGACATTGGAATGCTGGAACAGGCCGCTGATCGCATAAAAAACAAAGTAGTAAGCCAGCGCTTCCGGGCCGATCCCGATGACAACAAAAGGCAGAGTGTCGCAGCAGAATTGCAGCGTTTTCTCAAAGGGGTGAAAGCGGAAGACGTTTGTCGAGTAAAGCTTTTGCGGCGCATGATGCACTTCATGCAGACGCCACAAGGGGCGCCAAGTGTGGACAGCGCGATGCAGCCAATAGCGCAGGAAGTCTCCGGCGATCACCTTCAGGACCAGTTGCGCCGCGATCGGCCAATGATCCGGCCACAGACCAAGCCCACCGCCATGCGTTTGCAGCAGACTGGCGAGCGTGAACGCCACCGCCCAGCCTAGCGCGAAGGGCACGATCACCTGCACGATGACCATGAACACGCCGTCCTGAACATAGTCGCCCATGCTGGCGACCCACTCTTTGCGAAACGGCGCAATCCGCTCACACAGTAAGATCATTGACCCGAAAATCGCGACGGTCGCATATGGCGCCCAGGCGAGCGCGGTGCCGCTGTGGAGGAGCGCCGCAAGGAGCGCCAAGGCCCCGAGCATCAACAGCGGGTATGCTGCGTAGCGGATTGCCCAGCGCGCGCCGCGCCCGAGCCAAGCCGGCGCAAGCGCCTCACCCTTCAGGTAGCGCCCTGCGACCACCACCATCAGCGCCAAGATGATGTGGAAGAACCCGGGCAAATGGTCGTTCAAGAACGGCGTTTCGCGGGCGATGGTGAAGCCGGCGACAAAGCGGATGGCTGACCCCACCAAATAGATGAGTCCAATCCAGCTGACGACGGCCCCGGCGCGTCCCTGACGACGTAGTCGCCCCTCGGTCATAACTTTGATCATCCAGATCGCCACACCGATGATCGCGATCTGCGCAGCGACCAGAACGCCATAAGGCAGCGTGCCCGAATGCCAAGCCTGAAACGGTGGTAGCCAATCCACCGGGGCATAGAGTTGAAGAAGCTGCGCGCAGACCCGAAACACAAACAGCGCAAGCAGTGCGGCAAAGACGATAGCAAAATTGCGCTCAGCTGCGGTGCGCGGCGCGGGCTGAGACCGGGCGGCGTTCATTGGGGGATCACCGGCAAAAGGATATGAGACGGTGTTTCCGCACCAAGCCAAAGGGCTTGCTGCGCCGTACGTGTTGTCGTCGCACTGGCAGCGCTTTCGCCTGTGTTCGGATTGCGATCAAAGCGCGGAAAATTGCTGCTTGCGATGTCCACGCGTAAGCGCGCGCCAGCAGGCAGCCGCACGCCGGTTGCGCCCATGTCAATTTCAATAAGGGCGCGTTCGCCAGGTGTAAATGCACTGCGGACAATTCCGTCAGTTAGGTTATAGGCGACGCCATCCAGCGCCACTAAGGAAAGCTTGGCGGTAAAGTCCGTTGACGGCGAATCTGTGGTGACCCAAAGCGCCGCCTGGACTGGCCCAACCAGCTCCATTGGCCCTGGCAAGGGCGGGCCGACGAATGACAGCACATCGGCGCGCGCGCCCGCAGAATCTTGCGCCACGACCCCCGCGCGCGGCCCGAGCATGGCACCGCCGCGCGTTGGCACGGGATTGAGGGGATCGCTGACATATCGTGCGACGGTTTCGCGGTCAGGCGCAGCGTCGCTCAAACCGCCGCCAGACGTCAAATAAAGCGGCACATAGCGTGTCCGCGCGAGCGGCCATTCATTCTCGTCGCGCCATGCGTTTGCGCCCATGATGTAGAGACGAACCCGCGCTTGCGGCTTTACCGGCGGACCGACCTTAAGGCGGGAATCGAACCAATCGAGCGCAGGCTCTATGCTGCCGCGTCGATAGGGCACAGGCGTCGGCAAGCCCGGCCAAGCGATCTCGCGCGCGTGAGCATAGGGGCCGATGATCAGGCGCGATTGCGCACTTGCCGGCGCAGCGCTCAACTTGGCGAAGTCTGCAAGCATGCTGGGCAGAAAAGGATCATACCAACCACCAAGCAGCAAAAACGGTGCCCTCGCCTGCGCCGCGCGGTCTTCACCATCTACGCCGTCCCAATAAGCGCTGCCTGGTTGATTTTTCAGCCAATCATTGAAAAAGAAAATGTCTTGTGCAGCGGCATCGTCAGCGCGGTTCATTGGCAGGCTGCGAGCGCCCCGATCAAGCGCCGCCATGTCAACGTCACGATCACGCGGGCCATGCGAATTCAGCGCCCAGTATAGCCCGCTCTCCAAAGCGAACGCGCCGCCTGGATGGAAGAAGTCTTGAAACCGACTTGAGGCGATCTGGACGAAATAAGCGTTTGGCCCAGGATCGCCCTGGTCCGCGATGGCCCATTGCGTATGACCGAACGCCGAGCCGCCCCACATCGCCAGGCGTCCGTCCCACCAAGGTTGTTGTCGTAGCCAAGCAAGCGTGTCGATCCCGTCGTCGCGTTCGTGGGTGAGGGGCGCGAATTCGCCGCCGGAGCGGAACCGGCCGCGCGTGCCCTGGACGACGACGACGTAGCCCCGCGCCGCCCAGAACCGGCCAATCGAGTCCGAGCGCAGCCGGTTCCACAGTGAGTCGGAAAAGGGAATGCGGGTGAGAATGGTGGGCGCTTTGTCGAGCCCGACGGGACTATGAACGACCGCGCGCAGAATAACGCCATCGCGCGTGGTCATGGCGACATCGTGGTGCGTAGACACCCCATGCGTTGCTGGGCGTGTTTCAGCGGTGGGGAGAAACAGCGATTGAGCGGTGAAATCGATCAGCGCGGTCCGAAACAGCCAAGCCGAGCCGAGCAACGCCGCCAGCGCAAGCAGCGCCACGCGGATACGAGAAGCCCCATTAAACTGCCTTCGCCGCATCCACCCCTCGTCCGTTTCAGCGACTGTGCCGTATCGCGCACCACCTGGCAAGTAGGGGATAGGGATGGAGAACTGATCCATGGGTCAGCTGTTGTGGGGCTCGCGGGTGACAAGCGGGACCCTGCGGGAACACATCCGAACGCTCCGCCCTTCGGTGCCATTCTCCGCAACTCCGATACCACTCTCTTGCTTGACGATGTCCCCCTAAATCAACCCAACAGAGCCGTGATCCTCAACCATCGCGGCGGCACGGGCACACATGGCTAGGAACATGGCGTCACCGCGCGGCGTTTGTGCGACGATCATGGAGGCAAGGACACCCATCAGGAATCCGACCAAAGCGTCTCGCCGATAGGTGTCCCATAGGCTTTGGGTATCGGCTTCGGGCACTCCGGCTTTCACCAGTTGGTTGATCCACAAATCAATCAGAGCGCGCTCATGCGTGCGGCGCATCTCTGGTGTCAGGGCTGTTCCCAGATAATAGGCAATATCGGTGGCACCATTGCCCACCCCGGCCGTTTGCCAATCGACGATGACAATTGGGTAGGCGGCATCACCTTCCTGGAACAACATGTTATCGGGTCGGAAGTCACCATGGGTGAGGCACCGTGGTCCGGTACGCTGTGAAATCCACGCATTGATCCGACCCAAATAAGCCTCGCCCGTAGCGCGGATTTGGTCGTTGATCTGATCGGCATAGCGCGCGCAAAAGGCTGGCCACAGCATTTCAAACAAGGCGTCGACATTCATGCCAGAAGCAGCTTGCGAGCCGTTTAGCCAAGTATGGGTATCGAGCCTAGCATCGCCCCACCAAGCAGCGTGAATGCTGGCGGCCGCCACCATCGCCAGCTTTGCCTCTTCCAGCGTCGCGGGCAGGAGTTGGTTTCCCGGCCTATGGCCTGGAAAGTCGTCCATAAGCAAAGCAAATTCGTGGCTGGCTTCATCAATGGCGGCATATCTAGCCGTTGGGATCGGCAGGGGCTTGGTGTTGCCGTAATTCTGGTAGAATTTCACCTCTCGCACATAGCTCAATTGCGCAATGCCCGTGGCCCGGCTGACCGGATCTTCCGACATGAACTTGCCGATCAGGGAAGCCGGATGGGTTGGGCCTGGATCGGTGTCGGTCAACACAAAGCGGTAGGTCGCCCCGACCTGCCCGGTCCCGACCGGCTTGGCTGCAACGCCAGAAACGGCCCACCCAAAATGTTGTGCCAGCCAGTCGGCAGTGATGTCAGTCGGCGCGGGGATAGGATCAATCTGCGACAAGGCTTGTCAGTCCCAGGGGGGCGTAGGCGCCAATGATGAATTGTTCGAGGATACCGGTGCCTACTTCAGTCTCGCCGCCACCCGACACGGTCACCTTGCAAACAGCCTGGATATGAAGATGGTCCGGGCGACCCGGCACGATGTTGGAAAGGTCGATATCCTCCCGCTCGGTGACCAGCTCGCCCTTCCAGCCGCCATGCCCCCAAGTGGGGTGACCATAGCCAAGACCCCGCATCAGGAAGGTGGTGATTGGCTGGAAAGCAGCGTGGCGTGCAGGTTGCCCATCAGCCTCCATGATCAAGCTGGCCGAGCTGGCGTGGCGCATGCCGGGGATGAGCGTCAGGGACATGGACGCCTGCTCGGTCTCAATCCTGTCATCGGGACCTGCCTTGTCCGGGCACCACACTGCGCGGCTATTCCAAGGCTTTCCGGCTCCATCAGCATTGATGTGAAAGAACAGGCTGGCATCGGCAAAGTTCACCGGGCTCCAAATCCAGAAAAATTGCGGCACCTGTTGGGGTACGGTCGGCTGGGGGTCACTGGCACCAATGGGTCGAACGCCCCAAGAGCGGTCGCGCGTGCCGACACTGCCGCCAACATCTTCCCGCACACCATCGATCTCGATCCAGCCGGACCAATGCCCGTTTTGGGTCATTCGGGTGTAATCCATAAAGGTGCGTGGCCCGATGCGGCGGGTAAAGCGCGGTTCCTCGACCGGAAAAGCGCGGCCGGTAAAACTCAAGTCGGCGCTAAATCCCTCATGCTCGCTGACGATAATGCGCAGAATGTTGAGGGGCTCGACAATCTCAATTTTGATCGGCCCGACCGACAAATCCATCCGCTCCATCGCCAGAAGCCGCGACGCATGCAGGCAATGTTGGACACCGCCGCGAACCACCGAGAAATGCGCATCGGCGACATTTAAATGCGGATAAACGCCAAAAGCCAAAGCGAAAAAGCCGCTACCATCTGCTTGGTATCCGTTGAAGAAATACCGATCGTAAAAATTGCGATCCGTACCCGAATAGGCAATCGGTTCAGCGGTTTGATGAATTGGATAGTCATCACCTTGTGTCAGCATATTTGTGTTCCAAACCGGTGAAAGTGGTGGTGCAGCAAACTATGGCGCATTCTGAAACAAGTTGCCACACCCAAGGCGCGAAGTAAGCCTTGTAAACGCCTGGCCGTCTTTGGATGGAAATCAGACGGAAGTTTTTTGTAGACTTACCAACAGACTTGCTCTGAGTGCTTGATATGCGCCGCGGGGATCCCTTCACTTAAGCTGGGGGCATCCCAAGATCTTCAGGACGAATGCTAAGGACGACGGGAGTTGGAAAGATCCATCTACCTGTTTCGTATCGCTGTGGGGCTGTTGCAATTACTTCCAATCTTAAAGTCATAACTTGCTCACCCACTTCATAAATCTTGGAAACGAGCGCATCCAAGGTAGCCAAATCATAAAGATAGATGGCCTCATCCTTTCCCCAGCCTCTTCTTAGAAATAGCGTTTCTGGATACTCTCCTGAATAAACAAAATTTCCGTGGGCTATCTGATTGCGCTCTTTCGAAATAGTCAAAAGGGAATCGAAGAGATCTTTTTTACGCTTCTTTACCTCTATGTTTTGAGGTGCTTTGCGATTCAGCATTTTGAGAAGAAGCTTTCGCCGTAAATCTAGGTCACGTTGACAAACTCTTGAACCAGAGTCGTACGGCGATGATTTGAGTGAAGCCGAGATAGCTTGCGGCGGTTTTATCGTAGCGTGTTGCGAAGCGGCGGGAGCATTTGAGTTTGTTGACCCGAAGGGCCGCGAAGCGCACCACCGCTCAACGCGGTTT
>NZ_JBIIYV010000121.1:0-5217 GCF_044346625.1 Aquidulcibacter sp. | reverse complement strand
TTTAGAACCATCATCGTGCTGGGTGCCAGTGGTGCCATCGGCGGCGCCTTAATCCGTACCCTGCTGGATCGTGCGAGCACACAACACATCTTTGCCCTCAGCCGAAAACCTATTGAGTGCGCTGATGCACGTGTAACTGCCTTAGCCATTAATCTAGAAAATGAAACCAGCCTGATGGAGGCAGCGGTAAGCTGTCAGGTCGACGGCGGCGTTGACTTAATCATCAATACGATTGGTATCCTCCATGAGGCCGACACCATTCGTCCGGAAAAAGGTTTGAAGGAACTCGATCCAGAAACCATGGCCCGTTTGTTTAGGGTCAACACGATTGGCCCCGCGCTGGTGATGAAGCATTTCTCGCCTTTGCTTGCCCGCGACCGGCCCGCCATCCTCGCTTCGCTCTCGGCGCGGGTTGGGTCTATCGGCGACAACAAAACAGGGGGCTGGTACAGCTATCGCGCCTCCAAGGCAGCGCTGAACCAATTGATCCGTACGGCTTCGGTTGAGCTGGCCGCGCGCCGACCGCAGGTCATCTGCGTCGGCCTGCACCCTGGCACCGTGCGCAGCGCCATGTCAGAGCCGTTCCTTCAGCGCTATACCAAAAATGAGGTCTTTGAGCCCGAGACTTCGGCTACGGCCCTGCTCTGTGTATTGGGCGGCCTCACGCCAGAGCAGACCGGAAAGATCTTTGCTTGGGACGGGCAGGAAATTCAGCCTTAATCTTGGGGACATCAGCAAATGCCGCTTTGGTTCTTAGAGCACTTCCTATAGGCTTTGTGCGGACCACGAGGAGGATAGGATGGCGCATCGTACAATCACCGGCAAAATTGCCTACACCTCAAAGAAGCCGCACATGATGGATCAAGCGCGCGGTGAAGAGGATTTCCGTTTCACCCATCATAGCGATGGCAAAACCACCCTACGCGCCCATTGCTTTATCGCAGAGCCCGATCCCAGCGTGATGCGCGACATAATTTATTCTATCGACGCCAACCATAAGCCCATGGATTGTCACGTACGCCTCACCGTGGGCGACAAGTTCATGGGTACGGGCTGGTTCCGATTTGGCGACGACTATATTGAGTGCGAGAGCTATGGGCCGACAATTGGCCGGGTCTCCCAACGGGTGGACCTTGCCGCTCCGATTGATGGCTTTGGCACTCACCCCATTGTGGCAGACGGCTATTTCTTAAGCCTGCATGATTGGGAAGCCAAAAAGCGGCATACCTTCAACATGTATCTGCCCTCGCCAGATCATCGCGGCGCGACCCCGCCTTTCTTGGCTCCGGTTCGCATCGATGGACTTTATCTTGGCAAAGAAGAAATCACGGTCAAGGCAGGCACCTTCCAAACCCGCCACTTCCAATTTTTGGATGATGGATCGAGCGGCATGAGCAGCGAGCATCCCGTCTATGATGTCTGGATCACCGATGATAGCGACGCCATCTTTGTTCAAGGCGGCGTGGGCGGCTATATGCAGACCTGGTACGAACTGGTGGAACTTAACCGCTAGCCGGCCCGGAACGGCGTCAGTGTCGTGATGATGGTCAAGGTTTGATCCACAAGCTCAACAACGCCCAGTTCGTATGGGTTGGCGGCCGTGAAGGACACACCACGGGCTGTCACAGGCTCCAAGCAGAAAAAGCCCGCTTGAGGGGGGGTATAGAGCTGTAAGCGCGTGCAAGGGCACGGGGTATCACCCACCAGAACCGATGCACCCACCTCCACCCCATGCTCCGCCCATTTAATCCGTGCACGGCCATTCCAGCCCTCAAAACAATGATCGAGATCAAGGCTGGTCGCGACCACCCCTTCTGCCAAATGATCGACAACTGCTGGACGGGCCAAATGGCTGGGCAATGCCTCGCCGCTAATCTCCCAAAGTTGGGCGGCATCAAATTGGATTTCCGCGCCCTCGGATAAGAAATAGGGGTGGGGTCCAAGGGAAGACGGGAATGGACGCGGATCCCGACTGGTCACAGACAGCCTGACTTCGACACGATCCTCAAACAGTTGAAAGTGCTGACGGCTTTCGAAGGCCCAAGGCCAATTGGCGTCGCCATCATGCACCAACGCAATCTCGATACTTGTATCACTTTGCGAGATGACAGACCAAGGGGTGCGCCAGCCAATGCCATGGAGGGGATGGGCCCCGCCTGCCATATTGGGCGGAATATGGGTCGAGACTTCGCCCCAATCAAATACCCCGTTTACAATGCGGCTGGCATAGGGTGTCATGGGAAAGGACGAGAGGCCCAGTGGGTCACGCGCTGCCACGGAACCCTCGACAGCTGGTCGCAACACGGGCTTACCGTGCCAATCCAGCCGCGCAATGCCCCCGCCCGCCAAGGGCGCAACCGACAGGTCAAAACCATAGGCGGAGAGTTCCAAAAGATCGGCTGCCATAAGTGCCCCCTATGTCGCCCGGGCAATCCGCATCAGATTGGTGCCGCCCTTGGTGCCAAACGGCAGGCCAGCGACGATCACAATACGGTCCCCTGATTTAGCCGTACCCACTTTCGACGACATGGCCGAAGCAACAGTCGCCATATCTTCCACGTCCTTGGGATCCTTGGTGACGCGGGATTCTAGCCCCCAAACCAAAGCAAGCTTACGGGCCGTGCGAATGCTGGGGGTCAGGACCAAAACAGGCTGCAGCGGCCGCTCGCGTGCCACACGCAGCGCTGTGGTGCCAGTGGCAGTGAAGGCAACCAGACAGGCGGCTTTCGAAGCGTTGGCAGCGGTTCTGGCAGCAGCCGATACGGCATCAGGTACCGCGCTTTCTGGATTGGCGTGCTCGGCATCCATCAGACCTGGCCAACGTGGATCAGCTTCGACCCGCTCGGCAATCCGGCTCATGACGGCGACCGCCTCCATCGGGAATTGCCCGGCGGCTGTTTCGGCCGACAACATCAAGGCGTCTGTGCCTTCATAGACGGCGTTGGCTACATCGCTAGCTTCGGCGCGCGTCGGTGCCGCAGCGGAGATCATGCTTTCGAGCATTTGGGTTGCAACAATGGTCGGGACGCCGCGTTCGCGCGCCATGCGAAGAATCAGCTTTTGAGCAACCGGCACATCTTCTGGGGCTAATTCCACACCCAAATCGCCACGCGCCACCATCACGCCGTCGCAATAGTCGAGAATCTCAGCCAAGCTCTCAAGTGCGGCTGGCTTCTCAATCTTGGCCAAGCAGGCAGCCTTGCCATTCACCAGCTTGCGCAGCTCCGCCATATCGGCCGGGCGCTGCACAAAGGAAAGCGCCACCCAGTCGACACCGAGGCTGAGCGCGAACATCAAATCCTTGCGGTCCTTCTCGGTCATAGCTGAGATTGGCAATACTGCCGTCGGCACATTGACGCCTTTCCGGTCCGAAATAGGACCAGGCTGAATCACCTCCGTATGCGCCCAATCTTCACCATGCTCAAGAACCCGCAGGCGCACCCGGCCATCATCGATCAGAAGGTCATCACCGGTCTTAAGTGCCGCAAAAATCTCAGGATGCGGCATGCAGGCGCGGGTGATATCGCCAGGTGTTGGATCGCGATCCAAACGGAAGGTCGCGCCCTTGATCAAGTGCACTTTGCCATCGGCAAACGTCCCGAGGCGGAGCTTTGGACCTTGAAGGTCAGCTAGGACCCCAATCGGTCTCCCAGTTGCCTTTTCCGCTGCACGAACACTCGCATAAGCCTCAGCATGATCCTCATGGCTGCCATGGCTGAAGTTCATGCGGAAAACGTCGACGCCTGCTTGCGCCAAAGCCAAAGTCATTTCAGGTGAACGGCTGGCCGGGCCGAGGGTAGCGACGATCCGTGTACGGCGATTACGGATCATGACTTTTTAAATCCAGCCGCGATGCGGGCATTTGCTTCAATGGTGACAAAGTCACCCGCACTAATCATATCGGGGGTCGCAATCCATGTTCCGCCCACTGCAATGACATTCGGCAACGAGAGATAGCTTTCGATCTTATCTGGTGTGACCCCACCGGTTGGGCAAAAGCGCGCATCCGGCAATGGCGCGGCAAAGCTTTTAAGGGCGGCGGCTCCGCCGGATTGCTCTGCCGGGAAGAATTTCAAAACACCAAAGCCTTCTTCCAAGCGGCTCATGATTTCGGTCGCTGTGGCCACCCCCACCATGACATTGGCATCGGCTTTCAAAAGCGCGGCCCGCAGACCCGGACTTGATCCCGGTGTCACGATGAAGTCCGCGCCAACCTTAAAGCAGGCCTCAACATCACCCTCACTCAGAACCGTGCCCGCACCAATCAACAAGTCTGGTGCGGCGGCTTTCATTAACGCAATGGCTTCAAGCGCAACCGGGGTGCGCAGCGTGACTTCGAGGTTTTTTAAGCCCCCAGCCTGGAGGGCCAATGCGAGGCCTTCGGCTTTGTCGAGGTCGGCAATCGTCAAGACCGGAATAAGTGGGGCGGCTCTCAATTGGGATGCAAAGCTGGTCATCGACCTCTCCTAGACGAAAAATTACAAAGGATGCTTGGGGGCAAAGAAGGCGGCACCTTCCAAAGCGGCAAAAGCGTTGCGGGCTCTGCGGACGGGAATACCATCCATATAGCCGCTAATGGGGCCGCGCTCTAATAGGCGGGCAACAAACTCAGAGGTTCGCATGAACGGCGCTAGGGCTTCAGAAACACCGCCCGCTATCACACATCCGCCACGCGCACCGGTCGCCAGAATGGCGTTGCCGGCAAAGGTGGCCAAGGATTGGATCATGACTTCGACCGCTTCAACCGCACAAGTATCATCGCCCGCAATTGCGGCGGGGCCAATCTCGTCGCCACCCTTAAGGCGGGCCACCCGCCCCTCGAGCTTAGCGATGGCCTTGTAGAGCCGGTCGAGACCCAAGCCAGACACGAGGTTCTCAAAACTAATATACGGCAAATCCTCAGCGACCACTTCCAGAATCTGCCGCTCACGATCAGAACAAGGCGCATAGGCCTGATGGCCGCCTTCTGTTGAAATAACCGTCCAATCCTGACCGTCCGGAACCAAGAGCGCCATGCCAAGGCCTGTGCCCGGCCCTAAGACGACGATGGGGGCATTTGGCTGCGCCTCCCCCTCAATCAGAACTTCAAAAGCATCCGCATTGTTGGAGGGCACGGCGCGCGCTTGGGCGGCGAAGTCATTGACCAAGGTCACGCTTTGAAAGCCAAAGCGGGCTTTGGTTGCCGAAGCCGAAACAACCCAGGAGGAATTGGTAAAA
>NZ_JBIIYV010000065.1:0-16377 GCF_044346625.1 Aquidulcibacter sp. | reverse complement strand
AACGCCAAACCCAAAATGGTCGCCCTCAACGCCCTCATGCGAAAACTCATCACCCAACTCAACGCCATGATGCGAGACCACACAGACTGGGCAAAAACCACTCCATCTTAAACACGGTTGCTCTCCCTCTGGGAGAGGGGGCGGGGGTGAGGGCCATGTGCGCACAGGCGCATCGCTCGGCCCGATTTGAGCTTCAGTAGTGCGCACTCAGGCAAAGCGAATGTACCATCCTCACCCCAACCCGTCGACCAATTGGTCGACCCCAAAAGGAGGGGGGCTCGACACCCCATCTTGCGCGCAAGCCCTGATCTACCTAAGGACTTAGAATTCCCCAACCACAAAAGTTTCGTCATCATAGGCGTTCAAAAGACAAGCGGACGCCTGCTCGGCAAGTAGCGGGATCAGACTATTAGGCAGTGTGCATCCTGAAGTTAACGATACGCCATTCGGCAAACTTTTGATAACAAAGGCAGCATTGTCAAAACTCGGCGAAAGTTCACGCCATCGCAGCAAAACGTTTTTCGACCATGTGTCAGTATAAAAGTAGCAATTGCTGCCACAGAAGAAATAAGAAATTCCTCCAAGAAACTCATTTTCAATAAAGGACCGATCATACCAGCCGCATTGAAATATCACGATAGAACCACTCGCGAAATCGGTACGACTTAGAGTTTCGTCGACCTCCCGGAATGCTACATTTCTATAAAATCCTTGACTATGATCGAGGTTTGTTCCGGCGGAACTCCAACCGTCAAGCGTGCTAATCACGTACGAGCTTGTAAATCTGCCCACACCAACGCAAGCGGCCAAACCGCCAATCTGCTCGAACCGCTTTGTCGCCATTTCTCTAAAAGCTTCAATTTCAAGATCACATTTCACTGCCTAAGCCTCGTTCGAATTTTGTTCCCCAGAGTTGGTTGCCATTCCGACAGGAATGCACCTCCCCCAAATAGAATTTCACTTGGAACGGCTTTAAGGACGCGTTTCGCCTTCAAGCCGCCCGACGATTGTTTCTGCGCAAGCTGAGGTGTCAAGGGGTGAAATCGGCTTCGGCGACACGCAGGGCGTGCCCCTTGACGCCCCATCTTGCGCGCTCAAACTGGAACTAAGCCTTTGCCTAGGCACAGCTTGCGGCAATTGCCGTCTAAGTTAGAGATACTTCCAGCAAGGTCACATCCTCTGGATAAAGTCGTAAATCTGTTGATAGCGCCTGCGGATACCAGGTGCACCTAGCCTCGTTTCCATTATCTCTTGTGCATAATCTCGACGTTTCAAGAAAAGTGCTGCAGCCACAACGCGCATTAATTGAGCCCGATCCCGGACTATTCTGCCATCGTTGCGTTCGTCGGCAATAACGATGTCTTCTGGAGTCGTATAGTTGTCCAAGAACGGCATCGTCCAGTTCTCGAGAAAGGCCCTTATGTCATCCACTACCCCAGATACACTATCGGGTTGATACAGGAACCAACGCCCGAGTTGTGCCTTTTGCGACGTGAATTCAATTGGCTGCTTCGAGGTGCCGCCAGTTATCCCCTCTAATAGGCCAAGGTTTTTGCGGACCATCTTATCTAAGATCGCATCGACGTGGGGGACAAGTATCTCCATGCTGGGGTAGACTGCCGCCGCTGCGTTCAGATTATCCTTGGGATGAATTTGAACTGCTAAATCGATCTTCTGTGTCGAACCGCGCATCACCCGCTTATAAATCAAGCTTGCCTTCCTACAGTTGAATTCCTGCGCAGACATGTACGGATCAAGTCGATCCTTCATTGCCACCAACATGCATGACTTGATCTCGTCCTTTAACGCCATCTCAGCCGGGCACCCACCCCTCACTCATCCGGCGATATGGCGCGCAGAATATCCGTGTGATCATCCGTCCACGGCTTAAGTTCTTTGCGCGGCATCATCAATTCCCACATGGGCAGCGAATATTTCGCCAAGCGTGCGGGTGTTTTGGCGATGACGATGACGCGGACGCTGGTGTCAGCATTGGGATTATCTTCGGCCCCGTCGCGATTACCTTCCATCGCGACATAGCCCAGCTTATGCGCTGAATCGGCGACAATGCGACCCAGATCCAAATAGCGGTTAGAGATGTGGACGATCATGATCCCGTCGGGAGTCACTTTTTTCATGAAGGAGGCAATGGCCTCTTGCGTGATCATATGGGTTGGGATGGCGTCAGAGGAGAAGGCGTCAACCAACAGAATATCAAACCAATTATCGGGTTGGCTTTGCATCTGTAGGCGCGCATCGCCCAGGATGATTTTGGCGTCTGGGGCACAGCGGTTCAAGAAGCCGACAAGGTTAGGATCGGTTGCGGCGCGCACCACATCTTGGTCGATCTCAAAGACTTTCCAGTTTTGGCCGGGCTTGGCATAGCAGGCAGACGAGCCCATGCCGAGGCCAATGACGCCCGCATGCAGCGTTGTAGGCTTCGCATTGGTGGCTTCTTCGAACAAGGAGCCAATGGGCGTCTCGCGATAATAATAGGACATCGGCTCGCGGTTACGATTGGGGTCCAAGCTCATCACACCATGCAAAGTGGTGCCGTGCGAGAGATAGCGCCATCCCGTTGGGGCTTGCCCACTATCTTCGATCTCCAAGACCCCAAAGAAGCTCCGTTCACGGAACTTTACCCCCTCACCGTCTTCGGTGAGCACCGGCAACAGGAGTGCTAAGCCGCCAATGGCTGCCACCAGCGGGGCCGAGCGCGACGCCATAAGAGCAGCTAAGGCGAGGATGGAGCACAGGATGGCGCCTCCAAATTCAGGCCGATCAATTAGCAAAGCCTCACGCCAGAACATCGACTCTGTGCCTTCGGCGGCACCCTTGATGGGCAAATATTCTTCCAGCCACAAATAGGCGTCGAACGAATTCTGATAGAGGGCGGAAACCCCCAAGGCGATGACGACGGCAGGCAGGGCCCACTTCAAATCCGCCCGCTGCCAAGGGGCTACGGCCAAAGCCGCAACCAGTGCCAAATGATATTCAATCGTTGTGTTGAGGAGGATGGGGGCCAAGAGCGCGGTTGCCGCCCCACCCAAAACACCGCCGAGCGACATCCACAGATAAAACTCCGTCAAGCGCGCAGGCTCTGGCCGCCGCACAGCGAGCTCAAGGTGGCAACAAAGAACAATGATGAAGAAGGCAGCCAAATGGATCCACAGACCCCTCAGCCCCCCGTCCCCATCTGAAGCCATGATGGCGGCCAACAGAAACACGACCATGAACTTAAGCGGTGCTGCGCCTTCTGCAATCCGGTCGCCAATGGCCGAGAAGGCAATGACGAAGGTCAAGAGAAACAGCGCCAGTGGGGGTATCCACAACAGCGGCACAGAAGCCACATCGGTCGTGAGATGGGTCGTAACCGCTACCAGAAGGGCCGAAGGCGGGGCTGCAAAGGCCACCCACGTAAAGCGCTCCAGCCACGTCGTCTTGCGCAGGGCGGTTTCTTTCGGCGCTTGGCTGTTAGCGGGTACCGCATAAATCGAGATGATCAAGGCGATCATCAAGATCACATAGCCAATCGCCCAGATAACAGACTGTAGCTTTGCGCCAATCATCGGCTCGATCAGGAAGGGGAAAGCGGCAAGTGCGGCAAAACTGCCCAAGTTAGAGGCCGCATAGAGCCGATACGGGTCAACCGCATCACCCAAACGGGCTCGCCAGGCTTGGATCAAAGGTGCTGTTGCCGAAATCGCGATAATCGGCCCACCCAACGAGAGCAGGAGCGCGCCTAAAGTCCAGCCAACCGGGCTCTCGACATTGGGGGTACCAACCAAGCCCGAGACATGGATCGGCAGGAACAAAAGCCCCACCGTCAGCACGCCAGCATGCACCATCAATTGTTGGCGCGGACGAAGATGTGTGGCGATTAAATGGGCATAGAGATAACCAATCAAGAGCGCGCCTTGATAGAAGACCAGGGCTGTGTTCCAGACAGCTGGCGTGCCGCCCATCATCGGGGTCAGCATTTTTGCGAAAAGCGGCTGTAAGGTGAAAAGAAGCGCTGCAGACAGGAAAGTCGTGGCCGGATAGAGCCAAGAGACAGACTTCATAAGAGGTGAAGGCGCAATAGGCGGTGCTGGAACTTGGTCATCTAAAACCGCATCTGTCACGCAGCATTCTCCTAATTGGCCATCTCTATTCTATTTGGGAGTAGCGCCCTTTGGCCTCTTCTGTGAAGGCCATAATCAGCTTCGAAACAGCTTTATCCATATTGGCGCGGAGTAATTCTGCCAAAAAAGGCTCAGAAAACTCAAAATCCAAACTCAAATCAACCAAAGTCCCGGACTCGCTGGGTCGAAAACCCCAGACACATTTCAGTGAGCGGAACGGGCCTTGGATCAGGCGGGTCATGACTGTGCGCTGGGTTTCGTCCACATCGACGTGGGTCGAGAATTGCGCCCGAAAAGCTTTATAGCCCACGACAGCCTCGCCCACGAAATAGCGACCATCAGGCGTTTGCTTAAGCTGGGAAATGCGTGACGCCTTCACCCAGGGCAGAAAGCGCGAATAGGCCGGAACATCGCTAACCAGCGCTAAGAGATCATCTGGCGCAAAAGGCATTAATTCGATGGTCTCAAACCGGCTCACGATCCCATGTGATCCTGACGCGCGTCTCTTGCAGCCTTAAGACGCTCAAAATCTTCGCCAGCATGGTGGCTGGACCGGGTGAGCGGTGTGGCAGAGACAATCAAAAAGCCTTTCGACAAGGCAATGGTCTCATAGGCTTCGAACTCTTGCGGCGTTACAAAGCGGTCGACTGGCGCATGCTTGCGGGTTGGCTGGAGGTATTGGCCAATCGTCAGAAAGTCTACGCCGGCAGAGCGCATGTCATCCATAACCTGCATGACTTCTTCTTTGGTCTCGCCAAGGCCCACCATCAGGCCAGACTTGGTGAATTGACTTGGATCGCGCTCTTTCACCCGCTCCAGCAGACGGAGTGACGCATAGTAGCGGGCACCCGGGCGGATTGAGAGATAAAGCCGCGGTACCGTTTCCATATTGTGATTGAACACATCTGGCTTGGCATCAATCACGGCTTCTGCCGCCCCAGCCTTGCGCAAGAAATCGGGCGTTAGAATCTCAATTGTTGTGTTTGGCGTTACTGCCCGGATGGCGTTGATGGTCGCAACAAAATGCGCAGCCCCGCCATCATCGAGATCATCGCGGTCCACCGAGGTGATCACCACATGTTCAAGGCCCATGGTCGCAACCGCCTTTGCGACATTGGCGGGCTCTTCAAGATCAAGGGCGTTGGGCTTACCGGTTTTGACATTGCAGAACGAACAAGCCCGCGTGCAGGTGTCGCCCATGATCATCATGGTCGCGTGCTTCTTGCTCCAACACTCACCGATATTGGGGCAGCCAGCCTCCTCACACACGGTGACAAGGCGGTTCTCTTTCACGATGGCGCGGGTCTGCTCATAGACTTCCCCGCCTGGTGCGCGCACACGGATCCACTCGGGCTTGCGCATCACGACGCTATCGGGCCGTTTTTGCTTTTCGGGGTGGCGCGCGGCGCGCTGGGCTTGGGTGTCGATGAGCGTGACCATAGGCCTTAAATGAGACCTTTCGCCCAAAAAGGAAAGGTCCAACACCATCCCATTGCGCAGAGCTGATATGGGTTCTTAAGGTAAGCGCATCCGCTTGGCCGCAGTGCCGGTCTGAAACCGTGCCGAAACCGTCTTGCCGCCCCGTCGCACATTGACTTGATTGACCTGTGCCTCGGTAAAGTCCTGCAGCAAGTTGGAATCAAGGGTCAGCTCACGGCCCAAGTAGCGACCTGCTTCAAAATAGACATAGAGCAAATCGCCCGACACTTCCGCCCCGACAAATTGAAGCGGTATGGCCTTGCCTTGTCCGTCAGCAATCAAGAATTGACGCTCACAATAAGCCTTGATCGCCGCTTGGCCTTCGGATGTTTCGAAATAGCCGACCCCAACAGGACCCAGATCAAGCGCATGTTCAAGATCGTGGGCGTAGAGCCTGTGGGTGATCTCAAGAACGCCACTCGACGGATTGACCTCAACCACACTTAAGGCGGCTTCAAGCCTGTGCGCCAACGCGGGGCTGCTGGCCAAGCTTATGGCTAGCAACCCCAGTAGAGCGACGCATGAACGTCTCATCTTAGCGATTGGGACGGGCGCCCGTCGCAGCCCCTGCTCCCGTTGTGCCAGCCCCGGCCTTTGGCGAAACCGCAGGCTTGGTCTGGGTCGACTCTTGGCTTACTGCCAGATCATTGTCCTGCATCAGATTTCGTGGACCTTGCGAGGCTTTGAAGACTTCCAAACGGGTGGGTTCGATCCGGGTTGGGAAGTAATTGTTGGACCGATCCACGTCTGCCGTTTCTTGACGTGGGTCGAGTTCGACTTGGGTAACTTCCTTGGCCGTCATATAGGTCCAATTCACCTTGCGCGCATCATAGCGCCAGATTTCTGCAGGGATGGCGACCGTATCGCTGGTTCCATCCTTGAAGGTGAATTTCAGGATTACTGGCGACACCGCGCCGCCCTTGTTTTCCAAGCTCAAAATATAGAAGCGATCCTTCACATCGAGGACGGCCCGCTCTTCTGGGCTTAAAGCTGCGCGGGCTGTCGCCGCACGCGTTTTCTGTCCCTTGGTTGCCGACAAGGGATCGGTGCGGTCATAATAGTCCAACACCGAGGGGTCATTGTCGGCATAGGTCTTGATGCCCTTATTGTTCAACTGACCCAATTCAATCGGCTTAGCATCACGCTCTGCGATGCGGCGAGCCGATTCAATATCGGGGTTTTGGGTGTCGATCGTGCCCTCGCGGACGTTGGTCAGGCTGATATCGACATGGTCGGTAGAATAGAACCAAGCGCGCCAGAACCAATCGAGGTCTGTGCCAGAGCTTTCCTCCATCGTGCGGAAGAAGTCATAGGGCGTTGGACGCTTAAAGCGCCAGCGCGTGGCATACTCCTTAAACGCCCGGTCGAAACGTGCCCGACCAATCACTGTCTCACGTAGAACTACCAAGGCCGTCGCGGGCTTGCCATAGGCATTATCGCCCAAACGCTGAACGGAATCAGACTGCGTCATGATGGGCACTTGGTTGCTGGAGCGCATATATTCGGTGATATCGCGCGGGTCACCACGACGCGACGGATAGGCTTCCGACCATTCTTGCTCGGCCACATATTGCAAGAAGGTGTTCAGACCTTCGTCCATCCAAGTCCATTGCCGTTCGTCGGAATTGACGATCATGGGGAACCAGATGTGGCCAACTTCGTGAATGATCACACTGATCAAGCCGTATTTGGAACGGTCTGAATAGGTGAGATTGCCAGCGTTATCCTTCTCAGGCCGTGGCCCGTTGAAGGTGATCATCGGATATTCCATGCCGCCAACCGGGCCATTGACCGATTGCGCGACAGGATAAGGATAGGCAAACGTCAAACGTCCATAGACGTTGATCGTGTGCGCAATGCTTTTGGTCGAATAGGCCGACCACAAGGGATCACCTTCCTTTGGAAAGAAGCTCATCGCCATCACATCGTTCGCGCCAGGCTGCTTGACCGCCATTGCATCCCAGATGAATTTACGAGACCCAGCCCATGCAAAATCGCGCACATTTTGAGCCTTAAAGCGCCAAGTCTTTGATGTCGCGGCCTTGGCTTTTTCAGCAGCAGCGGCCTCTTGTGGTGTCACAATATAGACCGGATCGCGATAGCTGGCGCGTGCCTTGGCCATACGTTCTTGTTGCGCGGGCGAGAGGATTTCGTTTGCGTTGACTAAGTCACCGGTTGAAGAAACGGCAAAGTCCGCTGGGACTGTAATGGCCACATCATAATCGCCGAATTCCAGCGTGAATTCACCCCGACCCAAGAAGCTTTTGTTATGCCAGCCCTCATAGTCGGAATAAACGGCCGCACGGGGGAACCATTGGGCGGCTAGGAAGATGCAATTGCCGTCCTGATCAGCCTTCGTAAAACACTCATAGCCATTGCGACCGCCAATCAAGCGGGAATCGCGCATCGGCAAAGTCCACTCAACTTTGAAGGCAGCACTTTGTCCGGGCATCAAAGGTTCTGCCAAATCAACCCTTAACAGCGTATCGACGACGTCAAAGGTAAGGCCTGCGCCTGCGGGATTGGTCACCTTGGTAATCGTGAACCCGCCTTCGCTGGCGCGCATGGCTTGGGCGCGGCGAACCTGATTAAAGCTGATCCGACCGGTTTCATCGGTCGTTTGAGTTAGTTCGGCAATCGAATTCTTCTTGACGTCATTTTGATCCAACATCAGCCAGAGATAGGTCAGGGTATCGGGCGAATTGTTCGTATAAGTGATGTCCGCGCTGCCCGTTAGGGTCTTTGTCGCCTCGTTCAGGCTGACATTGATCTTATAATCGACCTTTTGCTGCCAATATTTATGCCCGGGCGCACCCGAAGCAGCGCGATAATCGTTTGGTGTTGGCGCATCTTCTGGATCAAGCTGACGGAACTTATCTTGGAAGTCGCCCTTCGTTTGTTGAACAGCCTGTGCCGAAAGAGGGTGAGTGCCCACAACCGCACACGAAATAGCGATCAAAAAGGCCCGAAAGATGCTGAGGTTTTTCATCTGTTACTTCTGGCATAGGATGCGTGAGAATCTCAAGTGGGTGACTGAATATTGCTGGAAAGACGACAGCGCATCACTCAAGGAACACAGTTATTTGAGCGCCAAAATGCGCGCTATTGCTGAAACAAATTGCAATCTCGTGTGATCTGGTTAGCTTCGCGTCCAAGCTGGCCGTCGAAAACAGGGTGAAGAAACGCCCCAAACCAGTAAACTTGGAAACGCATTCTAGGACCCCAACATGCCTGTTCGCCCTTATGATGTTGCCCGCACGCGGCGCACTGTGTTTGATGCCTTGGTTGAAGCCCGGGGACGTTTTGGTGGCAAAAAAGAAATTCTAGAAGATGCCGACCGCACGCCTCTTACTTACGACCGCTTGGTGCTGGGCTCTTTTGTTTTAGGCCGTAAACTGGCCGGTTTGACCGAGCCTGGCGAGAATGTTGGGGTTCTCATCGCCAATTCTGCGGGCGGGATGGTTGCCCTGTTTGGTCTGATGGCTTTTGGCCGCACGCCTGCGATGCTGAACTTTACTGCCGGCGTCAAAAATATCCGCGCAGCCTGTAATGCCGGCCAAGTCCGCACCATTTTGACCGCAAAACGCTTTGTTGAGCAGGCAAACCTAGCCGGCCTCGTCGAAGACCTTCAGAAGGACTATAAGATTGTCTATCTGGAGGATGTGCGCGAAAGTCTGACAAATCTCGACAAGGCACGCGGCTTCCTCGATGCAACGGCTCCTTTCTTGGCGCGGGTAAAGACAGATCCCGATTCGACGGCTGTAATGCTGTTTACCTCTGGCACCGAGGGCATTCCAAAAGGTGTTGCGCTCAGTCATGCCAATTTGGTCGCCAATGTTGAACAAGTGGCAGGCCATGTGGATTTGAATCCCGACGATATTGTCTTCAATCCACTGCCTATCTTCCATTGCTTTGGCCTGACGGGCGGTACCTTCTTGCCGCTCTTGCAGGGCATGAAATGCGTGCTGTTCCCCTCGCCTTTGCAAGCAAAGAATATCGTCAAAATGGTGCGCGAAACCCAATCGACAATTCTGTTTGGGACCGACACCTTTGTTAACCAATATGCACGCCAAGCAGACGAAGGTGACTTGAACAGCTTGCGTTTCATTGTCTGTGGGGCAGAGCGGGTTAAGGAAGAAACCCGTCAAATGATGTTGTCACGCTTCAATGTGCCGATTGTGGAAGGCTATGGCGCGACCGAAGCCTCGCCCATCATTGCCGTCAATACGCCCGATCACAATAACCGCCCGGGCACCTGCGGTCGCCTTGTTCCCGGTATTGAATGGAAGCTAGAGAGCATCCCCGGCATTGATGGCGGCGGCAGGCTCTATGTGCGCGGGCCCAACTTAATGCGCGGCTATGTGCGCGTAGATGCACCAGGCGAGATCCAGCCATTGCCGGGCGGCTGGCACGATACCGGCGATGTCGTCGCGATCGACAAAGACGGCTATCTGACCATTAAGGGCCGGGTGAAGCGCTTTGCTAAGATTGGCGGGGAGATGGTATCGCTGACCGCGGTTGAGAATTACGCCACCAGCTGCTGGCCGGATAATCTTCATGTCGCCGTCGCGGTCAACGACCCTAAAAAGGGTGAGCAAATCATCTTGCTGACCGATTGCGACTTTGCAGAACGCTCTGACCTTTTGGCTTGGTACAAAAGCAATGGTGCAGCCGAGCTAGCACTTCCAAAAAAGATCATGAAGATCAAGGAAGTGCCATTGTTGGGCACGGGCAAGATTGATTATGTCAATGCCCAACGCATCGCGCAGGAAAAGCCAGAGGGTGTGGGCGCATAAACGCCCACACTTAAGCTAGCGGCTATCGACGTCAGAAATCTCAATCCCAAAGCCGCTGAGGCCCGCAAACTTATGGGTTGAACGGGTCAGCAACTTAATGGAATGAACGCCCAAGTCGCGCAGGATTTGCGCGCCTACACCGACTTCGCGCCACGTTTGTAGGCGACGGGTCTCAGACTCAGTCTCTTGATGTTGTTGGAACGGCACACCGACGGTCCCGTCACGCAAATAGACCAGCACGCCGCGGCCTTCGGTTCGGAAGGTCTCCATGGCCGCTTTAATGGCAGGGGCACCGCCAAACACGTCCTTGACCACATCAGCGCGGTGCAAACGTGTCGGTACGTCCTCGCCAGCACCAATTTTGCCCACGACGAAGGCTAAGTGATGGACAGGGTCAAAAGGGGTTGAATAGGCAAAGCCCTGTACCGGGCCATTTTCTGTTTCAACCACAAAGCTCGACACACGCTCTACAAGTTTTTCGCGGGACTGCCGATAGGCAATCATTTCGGCGATCGACACGTGCTTTAAATTGTGGGTCGCGGCAAAGGCTGCCACTTGCGGTCCGCGCATCACGGTGCCGTCGTCATTCATCATCTCACAAATGACGCCAACTTCTGGAAGACCAGCCATGCGGCATAGGTCGACGGTGGCCTCTGTATGGCCCGTCCGCACGAGTACGCCGCCATCACGGGCAACGAGGGGGAACACATGGCCGGGGCGGACAAAGTCTGCGGCGCCGATGTTTGGGTTGGCGAGTGCACGACAGGTGTTGGTCCGGTCTTCAGCGGAAATGCCCGTTGTGGTGCCGTGGCGCACATCAACCGAGACCGTAAAGGCCGTCGACAAAGGCGCGTCATTATTGGCGACCATTGGGTCCAAACGTAGTTTACGCGCGATTTCACGTGTCAGCGGCGCGCAAACAATCCCCGACGTATGCCGGACGATGAAAGCCATCTTCTCGGGCGTGCAAAGGCTTGCCGCAACAATGAGATCACCTTCATTCTCGCGGTCGTCATCGTCGGTCACGACAATGATCTCGCCAGCGGCGAACGCCTCGATAGCCGCTTCCACGCGGGCATGGAGTTGAGGTGCCCGACCTGTGCTGCCTGCTTCTAACTCTACCCCTGCCCGCTTCAAGATTTCGCTTGGTGTGGTCTTGAGCACCAAGGCCAAAGGCCCAGCATGGGCGGCCTTGAACTCCAAAGACCCAGATAGAAGTCGGCTGGCTGCCGAGCGATCGCGCCCAATGGCTGCGCCGATATCTTCTTGCGTGGCCCCAACTTCCTTCATGCGATTGCGAAACCAGACGACGTCCATCAGCTCACCTCCAGCATTGCGCAAAAATCGCACAAATTTGTTCTATCGTGGCTATATCGTGCGAAATTCACACACGTCTAGTAAAGTTAGCAGTTTGAGGCTGAAAACCGGACGGCGGTTCTAATTCAACAAGATCGGGCGACTTACAGTCGATCCGTGATGTTTTTTATGATTTGCCACCCAGCTTGCGCCTGTTGGCGTGTCTCACTTGGCCAAGCGAGATAAGAAAAGCTGACGCCTGCTATTGTTAGACCAACCAAAGTCATAAATCCCGCGAACGCTTTTGATGGCTGAACCTCGGATTCCTGCATCTTACGCATGACTGGATCATAGTCGATTTTCTGGAACTTTGGCTTGCGCTCCGACATGTAATGCAACGCGATAATCAAGCCAGCAGGGCAACTTAGCGCTGCCAAGTGAACGATCGAAAACATCTGATTGAACGCATAGATAAGGTCGCTAAACACAGGCACCCCCTAAGGATGGACCAGATTTAGCAGAAATCTCGAAATATAAGGTTAGGAACTAAGGTTAATGAATAGCTCACGTCGTGAATTGCTTTAGCTTGCCAGAAAATAGTGCCCGAAGTTAGCAAACGTGATCCCAACAAAGATCATGAGACCGACAGGAGCCATCCAACTGTTGGTGCGCTTGACCTCCATATGGCGGCTTACCCGATAGTTCTCTGGCTCTTTCGTTCCCATCATAGATGCAAGAGTTAGAACAAAAGCGAAGAAAATGGGAATACCGATCAAAAAACTGACAGGTACGCCAGCTTGCACGGCAATCCATTGAAAATCCAGATACTGGTTGATGCGCATTTACTCCTTTCCAGTACCATACAGTAATACCGAAAAATCTACATTTCTAGCCCCTTATGGTTAATCGAAGTGGAAAAATTTTAATCGAGGGGTCGTATGAAAGTCTAAGGCCGTGCTAAGGATAAATGATGTCACTTTGGAAACGACTTTTAGATCTCGCAGGCAACGCCTTCCATCTCGCCGCGCCAGACGTCGGTCCATCTGATCCGTGCTCACCAGACCCAGGCGATATGGAATTTGCCGCTGCGGTGGTGGCGCTTGCGGCCAAAATGGCGCGAGCAGATGGTAAGTCGACTTTGGACGAAGCAGCAGCCTTTCGCGCAGCCTTTCCTATTTCGCCTGACGAAAGACCAATGTTCGACAAATTATTCGCGTTGGCGCAGGAAACCGTGCATGGCTATGAAGGCTATGCACGCCGGATTGGTAAACGCTATATGGCCAAGCCCTGTCTGCTGGAGGATGTCTTAGACGTCCTGTTTGCCGTTGCAGCGGCGGACGGCGCGATTACGGACGGCGAATTGACCTATCTCATGCGTGTGTCAGAGTTGTTCGGCTTTACCGAGACTGAGTTTGCTAGGCTCTCCGCCCCCTATTTCCCAGATCGGGCACCGGACCCTTATACCATGCTGTCGGTATCGATTCAGGCCAGCGATGACGATATCCGCAAAGCGTGGACACGCTGTGTCGCAGAGAATCATCCAGACAAATTCATTGCGCGCGGTGCGCCAGTAGAGTTTATCAAGGCAGCACACGAAAAGACAGCAGCCATCAATGCCGCCTATGAGCAGATAAAATCAAGCCGAAAGCAAAAAAATCGTGCCGTCACCCCACGGGAGTCCGGTCGCGCAAGCCCTGAAACGTCGAGAGCCTATCAAAACGCACCAGCGGGATCATAAAACTGGATACAAACACTTGACGTTAAGCTTTTCAGTGCCAATCTCTTATACATGCGTTCACTGTCTCACACTGCCCGGGCCATGTTTCAAAGCACGATTGCTTTGGTTTCTGGCCTGCTGATTGTTTCAGCCCTCTTCTTTGGCGTGATGGCCATGGCGTTTGCTGGACTTGTGATTGGCTTTGCAGGTGCCGTGCTCGCAAACTTCCGCCAGCCTGAGACCCGCGCTGTGGTGACGTTGGAAGCGCGCCGCACGGGCCGCGGGTGGAGTGTGGACCCTTCGGGACGCTAACCCGCTTTTTCATCACGATTATTCAAAGCGTGTCCACCGGGCGCGCATAAACGCCTTGCGCAGTCATTTTGACACAAGCCGTGTGTAGCAAACCATTGACCTCAAATTGCTGACTGTGAAACGAGACACGCATGCGTCCAGCCGATTTCCTTTTACTTTTTGCCTGCTGCGTCGCATGGGGCCTCAACCTGCCTCTCACGCGGTGGTTGGTCGCCGATATTCCACCTATTTTCTTGGCTGGTGTGCGTTTCTTGGGATTGGCACTCCTGTTGTCGCCATTCTTGCGCCCCTTCCCGAAACAATTCAGCTTAGTCTTTGCCATTGCTATGTGTATCGGTGGCGTTCACTTCGCGCTTCTATTCTTAGGGCTGCAAGCGGCACCTGCCAGCGCCGTTGCGATTGTTGGGCAAATTGGTTTGCCAATTGTCACCATCCTGTCGATTGTCTTTCTGCAAGAGAAAGTGCGTTGGCGGCGAACCTTGGGCATGGCTTTAGCTTTTGCCGGCGTGATTGCGATTTTGTATCAGCCCGGCAAGTTCAGTTTTGAAGTCGGGCTGGTTTATGTCGTCGCCTCCGCCTTTATCGGGGCCACAGGGTCGATTTTAATGAAGCGCTTGGACCCAATCCCAGCGCTCAATCTTCAGGCCTGGGTGGGGCTTTTATCCATCATCCCGCTGTTTGGACTTTCATTCGTGTTGGAAAGCAATCAAATCCCAGCTCTATTGCAAGCCGACTGGCATGTTTGGGCCGGGATCGTCTTTTCTATTGTGGTCGTCTCAATCTTCGGCCACTCAGCCTATTATCAGCTCGTCAAGAAGTACGACATTACGTTGCTTGCACCATTGACCTTGATGACGCCGGTGATCGCGGTAGCAACCGGCGTCCTTTTCTTGAATGAACCCATCACGTTCAAGCTGATTATTGGGGGTGGCCTCACACTGGCGGGTGTGTTCTTAGTAGCAGCTCGTGAAAACAAAAGCCTGCCCAGCGACGCGGTTGCACAGGCCAAAACAGGCTGAGACTGTCAGATGCTTGGTAATCCTATTTCTACTCTCCAGCCGCGTCAAAGCCGGACCCGAAAAACGATGCCGCTTGAAATCATCCAATCCCCCTCGCCCAATTTCGACGAACGTAAGCGGCCAATCCGCTTTGTGGTACTCCATTACACCGGCATGCAAAGCGCTGATGCCGCATTGCGGGTTCTGTCTGATCCAGCACCGCTGCGCACCGCCTATCTAAACGACATACCTACAAACCCACTCTTGCCAGACGGCACGCCCGCACCAAAGACACTGGTCCCCTCGCCCATGAGCCGGGTTTCGAGCCATTACCTCGTATATGAGGATGGCCGCATCTTTCAATTGGTTGATGAAGCAAAGCGTGCGTGGCACGCCGGACGTGGTTTCTGGGACGGTGAGACGGATATGAATTCGGCCTCCATCGGGATTGAAATCGCCAATGGCGGTGACGATTTTGGGTTGCCGGAATTTCCTGAGGTTCAGATCGAAAAGGTGATGGCGCTTGTCGAACAGATCATGCGCCGGCATGGTCTCGATCGCCAGCACATCATTGGCCATTCTGACCTCGCCCCGATGCGCAAGTCCGACCCCGGTGAGAAATTTCCGTGGAAACGCTTTGCAGAAGCAGGCCTAGCCCTCTGGCCCCAGCCCGCCTTGGAAGATGGTGACCAGCGCAATTTGTTTGACGTTGATGGCATGATGGACCGGGGCATTGCCGCCGTTCAAACAGGGCTTGGCACCATTGGCTATGGCGTCACCGTCAATGGCATTTTGGACACCGAAACCCGCGCGACCTTGCGCGCATTCCAACGCCGCTTCCGCCCCAGCAAAGTTGACGGTTTTGTTGATGTCGAAACCGTCTCGCTCGTCGGGCGTGTGGCTGCCATCTTGCGCCCTGCCTAGCTTTGCCCCATGACAGCGGCGTCAGACGGTCGGGCGGCCGCTCTTGCAAGGCTTGAAAAGGCGCAAGGGAGGAAAGTCCGGGCTCCACGCAAACATGGTGGCGGGTAAGGCCCGCCGGGGCGCTGCTTTCGGGCAGAGCTTTAGGGATAGCGCCACAGAGAATAGACCGCCTCCTTGGTCCTTGGATCACAGAGGTAAGGGTGAAACGGTGGGGTAAGAGCCCACCGCTCCGACCGTAAGGAAGGAGGCATGGCAAGCCCCACCAGGAGCAAGACCGAATAGGGACACCGTGTGGCACAGCTTAGCTTGTCACGGCTCGTTTGTGGGTTAGCGTGTCCGGGTAGGTCGCAAGAGGCCTTGCGTGAGCAAGGTCCCAGATGAATGGTCGCACAGAGGGGTCAAACCCTTGGACAAAACCCGGCTTATAGACCGTCTGACATTTTGCCTCTGTGTGCTGGGCCTTTAAGTCGCCGGTGTTTGAAGGTTTAGGCGCGTCTCAAAGTTCTGAGCGCGGCACCGGCTTGCCTAGCTTGTCTTTTGCTGCAGCCAATCCAACAGATTTGTTTCTTTTACGAAGACATCATTCGATCGAAATGTCTTTTGCTGGCCGAAGAACGAACCCGCTCCGCGGGAGGTTTGTGCGTGGTGGTCTGGGGGCATGGATTTGGGTTGATTGCGATTTTGATTGAAGAGGTGGGTTTGGGCTCTGACGATGGTGGCTCCTTTAGCAA
>NZ_JBIIYV010000064.1:0-16567 GCF_044346625.1 Aquidulcibacter sp. | reverse complement strand
GGACCTGCTTCTATTGCTTGTTGGATGACAATTTCCGCGTTGCTAAAATCATGCGCCACATTGTGGGCGAAGACCCAAAGACCGATGTGATGATCTTTGAAGAAAAAGATGCGTCCTTCCAAACCGGGATTGGTAAAACTTCCTCAGGCGATTACCTGCTTATTTATCGGTCGCAGAGCGAGAGCTCTGACGTTCTAATCCTGCCACTAGCGACACCCACAGCCAAGCCAAAGCGGTTTACGCCTTACCGGAAGGGCGTTGAATATCTGCCAAATCACCATGGCAGGCACTTCTATATCCGCAACAATTCTGGCGGCGCGATCGACTTCAAGATTTCGAGAACGCCAGTCGCCAAGACCAATGCGGCGAATTGGACAGATTTCATCCCCCATGAAGCCGGTCGCTTTATCGAGAGCGTCAACCTCTATGCCGGCCATATGGTCCGCGAAGAATCGGTTGATGCTCTGCCCCGCCTGACGGTTCGGGACATGGCAAGCGGCAATGAACATCAGATCGACTTCCCAGAAGAAGCTTATGATCTGTCGGTTTTGCGTGGGTTTGAGTGGAAGACAACCAATCTCCGCTTTACTTATAACTCACCCTCGACCCCGACCGAGACATGGGATTATGACCTGAACACCAAAGGTCGCACCCTTCGTAAAACGCAGGAAATCCCATCAGGCCACGACAAGAATAATTATGTCGTGCGCCGGACGGTCGCTATTGCCAGCGATGGGGCTCGCGTGCCGCTCACCATTCTCTACCACAAGAAGACCCCCATCGACGGCACAGCTCCCGCCCTGCTTTACGGCTATGGGTCATACGGCATCTCCATGCCAGCAAGCTTCTCCACCGCGCGCCTGCCTTTGGTCGATCGCGGCATGGTCTATTGCATCGCGCACATACGCGGCGGCCAAGACCGGGGCTATCAATGGTACCTCGACGGCAAGTTGATGAAGAAGCAAAACACCTTCACGGACTTTGCACGCGCGGCGGAAGCTTTGGTCGAGCAGAAGTTTGCGGCACCCAAGCAGATCGTGATTGAAGGCCGCTCGGCTGGCGGTCTCCTGGTCGGGGCCGTTATGAACCAGCGGCCAGAGCTGTTTGCCGGGGTTATTGGGGGTGTTGCCTTTGTCGACGTCATCAACACGATTTCCGACGGTGAGCTACCTCTCACACCACCGGAATGGACAGAATGGGGCGACCCAATCAAGTCGAAGGAAGCCTTTGACTATATGATGGCTTATAGCCCCTACGACCAAGTCGGCACCAAGGCCTATCCGCCATTATTCGCCCAAACCGCGCTGTCTGACAGCCAAGTCACCTATTGGGAGCCAACTAAGTGGGTGGCAAAACTGCGGGAGCTTAGCCCCGATGCTGGTCCCTTCCTGCTCGATGTTAACATGACGGCAGGCCATGGCGGTGCCTCGGGCCGGTTTGACCGTCTGAAAGAAGTGGCTGACAGCCATGCCTTCGCACTCTGGTGCGTCGGGAAAGCTTAAACCAGCGGACAGCCCTCAATGGTTATGCGGTGCATCAAGCGAAAGTCACCGTGATAGTCATTGAGGGCATAATGCCACGTGGCCCGATTATCCCAAAAGGCCACCGAGCCTGGCTGCCAGACAAAGCGGGTGGTGTAGGCCTCGTCAGTGGCGTGCTTGTAAAGATAGCTTAATAGGGGCCAGCTCTCTTCCTGGGTCCAGCCTTCAAAATACAAAGTGAAGGCTGGGTTCACATAAAGTGCTTTACGGCCACTCAAAGGGTGAGTGATTACAACCGGATGGATCGCATCTTGGGTGGCGGCTTGCGCATTGCCGATCCGCTCACCTTTTTCGTCGCGATAAGCCCCCTGCGCCCCAAAGACGTGGCGACTGGAGTGCACCGCGCGCAGCCGCGACAGTGTTTCTTTCAAACCGTCTGACAGCCCATCATAAGCCGCATACATCGAGGCGAACAAGGTGTCCCCACCTGTCTGCGGCAGGTCACGGGCGACCAGAACAGAACCCAAAGCAGGCTCTTGATCATACGAATGATCGGTATGCCACGCCCCGCCAATATTGGTGGTTTGGTCCTTTTCTTTGCGAACTTCAGCGATTTCTGGGTGGGTTTCCGTCGCTTTGAAAAAGCGGTTGATATTAATGGGCCCAAAGCGGCGGGCAAACGCAATATGGTCCTCCGGCCTTAGGCTTTGGTCGCGGAAGAACAAGACGCCATGGTCCGCAAAAGCTTGTTTTAAATCTACTTCTTCACCGTCGGTCATCCGGCGAAGATCAATCGCTGTGACCTCAGCGCCAACGCCATTCAAAGCTTCTATCTGCATCCTCACCACCTAGGTCTCTCATTTCTTCTGGGGCACTGTGATCGGAGGACTGGCAGGGGTCAAGATGGCTGGCGGACCGAAGCCAGCTATTTTGCCCGAACCACGCGTTCGTGACCGAAAGGCACTTGCGGGAAGAAGGTAATGATATACTCTTTCAGTGCACACCAAAACTAGGGGAATAAAATCCACCCAATCCCTTCACCCCCTATCAGCCAAAAGACGGACAGGACGCCTACACTTACTTAAGGAACAAATCGACATGGACGTAAGTCTTTCCCGCCGCGCCGCAGTTTTGGGCCTCTCGGCCAGTGCGGTTTCCTTACCCGCCCGGGCAAGACAGAACCTATCCGCACAAGTGATTGTGATCGGGGCAGGGATTTCCGGCCTTGAGACCGCACTTCGGCTGGAGGCTGAGGGCATTGACGTTTTGGTGGTGGAAGCTTCTAGCAGGATCGGCGGCAGGCTGAACACTCTGTACGATCTGCCGGGCCAGCCCAATGCCGGAGGGGTTCAAATCGGCGCAAGCTACACGCGGCTGCAGGCACGCGCTGCGGCTTTAGGGATCGAGCTGTTTCCCGAGCCGACCTCACCGCGCGCAACCATCCTCAATATTGCCAACCGCATGATCGCCCAGCGCGACTGGGCCGCGGCGCAGGAAAACACCTTCCCCAGCACTTTCAAGAACCTACCTCCAAGTGCCGCCCTGTTTGCCGCTGCTGGCGGCCCTAACAATCCCCTCAAAAGCTTTGACGACTGGCGGGGCCCAGTTGGCATCGCAGGCGATGTTTCAGCCGACGCCTATTTGAGTGCCCAGGGCTTTGATCAGGCAGCGCGCCGTCTCATTGATGTCGGGTTGAACGCAAACCAGTTGAGCACCTATTCGATCGTGAATGTGATGCGCACTTTGACCTTGTTCGCGGCCGAACGCGCCAGTGGCGGTGTCGCCAGCATGGTGAAAGGCGGTTCGCAGCGCTTGCCCGAAGCCATGGCGCGATCGCTCCAGCGACCGGTCAGGGTGGCGACCCCCGTCACCACTATCCGCGCATCGGCCCAATCCGCCGAGGTAACATTGACCAGTGGCAAGATCTTGCGGGCCCAAGCGGTGGTTGCCGCGTTGCCATTTCCAGCTTTAGCCCGGATGCGCGTGGACGCACCCCTGTCGGCTGAAACCCGCGAAGCCATACCGGCCTTGCCCTATACCCAGATCAAGCAGATCTTTCTGGAGCCCGCGATCTGCTATTGGGAGCGCGACGGATTGCCTATCGATATGTGGACCGACGGCCCATTGGAGCGCATTTTCAGCGTCCGTGATGGCGCTGGGCAAGATACCGGCGTTATCAACGTCTGGCTGAACGGGACCGGTGCCAATACTTTCAACTCAGCAGCCTTGCCAGACCTGTTGCGCACCCTGCGGCCCGCCAGCGAGGGCAAATTCCAGGTGCGTCATATACAAGACTGGACGCAAACAAACCCGCTGGCCGGAGGTGCCTATATGCATTGGGCACCTGGCCAAATTGGACGCTGGGCAGGAAAAATGGGTACCCCCGCTGGATGCCTGTTCTTTGCAGGCGAGCATCTGGGCCTTGTTCATACCGGGATGGAAGCTGCATTCGAAAGTGCGGAAACGACGAGCCTGGACGTATTGGCCAAGGTCAAAAGATCGTGATGGATCAAAGCGTGCTCTCTTACATAACGCTACATCACACAGATCCTGTGACAGCATGCGCTTGCGATTGGCACACGTATTTTCCAAGCAAAAGACACTTCGATACTTTCTGGTAATATTGCTAGTTAAACTGTCGCTCTGGTTCCGCCAACGTGCAGCTAGCTTGAAGCCAGCGCAAGTTTATACCTACCCGATTGGCTCCTTCATCCGCCCAGGAATAAGAGACCGCTCGCGGATTGCCCTTCTCGTGAACGTAAAGTGTCAAGGAGGGTCTGTTGGTGCCGTATGGCCATTCCGCCAAGCGCAGGCGCAGATAGAACTCGCGCGTGGGCGACTCATCCGTCTTTAGGGTGAGTTCTCCGCCTTGATCATGGATCCAGCCACGCTCAAACGTCCAGCTTTCCTGACCTGCCCCCGAATCACCATGCTTCGCCCCGCGCAAGACAGAGGTCCAACACGTGAAAGGGCGCGCCTTATTCAGTCTGTGCGGCACATTTGCTCTATTGCCATAGACATAAGCCCCTGTTTCATCGACGGCTTGGTCGAGGATGGTGAGGCTGCGGTTACTCAAGACGAGATTGTCCGTGATCACCAGCGTCTTGCCGCTGCGCTGCGACATTACGCGGCAAGCCCCGGGCTTCATCGTGCCAATGAATTGCTGCTCTTGCCGACGCCAATAGACCTCACAACCTGGATAGAGCGTCATAGTGCTTGGGCTGAGGCCTGCGAGTTTAGCTGGGTCTTGATAGGCCCCTTTGATCGCCAGCGCTTGCTCTGGAGAGGGGGCAAAGATCTCTAGCTTGATCGCCTTTTCTGCCGCATCGATCGAGAAGCGGTACAAGCGCTGGCGATAGATCTTATTGGGATCATTGTCAGAATATTGCTCGACATAGAACATGTTTGGGCCAAAGGCCGGTAAAGTCACAGGGGCAAAGATCGAATGAATGCGTCCGTTGCGTTCGACCTCAGGTGTCTTAAGCTCCCCGTCAAAATAAACTTGCAAATCATTGTCGTAGCGACCCGGAAGATAATCGAGCAGGACGCGCAAATCCTTGGCCAAGACGTCTTGTGCAGTCGGGGCACGCTCTTGCGCAATCGCAAGCGGTGCCGCACCTAGGGCCACACTAAACAAAGCGAGGCTGCTGAAACGGGAAAGGGCTTTCGCTATCATTCATGCCTCCTGCGGGATACAAAGCTACAAGCGGTCGAAGTCATTCCACAAAAAAGGCATTCCACAAAAAAGCCCGGCGCGAGGTGCGCCGGGCTCGAATGCCAAACGATCAGGGCATGGATCAGTAGTTGACCTTCAGTTCCAGACCAACGCTGCGACCGCGGCGTGGCATGAAGAAGAAGGCGCGCGGGCTGCCAGTGTCGATGCCCGACGCGGCAGCACCAGTTAGGCCAGCCGCAGCTGCAGAGCCTTGGAAGACGTCAAACCAACGGGTTGCGATGGGGATGGTGTCTTCGTCGGTCAAATTCTTGCCCCAGAGCGACACTTTCCAACGCTCGCCGCTAACACCGACGCGGCCACCGACCAAGGTAGTCTCACCGGTTTCAGCGCCGCCATGGACCTGAATATATTTGGTGCCTTCATAAGAAAGATCCGCCGAAGCAAACAATTCCAAATTCGCGCCTAATTGACGGGAATAATCGACGTTGAAGCTGGCTTGATCGGCTGGCACCAATGGAATTTTGGCCCCAACGATCGAACCATTTGCCCCTGGCAGTGGGACGACTGAACCGTTTGGCAAAGGCGGTGGGTTTGGCGAACCGGGCACACGACGGGTGGTAGTACAGGTGGTGCCAATTTGATAACCGCCTGAGGTTAGCGTGTATTGGAACTCGTCACACCCTTCGGTGAACTCGGTGCTAATGTGGGAATAATTCAAGCTGAAGCCCAGATTGTCGGTAACGCGGAAGCGGAAGTCAGCCTCGAAACCCTGAATTTTTGCGTTACCTTGGTTGGTGACGATCGAGGTCAAGACGCCGCTGGAGCCTGCCACCGCTGTCGTCAACTGCATGTCTTCTGCCTTGGTGTCGTAAGCCGACAGTGCCAAGGTGCCGCGACCATCAAACAAGCGAGCCTTGTAGCCAACTTCATAATTGGTCGAGGTTTCTGGTTCGAATACTGGGAAACCATTGGCAAGGCCCAAAGTGCCGTTCAAACCACCAGGCTTGGTGCCTTCGGCGTAGATACCATAAATGGTTTGGTTCTCAGTCGGCTTCCAAGTCAGTGTCGCACGCGGCGTAAAGGAGTCAAAGTTGCGTGTGTCGTCATAGGTCAGGGCACCGTTTACAATGCTGAAGTTCTGGGTCGAGCGCTTTTCAGCCTGTTGGCGAGCCTCCAGATCGATTGACAAAGTGTCGGTGATATCAAAACCCAGACGACCAAAGATCGCCCCGTTCGAGGTTGAGTTGGTGAGGTTCTTTTGGGTCGATACGACCCCATTCACAGGCGTAGTTGCGCTTGCCACAAAGTCAATCGAGTAGCCGGTCTGATCAAGGCTGTAGCCATACAGGCCCAACATCCAGCGGATGCGCTTGTCTTGGGGCGACGAAAACTTCACTTCCAAAGACATGTCTTTAGAGTCAGTTGTTCCCGAGCTGCCGAACAATGAATTCGATGTCGGGACGCCATTAGCCCCGATGCCTTGGGGGAAAGATGACCCGTTCAAGAAGTCGGAGTCAGAACCCGTCTTCAGTGTTTCATCGCGGAAGCCATAGCTGATGTTGACGGTATAATCGTTTGGCAGGTCGACATCGGCGATCAACGACCCAAAGGTCAAGTCCCGTTCAACGCCTAGGAAGGGTGCTGCCGGGCGGGTATTATTGGCACCTGTGTTCTGGAAGTATACGCCGGTATCCTTGATGACACCACAGAACCACTGGTTTGGATTGTTATCGGTTGTGGCCGCAGCCCCGCGATAGGCATTTGAGCGATAGCCGGGAAAGCAATTGTTCTTGCTGGAAGCTTGGAACCCGAAAGCGCGTGGGCCATCCTCGTCCTGTGCATGAACGACGCGCGCGCGCAGGGTAAGGCCCTGCACGGGGCGGGCCTCCAAAACGCCACTGACGGACTTGGTTTTCTCGGAGCCAAGCGTTTCGTTTAGCGCGGCAGAGTTAGCCCATTCACCGTCATAGGTGTAATAGCGCGCAGCCAAGCCACCCGACAGCCACGACGTGATCGGGCCAGCTACGCGCAAGTTTGCGCTCTGCTCATTATGCGAGCCAACCGACACCGTAGCGCCAGCCTTCAAAGAAGAGCCCGGGCTGTTGGTGATAAAGTTGATCGCACCGGAATAGGTGTTGCGGCCATAAAGTGCCGATTGTGGCCCTTTGATCACTTCCACGCGGGCCACATCGGCCAAGTCGATCGAGGAAATGTCGCCCTGATAATAGACGCCGTCCACGAAATAAGCAGTACCCGCTTCCACGCCAGGCTGGGTACCTGCCAAGATCGAGGCAGCACCACGGACAACCGGACGGTCGGTTGCCCGACCAAAGGCTTTAGAGAAAGACAAACCGGGGGTGAAGCGCGCCAGATCGTCAATTGCCTGAATGTTCAAGCGCGACACGTCTGCTGCGCCAACGGCGGTCACGGCAACAGGTGTCGAGATCAATGTTTCTTGGGTCTTACGAGCCGTCACGATGATGGTTTCAACTTTGGAACGATCTGCTTCGGTGTCCGATGCGGCTTGGGCGAAGGAAGTACCGGGCATCGCAAGTGCGAGGGCCATCAGGGCTGCAGAACCAGTCAAAAGTAAGCGCTGTGTCATTTGGTATTCCTCTATGGAACGTGGCCGCCGCCGTACACACTTGCGGCTGGATCACGGATGATGACATTTGTGTAAAGAGTATATCAAATTCTGGGAAGGTGTGTTCTGTGAAATTTTGTCTTGTTGTCCAGCTTTAGTGGCCAATGAGCAACACATAGGCCCAACTTGGGCGCGAAATGATCAAGTTTACCGGCTAATTGGCCCTTTTCGGCCATGCTTTAGGGCTCCAGCTGGCCTCGCGCTGCAGGCAAATGATCCAAGATGTGGCGCGGGATCGTGGCTCCCCCGTGCGAGCCTTGCCTAAAGCGCGGCGAGGATCGCAGTACCCATGTCGGCAGTCGACAGACTTCCGCCCAGATCTGCTGTACGTGCTCCGCCATCCAAGGCTGTTTCAACGGCGGAAAACAGCCTGTTTGCGAGAGCCCCTTCACCCAATGACCAGCGCAACGCCATTTCCAACGACAAAATTGCGGCGACGGGATTGGCGAGGCCCTTGCCGGCGATATCAGGTGCCGAGCCATGGATCGGCTCGTAAAGGCCAGGTTTGCCCGCATCTCCCAAGGCTGCAGACGGCAAAAGACCGATCGAGCCTGTGCATGCAGCAGCTAGGTCGGACAGCACATCGCCAAAGAGATTATCGGTCAGCAAAACGTCAAACTGCTGTGGCGCACGCACCAATTGCATGGCCGCATTATCGGCATACATATGCTCAAGCTCAACGTCGCTATAGTCGCTGGCATGCAAGGCCGTGACTTCCTGACGCCATAAGAGGCCGGATTCCATCACGTTTGACTTCTCAAGGCTCGTCACTTTGTTGGAGCGCTTGCGTGCAAGTTCAAATGCAACACGGGCAACGCGCTGAATCTCGGCACTGGTATAGACTTGATTGTCAAAGCCGCGCTTGCTGCCATCGGGCAAGGTCTCAATGCCGCGCGGCGTGCCAAAATAGACCCCGCCTGTCAATTCACGCACGAAGACAATATCAAGACCCTCAACCAAATGGCGCTTCAGCCCAGAGGCATCGGCTAAAGCAGCAAAGCATAAGGCGGGACGGAGATTGGCATACACGTCCATCTCCTTACGCAGGCGCAACAAACCCATTTCTGGACGGAGCTCGCGGGCTACAGACGCCCACTTCGGGCCACCGACGGCCCCCATCAGGACCGCTTGGGCCGACTTGGCGGTTGCCATCACTTCGTCGGTGATCGGCGAGCCATTTGCATCAAGGCTAGCCCCACCAAACAGAGCGGTTTCAACGTCTAGCTTTAGTCCGTGTTGGCCCATCAACTGCTCGAGCACGCGCTCAACTTCAGTCATCACTTCAGGGCCGATGCCATCACCGGGCAATAGGAGAAGTTTGTTTGTCATGCATCGCCCTTAGCCACGAATTGAGCGCCTGTCACGGGCGAATGCAGGGGCCGTACTCAAGCGGCTTCGTGATAGCCGATTGGCGCGATGGGCACTGCCGCCCCGACACCGATCTCTTCAGAGGTCAAACTGTCCACACCAGAATGGGACTCAAAGATCATCGCTTCAATTTCTTCCGTCGGTGCCACGAACACAGCCAGCGGTCCAATCGACGCTGCCAGGGCGCTCAAAAAGCCTGGGTCGAAGAATTGATCGAGCACGAAATCTGCCTCTCGCTGATACCATTAACGAATTGGTAACAGAAATTAAGCAGATATGAATCAATTTGAAAAGCATTTAATCTAATTTTTTTAGGCACTTCAGCCCAACCAAGGTGTCATTAACTTTCTTTTGTGTTCATGTTCCGCGATTTGATCCTGCTGCATAAGACTTTGCCCGATTTCGTCCAGACCTTCCAGTAAGGATTTCTTGCGTCCGGGGTCGATCTCAAAATGGTAAATTTTGCCATCAGGACCGGTCAAAGTCTGGGCAGCCAGATCAATTTCAAAGCGCGCATTTTGACCGTTCGCTTGGTTCATCAAGGCATCGACTTGGCCAGCATCTAGGACAAGCGGCAACACCCCATTCTTGAAGCAATTATTGAAGAAAATATCTGCAAACGATGCCGAGATGACGCATTCAATCCCATAGTCCAGCAGGGCCCAAGGCGCATGCTCACGCGATGAACCGCAGCCGAAGTTAGGGCCCGCTATCAGGATCTTTGCACCAGCAAAAGCGGGCTTGTTCAACACGAACTCAGGATTAGGCGATCCATCTGGCAAGAAACGCATGTCAAAGAATAGGCCGCGCGATAGGCCGGTGCGCTCTACAGTCGATAGAAACTGCTTAGGAATGATCTGATCGGTATCAATATTAGCCACGGGCAATGGGGCTGCATGGGCAGCCAGCTTTGTAAACTTCTTCATCGTGGGTCCATCCTGTCTAGAAACTTTGTGTGCCAGCTTTTAGGGCTCATCAACCGTCACACTAAATGAGCCGCCAGACTTCTCGATCGTAACCTTGGTCGTGTCCGGCGACTTGATCTCAAGGCTGCCATCGCCATCGGAGTCAAATTGGCCTGTAAAAACAGCGCCTTCCTTATCGGTGCAAGTCACGTCTTCTAGGGCATTCAATGCTGCCTCAGAGGCCTTGGTCAGAACAGGGCTACAATTAAGGTCGCCTTTGGTCTGTTCTTTTTTCAGAGCGGTTACGACGGTGCCGCGAAACTCGCCTAAGACACCACCCATAATGGCCTTCAGCCATGGAGCGTCATCTAGTTTAAGCGTCTTAGTCGCGGCGGGTTCGGCGTTTGCCTGTTCCTCTGTGGCGCTTTCCTCGGCCGCCAGTTGGGCTGCGTCTTTGCCGGCCACAGGCAGTGGCGGAGCCTGCATGGTACGAGGATTATCAACGGCCTCAAAAGTTGGATTAATCTCGACAGGTTTGGGCTTCAAAGCTTGGTAAGCCCCCAAGCCGAAAATCGTTGCGCCAATTATGATCAGCGGCACAAAAATGCCCGAACCCTGTTGCTTTGCCATATCGCCTAAACCTCAAATGCCGCCACGACGGGGACGTGGTCACTGGGCTTTTCCCATGCACGCGCGTCTTTGTGAATGGCGAAACTCTCCTTGATGAAGCGGGGTGCAAAATCGGCATTGGCCCAGATGTGATCCAGCCGGCGACCCCGATCATTCTTCGTCCAATCAGGAGACCGGTAGCTCCACCACGAGAACACTTTCTCAGGCGCTGGGCGGGCGACACGCGCCAAATCAACCAACCCGCCGCGCTCTAAAATGCGGCCCATGGCGCTGGTCTCCACAGGGGTATGACTGACAACGTTCAACAATTGCTTATGGCCCCAAACGTCATGTTCGCCCGGCGCGACATTCAAGTCCCCCACAACGACAAGGGGATCCGCATTTTTCCGGTTCGCATAATAGGCTTCCATGCGCTCAAGAAACGAGAGCTTATGATCAAATTTTGGGTTGATCTGTGTATCGGGCTCGTCCCCACCAGCGGGCACATAAAGATTATGGATCGTAACGCCAGCAACCCTCACTGCGGCAACACGTGCCTCTTCGTGGCGACAAAAGCCGGGTTCCTCGACCTCTTCGAGCGGAAGCCGGGAGGCAATCGCTACCCCATGCCAGCCCTTTTGCCCGCGAATATGAAGGTGGGGCAGGCCCATCTCGGTAAAGGCAGCGGTTGGGAACTCGCCATTGCGGCACTTTATTTCCTGCAAGCACAAAACATCGGGGCGATGGTGTTCAACGAAGCGCTGTACCAACCCTGCGCGCAGGCGAACCGAGTTAATGTTCCAAGTGGCAACTGAAAGACGTGTCATCCCACTGGCTTAAGCGACTTGGGAGAATTGGGAAAGTGCGCTAAGCGGCAAAGCATGGGAAAGACACTTTATGACAAGATTTGGGACAACCACGTCGTTGGCACTGCCGAGGATGGCGTCTCCCTGCTCTATATCGACTTGCATTTGATCCATGAGGTCACAACCCCGCAGGCCTTCGCAGGGCTGAAGGCAGCTAGCCGCCCCGTGCGACGCCCTGATCTGACCTTGGCAGTGGCCGATCACAACACGCCGACTGAAAACCAAGCCGCAGGCGTAGATGCCGTCGCTGACCCCGAAGCCCGGCTGCAACTGCAGACGCTTAGCCGCAATGTGGCTGAGTATGGGATCGAGTTCTTTCCAATGGGCGAAATCCGAAATGGCATTGTCCATGTGGTTGGCCCGGAACAAGGCCGCACGCAGCCGGGCATGACCATCGTCTGTGGTGATAGCCATACCTCCACACATGGTGCCTTTGGCGCACTCGCCCATGGCATTGGCACCAGCGAGGTTGAACATGTCTTGGCGACCCAAACCTTGCGCGCCCGCAAAATGAAAAATATGGCCGTGATAATTGAGGGCACTTTGGCACCGGGCGTTGGGGCTAAAGATATCGCCTTAGCTATTTGCGCCAAGATCGGCACGGCCGGCGGCACAGGCCATGTCATGGAGTATCGTGGTTCTGCCATACGTGGCCTTTCAGCCGAAGGGCGGATGACCTTGTGTAATATGGCGATCGAAGCAGGCGCGAGGGCAGGCCTTGTTGCGCCAGATGACGTGACCTTTGCCTATCTGAAAGGTCGCCCTTCCGCACCAAAAGCAGGGGCTTGGGACCAAGCAATCTCATTCTGGAAAACGCTCTTTACCGACGAGGATGCCGTGTTTGACCAGATTGTAGAAATTCGTGCCGAAAGCATCGCTCCTTTGGTGACTTGGGGCACAAGCCCGGAGCAAGTGGTAGCAATTGACGGAATTGCCCCAGACCCAGAGCACTTTAGCGACCCTATTGAACGCGAAACCGCACGCCGATCCTTGGCTTATATGGGCATTGAAGCGGGTCAGAAGATGACCGATCTTGCCATTCAGCGGGTCTTCATCGGCTCGTGCACCAATTCTCGGATTGAGGATTTGCGGGTGGTGGCAGCGCTTGTTCAGGGTAAGCGGGTAGCCGATGGCGTTCGCGCGATGATCGTGCCGGGCTCTGGCCTCGTCCGCTATCAAGCCGAGGAAGAAGGCTTGGACGAGATCTTTCTAGCGGCAGGTTTTGAGTGGCGCGAACCTGGCTGCTCAATGTGCCTGGGCATGAACCCAGATCGGCTTGTGCCTTTTGAACGCTGTGCGTCCACGTCCAACCGCAATTTCGAAGGCCGCCAAGGCCGCGATGGACGCACCCATTTGGTCTCACCTGCCATGGCAGCCGCCGCTGCCCTGACAGGCCGGTTAAGCGATGTTCGCGAGATGCTTAGCATCTGATCGACGATAATGGGTATCGCTAGCGCGCTGGCAAACCCTTGGCCAAATTGGTGCATTGCGCGACCCAATTTTCCCGATGAACACGCGCGCCAAAGGTCGGCAGATTCTTGGATAACCAAGTCACTTGGTCGATATTCATGGTAGCGATCTGGTAAAAATAATAAATACCTTGGTCATTCAACCAAGCCTTATTCTTCGGACCTACCCCATCAATCAACAAGAGATCATCTGGGTTAGCCCGACGACGGGAACGCGGCGGAGCCTTGCCAGCGCCTGCCAAGGCAATCGCTTCTTCTAACGCCTCAGCAGACAATCCAGCCAAGGGCGATGGGATGAAGTTTAGGTTGCTGATGGGTTCTGCTGGCGGAGGTGGTGGTGGCGGTGGCGGTGGGACGACTGCCTTCACTTTTCGCTTTTTGACAATCGGTGCGACGACTGCAACCGGTTCGACCACTGCCTCGAGAACAGGAGCAACCTCGCGAACCCTGACAGCCTTCTTGCGCCCACGCTTAGCGGGTTCTGGGGCTGCTGCAACCAAGGCAACCGGGGCGGGCTCAATCTCCTGGACCAATTTAGTCGTCGTCACTTGTTCGGGCATAGGGGGCGTTTCGACACTTCCGCCAGTATCGCGTCCCTCAAAGAATAATACCCGAGCTTCGAGATATTTATTGCGCCACTTTAGCGCGGCGATATCCTCGTCGACACTTTCGCCGTCGCGCAGTTTGGCATTGGCTGCGGCCAATTCATCAGCGCGCGAGCGCACTTCTGCCAATTCAGCCTCTAGTACGGACGCCTTGCGTGTCCCGATTGCATCTGTAAGTGCAGAACCAGCGCCGGCCGTCACCTGCCGTTTTAGTTCGTCTCGCTCTTCCCGGACAACACGCAGTTCTTCCTGCAATTCTTCGGTGTTACAATTGCACAGGTTGAAAACGCGCGCCAGAAAAGCACCGATTACCGCGGACACCAGCACGATCAGAATGCTTTGACTTAACAGAAACATGGGTTTGGTCCTTGCCTTCCCTAGGGAGGGTGAATGGGTCTTTAGTTTGACTCGGTGATTTTAAACTCGATGCGGCGGTTTTGCTCTCGCAAAGGGCTGTCAGGTTGTCCCGGTATATTCCCATTGCCATTTGGGAAGTCGTTCACCAAAGGTTGGCTCTCGCCATATCCTTTGGCTGTAACCTGGGCGGCGGGCACACCCTTTGAGATTAAGAAATCGCGAACCGTATCCGCACGACTTTGGGATAAGCGCTCATTAAGGTCTGTGGCACCGCCGGTATCGGTGTGGCCACCTATCTCGATCTTGAACGTGCTGCATTCCTTGGCAACGGTTGCGACTCGGTCAAGCACCTCTTGCCCACCTAATAGGGGGCTGCTGCCTTTCTCAAAGCGAATGGCACCACTTTTTCCAGCCTCCGTCAGACGCGTTTGGCAAGTGACTTCAGCTTGCTGTGCGGACTTGTCCGTTGCCTTTTTCGACGTCGGGACACTTATTTCTGGCTTAGCTGGCAAAGGGGAACCCACCACCGCAGAACCGGGATAGTTGACCCCCTGGCAGTCAATCTTTGCATAGACTCCTGGAAGTCCAATCCGATCGCGAACACCGTCTACGACCGTCGAGCAGACCGCCTTCGCGGTTGCCTCATCCACGGAAAAGCCGCTGATCAGTAAGCGACCGTCTAAGGTATCGGCACGCGCGAAAGTAAAGCCTGCTTTATCCAAGCTTACTTGAGCCAATGAACGTGTCTCTTCTTGCAAAACCATCATGCGCTGATGGTGGACCCACATGAGAATTGCCAAACCTAAGGCACCAAGCACAAAGACTGGCCAGCAATTCTTAGAATTAAGCATGCTTTGTTTGCCGTTTCAGTTCTGGAAGCCATTTGCCAAGTGGAAGAAGAGCACCGGCAGGACCTCACGATCAAATTCTTGTAAACTCATCTTCAGATCAACGCAGCCGGAAAGCAAGAGCACTCGCGTCTGACGTGCAAAAAACACAGCATTTTGCGGACTTCACTCTCCCATTAGGGCAATCTCACGCTATGAGGAAGACATGATCCAAGACGTGACAAGCCCACAAAATAATCTGGTCAAGCTGGCCAAGTCACTTGACCGCAAGAAGGCCCGAACAGAGTCCGGCTTATTCTTGGCAGAAGGTGCACGTCATGTCGGAGAAGGATTGGACCTTGGCTGGGAACTCGAAGCGCTTCTGTTTTCCGCCGCCGCCGAGGCGCGGCCCGCTGTGCAATCCCTCGCACAACAAGCATTGAAGACCGGTGCGCGCGTGGCTCGCGTGTCAGACCGCGTGCTTGAAGCCGTCGCCAAGCGGGATAATGCCCAGTCGGTCTTAGGGCTCTTCCGTCAGCGCTTTACGCCATTGGTCGAGCTGGCAAACGCCCCTTTGATCATCGCACTCGAACGGATTCGCGACCCGGGCAATTTGGGCACCATCCTGCGAACCCTCGATTCTGTGGGCGGTGGCGGCGTTGTCTTGCTGGAAGAAAGTTGCGACCCGTTTTCCATCGAAGCCGTGCGCGCCAGCATGGGGTCAATTTTTTCCGCGCCCGTAGCTCGGTCCGATTTTGCTGGGTTCGAGACCTGGCGTCGTGCGCAGGGCTTTAGAATGGCGGGCACTTCGCTCAAAGGGTCAACACGCCACACCGAAACCGACTTCGGCACCAAGACAGTCCTTTTGATGGGCAACGAGCAATCTGGGATCCCCGATAATTGGGCAGAGGCCTGCGATGTGTTGGTGCGGCTGCCGATGGCAGGCCGCGCCGACAGCCTCAACCTTGCTATTGCCACTGCCGTCACAACCTATGAAATCTGGCGCCAGCAAGGCTTTAAAGGGGCCCGTGATTAGATGGCACAAAGGCCACCACCACCTCTAAAAGTATCGCCAGCACGTATGGCACCCGTCTTGATGGCGGATGATTGGTCTGATTATGCGCTGATCGATTCCGGCGACGGCCAAAAGCTAGAGCGTTTTGGCCCCTACACGTTTATCCGACCAGATAGCCAAGCCCTATGGCCACGGCGCTTGACCGAAAAGGACTGGGCCTTTGATGCCGCTTTTTCCGGTCAGGAGAGCGAAGAGATGGGGCGGTGGCGCTTTATCCGGCGGGTCCCAGAAACTTGGCCGATTTCGTGGGGCGGAATTAAGTTTCATGCCCGTTGTACGCCCTTCCGACACTTGGGTCTATTTCCCGAGCAATCCGTTCATTGGCGTTGGTGCCGCGATCTGATTGAAGCACGCGTCCGTCAAGCCCCTAAGGATCCACCGCCTAAAGTTTTGAACTTATTTGGCTATACAGGCGTGGCTAGCCTCGTCTGCGCCAAGGCGGGTGCCAGCGTTACCCATGTCGATGCCTCCAAAAAAGCGGTCGGCTACGCGCGCGAGAATCAAGCCCTCGCGGGATTAGACGATCGGCCGATCCGATGGATCGTCGACGACGCCTTGAAATTTGTCGAACGAGAGATCCGGCGTGGGAATAAGTATCACGGGATCATTCTGGACCCACCCAAGCATGGGCGCGGCCCGACCGGAGAGATTTGGAAGCTCGAAGAGGGCTTGGACCGTCTTTTGA
>NZ_JBIIYV010000120.1:0-5365 GCF_044346625.1 Aquidulcibacter sp. | reverse complement strand
TTATGAGCTCGCCAAATACCCAAACGTCGCTCTATGTCCCTAAAGCCATAGCCTCAAAAGACCCCACCATCCCAAGCGTCCCGCCGAAATCCCCATAGCGCCAGCCCACAACAACCAACATTCGTTCTCCGGACACTTTCGGACGCCCAAAAGCATCCGAAACCCTTCACGATAGCGGCTGGTCTGCTTTAGATTCGCATTTCAAAGAAAGCAGACGAAACTACTGTCCACCCAAAGCTAATACTCACCCTGCAGCGGCGCGGGCGCGGGCCGCAAGGAGGGGATCAAGCAGCCAACTCATGAAGGTGCGTTTGTCGGTGATCACGTCGGCTTTTAGAGTCATGCCAGGTTGAAGGGGGCGGTCTTTGCCGTAGGCTTGGATACCGGGACCAGACAGCGCTACGCGGATCCGGTAGACGGGTTCTTCGAACTCAATTGGTGCTGCGAGCTCGCCTGGGCGTAGGGCTGAGCGGGCGATTTCGCGGACTTCGCCTTGGATGGCCCCGAATTGCTGAAACGGGAAGGCATCGACCATTAGGCGCACCCGCTGACCTTCGGTGATAAAGCCAGCTGCACGTGTCGGCACAAGGATTTGCGCTTCCATCGGGCTGCCCTTGGGGGCGAGATTGATCAAGGGCACATTGGGGTTGGCCGCTTCACCGGGGCGGATATTCAGACTTGCGACCCGGCCCGCAACTGGGGCACGTACGACATAGCCGTCCTGCACTGAAAGCTCGGTCAATCCTGTTTCCAATTGTGTCTTTGCGCTACGCAACTGACTGGCTTCTGAGGCGCGTGCAGGCGCCAGTGCTTGGCGTTGACGCATCAGGTCTTTGGTCTCACCAGAGCGAGATGCGGCCAGAGTGGTGCGCTGGCGGGCAATGTCGGCCATCTCGGCCTGATGGGCCGCACGCAGGGATTGGCGCTGACGGTCATAATCCTTGGCCTCGTCGAGGCGGGATTGGATCTGCCGGTTGAGGTCGCCCACTTGGGAGCGGGCAGCAATTGTACCCTGCGCCCGCCGATCTGCTTCGGTGCTGGCCATAAAGCCTTTGGCCACCAAGGTGCGGGCTTGGGTCTCTGCCCGTTCAGAGATGGCCAATTGGCCTTGGGCGAGGTCGCGGCTGGCTTCAAGGCGGCTGGCATCTGCTCGCGCCGCAATGGCACGGTCAGCTAAGCGCGCATCATCCTGGGTAAAGCGATTGGCACTGCCGCGTGCAGCCTCCATCAGGCGCGCATCTTCGGCCCCAAAGCGGTCGAATGTGGCACTGGCCCGTTCGGCCAACCTGCGGCTTTCTTCGGCAAAACGCTGGGCGCTGGCTGCGGCCTGTAGCTCAATCTCAGTCAAGCGCGCCCGGGTCTGCGCTCGCTGTAATGGCACAATTGCGCCATCAGCCCCTGACACATCCAAGGCAAGCCGCATCAAAGGCTGGCCCTCAGCCACCATATCCCCTTGGCGCACCAACACAGCATCGGCCACCCCACCACGCGGCGCATACACCGCCGACAAGCCCGCCTCTGGCGCAATCCACCCCGCGACCGTCTCCTTGCGCGCATATTGACCGAGTGCCAGATAGGCTGTGCCGATTGCGACGCTGATGGCTGCCACGGCACTGAATGCCGCCAGGTGCGTGGGCTGATGCAGCGTGACACTGCCGTAAACACGGCGGCGCTGGGCCTCAATGACGGCGGGGCGGAAGAGGGTCAAGAGCAATGCTTTCTGATGAAATTTACAACTCTACGCGTCGTATTGCATGCCTTCCCATTCAGCTGCAAATGTTGCCTCTCGCTGCCTGTTTGCTCAATCGAAGCACAATCGACAATTCTTGCCTCGCAAGTACAGCACGGGCGGGAATGTTACATAAAAATAAATGTCAACGAAATTCCCAGCAAACCACCCAAAATTGAATTGTAAAGCACATCAAGTGCACAATTCGAGGATAATTCAAGTGAATGAAGCCTAACTACTGCGCTATCTGCACGTTTGAATAGCTTCTCCACCCTTGGCAGAACAACACTTGCCAATCCAAATAACCCAAACAGTAGACCTTTCAGAGTGCTATCTAACTCACCTGAAATTGTCATACTAAAAACTAAACAACCGGATCCAATGAAAGCTATCCAACCGATTGCTACGCGACTTATTGGCTTTAACATGCATCACCATTGGTAATTATGGACCCATATGGCAACTATGGGCCCATATACTTCCTAAAGTCAAATACTCACCCTGCTCGTTAAAGACTTACGGGCGGCACAGAACCGGACGACTCGAGACATTTGTTTGCTTGTCAGGTAAGTCCTCCGGGGAATGAGACCGGGGAAGGCTGGCCAGGCCGGCCAACTGGAATATTTACACCACCAACACCACCACCAGCAGCAGCCCCACCTAAAAAAATCGCAGCTCCGACCGCCCGCACGGTCTCCCCAAGCGCTTTCGCCTGAGGTAATGGCACCTTTGCAAGGAGTGAGCCAATCGCGCTGGTCACAGCTGCAACTGCTGTAGTGTTGATCGATTCTTGCTTTTTTGTGCCGTTTGGGCCTGAAAGCGGTCCAGCGGACTTTGTCGTAGAACTTTCACCCCAATCCCCCGTCTCGTCTATGATGTTTTGCGAGCGGCTTTCCCCAACGGTTCCAAAACGTACGTCTAATAAAGGTGTACTGTCCATTAATCCACCACTCACAAATCCCACCTCATCCATCGTCAATGCACGCATAATTCAATCTCCCTGTCCGGTTTGAAATCGGGCCCAAATACCTCACTGCATTTGGCTTCCCTTGCGGACGCCGTTGAAGTTGACTTAGCGGGGAGGGGTATTTCAAGTGGCGAAATAGCGGTTTTATAATCAATCTGTGGATAAATATTTTGGGTAGTAATGCATGATACCTGAGGTTGGGCAAGGGGAAAATTTGGATCGGTCGGCTTACGACAATAGTCGTACGTGGCTGACGCGCCTGTTCCACTCTGACAAGCTGCCAATGATCCTGCAGGCGGAGGCTGCTGAGTGTGGATTGGCGTGCCTTGCCATGGTTGCCGCTGCTTATGGCCAGCGCCATACGTTGAGTGACCTTCGCCGCAAATTCAGCGCCAGCCTTAAAGGAACGACCCTCAAAAGCGTCATGGATATGGCCGATGGGCTGGGCATGGTGGGCAGGCCGCTGAGGCTGGAAATCGATGAATTGGTCAGCCTCAAGCCGCCTTGTGTGCTGCACTGGAACTTGGCCCACTATGTCGTCCTGAAGAAGGCGTGGAACGGGCCGGGTGGGGTTTGGGCGATTATCCATGACCCTGCGCGCGGCGTGCGCAAAGTGGCCCCGGCAGAGATTGGCCGGTCTTTTACGGGTGTGGCGCTGGAACTGACGCCCACACCCGCCTTCACCAAGAAGAAGCATGTTGAGCGGGTTCGGCTGTCAGATCTTTGGAGTACGCTGAAGGGCCTCAAAGGCCCCGTGATCCAGCTCTTCTTGCTCGCCCTTGTGGTCCAAGTGATTGGCGTATTCAGCCCGATGCTGAACCAATTGATCATTGATGATGCCATTTCCAAAGGCGACATGGATTTGTTGACCACCATCGGCATGGGCATGGTGATCTTGCTTTTGATCCAAACCGGCATTGGCCTGTTGCAAGGCTTTGTCGGCATGTATCTGGGCACGCAACTCTCGTTTCAGATGCAGAGCAATCTCTTACGCCATTCCTTGCGCTTGCCCGTGGCTTGGTTTGAGAAGCGCCACATTGGCGACATTATGAGCCGGTTTGGCTCGCTCGGGCCAGTGCAAAGCTTTCTTACCAGCGTGCCAATTGGCGCGACCTTGAATGTGATCATGCTATTGGTGGGCGGCACGATGGCGGTGCTGTATTCACCACTGCTGTTTGGTTGTGTGATTGCCACCATGTTGATCCCGCTGATCGTCCAAGCCGTCACATTTCCCTGGGTGCGGCGGAAAACAGATGAAGGCATCAGTCTAGGCGCGGTGGCCTCCACGACCTTTATGGAGACTTTGCGCGGGGCACGGACGTTTAAGCTGTTTGGCAAAGAACGTGAGCGGGTCAGCCAATGGCAGAATGATACCGCCGCCAGCGTCAATAACAGCGTCACCATGCAGCGCGTTGGCCTGTGGGGCGGGGCGGGGCTTGGCATTGTCACGGGCCTGCAAGGGGTTGCCGTCTGGTGGCTCGGTGCCAAACAGGTGATTGATGGCACCATGAGCCTTGGCATGTTGATGGCGTTTCAATCCTATGCCGGGCAATTCTCTGGCGCGCTGTCGGGCCTTATCGGCCTTTATTTCCAATGGAAGACATTGGAGCTTCACTTAGAGCGACTAGCCGATGTGGTGCATGAGGACACTGAGGTTGGGGTCGATGAGCCCATCCAAGAAGGCCGCTTGTTTGAAGGCCGCATTGGGGCAGACAAACTCTCCTTCCGTTATGCAACCCATGAGCCTTTGGTGTTCAAGGACGCCAGCTTCTCCATCGACCCCGGCCAATTTGTTGCCATCATCGGCCCGTCAGGTGGGGGCAAGACTACCTTGATGAAGGTGCTCTTGGGCCTGCTTGACCCCACAGAAGGCGAAGTCAAAGTCGAAGGCGTTGGGCTGAAGAATTTTGGGGTCCGTACGTTCCGGCATCGCATCGGCGTAGTCTTGCAGGATGATCGCCTGCTGGCGGGCACGATTGCCGACAATGTCTCGTTCTTCGATGCTGACCTCGACATGGCCAAAGTGGAAGGGTGCTTGGCCAAGGCTTGTGTATTGGATGATATCCTGAAGATGCCAATGGGCACGATGACCTTAGTGGGTGATCTGGGCTCCACCCTATCTGGCGGGCAGCAACAGCGGGTATTGCTCGCCCGCGCGCTCTACCGCGAACCCACGATCCTGTTCCTCGATGAAGGCACGGCCAATCTCGACCCAGAGACGGAAGCACGGGTTTCGGAGACGCTCCGAGGTCTCTCCTGTACGCGTATTTTTGTCGCGCACCGGGAGGCCGCGATTGCGGGGGCGGACCGGACGCTGTTGGTCGCGGGTGGAACCGTGACCGAACTTACCGAGCAAGTGCAAGCGGCAGCGGAGTAAGCCTGACTGGGCACGATACGAATGTCCGCTTTCGGACTTAGGTAAATGGTGCCTTATTGACCTAATCTGTGAAGGGTTTCGGGCGCTGCTTGGCGTACGAAAGCCTCCAGGGAACGAATGTTGGTTGTTGTGGGCTGGCGCTATGGGGATTTCGGCGGGACGCTTGGAATGATGGGGTGGACGCCCCCTGACGGCATCTATGTGCCAGTATGTGGATTGTTGGAGTCACATACGAAGGAGGCGTCCGTGGAAGAGGTTAGCATAATTGGATTAGATTTGGCCAAGCGTATTT
>NZ_JBIIYV010000063.1:0-16825 GCF_044346625.1 Aquidulcibacter sp. | reverse complement strand
CCGGTTTGGAAGGACGCATCTTTTTCTTCAAAGATCATCACATCGGTCTTTGGGTCTTCGCCCACAATGTGGCGCATGATTTTAGCAACGCGGAAATTGTCATCCAACAAGCAATAGAAGCAGGTCCGGCCGTCTTTGGCCCAAACCAGGCCCGCAGAGGCACCTTCAATCTTATAGGGCAGATCAGAGCCATTGGCAGTAGCACGGAAGCGTAAGGTGACTTTGTTGCCACCTTCATAGTCAACGAAATAGGCCAAAAGGTCTTGATCGGGGCTTTGTTCCCAATCCTGTAAGCGCCAGAACTTCTCGCCCTTGGACTCTTTGTCGCCATCGATCAAAATTTGCTCGGCACCGGTTGCTTCGCCTGTGGCTGCGTCCACAGCCTTGCGGTAAACGATGGGATACTGGCCGCCGGTGCGGAAGCGCGTGGCATAGGCCCAAGCGCCGTCGCGGGCGGGCACACTTGAATCATCCTGCTTGATTTTGGCTTTCAGCTCTTCAAACAAATCCGCGCGCAACTTTGCGGTCGGGTCCAAAAGCACGCTCTTGGTATAGGCATTTTCCGCTTCAATATGGGTACGGATGTCAGCACCCAGCCTAGAGGGATCATCAATGACGGCCTGCCAGTTAGTGTCGCGCATCCAGTGATAATTGTCCGTACGCGTTTGGCCATGCTGGGTAATCTCATGGGCCACTTTCTTGGCTATTGGCCCAAAGGGCGCACCGCGGCGAGGGGCAGCAGATTGGGCGAAGGCGGGTAAGGCGGTTGAAGCGGTCATAGCGGCACCTGCAAGCAGAACAGATCGGCGGTCAATTGATTGTTGCATTTTGGTCTCCCAAACACGTCAAAGCGTGCGTTCCTTGATCAACGGCATGAGCAATCCTAAGATGGCCGTCAAGTTGCAATTCGTTCATCTTGACGCGGATAATGACATTCCTGCTGTTTGGGGTATAGCTGTCTCATGGCCCAACCCACTTTGCGTCAATTATCCTTTCTGACGGCAATCGCCGAGCACGGCTCTTTCGTGGCCGCCGCTGAACAAGCCCGTGTCACCCAACCATCCTTGTCTGCGGCAATCAAAGAGTTGGAAGCCACACTGGGCACGAAGTTGATTGAGCGAGGCCGAAGCGGGGCAACCCTTACCCCTGCTGGCGAGATTGCTGCCGCGCATGCCCGGGTCATATTGTCGTCGGTCGATCAATTGGGCGAGGCGGTCCAAGACGCGGCAGAACCTTTGACGGGTCCATTTCGATTGGGTGTTATCCCGACCATCGCGCCTTTCTTTCTGCCTAAAGTCCTGCCGCGCGCGAAAGAGGCGTTCCCAAAGCTTAAACTCTATCTGCGCGAGGATTTGACGGGTCGTTTGATCGATGGTCTCCGCGCACATACCCTCGACGCCGCTTTGATTGCGCTACCCTATGAGGCCCAAGGCATCGACACCTTGGCTTTGTTCGACGATGAATTTCTGTTTGTCGGTCCCCCAGACCATCCGCTTTCCAAAAAGGCAGTTTTGTCCGCTACAGACTTAGAAGGTGAGCCGGTCTTGTTGTTAGAAGACGGTCATTGCTTGCGCGACCACGCGATAGGCGTATGCGGTATTACAAGGCCCGGTCAGGAAGAAGTGCGTGCGACATCCTTGTTTACGTTGGTGCAGATGGCGGCTGGGGGCCTTGGCATTTCCCTTCTGCCCAAAATCGCAGCCGATGCTGGCATTGCCGCTGACGGGCTTGTGGTGCGGCCCTTCACCCCGCCGGTGATTGGCCGTCAAATTGGCCTGGCTTGGCGGCGCAGTTCCGGTCGCCTCATCGAAATCAAGGCACTTTCGGGGATTTTGAGATCGGCATGACCGACGCTTCGCTGCGGCTCGCTGTCACAATTAGCTTGCTTGGCTTGTTCGCCGCATGGGAATATTTAGGCCCAGCGCGGCCGTCTCAGGTCAGTCTGGCCCGCATTGCCCGCCACGGAGCGCTCTCGCTACTGGGGTCAGTTGTCTCACGTCTTGTGTTGGCTGGTGGACTGGCTTCAGTCGCAAGCTTTGTTCAACAGATCGACTTTGGCTTGGTGAACTGGCTGCAACTAACCGGGCCTTGGGTCTGGGCCGTGTGTATTTTGATCTTGGACTTTGCGGTTTGGGGTCAGCATGTTCTTAGCCACAAGATCCCCTTCTTCTGGCGGATGCATCGCCTGCATCATTGCGACGTTGTGATGGATGTAACCACGGCGCTGCGTTTCCACCCTTTCGAGATTATTGCTTCCTTGATTTTCAAAGCCAGCGTTGTCGCGCTACTGGGCGCGCCACCTGCATTGGTGTTTGCCTTTGAGTTAATACTGGGTGCTGGAGCCTTGTTCACCCACGCCAATATTGCTTTGCCCAAAGCTTTAGACCGCACCTTGCGTTGGCTGTTCGTGACGCCAGCCATGCATTTAATCCACCATAATCCCAACCCGGTGGCCACCAACAGCAATTATGGCTTTAGCTTTTCGTTCTGGGACCGCCTTTTTGGTACCTATCGTGGCGATGCCCCACTGCCGGCGCTGCCATCCGGCTCTGACATTGGCTTAGAACACTGGCGTGGGCCGAAAGATCAGACGCTCAAGGCCATGGTCCTGAACCCGTTTGCCTAAGCCTTATTGCGCGACAAACCGGATCGCTTGACCACCGCCTGGTGCCAAGCGGATGTCGAGCACTTGGTCACGCGTCACCGTCTTTTCCTCAATCACAATGTCGAGCGGATTTTTGTCCCAATCGGCTTTGGGTCCATCGCGATAGATTTGGGCCTTATAGGTTCGCCCGGCATCAAGGAAGATTAGCGGTACTGTCAAACGCCGAGCATTTTCATCGGTGATCGCACCTAGATACCAATTGTCGTTCGCACGATCTTTCCGCGCGATGGTGACAAAGTCGCCCACTTCGCCATTTAAAGCCCGTGTTTCCGACCAATCGACGGGCACATCCTTGATGAATTGGAATGGACGGGGATTGGCCAGATAATGCTCAGGCAGGTCCGCTGCCATTTGGATGGGGCTGTAGAGCGTGACGTAGAGTGCCAATTGCTTGGCAATCGTGGTGCGGGCCCGGTGACCTTCCTGGGTGGGGTTGATGGCAAATATACCGGGGGTGAAATCCATCGGCCCAGCCAGCATGCGCGTGAATACCAAATTGACTTCATGCTCTGGCGGGTTCTCGGGATTGCCCCATGCATTATATTCCTGACCGCGTGCGCCTTCGCGCGAGACCCAGTTTGGATAAGTCCGACGTAAGCCTGTATCTTTGATTGGCTCATGCGCATTGATCGCGATTTTGTGGCGAGCTGCTGTTTCAACAACGCGGAGGTGGTGGCGCACCGCCTCTTGGCCGTCGTGCCATTCAAATACGATCTGACCATTGGCATCGCGATAGCGCGCACCGCCTGCATCGGCGACATAGCCAGTCTTGACGCTGTCAACGCCCAAGCTCTCGTAGAGGGCAAAGGCGGCTTCCATTTGCGGCTCGTAATTGGCGATATTGGCGGCGGTTTCATGATGGCCGACCAAATGAACGCCCTTAGACTTTGCGTAATCTGTCACGGCTTTCAGATCGAAATCGGGATAAGCGGTGGTGAAGTCAAAGCCGGTTTCACCGCCAAACCAATCGCCATCCCAGCCCGTGTTCCAGCCTTCGATCAACACGCCGCGAAAGCCATGTTCAGCAGCAAAATCGATGTAGCGCTTGGCATTTTCCGTCGTTGCGCCATGCTTAGGGCCGCTGCCCCAGGTCGATTTGTTGATGTGCATCTCCCACCAAATGCCGACATATTTAGACGGCTTGACCCACGACACATCACCCAAGGCATTGGGCTCATTGAGGTTGAGGATCAAATGGCTCACCACGAGGCCTGCGGCATCATCGCTGATCTGGATCGTCCGCCAAGGGGTGGAGAAAGGGGCGGTGCGCACGACTTTCGCGCCGCGCGAACTGGGCGAGAGCGTCGAGATAAATCTTGTGCCCCCGGTATGGCGCAACCACATCGACGAGTAATCCACCAAAGCTGCCTCGTGAAAGGACAAGTGCAGACCGCTCTTCGTCCGCACGGTCATTGGGGTATGGGCTTGGCCAACTTCGCGGATTGGGGTGCGATTATAGAGATATTCATAGCGGTTCCATTCCCCTGCTGGCTGCCACCAAGCGGTGCCATCCTCCGCAAGATTGAACTCGGTCAATTCTTCGCTGATGGCGACGTGTTTCAGGTTTGGCTGGTCTGGAAAATGATAGCGGAAGCCGACGCCATCATCATAAACGCGGAAGGTAACAGAAAACTGCCGCGGTGCGCCTCTACCATCTTGAAATGTGACGGTCAGTTCGTTGTAGCGGTTCACGATCGACTTGGTCTCGCCCCACGGCAAGTCCCAAGTCTCGTCAAACGAGCGCGTGGTGTGGCTGATGGCAGAAAGTGAGCGGTCGAACTTCGGTGCGTTGGTGAAGAGAAAGCCCATTTTCGACCGCGTGATCACGGGCTTGCCCGCGCGGCTGATCTGATAGGTGGCTTCGCCGAAAGAGCTTCCAACCGCCACCACAATTTTTCCGTTCGGTGAGGTGGCTTTAAAGGCCGGGTCGGCGAGAGAGGGACTTGCCCAGATCAAGCACAGGCAGGCGATCAGAAAACGCAGCATAATGGTTCCCCCCGGAGACAGACGTCCGCGCTTGTGTTGTCGCACATTGGCTTCTTCTGGCAAGCGGGACTGGCTGTTGTGATTAGCCCAATGTCCAACCACGTCGGGCACAAGCGGCCTGCAGGGTATTTTGAAGGAGGCAGGCAATAGTCATTGGCCCAACGCCGCCCGGAACCGGCGTAATGGCACCAGCGACTTCAAAAGCCTCGTTAAAGGCGACATCGCCAACAAGGCGCGTGGCACCGGGGCCTTTAGCGGGATTGTCGACGCGGTTGATCCCGACATCGATCACTGTCGCGCCGGGCTTGATCCATGCGGCCTTGACCATCTCTGGACGGCCCACGGCTGGGACCAAAATGTCGGCCGAGCGACAGACAGATGCGAGGTCGCGTGTGCGCGAGTGGGCTAGCGTAACGGTGCAATCTTCAGCCAAGAACAAGAGCCCTGCTGGCTTGCCGACCAAAATAGAGCGGCCGACCACGACGACATGAGCGCCGGTCAAGTCGCCTAACGTGAGCTTGGCCAAGATGACGCAGCCTGTTGGCGTGCAGGGGCGCAGGCCCGGGCGACCCAAAACCAGTCGTCCGGCTGAAACTTCGGTTAGGCCATCCACATCCTTGGCAGGGTCAATACAGGCAATGACTGCGTCACTGTTTAAGCCAGCCGGCAAAGGTAATTGGACGAGGATACCGTCAACATCTGGATCAACCGAAAGGGCTCTGACTTGGCTCTCAAGTTCCGCTTGGCTAACGCTGGCGGGAAGTTTGATCTCGCGGGAGACCATGCCAGTGGCTTGCGTCCGTCGGCCTTTATTTCGCACATAGACTTGGCTCGCAGGGTCATCGCCAACAAGCACCACACACAGGCAGGGGGGCGTACCATAGGCTTGGATCAGCCTCCCGACGTCGTGCGCCACTGCTTGATCGACAGCCTCTGCAATGGCTTTGCCGTCAATAATCCGTGCGCCCATGGGAAATCCTCGCCTCAATGTCAGTGAGGCTTTTCTCTATCCTGTGTGGCCCTGCTCAAACAAGATCAGGGCGCTGCGTTCTGATCAGAAAGGAATGAGGGGAACAGCGAAGTTTTGCAGAAACTGGATCCCGATGATCAAAACAACAGGGGACAAGTCCACGCCGCCGAGAGTGGGTATCACTTTACGGATCGGCTTAAGCACGGGCGTTGTTAGACGTTCGCACGTATCATAAATTGTCGCGACAAAGCGGTTGCGCAGATTGATCACGTCAAAGGCGACAAGCCAGCTCATGACGGCCCCGGCAATCACGACCCAAAGGTAGAGACCTAGAACCGTATTCAAAAGCCATTCAACTGGACCCATGACATTTCTCCTTGTGTGGCAGAGTGCGCCGCTAGCCGCCCTCAAGTGGGCGAAAGCAGACCTCTATTCAAGGGGTTTGCTGTTTATCCTGTTCAAATTGAAGGGAGAGAGCTGCTTGCAAGGGGTGGGTGCTTGCGGCGGTAACGCCCTGTTGCGGCGACGCACAAGCCAGAGTTCGAACAATTTCGAAATGCCTTGTCTTAGGTTCTAAAGATGATGTAGCTAAGGGCGGTGAGAAGCCGCTGCTGGCCACCAGTTTCGATTTTTGGTCAAATCCAAGGGCAAAAAGCGGCGTAACCTCGCCGACCTGACAGATCACACGGTAACTGCTTAAGGTCTTGCTATCCCAGAGGCCGTTTGAAAGGCCTTTCTTGGATTCGCTCGCAGTTCGCCTATCAGCGATCAAGGTAATCAGCCGAGCATTCGCTTCTGTGGGAGATGATGCATCACCACCGCCTGTTATCGCGTAAATGATCTTTTCCTGGGGCTCGACAGCTGCAATGAGCCATGCAGTCTCACCAAAGGCCTTGATCCGACCAGCGTAGGCCGTCTCACAATCAGCCAGGGTTGGAAAGTCCGAGAGGGCTGATGGCTCAATGCTGGCGCTTGCCCGGGCAGCGCTCGTATCGGAGAAGGCAAGCAATAGCTCTATTTGGCGTGTGATCCGGGTAGCATCAAAGCTGCTGTTTGGTGCAATGTTCCAAGTTGGCTTCTTGGGGTCTTGGCGGCCCTCATCCATCAAAGTTGAGAGGGCGCTTCGCTGGCACAGGGTAGGGCTTGGTCCGGCTGACCTGATTGCGACATCTGTCAGCTGCTCTTCATTCTTATTGGTCTCGCCACGCCCGCGAAGTTGGCTAATCGGTTGGGAAATGGCAGTTCTGGATGGCTCTGCCTGAAGTTCGGCAAGCGCATTTTGTGCCAGCTTATTGTCTGGCTGCATGTGCAAGGCTTGTCTTAGATAAGCTTCAGATTGAACCTTGTTGGCGGGTCCAAAGAGACCCATTTTGAACATCAGCCCCAAATTGGTGCAGGCTATCGCGTTTTGGGCATTGCAGGCACGATCCATAAACGCCTTCCCAGTTTGCACGTCTTCAGCAATGCCAATGCCCTGCACCAACATGAGGCCGACCCCTTGGCAAGCATTGGCATTCCCGAGCTCGCATCCGCGTTTGAACAGGCCGGCACTTTGCTCCGGCGTCGCAAGTGCGGCTTGGCCCTGAATGATCAATTCGCCTGCAAATGCGCACGCGATTGCGGTGCCCTCCTGGCAGGCCCTGTCTGCCGCAAGGAAGGCTGCATCCATTGATCCATTGCTAATGGCGACCTGAGCGCTGACCCAATGACCGTTTCCACTAGTCGTAGTGGTTCCAACAGCACCTGTTCTGGGATCTGTTACTTGTGCCTTTACTTCATTGGAGAAAGTGAAAGCCAAAGCGAAAACAATTACTAGAATGAAAGGCTTATTCATGGCTGTCCTTAAACCTTTCCTCACCGTTCATCCCACTTTGAGCTTATACGCGCAGTTGGATTAATGGGAATAGGACTGTATCATAAGCGGATAAAGAGAAGCTTCTATGACATTCTAGATTTTCGGAACTGGAAAATCTATACTTAGAGGACGTGGCAGAATTATGTTTGATTTCATGTTGTCCAATCAAACTCTCCTGAGATACACATTTTTTCGTCAGAACACATATTCTTCTTTGTTTTTTACTTGGGTGATGTTAGTTTTTACTGAGTATTAATCAAATATAAATTTACTTATATAAAATAAAATCTATGATTTACAATGTTTATAGCCTTAAATTAAAATTGTATCGAATGTAAAATCGAAGTTTTATTGAGTTTGTGCGAGTCTGTTCTCACTTGATGAGGATGGTTTCGTGCAAATACGCTTAATCCGCTTTCTCCTGATAAGCCCAATTGTTTGGCTTGCAGCTGCGTGTGCAACGGTGCCACCTTCTGGATTGGTATCAAATACAGCCCCGCAACTTGCTGCTGGGCCAACCGGTGGCAACGAGGCCAGCCCAGTTGAGCGTGGAGCACCTGTGGAGGCGGCTATTAGCCAAGCGCGTTTAGTACAAGCTGACGATAATCGAGTGGCGGTCTTGCAAAGCCGGAGCAATCCGGTCGATCAACGCGCTGCAATTCATGGCCTTGGATTTGGTGCACGGGAGACGCCACCCGAAGGCCTTTTGGATTTTTGCTCTCGGCAGCCGAACGAGTGTGGCCAGACGGTTCAAACCTGGCCAGCCCGCCCCGAGACAGATGGGCTGATGCGGATTGGTTTGGGGCCAGACCTCACGGACATGCCAGTTGTAACCCCACCAAAGGTGAAGTTAGTGCGACCTATTCGCGGATTTGCAGCAACAGCTACAGACATCGAAACGGTCAATCGGGTCAATCGGCAGATCAATCGCGCCATGGTTGGGGTAACCGATCAAGCGGCATTTGGCCGGAACGAGTTTTGGACGATGCCACTCACTGCACCAGAAGTGCGCAGCGTTAGGAGCAAACCACTGGCTGATTGCGAAGACTTCGCGCTTGAAAAGCGAAGGGCTCTGATGGCTGCCGGAATTCCTGAGTCTGCGATTTACCTGGCGGTGGCCGTATCGCCGCGTACGAGCCTGCATGCGGTCGTTATTGTGGCGACTGATCGTGGTGACTTGGTGTTGGATAATTTGAACGATTGGCTGTTGGGATATCAAGAGACGGGCTATACATGGGTAAAGCGGCAATCCACGACGTCGCTCTTTGATTGGACCGACGCCCCGGTCGCCATATCAACCGGGGTGCGGATGGCAAGCCTCTCGCAGTCCGCCCGCCAGTTAAATGAAGCCCAAGCGACTGTAACGAGCGCAGCGGACGATTGGAGCAAGCCAGGTTCCATTGCGCAGGAAATTAGCGGCGGTCGATAGACGCCTTGGCGGCCATTTATTGCAGCATCGCGCGCCTGTTTGGCTCAAAATAGACCATGGCGGCAGCTTTGCCTTAGCAAATGCAACCAAATTGATTAGACTGTTGCATACGACCCCTGATAAATGTCCTCTCAGTCGAGAAGGTGCTTTGGCGTAAATGTCTTTTTGGAAATGGCCTAGACAAGATACGGCACGTACCCAATTCATGCCTGATGGTAAAATCGCCTATGCGATTGGCGATATACACGGCAGCGTGGGACTCCTGCATGCGATGCTCGATGCCATCGCCGAGCGCCACCTGGCGGAGGAAACTGAAATCACTCCGGCCATTATCTTCTTGGGCGATTATGTGGATAAAGGCGATGACCCAAAGGGTGTTATTGATGCTTTGATCCAAAGGTCACAGGATCAACGCTTCACTTGGGTATTCCTTAAGGGCAATCATGAAGATGCGCTTTTGACTTTCCTGCAACATCCGGAGTTTGGACCTCAATGGCTGCAGTTTGGCGGTGCGCCCACCCTACACTCTTACGGCGTGACCCCACCAACGGCGCGGGCGGAGCCTGAGGTTTGGGTTGAGACTGCGGAGCAATTCTTGGGCTCAATTCCGTCCGACCATATGGAATTCTACCAGAATTTGGGCTTGGCTTACCGACTGGGAGGCTATTTCTTTGTCCATGCGGGGATACGGCCCGGCAAACCGATAGAGACCCAGAAGGATCAAGACCTCTTATGGATCCGGAGCGAGTTTTTAGAAGATAGGCGGGCTCTTCCATTTATCGTCGTCCATGGGCACTCGCCGGATATGGAGCCTTATGCCGATCATCGCAGGATCGGCGTTGATACGGGTGCTTATGCGACAGGGCGGCTGACTGCGGTGCGGCTAGAGGACGAACGGGTCGATTGGTTGCACGTCACGAGATCCGACATCAGATCGGAATAGCTCTTGCCGCAGGCTGATGTTCTTAGGCCTTAACGTGACGGCCACCTTTAGGTGATTAATAGGGTTTTGTTGCAGTGGCATCCAGCGGAACAGACTTCGAAGAATAAAAGGGGCGATCGTCGTGCGTGTACTAGTTGTCGGTGGGGCGGGCTATATTGGAAGCCACGCTTGTAAAGCGCTCCACAATGCAGGCCATCAGCCTATCGTTGTTGACAGCCTTGTGTATGGCCATCGAGAAGCCGTAAAATGGGGGCCACTCGAAGTCGGCGACATTGGAGATGGGGCTTGGCTGGATGGTGTTTTCACTTGCCATAAGCCCGAGGTCGTCATGCATTTTGCTGCCTTCGCCTATGTCGGCGAATCCGTAACTGACCCTGCCAAATACTATCATAACAACATCACCGGAACCCAGACCCTTTTGGACGCCATGCGGCGCAATCATGTGTCGAAGCTAATCTTTTCGTCTACCTGTGCCACCTATGGCGAAGTGGACAGGCTGCCCATTCTGGAAGACACGCCCCGAGTCCCGATCAATCCCTATGGCTATACTAAACTAGTTGTTGAACACATGATGGCGGATTATCAAGTTGCCTATGGTCTGGCGTGGGTCGCCCTGAGGTATTTCAATGCCGCGGGTGCCGATCCTGACGGCGAGATCGGCGAGAGTCACGACCCGGAGACCCACGCCATTCCTTTGGCGATTGCAGCCGCCCTGCGCCGTGGCGACGGATTTAAGGTCTTTGGTTCCGATTATGATACACCAGACGGTTCAGCCTTGCGCGACTATATCCATGTTACCGACCTCGCAGACGCCCATCTGAAAGCAATGGACTATCTTTTGAGAGGCGGCAGCCCGACGGCCTTTAACTTGGGGACCGGAAAGCCGACTTCGGTCTTTGAAATTATCAATGCGGTTAGCCGCATAACGGGCTCGAACCTGCCGCATGATATTGTCCCGCGCCGCGCCGGAGATCCACCCGCGCTTTATGCGTCGGCAGTTAAGGCAAAGACCTTTTTAGGTTGGGAACCTATCCATTCCGACATTGATACAATCGTCAGAACAGCCGTTAGCTGGCATCGCCAGCCCGTCTATTAAGTACAAGTTTGCTGTAGGTGTATTCAGCCGGAATACGGTTAGAGTTGCGACGTCGAGGCTGCCGCGAAAAACCAGCCGCAGCCACTAATGCCGTCCACTGGAGCAGGCCAATCCCGCTCATCGTGTAAACCGTTGCCTCGCCCATTGCGCACAGAATGAATAGGAACGCCATGGATCGACCGATGGGCCCGGTCGCTGACACCCGCGCCAGAACCCAAAAGAATAGCCCAAGCCATAGAGGTGCGCCAAGGATGCCGGTTTCCTCCACTATGGCAACAAAGCTGTTGCCTTTGTCCGAGAGAATGACGAACCTGCCTTCTGTTTTGAGCACATGAAGGTTTTCAGCCGCGACCGCAGGATCAATTAGGCGGGGGTCTGAAGGCACTGCAAAGCCGATTCCGGTCGCGAGATTTGCTTCGATATTGCTGAAACTGCGCGCTAATGGTCCGCTACGAGAACTTGCGTAACCCTCGAGGCTAAGGACTTGCTTTTCTGCCCCGGGGGCAATTTGCACCGCTGAAGTGTTGCCCGCAAACCAAAGAGATCCGACGATCGCAGCCACAAACACCATGGCTAATAGATGTCTTTTGAGTTGGGAGAGAACGCTTTTGCGCGGCGGGTGTCGCAAGATGTTCAGGCTTGGAATCTTCGCTGCCCCGCGACGCATTAATTCCAAGGCGGCAACAATTAAAATGGCCGCCAAACCGGTCCTGCTCCACGCCGCCCAGATCAAGGCCACAGCCCCAATTGTTCCAGCAACCCTTAACCATAGTGGCAAGCGCCGCAGATTTAGCATGAGGAGCGCCATGGGGGCCATACAGAGCCCAAGGATCTGCGGCTGCCAGACTACGCCATTCAAATCCACGCGGTTATAATCATAACCACCGCCTTGCATTACGATAAAGGCGGATCCAAGTGCAAGGGCTGTTAGGACGCCGGCTACCGCATAGGCCCCTTCATAGGCATGGGTGGAAGGCCGAAACAGATTGTCGAGCCAAGTCAAAAGGATAAAGATAGGAACCAGGAACTGGGTAAGCCCCAACAGGGTTGTTCGAGCATCGGTGCTGGTGGAAATTGTTACCACAACAGCCAGTGCAATTCCGCAAAACAGAAGAAATGAACTACGACTGATTTTCCAGTGACCGCTCATCAATAAAAAGCTGGCTTGCAGAGACGCAATGGCAATCAGGGCTTCTCCCATAAGAGGAGTTTCCCTTTGCAGTCCAAACAGCGACAAACTTCCCTGGGGTAGGATAGCCGCCAAACTAAGCAGAGCTAGAATTGATGTTGAGGGCCGCATCATGGAGATGCAAAGCATGGCGGCAAGTACGAAGCTCAGCCACGGATTGATTAAAATGGTAGCGCCGCTGATTAGCCCGATTAAGGCAGATCGCCAAAATGCACCGGGGCGCGTGCGGGCCTTCCAGGTAAATGTCGCAGGCAAAGGCGGCAGTGCGTTCATGCGCTTGGCTCGTTGCCCACTACAGGCCGTCTAGCGCCCGACTCTTGGGAGCCTCGCGTCGTGGTAGCGGCGCAGGTGCCGACGATGAAGATTTCTGCGCGCTCTGCGCCTGCTGCATTGAGGGATTGGTCGCAGTTTTAGCCTTTGGAATCAACGCAGAAATGTCGGGGTCCGGCATCAAGCCATCCTTGCCGGGCTCTGGCAGTTCGAATGGGGTTGTCGCCTCTAATGTGTCCACGCCATCGGCATAGGCTTGCTGTGATGCAAGGGATTCAGCACGCGCAAGAGCTCGGGTTGTTTGACTCGCTTGGTTGAGATCCTGTGCCTGTGTGGCCAAATTGCTAGCACTGCTGCTCGGCAAGCCATTTGCTTCACTTTGGCTTTGCGAAAGCGCCGCCGCAGCCGCTGCCGACAAGACTTCGCCTTCCGCTATTCCCAATTCCGGCGCAGTTGCTGCAGCTTTTGTGGGCCAAGCCTCTTTCCCTGTATAAGAGTTGATAAAGGCGATCGGAGTGCCACCTTTTCCTTTCCAGGTATAGAAGATATGTGTGCCGATCTTGGTCAATTTCTTCAAGGAAGGTGCCCATCTCGGGGCAACCCAATCGGTGTGATAATGCGTCGAAAGACCCACGTCTGCTTGCACATAGCCAGTCAGGGCAGCATAGGCGACACTTTGCGCGCCGCGCCAGCGGCGTCCTGATGGAGGCTTCCGTAGTGCGCCGTCGCAGGTGAATGTAAACTGGCAACCCGTAGTACGCTCAGAGCCTTGGAAGACAACACCGCAGATAGAATGGGGCCACGCAGGGTGCCGCATGCGATTAATCACAACTTGAGCAACAGCATGCTGACCGTTTAGGCTTTCGGACCCTGCTTCATAATAGACTGCCAAGCTCATGCAATGCAGCGCGCGTGCCCGATCGGTCGGGTTACTTGCGGCCAGAATGAAGGGACGTGCTGGCGAGCCTATATCAGACGAGAATGGCAGGGATTCGTTGAATTTGCGTGCTTCTTCCTTTGAAACATTGGCATAAACTGAAGGGCTGTTCACCGTTTCTTCAACGTTGAACTCGGCTAGGTTCCAATCAGGCCTGTCAGACCCGAAGGCCAATTCCAATGGATCTTCCGGAATAGGAGGCACAGCTGGAAGGGGCGGCAACTTATCGATGCCTTGTGGCAATTTCGGTTCTGGGCTGTAGCTGGTCCAAACCAAGACACCCAGTGAGCCAAGCACAAGGCTAGCTACACCGGCCAGCGCAATCATGGCTGGCGCGCGGTTTGGGCGAGGCCTGAAACTCCCTGGCAAATTCATCGATGTATCACCCGATTACCGAAATTAGGACGCTTGCTGGGTCCGGAAATGAGAAGCTTTGCGAAGATAAGCAATTTCGATGCCGCCAATGGATAAAACTGTCGTGATTGATCCAGATTGCCCATTGTGGATGGGGATCTATCCTATACCTTATCGGGCTCTAGATGAACCCCAGCTTAACCCCCGTATGCTGATGAGGGGTTCTTTGAGTTCCACACCTCTGGCCTTGCTAGTTAAACACAGATGGGGCAGATGCGCGTTGCACTAATGGGCCGCTAATGGTTCGGCATAGGATCATTTCCTTCTGGGGACTTGGGTTGTGGTAACTGGCTCATCCAAACGCATTCAGTGGATCGGACGAAATCGGACCGGCAAGAGATCGGCACTGCCGCGCAGACCTTCAGAATTTGAGCAGCTATGGCAGGAGGTGATTCAACCTTGGTTGTGGCCAAGTTTGGTGATCGGACTTCTGCTGGTGGCGATCTACAGGCAGGGGGCAGAAACGCCACTGGATACGATGCTGTTTGCTGCCGCTGCGTCACTTGCATTGATTTTAGCGCTATTGGACCGGAACAATCTAAAAGCGTTAGCAAAATTACGGGACTGGAAATGGGCGGCCATCGGTCTGTTGGCTGTTTGGATGGTGATGCTCCTTCAATTGCTGCCAGTCCCATTTCTTTCCGGCAACACCGAGCTCTGGGGTCGAAAGCAATCAGTTACAGTGGATCCAGACCTGACTTTCCGCGCCATTGTCGGAATGGGTTCCGCCGTGGCATTTTTTGTCTTTGGTGCCATTTTTGCAGCCGACCGACAGCGGCGCGAAATTGTCCTGCTGCTTCTGGCCTTGATGCTGCCTTTCCTATTCTTCCAAGCCTTCGATACGTACCTATCCCGGGCATCTCTTTTTGATGTACCAGATCAGAAATCGGCGGTTCGGATGGAAGGCACATTCCTAAATGCCAACACATTCGCAATCATGATGGTTCTCTTTTTTTCATTTAGTGTTGGCGCGTTTCTCTCCGAGAGCAGGGCCTATAAAGGTAAGGAGCGGGTCTGGGTCCGTATCCTCGCAATGCTTATGGCTATCGGGGCTGCCGCCTGCATTTATTTGACCATGTCACGCGCAGCTTGGCTTTTGTCACTTGGCATTTTGTTTGGCTTGGCGTGGCTATTGAGGCCTGCTTCTCGCGTCCAGACCAGTCTGTTTGGCTTTTGTGCCTTACTTGTCTTGTTGATTATTTGGAACTCTGCCGAACAATTGGGTCTTTCAATTCGGCCGTTGGATTTGTCACAGGGCTTTGACGGCCGATTTGGAGATTGGCAGCCAGGGTTAGACTTGACCGGGATGCGGCCAATTTTGGGTTGGGGGGCAGGCACATTCGCTCGTGCTATGGAGCCAGTCCGCGAGATCCCTATGACTTCATCATCTTTGATTGTGATAACGCCTCAGAATTCCATCCTCCTGATTACCTCAGAAACTGGTCTACTTGGCTTGGCAGCTTGGACTGTTTTGTTTGTCGGCATTTGTCTGTTTGCCGCGAACGGTTTGCGTCGCCGGTCAGCATCGCCCACTCTGGCGGCGGCTTTGATTCTTGGTGCAGCCGCAGCTCTTGTTCAAAGCTTATTCGATTTTCCCATGTCGATACCCGCTATCGCCGCACTTTGGAGCTTTATGCTGGGCTATAGCGGCGGGCTCGGCGGGAAAACCCCGCACAAGCATTCGTCCTACAAAACCCACAACTCAGCAATGAGACGCCGAGCCCCTAGCCCCCGGCACATTTCTGCTTAATCCGCTCCAGCCTCAGGGCTGTCGCCAAAGCTGGACCCTGTCCGAAGGTCCCAACAAATTCAATTGTCTTCGGGCGACCCCAGCGCATGCATAGGCTTTCAGCATCGGCTAAGGCCAAGAGGCGAGCTTCCGGACCTAACCGATCCCAGCCTGCTGCCGCGATTGAAAGTCGCCAATCTTGAATCGTTACGTCGTAGGGAGCCAATTTGTACCAGGACATGAAAAGGTCATTGAATGTGTCGGGTGACTCCGGTTTGCGAAGGGCCAAATAGGTTTCCCGCATCCGGATTGACGGTCGCATTGGCGCCATCTCGCGGGCACGTTTTAGAGCCACCCGCGCCGCAGTAGCATTAGCTCGGAGATTGAGCTTCAAGAGGCGGTCCGCCTCTAACTCCCATAGGCGAGCATCGCGCGGCTCTTTGAGGTCAAAAGCTGCCTGCTCCATTTTGGCTTGTGCAGTTGGTCCTTTGCCGAGGCCAGCATAGATATCAAGGCCGATTGCTGCGCGCTCGCCCCGCAAAGTTTGGAAGGCGAGGAAGCTGCCTCCTAGCACTAAAGCTGTCCCAATAGTGGCAATCCCTATGATGCTCACGCCTGCATTGCGCATCCGCACTATCCTTAGTCTTGGGTCAAAATTGGTGCCTTATAAGGCCCTGATAAGACTTTTTGTGGCGACGGCAATGCAGCACAACACAGGGAGGCTTTGCTGCAGTGCCGGTATATGGTTTTCATTTGGCGTTGATCTTTAATCACCTCCGGCCGGCTAGCCATTTCTGGTTTCCGTATCTGAATTGCCACATTTTTAATCAAAATGATCAGAAAGCAATCTGGGGATGACCAGCTTCCTTCAGCTTCTGATCTAGAATGTTGTGCCCTTATCTAATGACCACCCGCATGAAATGCTTATTATATAGGGGTTTGCTCCCTGGGAGACTTCATGCCACGTCCAAGAATCTGTATCAGGTGATCACAACGCATACATGTTCCGCGAGTTCATTTACCCTTGCGATTTTATCCTGAAGCCATCATTGAGAACCTTCTAGGGACAAGCATAGAATTTTGTGAGTTTATTAATGTCACGTTATAGAGCTGAATTGGTGCCGAAGGCCTCTGGGCGTCGTCCGTTGCCCCGACCTGTTGTCCAAAAACCTGATGCTACAAAACCCATGTCGCGCCTAATGGCTGTGAAGAGATCCGACGTGAGGAGGGGACGTATGTTGAGTATTGATCGGATGGATGGATTATATTCTGGTGGTGACACGTTGGTGTCGCGTGTGAGCGGCTATGGAGCGAAGCGTTGGTTTGACGTGGGTGTTAGCGG
>NZ_JBIIYV010000062.1:0-16829 GCF_044346625.1 Aquidulcibacter sp. | reverse complement strand
CGCGCAGCCGCGCACCTAAATCGCAAGAAAATCTGCCAAACACAGCAAAATCTTGCAAATCCGAATACTTCAAACCGCCGAAAACCCATTCAATGGCAATGGGATGGGGATTGTTCACAGGCGACGAGCTACGCGATCCCTTCTGGTCGTTCGATACGACTAACCCAGCGCCATCAGAGTGGTGCGGTACAATTGCTAGGTACGCACCGGGTAAAAATCATTGAGCCACTGCTGATGCGGGCAAAAGGGCTCCGCGTCTGGTACGATGAAGTCAGTGGCGCAAGCGGGTGGGAGGTGATCTACCCGGAAGGCACTTTCTTTCTTATGATTAGTCCAGAAGTATATCGGGGCTTTTCTGGCGAGGGCCAACTTTTAGGTACGCTCGCAGCCCCGCCACCAGACGCGGCAATTGCTAAGGTCAGAGCAGCACTTAAATGGCAATCAAAAGTGGATTCGGCAAAGCTCGCAGAGACCTTGCACTTGGCTGCGGAAGACGTCGAAGCAGCGTTAGGGATTCTTGGTACGCGGGGGCTAGCGGGGTACGACGCGGCCAACAGAAACTACTTCCATCGGGAACTCCCCTTCGATCTAGCTAAAGTCGAAGAGATGCAGCCGCGATTGAGCAACGCCCGAAAAATTGTCGAGACGGGAAAGGTGCGGCGTGTTGGGCACTCGACCGAGCCAACAAAGTTCGAAGTTGATGGCACCGGCACAGTCCATCTCGTCAGCCTATCGGAAAGTGGCGATTCCTGCACTTGCCCGTGGTTCAGCAAGTATCAGGGGCAACGCGGAGCGTGCAAACACGTCTTAGCGGCTTCCCTACTCATGCAGGACCAAGAGGTCGGGAGCTCCAATCCATGAATACAGACGATCTTGAGAAGCTCGTACTTTCGACTGCTGACGGTCTCGAGCTCGCAAGGGCTTTCGAGGGCATGGATGAGAAGGAACGCGCCAAGCTATCTGCAGGTGCGCAAAGCTTGCACCGCTATCTAGACGAAGGAAAAGCACCCGCGACCGCCTCAGAGGAATTGAAGTCGTTTCTCTCAAAGCCAAGAGGCGAAGTTTGGTCTCGTTGGAACAGTCCCGAAAACCGCAAAGCCTCCCTTGCAGTCTTTGCGGTTGGGCCGCTGTCGGCGGTTAAGAAGTGGCAGGTTCGCCACAGGCACGATGACATGCCGGCGTTTGAAAAAATCATACGTGATCGAATGCCGGACTGGATCGATGCTTATGTAGCGCACGAATTGGACCAGCAAGGTGCCTCTATCGCTTTTCCAACACTGCATGGCTGGGTCCAAGATGGCATTTGCCGTAAGCCAGAGTCGGATGGGTACTACCGATTGTTTGCTAGCTATTTTATGCGAACCAGATCTCACGGCGTCGATGGGGACTATGTCCCCCCACTAAGTGAGCAATTGCTTCAGGCACCAGAACTACTTTCAGACATTGATGGTTTGTTCAGGGTTGAGACTGAAGCCTTCAACACCAATCCTTGGCTTACTAAGGGCGCAGCCGCGCATTACGAGACCTGGCCAGAAGCCCTGATCAAATTGTCTCGCGCAAAACATTTAGACCGCTCCCATCTATTGCGCCTAGCGCTTGATGGTCTTCGGCGGGACATCAAACAGAACCAATTGTCGGGTTTCCATAAACTTTACCGAGCCATGGAGCCAACAACGACTGAGTTGATCGACCACCAGCCAGACTACATCGCGTTACTGTGTCACCCTGTTAGCCATGTCGCGAAGTTCGCGATTGATATGCTGACAAAGATCGAGAAGGCCAAGGCTCTCCAGCGCGACCCGTTTCTTCGCGAGATCGGATCTGTGTTTGCCAACGACAGTAAGGGCAATGGGGTTGCGGCATTGAAGCTCCTTCAGCGGATTGTTGGAGAAACCAAGCAGTCGGCTGACCCTGTGGCTTTGGCCGCAATTGTCGATGCTATACGGCACACAGATCCAGAGGTGCAGGCAATGGGAATCGAGATTCTGCAACCCTATGCGCAACAATTGTCTTCCGCGCATCGCGCCGCGATTGCCGATAGGATGGTGCTCGTGTCTGCCAGTAATCGGCCAGCGTTCGAGAAGCTGCTGATGGCAGCCAGTAATGATGCTAAGCTGCTTCCCAGCCAAGAGGAGCCGGCGCTTCCAAGTCAAACTGTGGGCTATCAGCCGCTATCTTTCATCGGAAGCTGCCACGAAGTGTTATCTGCGTCCTCGGCAATCGAGCCTATTGGGTCGGTTGATAAGCTCATCGACTCTGTTTTTCATGCGATTGAGGTGGTCGATTCTCCTGACGAGCTTGAACGCATTATCGATGCAATAAGTCGATTAGCTGACCAACGTCCGGAGGATTTCGAAAAGCGCGTTGCGCCACTGCTACACCGCCTGAACAAGGGTCAAGTTGGCTCCAACGGGCTTCGAGCTGTGCACAACACGATCGCCGGAGCAGTCCTAGATCTAATCGCCACGTGGGCTGGCGGCAAACTTTATCACACTCAGATCCAGTCGTTGGAGTATTTGATCCCAGAGGACGTATTTGTCCCGATGATCACGCATCTGCGTGAAATCTCATCGCGCGTGGCAGCACAAAAGGCTCAGCCTTTGCTCGCAGCACCCACCCAGAAAGGCGGATGGATCGATCCCATCATTTGGGTTGAGCGACTGGTTGAGATGGAGCAGGACGCGTCACTCGAAAGATCTATGGACCTTCGCCTTTCCATGTTGAGATTGGCACCCGATAATCGCCCGGAAGCGCTAAGGCTTGCAGAAAGATTAGGCGGTGACATTGGAAGATTGGCGCGCTTTGCACTTGGTGGCCTTGAGGCACCCGTCAAATCCGATGCAACCAATTACGCGCCTTGGATCACAGCAGCGCGTTGCAGGGAGCCAGATGCGGATTGGAACGGCGTATTTGCTAGCCTTGCCCTCGACGATGCTTGGCCAGACAGTCTTTCCCCCGCGATCCATGAATGGACGTCGTCCCATAGGGCGGTTCACTATGAACAAATGACTTGGAAGCACGCAGAACTGAAGGTCCATGCTCGAACGGCTGATCGGATCGATGGTCCCGAAAGGCAGGGACTGGAGGCTCCGGCGCTGGGTGAGTTCGGTGGAAGAACAACCACCCATTGGGAGGAATTGCCAACCGCAGCCTTATCTCGCTGGCCAGAGACCAAGTTTAACTGGTCTACAGATATCAATACGACCTGGCATGCCCAATGGCTTGCTTATCTCTGGCCGCAAAAGCTCGATAGCGTCCATATGAAAGCAGTTAGGAAACTCGTTCTGCGCATCGAAGAGGATAGCACCAACTCAACTCCAAACCACGGCCTTCTAACTTGTCTTTTCCAGAAGGGAAGGTCATGGGGTGAGCCCGGCCATTTGGTCCTAGCCCTTAGCATCATTGGTAAAGATTCGGATGTGCGGAGCCTGGCGATTGACGCGTTGGTTGAGGGTGTTGAGACCCGACTATTCGTTCCTGAGACATTCGCCAACGTATTGGTTCGTTTGTGCGAAGGCGAGTGGGTGAAGTATAATCGACTGGCTGAGAGCTTGTTAAAAGTAGCTCAGGCGTCAGAATTGCATGCGAGCGCCATTGATGTCGCTCTGCAGGCTTGGCTGCCGCATTTTGATCTCGCACAGCGAAATGCTTACTATGTTTTACAAGTCTTGGTCGAAACCCAAGCGATTTCTGGTGCGCCAATCTTGGCGTCTACGCGTGAGGTTTTGACCGCACTAAAGGGTAAAAACAAGGGAACCGCATTGGCCAAACAGATCCTCGCTTAAGACATTAGTGCGGTCAAACTTGGGCGACGGTGTTTTCATTCACGAAGTGATCATGAGCCAAAAACCGAACCTCAGTCATTTCCAAAATATTGCTTCCATTGACCTTTGGCCGACTGCGGATGGTCTGGTCAGGGGTGTGAGGGCCAGCTATGAAGAGCAATATTTCAGGCTCGCCGAACAACAGCTAGGTCGGTTGTGAGACGTGTTCTGGGTAACTGACCTAACGCACCAAAGCTCTTATCAAGAACGAAACGAGGGTCAATGTCGCAACGCTGCCTGTCCAAATAAGCGCGAACCAAAAGAGTTGCTTGAGTGATTTTGACACTAGTGGTAGCCCTCCGCACCGACTTTGCCGCGAAACACCCAGTAAGACCAAGCTGTATAAGCCAAAATTATGGGTATCATAATGACAGCACCAACCAGCATAAAGACTTGGCTGCGATGAGGCGCTGCGGCTTCCCAGATCGTCACGCGGGCTGGAATGATATCAGGCCAGATCGAGACACCAAGTCCAACTAAACACAGACCAAACAGCGCCAAGGCCCACATAAACGGTTGCGCATCTTTTTTGTGGGTCAAGCTACGGTAAAACATAAAGGTGACGACAAGGGTCGCTAACGGCACTTGCGCCGTTGCAATTATGCTGGGGAAACTAAGCCAGCGTTCATAGTATTTCGCCTCCAACGTTAGTGTTCCCAAGCTAATGATGGTGATCATTACCAAAAGTCCAATGCCAAGGCGTCCTGCATAGGTTACGGCTTGGCGTTGCAATCCTCCTTCGGTTTTCCAGTTGAGCCAACACGCACCTAAAAGAGCGTAGCCTATCAATAGGCCAAAGCCCGTTAAAAGGCTAAATGGGGATAGCCACTCCCACCAGCCGCCGGAGTAAGCGCGACCAGTGACACTGATCCCTTGAAGCAAAGCGCCAAGAGCGACGCCTTGCGCAAAAGTTGCGACGATTGAACCAAATGTGAAGGCTTTGTCCCAGAAAGCCTGATGCGCAGGGTCGCGCCAGCGAAACTCAAACGCGACGCCGCGAAAAACAAGACCCAATAACATGGCAATCATTGGGGCGTACAAGGCTGGAAGGATGATGGCATAAGCCAACGGAAACGCTGCCAAAAGCCCACCAACCCCCATGACCAGCCATGTTTCGTTGCCATCCCAAACCGGTGCAATGCTGTTCATAGCCGTGTCGCGGTCTTTCCCAGCTTTGAAGAAGGGAAACAAAATCCCAATGCCCAGGTCAAATCCGTCCATGACAACATAGGCGATTATGGCAAAGCCGATGATGCAGGCCCAAATCACTGTGAGGTCGATCATGATGATGATCCTTCTAGAACCGCCATCGCAGGGGTTATACCTGAGCTGCGTATCGGTGCATCGTCGAGTGGCTTTTCATGCGCTTCCGGTGGCTTTTTCATCAGCCGGATAATGTACCAAATGCCCATGCCAAAGATGGCAAAGTAAACCACCACAAAAGCCATAAGCGACACTGCAACAGCAGGCGCATCGAGGGGCGAGGCGCTATCGACAGTCCGCAACACACCATAAATCGTAAAGGGCTGGCGGCCGACTTCGGTTGTTACCCAGCCTGCGAGAACGGCGATAAAGCCACTTGGACCCATTACAAGGGCAGCCCGATGAAGCCATGGCCAATCATACAGCCTTTTCCGCGCACGTGCGAAAAGGCTCCAAAGGCCGATGCCTACCATACCTATGCCCAAGCCTACCATAATTCGGAATGACCAAAATACGATGGGGACGGGGGGTTCGTCCTGATCAGGGATGGTATCAAGTCCCGCCAGCGGTGCATTGAGATCATGCTTCAAGATAAGAGATGAAGCCTTGGGGATTTGTATCGCATAGTCGACACGTTTCTCTTTGCTGTTTGGGATGCCAAACAAAATGAGCGGTGCCCCGTCGGGGTGACTGTCATAATGCCCTTCCATCGCCATGACTTTAGTAGGCTGATGTTCCAGAGTGTTAATCCCGTGAAAATCACCGGCGACCACTTGAAGTGGGGCGACAATGGCAGCCATCCACATGGCCATTGAGAACATCTTTCGTGCGCCCGGGTTCTGGCGATCTTGCAAGAGATGGAAGGCACCCACAGCTCCAACAGCAAAGGCAGTAGTCAGATAGGCTGCAAGTACAGTGTGAACCAAGCGATAGGGGAAACTAGGATTGAAAATGATCGTCAGCCAGCTGTCGCCTGGCAAAAATTGGCCATTGGCACCAATTTCATAGCCCACGGGCGTTTGCATCCAACTATTGACCGACAAAATCCAGAAAGCCGAAACAAAGGTGCCAACGGCAACGGCCAATGTCGCGACAAAATGGAGCTTGCGGCCCACTTTATTAATGCCAAACAACATTACGCCCAAAAAGCCCGCCTCCAAGAAGAAGGCAGTCATGACTTCGTAGGCCATAAGTGGCCCGATCACAGGTCCCGCTTTGTCAGAGAACACCGACCAATTGGTGCCAAACTGATAGGACATCACGATGCCGGACACGACGCCCATGGCAAAAACGACCGCGAAGATCTTCAGCCAATAGCGGTAGAGGTTGGCATAAACACCTTCACCAGTTTTCAGCCAAAGGCCCTCGAGCACAGCCAGAAAGCTCGCTAGGCCAATAGAGAAGGCAGGAAAAATGAAGTGAAAGCTCACAGTGAACGCAAATTGGATTCGCGCGAGAATGATCGCCCATTCCTGATCTATCATGATAAGTCCTGCCTTCTACTCTCGAGGCCTATTTGATGCTGGTTGTGCGCAAGTAAGGCTTTAGGGTTGTCCAACCTTGAGGAAAGAGCATCTTGGCTTCTTCATCCTTGATCGAAGGTGGGATGATGACGTCTTTTCCCACAGCCCAATCAGCAGGCGTTGCTATCCGATGCTTGTCGCTCATTTGAAGCGCGTCGATCACGCGGAGGATCTCGTCGAAATTGCGGCCAACACTCATGGGATAGGTCATGGTCAAGCGGATCCGCTTGGCCGGATCAATGATGAATACTGAACGAACCGCAGCAGTTTCGCTTTGTTCGGGGTGGATCATGTCATACATGCGCGCAATCGACAGATCGGCATCGGCCAAAATCGGAAACTGCAAGTCGGTGTGTTGAGTTTCATTCACGTCGGCGATCCACTTGAGGTGCTCTTCGGCTGTATCTGTCGAAAGTCCCAAGGGTTTGGTGTTGCGCTTTGCAAACTCTCCCGCCAACTGGGCGGTACGGCCCATTTCGGTGGTGCAAACCGGGGTAAAGTCAGCAGGGTGACTAAAGAAAAATACCCAAGAATCGCCCGCCCATTCGTGGAAGCTGATTGGGCCATTTTGGGTTTCTGTCTGAAAGTCAGGGGCGATATCGCCGATGTGGAGAGTCATAGTCTTTTCCTTTGATGTTGCGGAGGAGGCGTTGAAGCTGTTCAAGCTGAATTGGTGTCCTATCGGAGAGGGTTTTCCTCCTTGGGGACTGACTCCCCCAGTAGGCCCTCAAAGGCCTCATGCTGGGAAAGCCACACCTTTCCTGTCAGCTCGTGCAGGAAGTGGGAGCGTTTGAGGGCATCCATGACAGGGCCCTTAACTTCTGAGAGGTGCAATTCGATTGCCCCGTCTTTGAGGCGATGATTGATCGCTTCCACGCTCTCAAGCGCTGAGGCATCAATCGCGTTCACGGCTGAGCACATCAAGATCAAGTGCTTAAGGCTTGGATGCAGCGCGACTTGTTCGGAGATGAATTCCTCCAACCAGCGCGCATTCAGATAGGTCAAGCTCTCATCGATGCGGATCGTTAGAATGTGCGGATCGGTGATAACGGCGTGGCGCAGCACATTGCGAAAATGCTCTGTGCCGGGGACGCGGCCAACAATCGCGGCATGGGGCCTGGATGCGCGCCACAAGAACAAAGCCAAGCTGAGACTGACGCCAGCAATCACACCGGGCTCAACACCCATAGTCAGCGTCACCAAAATTGTCGCCATCATCGCGGCAAAGTCTGACCTGGAATAAGCAAAAATGGTCCGTGGCGTTTTGAAATCCACCAGACTGAGCACGGCCACAATGATGGTTGCGGCCAGTGTCGCAATCGGCAGCGAATAGAGCAGGGGTGTTAGAAACAATGCCGCGATCAAAATGCCGATTGCCGTAAACACACCTGCCGCTGGGGTCTCTGCACCCGCATCAAAGTTTACCACCGAGCGGGCAAAGCCGCCTGTGACGGGATAGCCACCGCTAAAGCTGGCTGCAATATTGGCGGCACCTAGGCCAATCAGTTCTTGGTCTGGCACAATACGTTGGCGCTTTTTTGCCGCCAGAGTCTGGGCGACTGAGACGCTTTCTACAAAGCCAATCACCGAGAGTAGAAGAGCAGGCACAGCTAGGGTCTGCCAAAGCTCAAGATCAAATAGTGGCATTGTTAAAGGCGGCAGGCTTTGGGGGATCGTCCCGACGACCTTTACCCCTTTTGCCTCTAAATCAAACAAGATGACCGCGAGTGTCGAGACGGCAACCGCCGCAATCGGGCCAGCTTTTGCGATCAAATCCGCAGGGCGTGGTGCCAAGCCAAAGCCGACAAGCAAAGGCTTTAAGCCCTTGCGCACCCAGAATAAAAACGCCGTCGACAACACACCAATAATTAGGGTCGGCAGATTGGTATCAGCGATATTCTGCGCCAGGGTCTGGACCAATTCAGGTAGGGCGTCGCCATGGGCTTCGATGCCAAGGATAGACTTAAGCTGGCTGGTCGCGATGATGATGCCACTGGCAGTGATAAAGCCTGACACAACTGGATGGGACAAGAGATTTGCAAGAAATCCAAGCCGCAAGACACCCATCGCGATCAGGATTGCACCGGATAGAAATGCCAGAATCAAAGCCGCTGCAATGAACTCTGCACTGCCAGCCGGCGCTATTTTGCCCGCTGCGGTTAGAGTCATCAAGGAGATAACCGCCACAGGTCCAACGGCCAAAGCCTTGCTGGTGCCAAAGATCGCATAAGCAATGATTGGAGCGATCGACGCATAGAGCCCGACTTCTGGCGGCAGACCTGCCAACATCGCATAAGCAATGCTTTGTGGTATCAGCATGATCGTCACGATCAGCGCCGCCACAACATCGCTGGTTAAAGTTGTCCCATTATAAGTGCGCGCCCAATCAAGGATCGGGAAATATCGGGCCAGTCCATTTGTGAGACCACGCATGTCAGCTGCCAATCTTGTGTGGTTCTGCCATCCATTCGCGGCCCTTAAGCATGCCATGCCAATAAATAGGCGGCAATATTGTGTCTTTGAGTAGCCAAGACAGGCGCGATGGCTTGGTGCCGTCGATTAACCAATTCGGGAAGCTGGGTAAAAGTTTTCCGCCATAGCCAAATTCAGCCAGCACGATCTTGCCTTGCTCAACCGTCAGCGGGCAACTTCCATACCCGTCATAGTCGGCGACAGGGACTTTGCCGTCGAGCCAAGCTAGCACATTGACTGCCACCACGGGTGCTTGCTTGCGTGCTGCCGCCATCGTCTTGGCATTTGAAGCCGAGCATGCGTCGCCAAGCCCGAAAATATTTGGATAGCGCACGTGTTGCAAAGTTGCTTCATTGACCTCAACAAAACCGTTTGGGGCGGCCAAGGGGCTGTTCCTGATAAAGTCCGGCGCAATCTGAGGCGGCACGACATGAATCATGTCGAATTTCTCCTCGACACGGCTGACGTTGCCGTCGCGCTTTTGTTCAAAGGTCGCTGTCTTTGCGGGGCCGTTGATTGCGACGAGCTTCGATTCAAAATTCAAATGCGCATTATAGCGCTCCACATAGTCCATCAGGGCAGGAACATAGGCGGCAACGCCAAACAGGACCGCGCCTGTATTGTGGAATTGCACGTCAATCTTGCTTAGAACGCCGGCTTTCTCCCAATTGCTGCAAGATAAGTACATGGATTTTTGGGGTGCGCCCGCGCATTTAATCGGCATGGGTGGTTGGGTGAATAAGGCGCGTCCACCCTTGAGATCTTTGACAAGTCGATTGGTATAGGGTGCCAGATCATAGCGATAATTGGAGGTGACGCCGTTTTTCCCCAGCGTTTCACGCAAGCCCTCAATCGCATCCCAATCCAGCTTGATCCCTGGGCAAACCACCAGCGCGCGATAGATCAGAATGCGCCCGTCTTCTAGGGCAACCTGATTGGCCTCGGGCGCAAAGCTAGACGCGGCACCTTTAATCCAGTCAACGCCACGGGGCATCACCGATTTCTCGCTGCGCCTTGTAAACTCTGCCGAGAATACGCCCGCTCCGACCATCGTCCAGCCGGGTTGGTAATAATGCTCTTCGCTTGGTTCAATAATCGCGACGGAAAGGCCGGAAGCACGCTTTAAAATACTTGCCGCGGTCGCAATTCCAGCACTGCCGCCACCCACAATCACAATGTCATAAGTTTTTGTTGTGCCCGTGGGGGCAGGGATATTTTGTGCCATTTCCCATAATTTGGTTGAACGCGCACCAGAGCGGCAAAACGCTAAAACGGGTGCAGGCATGGCTGCCAATGCCGCGCGCATTTTATCGCCATCGTCGTTGGTAATGGAGCCCGGTGTTACGGGAATGTAAGTAAAACTCAGACCCAACGCCTTGGCCTGCTCGCCAAGATTGGCAGCGCTAGGCTGGCCCGCTTCTTCGCCATCAGGTCGGTTGCAGATAATAGACTTAAAGCCTTGCGAAGCCGCTTCCGCGATGTCTTGGGGGGTAAGCTGGCCGGAGACCGAGAGTCCCGGAGCGATTTGCTTAATGATCATGGTGCGTTCCTCCGGGGCACTTAGGTGCTTAGCTTGTTTTTTTGAGGCGGGTTGAGAGGCCAAACGGCAGGTAAATCGGGCAGGTTCCGACCAAACTGGTCAACAGAAACGCAAGCCCCACGACACCTAAGAGTAGCGCTAAGACGCCAGAGATTTTACCCAGCGCAAAAGCGACGCCAATTGCCAGAACAATTGTGAGACGAATGATGCGATCTAGATTGCCCATATTCTTGATCATTGCGAGGCACCTTTTTGCTGCGTGAGTTGGGGAAGAAAACGATGCAGGGCCATGCCTACGAACATCGCTAGGATGAAGGGCATCACGGCCAAGGGCACCACACCAAGATCGGCAAGGGCGGGGCCGGGGCATAGCCCGGATATTCCCCATCCCAAGCCAAAAAGAAGACTTCCCAAAGCCAATGGGCGATCAAGTTTTGTGCTGGTTGGCAGGTCAAATACGGGCGCTGCCAGTGGGGCGTGCAAACTGCCTTTTATGACCCATGCAATCGCCATCGGAATCATGGCCCCGCCCATAACGAAGGCCAGTGTTGGGTCCCAATTACCAAATAAGTCCAAAAAGCCTTGCACACGGGCAGGGTCAGCCATGCCCGAGAATGCCAAGCCTGCACCAAATAAAGCGCCAGATACGAGGGAAACGACGATCGGTTTCATAGAAAACCTCCAAGTCGCAGCAGTGCGACTGTTACAAAGCCGCTGGCCATGAACAAAGCTGTTGCAACCAGCGAACGTGGGGAAAGGCGCGACATGCCACAAACGCCATGGCCACTGGTGCACCCAGAGCCGAGCCGCGTTCCAAAGCCAACCAACAGCCCGCCGATAATCAAGGGCCAAATCGAGACTGGGAACGTGGTTGTTACCCCGCCCGCTAATGTTGCGATGAGGAAAGCGCCCAGTGGCAGACCAATGACAAAAGCCAAGGCAATGCCGCGCGGCGCGCCCGTGTCTGCAATGCCTGTTGCGCGTGCAGCAAGACCACTCACACCGGCAATCCGGCCTAAGCCTAGCAGCATGATGGCTGCAGCTAGCCCAATCAACAAGCCGCCGATAAAGCCTTCAACCGGCATCGCATTTGGAAATCCGGGGATCATACTGCATTCACCGGGATCTTGAGGTACGTGACACCATTGTCTTCCGCGGCAGGCATATGCCCAGCACGCATGTTAACTTGAACCGATGGCATGATTAGGCGGGGCATCGGCAAAGTCGCATCACGGGCCTCCCGCATAGCCACAAATTCATCCTCAGTTTTGCCGTCATGAATATGCACGTTGGCCTTGCGCTCGGCCTCCACAGTCGATTCCCAAACATAGTCTTCACGTCCGGCTGGCAGGTAGTCGTGGCACATGAACAAGCGCGTCTCAGGCGGCAGTGAGAGCAAGCGCCGTGCAGAGCGATATAAGGTTCGCGCGTCACCACCGGGAAAATCAGCCCGCGCGGTCCCATAGTCCGGCATAAACATCGTATCGCCAACAAAGACCGCATCACCAATCACATAAGCAATGCAGGCTGGTGTGTGGCCAGGAACATGAAGGACAGTCACTTCCAGATTGCCAATCTTGAAATGATCCCCATCATTCCAAAGCTGGTCGAAATCCGATCCGTCGCGGACGAAATCATTGCCCGCGTTAAACAATTTTCCAAAGACCTGCTGAACAGAGGTAATGTGCGCCCCGATCGCGATTTTGCCGCCCAGCTTTTGTTGCAAATAGGGTGCAGCAGACAAATGGTCTGCATGCGCGTGCGTTTCTAACAGCCAGTCAATCGTTAGCGCGTGCTCGCCAACATAGGCGATAATCGCATCCGCGGATGTGAAAGTGGTGCGCCCCGATGCTGGATCAAAGTCCAACACGCTATCGATAATCGCGGCGCGAGAGGTTGCCGTATCGTGCACCACATAGCTGACGGTGTTTGTCGGCAAGTCGAAAAAGGCCTTGATTACAGGAATGCCAGCCTGTGCCGCGGCAACTTGAGCGCTGGCCTTTGTAAGTGCGAGATCAGTCATGTGAGTCTCCTTCAATATCTTATTTACATATATCATGTAACTGATATAATAAATTGCGTCAAGGGGCTTTGTCGGCCACTATTTCGACCAGAAAGTGGGAAACATGATTGCTGTAGATCAAATGAATTTGGCCCGAGCTGTGCGGATCGGCGACCTTGCCCCCGACTTTGTCACGCGCTCGACGAAAGGTGAACTAACGCTGTCTTCTTATCGCGGGCGCTGGCTTATCTTTTTCTCACATCCTGCCGACTTTACGCCGGTGTGCACCACAGAATTTGTCGGGCTCGCAAAACGACAAAAGGAGTTTGATGCGCTGGATTGCGCGCTGGTCGGTTTGTCGGTTGATAGCCTCTATTCCCATTTAGCTTGGGTCCGCGCCATCGAGGCAAACTTCGCCGTCAAAGTTGAGTTTCCAGTCATCGAAGACCCCAGCATGGTGATTGGTCACGCCTATGGCATGCTGGATCCAACAAGCAAGGATGCAATGGCGATGCGCGCCGCCTATTTTATCGACCCCAAAGGGATTGTTCGGGCGATTATCAGTTATCCTCACAATGTGGGGCGATCCGCCGATGAAATGCTGCGACTAGTGCGCGCTTTAAAAACTGTTGAGGATGGCAAGGGGTTTGCACCTGAAGGCTGGCAACCGGGCATGCCCCTTTTGGCACCCCCTGCTGACGGCAATATCACCCCTGACGAAGGCGCAGACTGGTTCTGCAGAACACTGCCATGACCGCCTTCTTTCAAGACCGCGAGCTTGCTGCCAATGTGACCGAAAAGCTTAAGATTTATGCCCAGCCCCAGCGCCTCATGATCCTCAGCTGCCTTCTTAACTGCGAACGCAATGTGACCGAAATCGGTGACGCAACAGGCATCACCCAACCCGCACTGAGCCAGCAACTCGCCGAATTGCGCCGTGCAGACTTGGTCAGCACCCGCAAGGAGGCCAAACAAGTCTGGTATATGCTGGCCAATGAGTCCGTGAAAATCTGTGTGCAAACGATGGAAGCGGTGTTCGGGAACGGCTCAGATGTAGAAATCACGCAAGTGAAAGACGTCGCAATGAACCCGCCTTCATGCTTGCTGCCGGCCGCAGAAGGTGCCGCAAGTTTCGCCCGGATTCTCTGAAACTTTCTTTTTCGTCGCGTTACGACTTAGAGCCCCCCTACGGCGTTACGATCGGGAAGGGGGCCTTGGGGTCTGAGTTGTCCAAGGTCGACATGAAGGCGCGCAAAGAGTCAGTCTTGCCATCGATTTTCATCACGCCGCGCAGCACGAGGCTCGCAGGGCTGGTGCCCGAGAACAACATGCCGAGGAAAGCGGGTCTTGGCATGGTCACGGTGGCATCTACAGGTTCGGTGCTTGGCCCTTCATTGACCATCACCGAATTGCGCAGCACCAAGCGATAGCGTTCGTTGCGGTCTGGGAAGACAAAGGCAACAGCGATATTTTTGCCTTTGGCCTTTTCTGGATCGACCCGAATGGCCAATAGGTCAAATAATTGCGGTGAGGAAATCGCGCTGATCATATCGGGCGCAACCGTGCCGGCATTTGGTACGCTGGGCGTCTTGCGCGCTTCTTGAGCGCCGTTGAGATACATGTTGCGCCACAACATGCTTTCGGCCTGATAGCCCATTTGCTCAAACGACTGGGCTAAAACTTCTCGCGCGAGTTTGTTGGTGCTGTCTGCAAACACAATGCGGCTAGCAAGCTCAGCCGACCAGCGATAATCGCCTGCGTCATAGGCGATCTTGGCAAGGCCCAGCGCCTTATCTGCCCCACCCATGGCGTCCACATAGCGCTTGGCCGCGGCTTCAGGCGGCAGTGGGTTTAGATTGGCAGGGTTGGCATCATACCAGCCCAAATAGCGCTGATAGACCGCTTTCGAATTATGGCTCATCGTGCCGTAATAGCCATGATTATACCATTGCTTGGTGAGGAGCTCGGGCAAAGCGATGGTTTCGGCAATCTCAGTCGCCGTCATGCCTTGGTTCATCAGTCGCACGGATTGGTCGTGCAAATACTTATAAGCGTCGCGGTGATTGGCGACATAGGTCGCGACCTCTTGCCGCCCCCAACGCGGCCAACCGTGCGAGACAAACATCACATCGGTGCGCGCGCCAAACAAATTCATGCTTTCGGTCAGATAATCGGCCCACGCTTTTGAATCGCGCACCAAGGCCCCACGAGGGGGGAGGATGTTGTGCATCGTCACATTGGCATTTTCGGCCAAGCATAATGCACCAAGGTCAGGGAAGAAGAAGTTCATTTCAGCCGGCGCTTCGGTGCCCGGTGTTACTTGGAACTCAATCTTCATCCCGTCGACTGTCATGGTCTGACCGGTTCGTTCAATCGTATCGGTCGGCGCGATGAGGCCGAGCGAGCCACCAACCGGAACCTCCATCCCGATCCCGGCCCCAACTTGTCCTGCGGGGCCGCGCTCCAAAGTCGTGCCAAATTGGAAGACGGCGCGGCGGCTCATCGCAGGACCGGCAATCAGGTTTTCACTGACGGCATGTTCCATAAAGCCAATAGGCGCGATGATTTTCACTTTGCCCGATTGGACATCGGCTTCACTCACAATGCCTTTGACGCCACCGAAGTGGTCAGCATGGCTATGGGAGTAAATCACGGCGTGAATAGGTTTGTCGCCAACATGTTTTTTGACAAGGCTCATCGCGGCCTTGGCGGTCTCTGCCACCGTCAGTGGGTCGATGATGATATAGCCTGTGTCGGTTTCGATGATCGACATGACGGAGATATCAAACCCACGCACTTGCCAGATCTTGGGCGCAACCTTGAAAAGACCGTGTATGCGCAAAAGTGCCGCATGTCGCCATAGGCTGGGGTTGGCGGTTTCTGGCGCGGGGCCTTGGGCGAAATCATAGGCGGAAAGATCCAGAACAACTTTGCCAGCGGCATTGCGGATCAAAGGGTCTTCTAAGGTGGCGACAAAGCCACGCTTGGCCAGTTCATCCTCGCTCGTATTGTCCCAGGGCAAGGTGGCCGAGAAAGCGCGATTGGCGGCAATGGTTTGGGGGGTGGCGGCACCCGTGACTTGGGCTTGGGCTTGGGCCGCAGGCGACCAAGTAAGCAAGCCAACGCTGAAGAGCGCACTTGCCTTAAGCCAAAGCTGCCGGGACTTGCGGTTTGATGCCAACATGTTGAGCCTCCCAAATTTATGCTGCCTTTTGGCACGCTGTTATGGCGTGCAACTTGCCTTTGCTCGGGCGGCAACGTCAATCCGGAAACTCCGTCCGGACTGAATTGATTGAAGGCGGGCTAAGGCCGCGCAATGGCTGCGGCTAGCTCGCGCTTGAGCAGGCTTACCGCGCCCCGCACTTTAGGCAGAAGATGGCGACGTTGGGGGTAGACCGCCCAGATCGGTTCTTCTGACGGCCTAAAGTCTGGAAGGACTTCGACCAATTCCTTCGATCGCAAGGCTGGTAACATATAGAATTCGGGCAATTGGCACACGCCCATGCCAGCAATCGCAGCCTCCAAAACCCCATTGCCATTGTCACAGCGCCAGCGCCCGCTTGGCTTAAACTCCACTGCAAGTCCTTGAGCATCTTTAAAATGCCAATTGCTGGCTGAACCCAACAGGCACGCGTGGTGCTTCAAGTGCTCGACATGCTCAATTGGAGCGGTGTTGGCGAGGTAAGACGGTGCAGCGCACGTCAGCAAGGCGCGGGAGCCGACGCGCGTGCGGATGAGGCTAGAGTCAGGCATTTGTCCGGTTCTGATCGCTAAGTCATAGCCTTCGCCGACCAGATCAACCAAGCGGTTCGTCAAGTTTAGCTCGACACTTAGATCTGGGTTCTCCATCGCAAATCGTCGCAGCAAAGGCGCGACATAACGTTCGCCCATGGTGGTGGAGCACGTTACCCGCAGTTCCCCGCGGGGTTCACCTTGGGCGGTAACAGAGGCGAGAATATCGTCTCTCTCCGCCAGCAATCTGCGACATTGTTCGAGGATGGCGCGACCTGTGTCGGTAAGCTTCACCGCGCGGGTGGTGCGATCAAATAATTGGGCTTGAAGGCGTGCTTCAAGCTGCACAATCACCCGGCTGATACGCGTGGTTGACGTGCCTAAAAGTTTGGCCCCGCCGGTAAAGGAGCCTGCCGTCGCAATCGCGACAAACTCATCAAGTCCCTGCCACTGGTCCATGATTATCCTGAATACGGTAAGATGAATTGCGATTATGGCTATTTATCTCGAAATTGTAAAATTGCTATGGTCAG